>JBCCEZ010000071.1:0-21070 GCA_039030015.1 Gemmatimonadota bacterium | reverse complement strand
TAGTGGAGGTCGTCGGCCTCTGGTCCCAGCAATAAGCTCGACAGCACTTGGAATTCCTCCATTTTGTTCTTGACCCAGGTAAATTGCGAGTTGGTCAGTTTAACATTCTGCAGGAGAAGGACCCAAGGTTGGCGGCGAGAAATGACTAGGACGCTGTATTTGATTCTCCGCCATTCGTTCTCTGTTTTTGGTCTTTCCCTCTCGTTCCGTCGCTGGTGATCTTCCAAATCTCGGTTAATGGTTCCAATCGTTCGTGCGCGAATCTCTCCGTGATCGGGGTTCTCCTCTTCGGCATCCGATATTATTTGGAGTTCGAGTCCCACTATCTGTGGCCACTTGTTGTACAGCTTAACCATTCCATAGCTGTATAGTTCCTCTATTTTCTGTCTCATCTGCTTCTGCCACTGTATGGGGTACATACGCAAATATAGCTGTGTTGTACAGTCAATAGGGACGTCGACTCTTGGATGTCCTTCTTCCCCTTTGCTGATCTTATCTACCATTTCTGCGATGTTTTGTTCCAGGAAGCATGGTGTTAAGTCTGTGAGTGTCTGCTGTCTGAACAATTTATTTGGGTCCATTGGCTGAGGCGCTACTGGTAGTTGGACTTCTTGAACCGGCGTTAATGCACAGGATTCTCGGGCCGCTTTTGTTTTTGCGATGGCTATGATCTCCCCTGCAACGTACTTTGCTGCTCCTTTGATGACCGGACTCTGTTGGCTTGAAAAATCCCGTCCACGACAGCGATCGACACCACTCCTTCCCCCGAATCGAGGGAAGTCGGATCGACCGGTGTGGAGGGGACCCCTCCCGCTGCGAGGCCGCCACGCCCCACGACGATGACGTGACCGGCCGCCGAGCCACGTGCTACCGGGAGATCGAGCGCCATCGTCTCGAATCCGAGTCGGCCGCTGATCTCGGCCGCCGCCGACAGTTGGGTGAGAGATGGATCTGCCCCCAAGAGAAGCGACGCATCGACCCGGTCGGGAACGCTGTCCCCGTTCGTGTCGAGCAGGAGTCCGCCAAGGTCGAAGAGGCGTGCGAGGTCCGCCTCCTGCGCATGGATCCGCGGGGGGGATACGGCTGAGAGAAGGACGCACAGCGCCGCGGCGATGCGAAAGACGAACCTCATGACGGCTCCTGGCATTGGACGATCACCGGGCCAACGTAGGGGCGGCTTCTATCCGCTACAACGCGGGGTCCGGGCCCTTTGCTACTCGAAGTCGAGTGCGACGTCGAGCGCGGGCGCCGAGTGTGTGATTCCGCCGACCGAGATCCGGTCGACGCCACTTTCCGCGACCGCCCGAACCGTCTCCGAGGTGATCCCGCCCGAGGCTTCCAGGAGGACTCGACCGTCGGCCCGGCGTACGGCCGACTGCAGCTCTTCGGGGCCCATGTTGTCGAGGAGCACGATGTCTGCGCCGGCCTCGATGACTCCCTCGAGGTCCTCGAGGTGATCGATCTCGACTTCGACGATCATCTCGGATCCGACCGCCTCCCGCGCACGGCGCACGGCTTCCGCGGCGGATCCGACCGCCTCGATGTGGTTGTCTTTGATCAGCACCTGGTCGTACAGGCCCATCCGATGGTTCGCGCCACCCGCTGCAGAGACGGCCATCTTCTGAAGGCTGCGCAGGAGGGGGACCGTCTTTCGCGTGTCCAGGATCGTGGCGCTCGTGCCCCCGACGGCATCCACCAGGGCGCGCGTTGCGGTCGCGACGCCGCTCAGCTGGCCGAGGAGATTCAACGACAGGCGCTCGGCGGAGAGGATCGACCGGGCCGGCCCGTGCACGGTCGCGAGCCGTGTACCGGCTTCGACCACATCGCCATCCGTGGCGACCGCCCCGACGGCGACCTCGTCGTCGAGGAGCTCGAAGACGCGAAGGGCGACCCCGAGACCGGCGATGCAGCCGCGCTCACGCGCGACGATATGGGCGGTAGCGGTGGCCTCCGCGTCGATCGTTGCGATGGAGGTCACGTCTCCCGACTCACCGAGGTCTTCGGCGAGAGCCGCCTCGAGGAAGTCGTCGAGGTCGGCCGCGTCGTTCGTCGTCAGGGCTCGATCAGACCGGGACGGCCAGCATGCGTTCGACGGCAACCTTGGCGCGCTCGGCGATGGCCGGGTCGACCTCGACGACGTGCTTCATGTCGCGCAGTGCATCCCGAATGCCCTCGAGCGTGATCCGCTTCATGTGAGGGCAGAGGTTGCACGGGCGCATGAATTCGGTCTCGGGCGACTCGGCCGCGACGTTGTCGCTCATCGAGCATTCCGTGACCATCACGACCTGACGCGGCTTCTCGTCCTTGACCCAGTTGATCATGCCGGCGGTGGACCCGACGTAGTCGGCCTCGTCCAAGACGTCCGGCGGACATTCCGGATGCGCGATGATCTGGATGCCCGGGTTCAGGGCCCGATATCCCCGGAGCTCCTCGGCTGTGAAGCGCTCGTGCACCATGCACGAGCCCTCCCAGAGGATGATCTCCACATCGGTGTTCTGCGCGACCCACCGACCCAGGTACTGGTCGGGGAGGAAGATCACTCGATCCGTCCCGAGAGACTCGACCACCTGGACCGCGTTGCCCGACGTGCAGCAGATGTCGGACTCCGCCTTTACCTCGGCGCTCGTGTTCACGTAGGTGACCACGGGCACCCCGGGGTAACGCTCCCGCAATAGGCGAACGTCCGCGCCGGTGATCGCATCGGCCAACGAACAGCCGGCCTCGAGGTCGGGGATGAGTACCGTCTTCTCGGGGTTCGCGATCTTGGCCGTCTCGGCCATGAAGTGAACCCCGGCCATCACGATGACTTCGGCTTCGGTCTCCGCCGCCATCCGTGCCAAGGCGAGCGAATCGCCCTTCAGGTCGGATACGCCGTGGAAGATGTCCGGCGTCATGTAGTTATGGGCCAGCACCGCCGCCTTTCGGGCAACCTTCAATTCCTCGATTTCCTCGATGATCGGGCCCAAGGCCGCGATCTCGACATCGGGAACGATGCCGCGAAGTCGTTCTGCGGGGCTGACTTCTGACGTAGTAGGCGTCACGATCGTCTCTATCTCGCTCCGAAGGCGGGCCTCAACTCTATCAATCGCCCGTCCTCATGCAATACACCGGTTTGTCGAAGAAGGTCTCCGACCTCCTTCCGTCCCTATGGACCACCATGAATACGGTCGAGTCACAGGGATTCGTCAGCTCACCATCCGTCGATGCGTTCCCCACTGCTCGAACCACTTCCGAAGGTAGAGCTGAGTGCGTAAGAAGTTCGAGGGTTTCGAGCTCGTCCCGTGCCATTCGTCCTGGAATCGGACCATCACGGTGGGTACGCCGAGGTACTGGAGCGCTTGGTAGTATTCCTCGGTTTGTCCCATCGGCGTACGGAGATCGTTCTCGCCGGTCATGAGCATCGTCGGCGTCGTCACGTTCCCGACGTAGAAGATGGAGGAGCGATCGATCCACTCGGTCGGGTCCTCCCAAAACGGCGTCTCGAACGTCCGCGTGTAGGAGATCGCGTCCGACGTCCCCATCGCCGACATCCAGTTCACGATCGGACAGTTGGCGGAGGCGGCGGTGAAGCGGTCGGTGTTGCCGACGATGTACGTCGTGAGGATGCCCCCGCCGCTGCAGCCGAAGACGAAGAGGTTGTCCTCGTCGATGTACCCGGTGCCGAGCATGTGATCGACGCCGCGCATGAGGTCCTGCATGTCGACGCCGGGGTAGTCGTGGTCGATCGCGTTCGCGAACTCGGTCCCATATCCGGTCGAGCCCCGAGGGTTCGTGTAGAGCACGACATACCCGTTCGCGGCGTGCTCCTGGAAGGCGAAGTTGAAGCCTCCGTTGTACATGGCATGCGGGCCGCCGTGGATCACCAGCATGAGGGGATACTCGACCGAGGGGTCGAAGTCCGGCGGCTTCACGATCCAGCCTTGGATGTCGAAGGGCTCGGACCGGTACCAGACTTCTTCGACCTCGCCGAGCTCGACGTGAGCGAGTACGTCCTCGTTGACCCGTGTCAGACGCTCGGTGGCGTCCGGGTCGGAGAGCGAGAAGCGGTAGAGGTCGCCCGGCTCGTGGGCCGACGCGATCGTCCCGACCGCGATCCCGTCGTGGCTGAACGAGGACAGAGAGAGGAGCTGTTCGCCTTCCGTGAGTCGGGAGACTCCCCCCTCGACGCTGACGAAGTGGAGGCCGCGATACCCATCCCGGCTGACGTTGAAGTACAGACCACTTCCGTCGGGCGCCCACATGAGGCCGCCGGACTGTCGGTCGTGGTCGCCGGAGATCACCCGGGAGCCCGAACCGTCCCGGTTCATGACCCGGATCTTGGCGTTCCGATACGTGTCGTCGTGTTCGTCGCCGGCGATGTAGGCGATGAGGGACCCGTCGGGCGAGGGAACGGGCTGCGCGTCGCTCCCGCGCCGGTCCGTCAGCCTCTCGATCACGCCCGACCGGACGTTCACCGAGTAGATCTCGGACTCCTGCCAGTTCTCCGGGCGGTCCCACTCGTCGTCTCGATACGAGCTGAAGTAGATCTCTTCCCCGTCCGGGCTCCACGCGATGCTCCCGTGATTCCAATCCCCGTGGGTGAGCTGGCGCGGCGTGCCCCCTTCGGCTGGAACGACGAAGACGTGTGTCCAGCCGGTGTCGATGTAGCCGGATCGATCCCGTTTGTATCCCGCGCGTTCGACGATCTTCGGCCCCTGGGTCCACTGGGCGCCATCCGGCCGTCCGGGGAGCTCCACGCCGGCGAAGTCCGCTCGGTCGTCGACACGGCTCGTGAAGGCGATCCACTCCCCGTCGGGGGACCAGCGCGGGGACGACGGACCGTTCTCGAGTCGGGTGACCTGGGACACTGCGCCCTCCGCGTCCATCCATCGCACGTGAATCTGCGCTCCGCTCGGCTCTCCGGGCGCCGTGAAGAGGATCCGCGAGCCGTCCGGCGACCAGCGCGCCCCGCCGCCGTCGAGCAGGTGGCGGCTGCGCGTCCCGTCGGCGTTCATGAGCCAAAGCGACGACTCGCGGCGGTCGTTGACGTGGTCGACCCAGCCGCGCGTGTACACGATCCGCGCCCCGTCGGGCGAGATCTGCGGCGATCCCACGCTCTCCATGTCCATGTAGTGCTCGAGAGAGAGCACGTCTTGGGCCTGGGTCGAGGTCGCCGCGCTGAGCCCGATCAGCGCGGCGGCGACGGCAAGGGAAGGGCGAACGGACATGGGACCTCCTCCAGGTGCGGCTTCGGCCCGCCCTGCGAGACAGGACGGGCCGATTCCGGATGTGGGCCGAAGCTAGGAGCGCTCGCAGCGACCGGCCAGTCTGCGGGGCAGGGGTGTCGGGGTTCAGTCGGCTACGGAGCAATCACGAAGGGCCTCGAGATCCAGCAGGGCGTCCATGTCGTAGGGCTCCGCGCCGAAGATCATCGGGTAGTGCGCTTCCCTGAGGTACCGGTGGTAGTCGCGAGCGCACGCCTCGTAGCGTTGATACGCGGCAATATCGGTCTCGGCACGCCCGGAAAACGCGCGTTCGACCAGAAGAGGCGGGGATACCCACGACGCCAGTCCCATGAATCGATCGCGCTCCCGAATCCCTCGTCTCAGCGCCTCGGATTCCTCCGACACCGATTCGTCGCCCACCTGTTGGAACGCGTAGTACCACTTCCACTCGAACGTCTCGGAGACCTCCGCATACTCTTCCCACGTGGGGTGCGAAGCGACGAACGCCACCATCGTGTGCTCTTCCGGTAGATCCCACGCACGATTGACCGTCTCCCTCTGGGTGAGAAGAATCTCCCCACCCTCGGGGACCGGGTACTGGCGTTCCGCCACCGCGGCGGCGACAACGGGGACCGCCAGCGCCGCCACTACCCACGCGCCGAGAAGAACAGCGGCGGATGTCGCCGCCGAGTCGATCCGCCGCGTGACCCCCACGGTCAGGGCGGCCCAGAACGAGATGTGGCACACGGCCACCGCCGCGAGGAGGAGTACATCGGGTCCCGGTGCTCCGGACCACAGCGCGGCGCCCACGAAAGGGCAGACGAGGGCCAGGGCGAGTGCTGCCGACCTGAGACCCGCACGCCAATAGAGCACGGTCTCCGCATTGCCTCCCGTTGCGGCCAACAGGTGATAACGGTTTTGGCGTCGCTCCCGCCCGACGAGGTCATAGAGCAGCAGAATCACGAGCAGGGGCGCGAGCATCCCGATGAGGAAGGAATAGTCGAGTCGGCCGGCTTGCCTGAGCTCCGGGTTGCCCGGGTCGCTTTCATAGATCTGACCCTCGAGAGCGAGGAGGCGAAGGCGGTGTTTCCACGGCATGTCGTCGCGGACACCTTGAGCGGCAAAGGCGAGTGCGCTCGGCGGGTCGAAGACGAGCCGAAATCCGTAGTATGCTGCACTGCCCGGATCTGGCTGTCCGTCCAACGACGCTTCAAGGTCCACCAGTGTGCTGGACGAGAGGGATGCCACCTCGCGTTGCTGCATCTCGACTTCGCGAAGCCCCATCCCGATTGCCAAGACCGAGAGGAGTAGAGCGGCAAAGACCGTCCGGGTGGCATGGCGATCACGCAGAAGGAACCACAACTCCCGCCGGAGGCTACCGCGCATGGAGCCACCCCTCGGTGTTCCTCACTCCTGCAAGCGCGAACCAGGCCGTCCCTACTGTCCACAGAAGAAGGAGCAGGAGATATGGAGCTGCAGAGCGAAGTCGCTCTCCGGCAGCTGCGGGAGCGAAGTCGAATGACTGGAGGACCCGCCAATTGTCGGCACTGACCCGGGCTCGGATCCCGGAAGCCTCGTCCAAGTTCCGGTTGACGTCATCGATGTAGGACAGCTCTTGGATGTGCACACGGTTCAACTCTTGGACGAAGTCGAAGCGAGCGTTCTCAGCGGCCCGGAGGAATCTGTGGTGGTTCTCGAGGTCTGTCCCGGCGGTCCGCATCGACACGGTTCGTAAGGCGGCGGTCGGAGACAGAAAGGCGGCTCGGCGGGTGAGCTCGGCCTGCTGAAGCTCTGCGGCCATCCGAGCCTCCGCATACCGATTCAACACCTCAGTCAGTCGAGCTTCCGAGGCTTCCGCGACGATGCCCCGCATGTTGACGGGTAGATCTTCCGGGCGCTCTGCTCCGTACTCCGCGAGGACCCTGGCGCGGAGCCCTTCGAAGGCTGGGTCCGCGACGTTGTGCCCGTCCCCGACCTCGCGAAGGTCTTCGAGCAGGGCGAGGTCGGATTCGATTCTTCCGGAGACTGGCGAAGCTGTCGCCCCCACGTCCGCCGCGATCCGCGGGACGACGACGGCTACGAGCGTCCAGGCGACACAACCCCCAAGGAGCGCCAGGGCCGGGCGAGACGCATGAGCCGAAATGGCGACGATGGCCAGCGACCAGAACGCCAGGTACAGACCGTACGCGAAGACGAGGGTCGCGGCCGTCGAGGCCGGCTCTCCTCCGCGCGTAGCCAAGACGCTACCCAACACGAGCGGCGCCATCAGCAAGAGGGCGAGCGAGAAGAGGGCGGAGAACTTCCCGAGCACGACGTGGCCTGGTCGCACACCCTGAGCGGTGAGTTGCACGTCCGTGCCCAACTCCCGTTCCCTGGCCACGACGGAAAACCCGACGACGATCAGGAGTAGCGGGACGAGGACCTGATACGTGAAGGCCGGCGTGAGCCGCTCGAAGCCGGCGACCTGAGGGGAGGCGTACGTCGGAGGAAAGGTCGCCGAGTTCTGTCGGTGACCCTCCAGAAACATCACGGACCCAGTGAGGCGGTCGACACCAGGGTCCAACACTGCGAGAGGGGCGGGCGTTCGGAAGACGTAGTGGCCGTAGTGCACCATGCGGTGAGGATGCCGATCCGGTTGAGATCGGAACGCCTCCTCGGCCGCCGTCTGCATCGTTTGACGACTGCTGGCCTCGGCCGACACCCAGGCCATCGTGCTGGTTACGGCCGCCACGCTCACGAAGGCGGCGAGTAGAGCAGCCGCGATCGCCAGTCGAGAACGGGACCAGTAGCGCCATTCCTCTCTGCAGATCCGCCACGCCGCAATCACGACTCAGCTCCGCGGCTGAAGGCGTCGTGGAGCATGCCCGGGTCGAATCGTTCTCCCTCCGGCGCGTCGAAGGTCGTGACGAGTCTGCCCTCACGAAGGAGGCCGATGCTTCGGGCCACGTGACAGACGCCGTAGACGTCATGGGTCACCATCATGACCGTCGTCCCTTGATCGGCGAGTGAACCGATCAGCCCATTGAACTCGTCCACTGCCACAGGGTCGAGACCCGAGGTGGGCTCGTCGAGGAGCAGCAGGGGCGCGCGTCGGAGAATGGCCAGGGCGATCGCCACTTTCTGTCGCATCCCCTTCGAGTATCCCGAAAGAACCCGACCCCGCGCTTCCGGAGCGAGCATCACTTCGTCGAGGGCCTTTTCGATGTCTTCACTCGAGGGCGATACCGCCGCGAGTGATAGGAAGTAGTCGAGGTTTTCGCGGGCGGTCAGGTGCGGATAGAGGTTCGCCGACTCGGGGAGGTACGCGGTAACACGCCGGATGGCTTCCGGGTCGTCTTGGACTCGTCGACCATCGATCCGAGCCTCGCCCGCGTCGGGTGTCACCAACCCGAGCAGAGTCAGGAGAGTGGTCGATTTGCCGGCGCCGTTGCCGCCGAGCAGGGCAAAGACGTTGCCCTGTTGCACTTCGAAGCTCAAATCCTGCAACACCGTGCGACCGCCCCTTGAGACGGTGAGGCGGTCTACCGCGAGGAACGGGCCAGTCATCGTTGGGGACTCCGGGGTTCGCGCCGCGTGGAAGAGCGGCGTTCGACTGCCGAACGATAGCGGATTCTCAACAAGCCCCCACGGTCGAGGGGGGGCAGGCCGCTAGGCGAATTCGTCCTTCAGGACCGTAAAGGCCTCGAGGTAGTCGTCCCGGACCTCTCCGCCGATGATCCGGTTCGCGAGGTGTTCTCCTACCGCAGGGCCATGCTTGAAGCCGTGGCCACTGCCGCCGCCGACGATCCACACGTTATCGGACTCCGGATGAACGTCGGCCATGAAATCCCGGTCCGACGTATTGGTGACCTGGCAGACGCGGGTCTCGCTGATGGGCATGTCCGCCAAGCCGGGGAATCGATGCGCCAAGAATTGGCGACCGCGGCGGACCTGGTGCGGCATGATCAGCCGTTCATCGACGTCGGGGTCGATCACGTTGTAGTCGGGATACGGGGCGACCTTGAAGCCGCGCGCTTCGATGTCCGGAAAGCCGTAGAAGCCAGACCCACGGACGAACCACGTCGGCATATGTGGATACGCGAACCGCGAGTCTCCGGGAGGGGAGCCGAAGAACAGAACGTCCCGGCGCTGAACCTGTAGGCGCGGCCCCAGCAGGTCGGGGAACAGCGTCGACAGCCAAGGACCACAGGCAAATACGTAGTGCCCAGCGCTGAGCGTCTCACCGTCCTGCGTGGTCACACCTTCGACCGCCCCGGTCGAGGTGAGACGGGGTCGAACATGGGACGTGCGGACCTGTCCGCCCTGTTGCTGAAGCTGCTCCGCGACCACCGCCACGCCCTTCCGGGCCATCATGACACACCCCGCTGCCCCTTCGGAGTAGATACCCCAGCTGGCGTCGTCGCTGTGCATCTGTGGCCAGCGGTAGCGAACCTCATCGGGTTCGAGGATCTCTGTCCCCTCGATTCCGAACCGCTGGTGACGGCCGGCGACCTCTTCCCCGACGTCGCGATCCTCGGCCGAGAGGGACAGATCGACCTTTCCGGTTTCGAGAACGATCGATATCCCGGACTCACGTTCGAGTCGTTTCCACCAGCCGTACGAATCGATCGAACTGCGGGTGTACAGGTCGCTACGGGTGTCCGCCTGCATTTGGCGCGTCTCGCCGCCCGAGCTCGCACGACTGTTTCCGGGACCATAGGCGTCGACCAAGGTCACCGAGGCCCCGAGTCGACTGAGGTGATACGCCGTCCATACCCCGAACGTCCCTGCGCCGATGACGAGGACGTCTGAAGAGTTTGATGTCTGCGCCCGTGCTGGCCTGGGCGTTCCCTGAAGCCCCAAGGAAACGCCGGCAAGGCTCGCCCCGGACGAGGCCAAGAAGTGTCTTCTGTCCATCGATCGCTCCGTTCCGAGCAGCAGGTCAGGTCGAAGCCCAACACTAGCACGAGCCTCGAGGGAGGCCACCCTCCCCGCGAGGCTCGTGCTGCACAGCTCAGTTGCCGCGCCTCAGTTCACCACGTGCACCTCGGTCTCCGTGCCGGCCTGCCCATTGATCCCCGTGCCGCCGCTGATCCCACCCGGCCCGGCTGGCCCGAGCGTGTAGACGTTCCCTTCGGAGGCGTCCAGCGTCACCGAAGCTTGGGCGACGATTCCGATCGACGGGCCGCCACCACCGCCGCCCCCCGGCCCGCCGGTGCCGCCACGACCTCCCTTGCCGCCTTTGCCGCCGGCATACCGGTCGTCCCCGTCCCCGGAGCCACCGTCGCCACCGTCTCCGCCCTCTTGGCCCGCGCCTCCGCGGCCGCCGATTCCGCCGGCGCCGCCCTCCGAGGTCCGAATGTCACTCTCGACCACCACGACATCCGACGCACCCAGGAGGAGAACACCGAGAGACGCTCCGCCCCCGAGGCCGCCCGTTGCGCCGTATCCGCCCACCCCGCCTTCACCACCCCCGCCGCCGCCGCCACCGCAGGCGATCGCTGCGAAGACGATGTTGGTGCCACCCCCGCCTCCTCCTCCTCCGAAGCCGGCCCGACCTGTACCGCCGGTGCCGCCTACCGCGGGGTAGTACCCGTCGTCATCTACCGAGCCGAAGGCGGCGCCGCCGGCGCCGGAGCTGCCGATCGGCCCTGGGTCCCCGGGGGTGCCGGGGGAGCCGGCTTCGCGGCCTGTGCTCCCGCTGCCACCAGCACCGCCGTCGTCGCCATTCCCCTTGCTGCCGCCGCTTCCGGCGCTCTTCCCGCCCGCGCCGCCTCGCCCGCCGTTCCATCCGTCCTGGCCACCGATGCCACCGCCGCGACCACCGGTCGCGTCCGAACAGCTTCCATGCCCGCCGCCGTCGCTGCCATCTCCGCCTCGCCCTCCGCGCGTGCCCCGGTCCGTGCCGGGTCGACCGTCCATCCCCGCTCCGGCCTCGATCACATTGCCGCGCAGAAGGGCATCGGTCGCGTCCTCGAAGAGCAGTCCGATCGAGCTCCCGCCGTCGTCGACGGCGTCCGCGGCTCGGATGTGCATCCAGCTCATGCGGATGCTCGACGCACCGCGCGCCACGACGGCGGTCGATCCCCCCTCGACGACGGTCATCGAGACGTCGGGGTCGAAGTCCCAGCTGTCCGCGTCGAAGCCACCGTACAGCCCGACGTTCGCTGCCAGGGTGAGTGTCTCGGCGTACGTCCCTGCGGCGACGTACACATCGGTTCCGTCACCCAGTGCGTCCGCGGCGTCGATCGCTTCCTGAATCGACGCGAGGGGCGCCTCGCGCGTACCGGGGTTCCCAGCGAGCCCGTTGGGCGAGACGTAGAGAGCGCGTTCCAGGTCCTCGAACACGGTGACCCACACGGTGTCGGACTCGACGTCCGTCCCATCCGTGGCGGTGAGTTCGAATCCGAGGGTCCCCATCTCGTCCGGAGCGGGGAAGCTCGGCGAGACGCCCGTCAACGGGCCGACCGAGGGGCCGGCGATCTGGCGCCACGTCGTCGTCCCGGCCGACCCCGACGTATCCAACGTGATCGTCCCGCCCGTGGAGGCTTCGCTCACACTCGCGCTCGCTGAAGCGGCGACGGCCACCTCGCGGGTCGTGAAGGACGAAGAGAAGGGCGCGGTCATCTGCTCGCCGGAGGTGCCGAGGACGTTCGTCGCCGTGACTTGGAAGGTCGTGCCCGGAGCCAGGCTCTCCGCGGGGTCGAAGGTCACCAGCGAGCCCGCGTACGTCAGCGTGCCGTCCAGCGTGCCGACACGGATGTCGCCGGCCGCCAACGTGTCGACGGGTGCGGAGAAGCGGAGGACGATGTTGGCCGCGTAGTCGACGGCCGTGGCCCCGGTCGTCGGAAGAACGGAGACGACCGACATGACACCCGCTCCCCCATTCGTCGTGTCCTGCGGTGGCGCGCAGGAAGGATCGGTCGGAGAGCAGATCGGACTGTCCGTGGGGCCGCACGCGGCGAGCCACAGAGCGGCGACCGCGAGTGTCGTGGTGAGTGAGCGGTTCGGGATCGAACGACGAGTGCCCATCGGGAAGTCCTTGCTGTCGAGCGGTGATGTCCTCGACTTGAAGGCGACAAAAAGGCCCGCCCACCCTCACGGGTGAGCGGGCCGAGCCTGGTGGTGCTCGTCGGCAGGCCGCGACGGTACGGATGCCGGGCTATTCGATGCGCCGGAATCTCATGTCGTAGACTCTCGAGATTCCCATGGACAGTTCGGTCACGGCGCCCTCTCCGTCGCGACGGAAGCGAACGATCGGGCCGCCTGGCAACATGAAGGCATCTCGGTAGAGGGGCGTGGCGCTACGCCGAACGTTCGGCCGTTGCCAGAGCGTCAACTCACCGTCCACCACCTCGACCACGAACGTCGTCTCGGCGTCTTCACTATGGTAGGTGCCGCTGAGCGCTTCGAGGTCGTTCTCCGTCGGCCGCCAGGGCATCACCCGCTCGTAGCGTCGATCGATCGACTGCCCGTCCTCGACTCGGAAGGCGGGGAATTGCCGGCCGTCCTGCTCGAAGACGTACACGTTCTCCGTATTGCCGACCTGGAACCGGGTCGCGGACTCGGGCAACAGGGGAGTCACGGTGCTGCCGGTGCCGGTGCGGACGCGGAGCACGCCATCGTCGCCGAGTTGGAGGGCGACGGGCCGCCCCGTCGCCGGATCGGCGAAGAATCCCGTGTATCGGCGGAGGTCCATGCCCTCGGAGGCCACGGCGTAGTCCGGGGTGGGACGGTCCTGTACGGCGTTGCTCAGGAATTCGCGGGCCACACTCGCCCCGATCGAGCCGACCGAGACGTTCGATGCGTTGCAGAGCATCGCCACCGAGAGGCCCTGCTCGGGGTACCGACCGAGGAAGGCTCGATAGCCCGCCGTCGCACCCGTATGCGTCACCGAAGCCACACCGCCGAGGTCCCCGACGAAGAGGCCGCCGGCGTAGCCGACGGGGGTGCCATCGACGAGCACCCCTTCCATGTGCATGAGTTCGAGAAAACGATCTCCCCACGGGCCGCCGTCGGTGAGCGCGTCGTTCCACGTCGCGAAGTCACGGATCGTCGAGAGGATCCCTCCGTTTCCGTGCACGTACTCGATCGGACGGTCGATCTCCCAGCCCTCCCGAGTCCGGCGGTACGCCGTGCTCCGCCCGGGGACGATCTGGCGATAGTTGGCACGCCACTGCGTGTCGATCATCCCGAGCGGCTCGAAGATCCGTTCGCGGGAGAAGTCCGCGAAGGACATGCCGCTGACTCGGTCGACGATGACGGCCATCAGGTTGTACCCCGAGTTCGAGTACGACCACTCCGTGCCGGGCTCGAAGTTCAACTCGGTCTGACGGCTCAAGATGTCGACCACGTCGTCATGGTCGTGACTCCGATCCCCGCGCCCCCATCCGGAGATCGATGCGACCGAGCCCCAGTCCCTCAATCCGCTCGTATGGGTCATGAGCTGGTGGACGGTGATCGTGTGCCCGTAGTCGGGGAGCTCGGGGACGTACTCTCGGACGTCGTCTTCCAAGGCGAGAGTTCCGTCGAGCACCAAGAGCACGATGGCCGCGGAGGTGAACTGCTTCGAGACGGAGCCACCTTCGAAGATCGTGCCCGGAGCGTTCTCGATCCCGTGCTCGAGGTCCGACATACCGTACGACCGCTCGAGCACCGGCTCGCCGTACTGGGTGACGCCGACCGCGCAGCCCGGAGTCGCATCCCCGCTCCATCGCGCGAAGATCTCGTCGATGGCCGCGGTCGCTTCCGTGGCTGCTGCCGCTGTCGCTTGAGCAGCGGCACGCTGGGTGAATCCTGCGAGCGTCGTCAGGCAGACGAGCGCGAAGAGGCTTCGTAGGGCGAGGGTCGGCATGAGCGTTTCCGGCGGTCGTATGTCCACGATCGCGTCATTCTGAACGACAGACGCACAAAGGAAAACCCCGCCCGGCCGAAGCCGGGCGGGGTTGTGTCCTGAGCGGGACGACTCAGCGACCTGTGAAGGTCACCTCTTGGAACTCGTCCCAGTCGACCTCGTACTCGCGACCGTCGGTGCGGATCGTGATGCCTTTGTGCCCACGGTCCACATCGTTCGTGTTGTTGAGCTCGAAGGAGCGTCCGTCGTTGAGTTCGAGGAGCGAGCCGCGACGCGTCTTCTCGATGCGCGCGATGTTGCTCAGCTCGACGTGGAACTCGACGTCCCCGATATAGCCCTTGAGGATCTCCCAGGTGAACTGCTCGTCGGCGTCCCAGATGATCTCGCCGGTGTACTCGTCACCGAAGCGGGTGATCACGGTGCCCTCGAGCTGCGCGCCACCGTCGAAGTTCGCCACAGCGACTTCGTCGTTCGTGCCGTGGAACTCGACGTAGTCGAACTCGTCCCACTGGAGCTTCACGGCGCCGAGCGTCGCGTCCGAGACCTCGATCCCGCGGATCGACGAGTTCACGTCGTTGGTGCCCTCGAGCACGTAGTCGTCACCGTTGTCGAGCGTCACCTTCGCACCCCAGGTGCCGTAGCGCTCGATCATGTTGACCTGACCGAAGGGTATCTCCAGTCGCTCACCGTCGGCGTCGCCGTCGAGGATGTCGTTCGAGTAGATCTCGTCGACGTCCCACGTGACGTAGCCCGTGAAGGACATCCCGTCCCGTGTGTGGACGGTACCGTGCAGACGACTCTCCGACGGGGCCTGGTCGCCCGGCGCGAAGAAGTCCACGGACTCCAGGTCACGCCACCGGAAGTCGGCGACTTCACCGTTGCCTTCGTCGACCAGCAGAGCGCGTAGTCCCGAACCCAGGTCCGTGGACGACCCCTGCAGCTCCATGCGCTCACCGTTGCGGAGCGTGAAGCGGGCCGAACGACGACCGGTCACGTCGATGCGGTCGATGTGGCCGAAGCGGATGCCGCTCTGGCTGGACCCACCCCGATAGCGCTCCTTCTGAGCGTCGAGGAGGTCGGTCCAACTGCCTTCGTTCTTGTCCCAACGGATGTAGCCGGTGAACTCGCGGCCGTAGACCGTGGTCACGGTGCCGTAGAGCCGGTTGATCCCGGTGAGCGGAGCGCGCACGGGCTCGACCTCGACGAGGACGGGCAGCTCGGGCTCGACTTCCACCACTTCCGGAACGTCGACGACTTCGATCACGACGGGTTGGACGTCGCGGACGACGACCTCTTCCGGCGCGGCGACCATCTGGTTCGCGACCAGGCCGATGGTGATCAACGCGGCGAGGATCGCGGAGCCGGTGACGACCGACAGGTTTTTCGCGTCCTCTTCCAGCCGCGGTTCGTGCTCCCTCATCCCTACCTCCCTCCTGCGGTGGTCGTAATCGAACGTCCTGTATAAACAGGGACGCGGGAGAACGACGGTCCCGCACACCGCCCTCCCGGTCTCACATGATTGGACGCGAGAAGTGTGAGAATCGTTGCGTCGGATGTGCGACGAATTTTATGTCAAATGTTTGCGCCCCCCGGGACGATGTTCGTCCCAGGGGGCGCAGCGTATCCGCCTACGCGGTTCGGACCGTCGTCGGCCCTACTCCTGTGTGATCGGCTGCGACGTTCCGTCTCTGAGGTGCACGTCGAGGAAGGCCGTCCAGCGCGCCCACAGATCGAGCAGGGTGGTCCGGCTGGCCGGGCCGTGATCCTCGTACGGATAGAGGTACATCGACGCGTCTTTCCCGAGTCCGTTCAGCGCGTGGAACATGCGCGGGGCGTGGTCGAGGGCCGTACCGACGTTCTGGTCCATCATCCCGTGATAGATGAGGAGCGCGCCCGTCATGTTGTTCGCGTGGAAGAAGGGCGACATCGACGTGTACACATCCTTCGCATCCCAGAAGACCCGCCGCTCGCTTTGGAACATCAGCGGGGTGAGTGTGCGGTTGAAGTTCCCGTCGCCCGCGATGCCCGCCTTGAAGAAGGGCGTGTGGACCATCGCGTTCGCGGTCGAGAAGGAACCGTAGGAGTGGCCTCCGATCCCGAGGCGCTGGCGGTCGATCAGCTCGCGTCGGTCGAGCTCGTCGATGACGGCGGCCAGGTTGTTCCGAAGGTCGTGCTCGTAGTTGTTGTTCATTTGGCCCGGCTCACCGACGATCGGCGCGTCCGGCTCCACCACGGCGTACCCGAGCTGGACGAGGTACTGCATCGAGCGCGTACCGAAGTTCGGGAAGGCGTTCTTGTTGTACGTCCGCCCACGCTCGTCGTAGCTCTCTTGGTCCGTGAACTCACGGGGGTAGAACCAGAACATCGCCGGGAGACGGGTGCCTTCCTGATAGCCGTTCGGCAAGGTGACGTTGACCAGGAAGCGGAAGCCGTCCGGCCGCTCGACCGTGAAGCGCTGCCTCGGGGCCGTCGTCATCTCCGGCGTGTAGTCGATGTTGTTCGTGAGCTGTGTAGTGCGGCCATCGCGGAAGAGATGGGACTGAGCGATCTCGGTGGGGGACTCGCGAGAGATGACGTACGCCCCGCCGTCGGCGTCCAGGATCGACACGACTCGATTGTGCTCACCCTCGTTGTTCGCTTCGAAGATCCGCGTCGTCTCACCGGACCGAATGTCGACCCGGTCGATGAAATTCTTCGGGCTCTCGACCATCGGGTCTTCGTTGTACGCGTTCCCGTACAGGAAGACGCTTGCGCCGTCGGCGGAGGTCTGAACGACCGGTGCACTGTTGTTGTTGCCGCCCCCGAAGAAGCGGCCGGTCGCGGGCACGCGGCCACCGGTCATCACAAGTGCGCCGGGGTTCTCGTAGAAGTCCTCCGAGTCGTATTCGAAGATCGGGTACGTCGTCTCGGTGTCCGAGAGATCGACGGCGTACTCGCGGATCGTGCCTCCACCGTTGTTGCCGAAGCCGCCCCGCGGACGCTCGGACACGAAGATCATCGTGTGGTCGGCGTTGAAGCGCGCTGCCGACATGCGGCGATCACTCTGGTACACGACGGTGGCCGCGCCGTCTTCGAAGGGCGGGGCCCAGAGCATGACGCGGTCTGCGCGACGTCCACGACCTTCGTCTTCGTCACCGTCTTCGTCGTCGGTCCCGGCTTCCTGCTGGAGATAGCTCAGGCCTGCACCGTCTTCCCGCCACGCGAGCGAACGACGGTCGGGCTCGTCCGCGGCTCCGCCCACGCCCGGCGCGGACGGAAGGTTGCCGTCGAGGCCGGTCTGCGTCTCGGTGACCTCGAGCTCGACGAGGACGTCACCCGAGCGGTCCCAGATCTCCTCGACGTGGCCGAAGCTCCGCACGGGGACGATGTAGCTGAAGGGCTTCATCATCGTCTCGATGCGGGCGTGCTGGCCCGTGGGTGAGAAGTCGAAGCTGGTGATCATCGTCGGACCGCCGATCTCGGTGACGTTCCGCGAGTCGACGTCGATCACCGCGAGCTGGCCCGTGGCGTGCCACTCCAGGAGCTCTTCGTCGTACGGCGTCGCCATGAGGCTCTGATACGTCCGCAGCATGTTTTCGCCGTCCTCGGTCTGCTTCACCTGCGGACCGGTCGGGATGGCGGGCGGGAGGGGGCGGCTGTCTCGGCCACTCGGCACGAGCACCGCGGCGATCTCATCGCCTCGGGAGGTCCACTCGAATCCGGTGACCATCGTAGCGAGCACCGGTGTGCGCGTGACCTGGCGAGCACTCCCGTTGGTCGGGTCGGCGACCCAGATGTGCGTCTCGTCCATCGTGTGGACGTAGAAGGCGATCTGCGAGCCGTCCGGGGACCAGGTGGCGTTGGACACACGCGCGCCATCCGGCGTGTCGACTTCGGTAGCCGACCCGTCCTCCGCCGAGATCACGTGGATGCCCACGTTCGTTCGAATCGTGAGGTTCCGGTGCCGGTTGGCCGTGTAGTCGATGAAGACGCCACCCAACTCGTCGAACGGCTTGGAGAACCGGTCGAGGGTGACCGGGCCGTCTCCGATCTCCTGAATGAACCACCGCTTGTTCGGGCTGACGTTGGTCAGCGTCGTATTCAGCCAGCGCGGGGCCAGCACCATGTCGGCGATGTCGTTCGTCGGGGCGACGTAGCTCTTGTCGGCCAGGACCTCGTCCGGGGCTCGTGTCTGCGCATGCAGAGGAGCCGAGGCGAGGGTCGAGAGCGCGAAGAATGCGACGAAGAAACGAGGCAACCGGGCCATCGGTCGTGTCTCCGGTAGGGACGAAAGCAATCCACGGAAGGCGGACAAAGTGGGCCGTTGGGTGTTCCCGGACCACCCGTTAGCTTCGGTCTCCTACTCAACTCGGATTCTGAATGATGAAGACGATTCGCTCCGCGACCGCCTTGGTGGCCGTCGCCGCCATGCTTTCGGCCTGCGCCGACACCACCGGCTCCACCGACTTTTCTTCCGCGTCCCTCGAGAGTGAGGACCAAATCGCGTCCTACGGCGTCGGACTGAACATGGGTCGCCAGATCGCGGACACCCGGGATCACCTCGACCACGCCGCCTTCATGCGCGGGGTCGTGGATGCACTGGAGCGCAACGAACAGGCGCTATCGAACGAGGAGCTACAGACCGCCTTGAACTCGTTCAGCCAGCGCGTTCAGACCGCGGCCGCGCAGCGGCGCGCCGAGGAAGGCCAGGAAAATGCCGAGGCCGGTGCGACCTATCAGGCCGAGAACGGGGCCCGTCCAGAGGTCACCACGACCGAGAGTGGTCTGCAGTACGAGGTGCTCCGCGAAGGTGAGGGCGCGTCGCCGACGGCGGAGAGCAACGTGCGGGTGCACTACCGAGGCACGCTTCTCGACGGGACGGAGTTCGACTCGAGCATCGGCGGAGAACCCGCACAGTTCAGCATGGCCCGCCTGATCGCCGGCTTCACGGAGGCCCTGCTCCTGATGCAGGAAGGGGATCAGTACCGGTTGGTGATCCCGTCCGAGCTGGCCTATGGGCCGGGTGGGTCGGGCTCGATTCCGCCGAACGCGACGCTGATCTTCGAGATGGAACTCATCGAGGTCCTCCCGTAGTCCTCCGATCGCGTGTCCTTCTTCAAGCGCCTGTTCGGTTCGGGAGACGCTGAGTCCGGACCCGACATCGACGAACGGCTTGCGGCCCTGGAGTCGGAAGCCGAGAAGGCCCAGGCCGGGTACGTCGGTTCGGCGTACAACAAGGCCGGGGATCTCGCACTGAAGTCCGACCTCCCGGATCGGGCGGTCGGCTACTACGGGCAGGCGATCGACGCCTTCTTGGAGGATGCTCAGCGGGAGCAGGCCCGGAGCGTCGCGAACAAGATCATCCGAGTTCGACCGTCGGCGATCCGGACGCTGTGCACGCTCACCTGGCTCGACATGGCCGCGCAGCACCGGGCGATGGCTCTGCTGCATCTCCGCGACTACGTGGAGGCGGCCCGCGCGGCAGACCAACAACCGCGGGCCGCCACACAGATCTACCTCATGGCCCGCGTTTCTCCAGAGTCGGAGTTCCTCGGGGCCGTGGCCGACGGCCTGGACTCTCTGGACTTCCCGAAGCGTGCGGCGGAGGTACGGTCCTGGATCGGAGACGGTGCGCCGGAAGCGCTCGCGGAGGATGCGGCCCTCGCAGAAGCGTGCCTCGAATCGGCGATCCGGTCGAACGATCGGGACGCTGAGCTCTTGTCGGACGACGAGGTGGAGGCGGGCCCGGATCCCGCCGAGTCGGGCGCGGGGGAAGACGATGAGAACGGGGAGTCGGGCGACGACGCGTCCGCGTCATCCGCGGAATCCGTCCCCGAAGAGGAGGCTGCTCCGGCCGAGGCGTCCGTCGAAGAAGACGAGATCTCCGAGACCCCGGCCGATCACGGCGGACCCGAAGACGGAGCGTCCGACGACGCAGAAGCCGAGGACGCAGGCGTCGAGGACGAGACGGCCGACGACCCCGAGGAGACGTCCTCGGACAAGGGTGAGGGAGGCGAGACGCCCCCGGCTCAGGCCGCGTCGTCCAAGAAGGGCAAAGGCGCGGGGAAGTCCCGCAAAAAGCGGAAGAAGAAGAAAAAGAAGCGCTGAGTCAGCGGCCCAAGGCGTTGTCGATCCAGTCCATGAGGCCCGCGGGCTGCAAGTCGAGGACGTGGCCCTGCGTTCCCGCGATATCGATCTCCGGCGTGATCCCCACCTGCTCCAACGCCACACGCGTTTGCTCCACGCCGTCGCGCCACGGGGTATCCAACTCCCCGACGATCAGCCGGATCGGCTTCCCGTCCAGCACGGACAGGTTCGACGGATCGCGTTGATACATCGCCGGCAAGCCCAGCAGTGCTTGGAATCGGTCCGGTTGGGCAACGGCGGCGTAGAAGAGCCCGCGGCCCCCGTTCGACGCACCCACGATCGCGACGTTCTCGTCGTCGTACGTGAATTCCGCATCCATCCAAGCGAAGATCGCCGGCAAGACGTCGTTGGCGTCCGTCTCGAGGGAAGGCCCTAGAATCTCCGGGGCCATTACGTAGTACCCACGTGCTCCGGGCTCGGTGAGCCAGTACCGCTGAATGAACGATGAGACGAGATCGGCGGATCCCGACCCCCACGGGAGCGCGAAGACGACGGGGTGGTCCTGGCCACCTTCGTTGTCGGGTCGCACGAACGCGACGTTCACATTTCCGACCGGCGTCGACACACTCGCCCACTCGATCCGTGGGTCTTCTTCGGCCACCAGATCCGAGGAGCACGCGGTGGCGGCGAGGGTGCACATCACGACGCCTCCTAGGGCGAACGAGGTGCGGAGGAGGCGAGATGACGGCATGGCGTTCACGATCGGTCGGAATGAAAAAGAAACGATTTGGACGCTTTTCCCGTCCAAGAACAATGGAAGCATTCTGCCGGACGGGTTCAACGTCGCGGCCTGACGCAATGACGTGGGGAGGGTGACTCAGCCATGAGCTTTTTGATTCACATCGGGATCAACGCACTTCTGATCTTCTTGGTCGGACAACTCGTTCGCGGCATCGAGGTCCGGGAC
>JBCCEZ010000070.1:0-21215 GCA_039030015.1 Gemmatimonadota bacterium | reverse complement strand
TGGCCGCGATCCAGATCGCGCTACGTGCCGGGGCCGTCGTGTACGCGACCGCAGGGACTCCGGAGAAGCGAACCCTTCTCGAAGAGCTCGGCGCGGCCGGGGCCTTCGACTCGCGGTCTACGACCTTCGAAGCCGGCGTCCACCAAGCGACCGGGGGCGAGGGAGTCGACGTCGTGCTGAACTCGCTGACCGGGGAACTGATCCCAGCGGGACTTCGGTGCCTTCGAAGCGGAGGTGTCTTCATCGAGTTGGGCAAACGAGAGTTGCTCTCCGCTTCCGATCTCGAACGCATGGGCCACGACGTTCGCTACGTCGCGTTCGACCTCCGGGACGAGGGGTCGAGAGACCCCGACCTCTTGCCCGCGATCTTCGACGAACTCCTCGACGGCTTTTCGACGGGTGGGCTCACCGCGCTGCCCCACCGCCCCGTCCGTATGACCGACGTCGAGCCTGCGTTCCGGCGGATGTCTCGCGGCGAGCACGTCGGAAAGATCGTCCTCGTACCCGGCGCGCGATCGAACCCGCTCGAGAGAGACGGGTGGTTCGTCGTCTCGGGCGGAACCGGCGCGCTCGGAATCTTGACCGCGGAGTGGCTGGCGGACCGTGGCGCGCGGCACGTCGCCCTCCTCTCCCGAAACGCCCCGACCGCGAGCGTCACGGCACGGATCGATCGACTCGTCCAGGACGGCGTACGGGTCGAGACCCCTCGCGTCGACGTCGGGGACCGCCATGCGCTGCACGCGGCGATCGATGCGCTGCGGGAGGAACACCCCATCGTCGGCGTGGTGCACTCGGCGGGCACGATCGAGGATCGAACCCTCGCTCAGACGACACGCGACGAGCTGGCCCGGGTGATGCACCCGAAGGCGGCTGGAGGGTGGAATCTCCACGAGGCGACGGTCGACGATCCCATCTCGCTCTTCCTCTTGTACTCGGCCGCCGGCCCACTCGTGAACGCGGCGGGACAGGGTAGCTATGCGGCAGCGAACGGATTCATCGACGCGTTGGCGGGTCACCGGCGCGGCCTCGGCCTTCCCGCGACGAGTGTCCTGTGGGGGCCGTGGTCGACCGAAGGCATGGCCGAGCGACTGGACGAGGCCCATCGGGATCGCTGGAGCCGACTCGGCTTGGAGTGGTGGGACGAGGAGAGCGGAGTTGCCGCGATGGACCTCCTGCTGGGGCCAGGCCCCGAGCAGGTCGTCGCGATACAGCTCGCCACCGCGGCCCGGTCGACCTCGACTGAGATCCATGCGACGGAGGCAATGGCCCCGCTCGCGTCTCGCCTCGCCGACCTCCCCAAGCATCGACACGCCGCCGCCATCGAGAGCCATGTCCGTGACGTCGTGACCGCCATCCTCGGCCGTGAGACCCCCGTGGGCATCGAGACCCCCCTTCGGGACGCCGGCCTGGACTCACTCAGCGCCATCGAACTGCGAAACGCGCTCGCGGTGGCGGTGGGCGAGTCGCTCCCGGCGACCCTCGCCTTCGACTATCCGAACGTCGCGGCCATCGGCGGACACCTGCTCGATCGCCTCACCGGCGCTGAGGCACCGGCGGTGGACGAGGCAGAGGCGCCTTCGACCCTCAACGTCGATGCAGGTGAGCCGATCGACGATGTGCGCGAGCTTACAGAAGAGGAGGCGGAGCAAGCGCTGCTCCTCGAACTCCAAGGCATGCGCTCGACGACGGAGGACGGCGGGTGAGCGAGGGTCAACAGCCACAAAGCTTGTCCCCGGTCAAGCAGGCGCTCGTCGAAATCCGACGGCTGAAGCGGGAGCTCGAGGAGGCGCGCGCGCCGGCTCGGGAACCCATCGCCGTCGTGGGCGTCGGGATGCGGACCCCCGGAGGTGTGGATTCACTGGCGAGCTTCGAGCGTATGCTCTTCGGCGCGACCGATGCGGTGAGCCCGATCCCCGACAACCGTTGGGATCATGAGGCGTTCTTCGCGGCGGGCGACGCGCGGCCCGGCAAGTACTACGTGAACGCGGGTGGTTTCCTCGACGAGATCGACCTCTTCGATCCGGAGTTCTTCGGGATCGCCCCGCTGGAAACGCGCACGATGGACCCCCAACAGCGCCTCCTTCTCGAAACGACGTGGCGGGCGCTGGAGCACGCGGCGATCTCTCCGGCGAGCCTTCGGGGAAGCCGCACGGGTGTCTTCGTGGGCATCGGCACGACCGACTATCAGCGCATGGTGTTGGGAGACCCGAACCGCATCGACACGTACGCCAGCACGGGTACGGCGTTCAGCGTCGCCTCCGGCCGGATCGCCTACCTCCTCGGGCTCGAGGGACCCGCGCTGACCGTCGACACGGCGTGCTCGTCTTCCCTGGTCGCCGTCCACCTCGCCTGCCGCTCCCTCCGGTCCGGGGAGAGCGACCTCGCCCTGGCGAGTGGGGTCAGCCTCATCATCACCCCCGAGCTCACGATCAACTTCTGCCAGGCGGGTATGCTGTCGCCGGACGGCCGCTGCAAAACGTTCGACGCCGCAGCCGACGGGTACGTCCGGAGCGAGGGCTGTGGGGTCGTCGTCCTCAAGCGACTCTCCGATGCCCGACGTGCCGGCGATCGGATTCTCGCTGTCGTTCGCGGGTCGGCGATCAACCAGGACGGCCGTAGCAGCGGTCTCACCGCCCCGAGTGGTCCAGCTCAGGAAGAGGTACTCCGCTCGGCCTTGGACGATGCAGGCCTACGGTCGTCCGACGTCGGGTACGTCGAAGCGCATGGTACGGGGACCCCGCTCGGGGATCCGATCGAGATCGGTGCCCTCGGAGCGATCTTCTCGGGTGAACGGGCGCATCCGTTGGCCGTCGGCTCGGTCAAGACGAACGTCGGCCACATGGAGGCGGCGGCGGGGATCACCGGACTGATCAAGGCGATTTCCACCGTGCGCTCGGGCCGGATCGCTCCCCACCTCCATTTCGGCGAGCCGAACCCGCACATCGAGTGGGATGCCCTTCCGATCGTGATCCCCACCGAGGAGATGCCCTTCCCCGGCACCGACACCCGCCGCGCCGGAGTGAGCAGCTTCGGCTTCAGCGGGACGAACGCACACGTGGTCGTAGAAGAAGCGCCGGCGAGTGACGAGCGTGCCACCACCGAGGAGCGCAGTGCGAACTTGCTCACTCTCTCGGCTCCGCTGAGCGGATCGCGTGCCGAGTTGGCGCACGCCTTCGTCGCGCACCTCGCCGACTCGGCGACACCGTTCGAGGACAGCTGTCGGACCGCGAACGGCGGCCGGCCACACCTCGCCCACAGGGTCGCCGTCGTGGCGGCGGACGCCGCGGCCGCACAGTCCGCGTTGACGCACTGGCTGGAGGATGGAGACGCGCCCGGCGTGTTCGCCTCCACCGACGACGAAGCGGAACGCCCCGAGATCGGTCTCGTCTTCCCCGAGTCGACCGGAGTCGACGTCGAGGCTGCCCGAGCCCTCATCCGAGGGTCTTCCGTCGCGCGTCGCATGTTCGAAGCGTGCGAGGAGCCGACGCGCCAGGCGTTCGGAGTATCGATCGCCGAGCTGTTGTCGGGATCGCCCGATGAAGCACCCGAGCTGGCACCCCATGCACTGGGGCTCGCGACTCAGCTTGCCCTCGCGGCCCTCTGGAAGAGTTGGGGTGTCGACACCTCGGTCGTCCTCGGATACGGGACGGGAGAGGTCGTGGCGGCCGTCTCCGCAGCCGTGCTTTCGCTGGACGATTCGATCGAACTCGTCGCCGACCTGCATGCGACCCGCCGCGCGATCGCGGACGGCACCCCGCGCGCTGAGGCCGAGGCAGCCTTCGCGCGCACGATCTCGGGCCTCGGCAAAGCGATGCCCGCGGGTGTGGCGTACCGATCCGGTCGCACGGGCCAGGAGGTGCTCGATCCGTCCGACGCCCGCCATTGGATCGGGGCGCTCGACCCGACCGTACCGGCTTCGGAGGTATGGCACGCCGCCTACCAGGACGCCTCGTGCCTCCTGCTTCTGGGGGACGAAGAGCGAGGCGCGTCGGAAGCGCCTGCGCCGGCACCGCGCTGGCTCTCGCCCGAGATCACGGCGGGCGACCCCTGGCCCGGCCTTCTCGCGGCTCTCGCGGCGTTGTACGCGGCCGGCGCCGACGTCGACTGGGATGAAGTGCACGCCGGCTCGGGAGCGGACGTCGTCACTCTTCCGGGGATCCCGTTCGCGCGGCGTCGCTTCTGGCTCGAGTCGGGCGCGGACGCCTCATCCCGTGCGACCGAGGGGGTAGGCGACCCCTGGGGCGCGGCCGTCCGACAAGCGAACGACCGGGCGGACTTCGCTCCGCTGGACATGCGCATGGATTCGTTCGCGGATCGGTGGCGCGCCCTCGAAGAGCTGACCCACACGGTGGGGCGAAACACGTTGGTCGAGCTCGGGGCCTTCGACGAAGCGGGCGTGACGCTCGATGTCGCCGGGGTGCTCGAAGCCACGGGCATCGGCGAGCTCTACCGTCCGATCGTGTCTCGTTGGCTCGATGCGCTCGTCGCGAGCGGCCACCTCGACCGCGTCGACGGAGGCTTCCGAGCCACCGAGCGGCTCCAGGCGTTCGACGCTGGACCGGCGTGGGAGCGAGTGGACTCCCTCCTGGCCGACGACCCCGCCCTGCTTCGCTACGTGCGCCACTCGGGCTCGTTGGTCACCGAGGTCCTCAGCGGAAAGACCAGCCCACTCGAGACCCTCTTCCCGGGCGGTGACTTCGACCTGGCGGGTACGCT
Source organism: Gemmatimonadota bacterium (assembly GCA_039030015.1). Taxonomy (GTDB): domain Bacteria; phylum Gemmatimonadota; class Gemmatimonadetes; order Longimicrobiales; family Gaopeijiaceae; genus UBA2589. The sequence goes on along the minus strand of JBCCEZ010000070.1, from coordinate 16,499 downwards.
GTACGAGCAGGCGCACGTCCTGCGGTACGTCAACGCGATCGCAGCGGGAGCCCTCGAGGCCTACGTGCGCGAACTGCCCGCAGGAGTGCCGGTTCGCGTGCTCGAGATTGGCGCGGGCACGGGGGGGACGACGTCCTCTCTCCTGCCGGTCCTTCCGACCGAGCGCACCCGCTACGATTACACCGATGTCTCGGACATCTTCCTGGATTGGGGTCGGAAGAAGTTCTCGGACTTCCCCTTCCTGCGTACCCTCCGGTTCGACATGGACCAAGACCCGGCTGAGCAGGGCGTCGAGGTCGGCGGGTATGACGTGATCGTGGGTTCGAACGTCATCCATGCCGCGCTCGACCTCGACCGCGCCCTCGGTACCGTGCGCGGCCTTCTGGCACCCGGCGGGCTTCTTCTTCTCGTCGAATCGACGGGACATCTCGCGTGGCACGACATCACGACGGGGCTCATCGAGGGCTGGCAGGACTTCGAGGACGACCTCCGTGGTGAGACGCCGCTCTTGAGCCCCGGCCGTTGGCTCGACCTCCTGCAGCGGGCAGGGTTCTCCGAGACCGGAGCGTTTCCGCCGGAGGGATCGTCGGCTGAGGTGCTCAAGCAGCACATCATCCTCGGCGCGGCTCCCGGGGTGGCTGGCTCGACGGACGCCGACGTCACGTTCGAGGCCGAAGTGCGCGCGGAGACGACGGAAGCGGCGGCACCAGCGACAACGCTTCCCGGCGGCTTCGCCGAGGCGGACGAGAAGGAACGCAAAGACATCGTGACCGGGATCGTGCGCTCCGCCGTGATCGACGTGTTGAACGCCGACCCCGACCGACCGCCCTCGCGGAACGCTCGGCTGATGGAGTTGGGGGTCGACTCACTCATGGCGGTCCGACTGAGGAACCTGATCCAAGAACGAGCGGGTCTGGGCGACGCCCTCCCGTCCACCCTCATCTTCGACTACCCGACCATCAAGCTGATCTCGGCGCTCGTCCTGGGCACACTCGAGGACGCCGTCGGTCAGTCGGACGCCGGCCCCACCGACGTGACGGTCCCCGTCGACGCCACCACATCCGCCGATGTCGCGGGCCTGTCGGAAGAAGAGGCCGCCGCTCGACTGCTGCGACAGCTCGAGGCATTGGAGGGCGACGCTTGAGCGAGTCCAGCTCGGAACTCTCCCCGCTCAAGCGCTCACTGCTCGCGATCGAGCAGCTGCAGGCTCGTATCCGGGAGCTGGAGAGCGACCGCGCTGAAGCGGTCGCGGTCATCGGTGCCGGATGCCGACTCCCAGGTGGGGTCGTCGACCCGGACTCATTCTGGGAGCTGCTCCGTTCCGGTACGGATGCCGTCCTCCCGGCACCGCCCGTAACGCGTCCTACCTGGGGCGACACCGACCCCACCGAACTACCGCCGGCCGGCTACCTCGACGTCGACGTAGGCGCATTCGATCCCGTCTTCTTCGGGATCTCGCCTCGTGAGGCCGCCGGCATGGATCCGCAGCAACGGCTCTCGCTCGAGTGCGCGTGGGAGGCGCTCGAAGACGCGTGCATCGACCCCCGGTCTTTGGAAGGCAGTCGCACCGGCGTCTTCATGGGTGTCACCGCGAACGAGTACGCGCAGGCGCAGACCGCTTCGTCGAGAGCGCTGCAACTCCTCGACTCGCACTTCACGTCCGGGATCGCGCACTCGATGGTCTCGGGACGACTCTCGTACCTCCTGGGCCTCCAGGGCCCGTCGTTGAGAATCGACACCGCATGTTCGTCGTCGCTGGTCTCGTTGCACCTCGCCGCCCAATCCCTCGCCTCGGGCGAGTCGGACCTGGCTGTGGTCGGTGGAGTGAACCTGATCCTGACCGCCGACTACACCCGCGCCTTCCAGCGTTCTCGCATGCTCGCACCGGACGGGCGGTGCAAGACCTTCTCCGATACCGCGGACGGCTTCGGTCGAGGCGAGGGGTGTGCCGTCGTCGTCTTGAAGCGACTGTCGGACGCGATCCGAGACGGCGATCCGATCCGGGCGGTCGTCCGAGGAACCGCGGTGAACCAAGACGGTCCGAGCAGCGGACTCACCGCTCCGAATGGGCCCGCGCAGGAAGCCGTCATCCGCAGCGCCCTCACCCGAGCAGGCCTCGAGGCCGCGGACGTGGACTACGTGGAGGCACACGGAACGGGAACGGAGCTGGGCGACCCGATCGAGGTCCAGGCGCTGGGGCGAGCCTACGGCGTCGGGCGCGCGACCGACCGGCCTCTCCTGGTCGGCTCGGCCAAGACCAACTTCGGCCACCTCGAAGCCGCCGCAGGCATCGTCGGCTTTCTCAAAGCCGTCCTCTGCACCGAACACGGCGAGGTGCCTCCACACCTCCACATCGGCACACCGAGCCCGCACATCCCTTGGGATTCGCTCCCCCTGCGCGTCGTCTCTGGGCATGAGACGCCCGAGTTGCCGGACGGGCGTCTGCGCGCGGGAGTCTCGTCCTTCGGCTTCAGCGGCACGAACGCCCACGTCATCCTCGAGAGCTGGAGTGGCGCCGAGGACACGCGGGCGCCTTCCAAACGGCAGGGGTACCTCCTCCCTCTGGCCGCGGCGACCCGGACGGGGTTGGACCAGCTCGTGGACCGGTGGGCCGATCACCTGAACGCGCCGGCCGGGTCCGATGGCGAGCTGTCCGACCCGTGCCACACCGCTGCCGTGGGCCGGGCTCCTCTGGCGCACCGAGCGGTCTACGCCGCGGCCACCCGAGACGAACTCGCGCACAACCTTCGAGCTTCCGCGGAAGCCGCGGGAGGGGTTCGCGCGGCCCGCGGATACGTGGTCGACGACGAGCCCCGCCTCGCCTTTCTCTTCACCGGGCAAGGTGCGCAGTTCGCGGGCATGGGCGCGGCGCTGATCGAGCACGAACCGGTCTTCGCGGAGGCCCTTCGCCACGCGTGCGGGCTGGCCAGCGCCCACCTCGACTTCGACCTCTTCGACGCCTTCGACGCGGGCAGCTCGGTCGCGGCGCGCATCGACCAGACCGACGTCACTCAACCGGCTCTCTTCTGCTTCCAGTACGCGTTGATCGAGCTTTGGCGCCACTGGGGCGTACGCCCCGACGTGGTGGCAGGCCACTCGATCGGCGAGTACGCCGCTGCGTGTGCCGCCGGCGTCTTGAGCGTAGAGGACGCGGCACGGCTCGTCGCGCACCGCGGACGTCTCATGCACGCGGTCGACCGTCCGGGTCGGATGGTCGTGGTCTCGTGTGACGAGGACGCGGCTCGGATCCTCCTCGACGGATACCTCGACGTCGTTTCGGTCGCGGCCCTGAACGCTCCGGATCAGATCGTGTTGTCGGGAGCGTCCGACGCGATGAACGTCGTCGAAGAACGGGCCGAGGCCCGCGGGATTCGGGCCAAAGCCCTACGCACCTCTCAGGCGTTCCACTCGCCTCTCATGGACGAAGTGGTGGAGGGGATGCGCAGGGAGCTCGAGGGCACGCCGCTCGGTGAGCCGAAGGGCTGTCGGTTCGTTTCGACGGTTTCCGGTCGCGGGGTCGAGGACGGGGTGCTCACCGACCCCGAGTACTGGGCCGGCCAGGTGAGGGCTCCGGTCGATTTCGCACGCGCCTGCGCCGAAGTGTCGAACGTCGTCGACCTCGCGGTGGAGATCGGACCGCGGCCTGTCCTGTCGGGTCTCATGGCGGCGAACGGGTCGGATTTGGCCACGGTGCCGTCCCAACGCGGAGGCGACTCCGATGGGCTCCTGGACGCCCTCCTGGCCGCCGGTACCGTATGGGCCGGAGGCGCCTCACCGAGGTGGGACACCCTCCAACCCGGACGCCGCGTTCGGATCCCCACGACTCCCTTCGATCGGTCCACCCTGTGGGTCGACCTGGGAGCCGGCGGCGGGCGTTCCGACACGGCTGCACATCCCATCCTCGGCCGACACATGCCGACCCCGCGATCCGGACGTAGCTACCAGGCGCAGCTCGCGGCGAACCGTCCCGAGTTCATCGGGGAACACGTCGTCGGCGGCGCAGCCGTGCTCCCCGGGACCGCATACCTCAGCGCGGCGTTGGCTGCGGGCCGCGACCTCTTCGACCACCCGCGTCTCTCTGACGTCGACCTCCTCGCTCCGATGCGGTTCGGCGACGAAGAGCGCCTCGTGCACTCTGAGGTATCGGTCGGACGGGACGACGCCGTCTTCGAGTTGTCCTCGTCCCCCGTCTCGACGGACGACCCGCACGCGGGCGCGTGGACCGTTCACGCGCAGGCGACGATCCGAGCCGGAGCGCCGCTCACGGGCCGAGCGGAGCTCGCTCCGATCCGGGCCCGCTGCGCGACGGAAGTGAATGCGCCGGACTTCTATGCGGACATGTCCGCCCGCGGGTACCCGTTCGGAGCCCGACTGCGGACCGTGCACGCCCTTCGGGTCGGCGAGGGCGAGGCCCTGGGTGAACTTCGTCTGACCACGGCGTCGGCCGACGACGCCGACTCCTTCGATGTGCACCCGCTCTTGTTGGACGGTGCCCTACAGGTTGCCGGCGCCGCCTTCGATGAGGACGCCCGGACCCGGTCGTTCCTCCCCTTCAGCATCGGACATGTCCAAGCCGGGGAGCTCTCCGGGACCGTCGTGGCGCACGCGACGGCCTCGAACGGGGCCGACGGGCGCACGGTGAAGGCTCGTGTCGACCTGTACGACCCCGATGGACGGGCGATCGGGTCGATCGAAGACGTCGTCTTCCGCGAAGTCGATCTCCAGCACGGGGACGACGCCACACTCTTCGAGCTCGCGTGGACGCCCGTCTCCGTGGCTCCGACGCTGGACACCCTCGTTGGGCGGACCTCCGACCGCGTCCTCGACCTGGCCGGCCCCGAGACCGCTCGGTACGACGCCTTCGTGGATGATCTCGAAGACCGGTCCGCCGCGTGGGTCGAAGCGGCGTTCTCCTCGCTCGGATGGACTCCGTCGGTGGGCGACTCGATCGACCCGCCCGCACTCTTCGCGTCGCTCGGTGTCCACGAGACGAAGCAACGCTTGTTCGACCGGTGCATCGAGATGCTCACGGAATCCGGGTGCCTCATGGCGGCGGACGGGGGCTGGAGCGTCGCGCGTCCGCCCCGAGCCGACGGACCGCCGCCGTCCACCGCAGACGACCCCGAATCTCGGCTCGTGGAACGATGCGGCCCCGCGTTGGCCGGCACCCTACGCGGTGAGGTCGACCCGCTCGCCATTCTCTTCCCGGCCGACGACAACGACGACGCCAAGCAGATGTACCGCGACGCCCCGTTCGCGCGACTGTTCGGAGGAGCGTTGGCCGAGCTCGTGTGCACCCTCGCGGAGGGTCGTAGCGCGGAGCGCCCCCTACGCATCCTGGAAGTAGGGGGCGGAACCGGCGGGGTGACCTCTCGGATCGTTCCGGCACTGACGGAGCGTGGGCTCGGGTCGAAGGTCGAGTACACCTTCACCGACGTCTCGCCGTACTTCACGACACGGGCCGACGAAGAGTTCGGCAGTCACGGCTTCGTACGCTTCGAGGTGTACGACCTCGACACGGATCCGGTCGAACAGGGCTTCGATGCCTCGTCCTTCGACGTAGTGGTGGCCGCGAGCTGCATCCACGCCGCGCGCGACCTCGATACGGCGCTCCGCGGGATCTCGACCGTGCTCGCGGACGGAGGGACCCTCCTCGCCGTCGAGGTCTTCGGTCGCCACCGATGGTTCGACGTGACCGTCGGCCTCACCGACAGTTGGTGGCACTACACGGACGAAGCGCGTCGAGGGAACTACCCCTGCCCCGGACCCGACGTGTGGCACACAACGCTCTCCGACGCCGGCTTCGGTGGATCGACGGCGGTGGACTTGGCATCGATCCTTCCCGGGCCCCACGGCGTCGCGTCGCGGAACCAAGGATTCGTCTTCGCGCGGAAGGGAGCGACGGCCGCCGACGCCCCGTGGCTCGTCGTCTCCGAGCCGGAGGGTCTCGGCACCGCCGTGCTCGCCGAGCTGTCGGCCCGGGGCCACACGGGCCAACTCACCACGATCGACGGGGCCGCCACCGCCCTGACGCAGCACGGTGCGTGGGCCGGCGCGGTCCTCCTGGACACGCGCACGGACGAGCGGGTCGACCCGCTGCCCACGTCGCTGAGCGCCCTCGACCTCGTCCGCGCCCTCCGCGCTCCGGACACACGGGTCGACTCCTTCCTCGTGGTGACGCGCGGGAGTCAGGTCACGAGGCCGCACGACACCGACGTCGATCCGATTGCAGCGTCGTTGTGGGGACTCTCGCGGACGGTCGCGCACGAGGCGCCGGAACTCGCGCCGCGGCGACTCGATCTGGAAGCGACTCGGAGTCCAACAGACGCTTCGACGGTGGTCGAATGGCTGCTCGGCTCGGTAGGCGCACAGGACGTGGCCGTCCGCGGCGGCCAATCGCTCACGCCCTCCTTGGTCGAGTTCGGGTCGGCCGCTGTGACGGAGCTCCCCGAGGGGTACCGGCTCGGCTTCGACGCCCGCGGCGCGATCGCGAACCTCCGCTTCGCTCCGGCCGAGCGTGAAGAGCTGCAGGACCACGAGGTCCGCATTCGGGTCGCCGCGTCCGCGATGAACTTCAAGGATGTTCTGAACGTTCTCGACATGTACCCCGGTGATCCCGGCCCGCTCGGCTCGGAGTCGGCCGGAGTCGTCGTGGAAGCCGGGTCGGCCTCGAGATTCCAACCGGGAGACCGCGTCCTCGCCATCGCCGGCGGAGCGTATGCTGAAGAGGTCGTCGCGGACGACCGACTCGTCGCGCACGCCCCGCCGCACCTGTCGTTTAGCGAGGCGGCCACCCTCCCGATCGCGTACCTGACGGCCCAGGTCGCGCTCTCGCACTTCGGCAGCCTGGAGCCCGGTGACCGCGTCCTGATTCACGCCGCGACCGGAGGAGTCGGAACCGCCGCCCGAGCGATCGCCTCGGCAGTCGGCGCGGAGATCTTCGCGACCGCCGGCACCCCCGAGAAGCGAGCCATGCTGAAGGACGAGGGGGTGGAGCACGTCTTCGATTCGCGCTCGGCCTCGTTCGCGGATGGGGTTCTCGACGCGACCGATGGAGGGGGTGTAGCGGTCGTCCTCAACTCTCTCGCGGACGAGCTGATCGACGCCAGCTTCCGTGTCACCGCTCGCGGCGCGCGCTTCTTGGAGATCGGGAAGCGCGGCATCTGGTCCGACGCCCAGGTCGACGCGCTGGAGAAGGACATCGCGTACCACGTCATCGACTGGGGGGCGATGTTCGTCGAGGACCCGGAGCTCGTCACTCGCCTCTTCGACGAAGTCGTTCGGGGCGTGACGGACGGCGCCCTCCCTCCCCTGCGCAGCACCCGCTATCCGATCGAGGACATCGAGTCGGCCTTCCGGTTCATGGCCGCCGGACACCACGTCGGGAAAGTCGTGGCCGAGCATCCCGTCCGCCGCCGCCCCGTCTCGATCGAAGCCGGATCGAGCTACGTGGTCACGGGAGGGACGTCCGGACTGGGACTCGTCACTGCCCGATGGTTGGCGGAGCGAGGTGCCGGCCACGTGATGCTGCTCGGACGACGGGAACCCACCGCCGAGGCGGCGAGCGAGATCGAGTCGATCCGGACACTCGGAGCCGACGTGACGGTTCGGAGCGCGGATGTGGGAGACCTCGACGCACTCCGTGACGCCCTCGCCGACGGCGCAGATGACCGCCCGATCCGCGGGGTCGTGCACGCCGCGGGTACCCTGAGCAACGGCACGCTGGAGTCACTGACCGAGGCAGATTTCGCGGCGGTGAACCGCAGCAAGGTGGAGGGGACGGGCCACCTCCTGGATCGAAGCGTTCTTCCCGAGCTGGACTTCATCGTCGGGTATTCGTCCATCGCCGGCCTATTCGGCTCACCGGGACAGGCGAACCACGCCGCGGCCAACACGTACATGGACGCCGCAATCGCCTCCGCGTGGGGGCGTACGTCCGGGCGGAGTATCGCCTGGGGGAGATGGTCGGACACGGGGTCGGCGACCGGTGACGAGGCCGCAACACGGAACGAGTCCGCCGGGATGGGGGCGCTCTCCAACAGCGAGGGACTCGCGTCGTTGGAACAGGCCGGCTCATCGCCCCGCGCATACGTCGTCGGTACTCGCATCGACCGACCCGACACCCTTCGGGCGACGCCCATGGGGCACGTCGCGGATCGCCTCACGCACTCGACCGAGGCCCGCCCCGCACCCACGTCCGGCTCCTCTTCGGCTGTTTCGTCTCCGGGACTCGGACTCGACGACGTCCCAGCTGCGAGTCGGGCCGCGGTCCTCGGCGACTTCGTGCGGCAGCAAGTCGCCCAGATCCTCGGGGTCGCCGACCCGCATTCGATTGAGAGCCGGCAATCCCTCGGCGAGTTGGGGATGGACTCGCTTTTGGCGGTGGAACTGCGGAACGTTCTGGGAGAGGCGATCGGGACTCGTCTCCCCTCCACCCTGCTCTTCGACTATCCGACGCTGGCAACCCTGACTGACTTCCTGACGACCGAGCTCACCGCTGACGCTCCAACCCAGCCCGACCCGGCGCCTGCCGAGGCCGAGGACGCGTTGGACGCCGTCGATGCGCTCTCGGACGAAGAAGTGGAGCGACTCCTCGCCGAAAAGTTCGGGCACGATGACTGACCGGTCGGACCGTAGGCAGCGCATCCTCGATCTGCCTCCGAAGCGGTTGGCGCTCTTGGCGCTTCAGCTCCAGGAGGAGCTGGATCAACTGCGAGATGCCCGGCACGAGCCGATCGCGGTCGTGGGCATGGGCTGTCGCTTCCCCGGCGGCGTGCGATCTCCTTCCGACTACTGGGCGCTCCTCGACGAAGGGCGGGACGTCATCGTCGAGGTGCCGGCGGAGCGGTGGTCGGTCGACGACCTCTACGACCCAGATCCCGATACGGCGGGGGCCGTGTCGACGCGCTGGGGTGGCTTTCTGGACGACGTCGAGACCTTCGACGCGGACTTCTTCTCGGTCTCGCCTCGCGAAGCCATCGCCATGGACCCGCAGCAGCGGCTCCTGCTCGAGGTCACCTGGCGAGCCTTCGAGGACGCAGCGATTCCACCAGATCGGTATCACGGGGAAGCGGCAGGCGTCTTCGTCGGCATCTGCAACAACGACTACGTGCTGAGGCTCGGCTCCCTCGGCATGCATGCGATCGACCCCTACTACGCATCGGGTGGCGCATACAGCGTGGCGGCAGGACGCCTGTCGTACACCTTCGGCTTCCAGGGGCCGGCGGTCTCGATCGACACCGCATGCTCCTCGTCCCTCGTGGCCTTGCATCAGGCGATCCGGAGCCTGCGATCGGGCGAGTCGTCCCTCGCCCTGGCCGGCGGCGTCAACGTGATGTGTTCGCCGGAGACCCAGGTGGCGCTCTCCCGCTCACGCATGATGGCAGCGGACGGTCGCTGCAAGACGTTCGACGAACGGGCGGACGGCTTCGTGCGGGCCGAAGGCTGCGGCATGCTGGTCCTGAAGCGACTCTCGGATGCACTTCGTGACGGCGACCGGATCCGTGCCTTGCTCCGTGGATCGGCGATCGGGCAGGACGGTCGGAGCAGCGGCCTTACGGTGCCCAACGGTCCCGCCCAGGAACAGGTGATCCGCGACGCCCTCTCGGACGCGGACATGCCGGCCGGTGACGTCGACTACGTCGAAGCGCACGGGACCGGCACGTCTTTGGGTGATCCGATCGAGATCCGCGCCCTCGGACGCGTCTTCACCCCCGGCCGCGAGCGACCTCTGCTCGTCGGGTCGGTGAAGACGAACATGGGTCACCTCGAGTCGGCCGCGGGGATCGCCGGTGTCATGAAGACGGTCTTGGCGTTGGAGCACGGCGTCATCCCGCGCCACCTCCACTTCGAGACGCCGAGCACGCAGATCGACTGGGACGAGCACGCCGTCGATGTGCCGACCGTGAACACCCCGTGGCCCGAGGGGGACGGCGCCCCCACCGCCGGTGTCTCGAGCTTCGGCTTCAGTGGGACCAACGCCCACGTGCTCCTTTCGGCCGCTCCTCCCTCCTCGGGGGAGCCGGCGGACCTCTCAGGGGAGAGCTCGGAGATCCTGGTCGCTTCCGCTAGCTCTCCGGACGCGCTCGAGACGATCTGGGACACCTTCCACGACGAGTTCGACCCGCCCTCGGAGCGGTGGCGAGCCTTCTGCCGAACGAGCCGCGTCGGTCGCTCGGCCCTCGGATGGCGCCGCGCCGTCGTCCTCGACGACGCGGCGGACTTGGGCCGCTCCACCCAGGCGGAAGGCCCGGCCGTCTTCTCGTCGCCGGATCGGGTGACCGACCCACCCGACGTCGCGTGGGTCTTCACCGGGCAGGGGGCCCAACACCCCGGGATGGGTCGCGAGTTGTACGATCGCTACGCCCCCTTCCGGGCGGCCATCGATCGCTGCGCCGAGGTCCTCGCACCGGCACTGCCGATGCCCCTCACGGAGCTCCTCTTTGAGGGCGATGGCGAAGCCGCGTCGATCTACACGACGGAGTGGGCCCAACCGGCGACCGTCGCGTACGAGTGGGCCCTCGCCGAACTCTGGCGGGCTCGAGGCATGCGTCCCGCCGCGGTGGTCGGGCATAGCCTCGGAGAGTTCGTGGCCGCCACGATTGCCGGCGTTATGACCGTCGAAGAGATGCTCGAGCTGGTCCGAATTCGAGGAGCCCTCCTCGACTCTCTACCGGGGGGTGCACGCATGGCGGCACTCTTCGCTCCGGCCGAGCGCGTGCAGGGACTTCTCGACGAGCGGGGCGGAGACATCTCGATCGGCGCCTTCAACGGGCCGGTGAGCACGGTCGTCTCGGGCGCGATGGCGGATGTGGACGGTCTCTTGGCGCACGCGGCCGAGCACGGAATCGACCATCGTGTCCTGAAGTTGGACAAAGCGTTCCACACTCGTCACGTCGCGCCGATCCTCCCGGATCTGCGTGCAGCGGCCCGTGCCGTACAGCATGCCGAGCCCACGCTGCCGATCGCGTGGAACGTGACCGGGACGCTAGGGCAGATGGCGCCCACAGGGGCGGACTACTGGACCGCACACGCCGAGTCCCCCGTGCGCTTCATGCAGTGCGTGGAGGCCCTGCCCGCTGGGATCCGGCACGTCCTGGAAGTCGGCCCCCATCCGACGCTCTCGCCTCTGGTGGCGCAGATCCTCGAGTCTCGGGACCCGGTGCTGATCGCCTCGCAATCGCGCGACGAAGCTCAAGGACGGTCGCTTGCGGAAGCTACCGCGCGGCTGTGGGTCGCCGGGGTGGCCGTAGACTGGGACGCTTCGGGAGCCGGGGACCGCTCGAGAGTACCGATCCCTGGCCACCCGCTGGAGGGAGAGCGGTACTGGGTGAGCACCGCCGACCGGGCACACGCAGCAGCTCCGGCCGGCGCCCTGCCCGGTACACGCCTCTCCACCTCGTCGACGATTTACGAGACCCTGCTGACGCCCGAAGCCCCGGCCTTCCTGTCGGAGCACCGGTACCAGGGGGAGGTCGTCGTACCGGGGCCGGTCTTCGTCGCACTCGCGTCCGCGGCCACCGTCGGCGAGGAGCGCTCGAGTGCCGCGGTCACCGACTTCCGACTCGCCACCCCCGCCTTCGTGCCGGAGTCGGGCCGTAGGGTCCAGACTCACCTCGAACGGGTGGCCGGGGACACGGTCTTCCGCATCGAATCCGCTCTCCCTGCCACCGACCGAGCCGTCTGGACCGAACACGCGACCGGTCGGCTCACCGAGTCCGCTGCGGAGTGGGACGCGCTGGTCCTCCCGACAGAAGGCTGGGAGCCGGTCGACCGGACGGCACACCTCGCCCATCTCACCACACTCGGCTTCGACCTCGGAGACGATGTCGCCTGCTACGATTCGGTCGAAGGATCCGGGTCGTTCCGCACCGCGCGAATCCACTCTACGCATCCGTCGTCGTGGTGGAGGGCCGCACTCCAGCTCGACGCCGGGCTGCAGGTCCTGGGACTCACCCTGGCGGACGAAGACGGCGACGGCCGCATGCTCGCGGCGATCGGGACGATGACCGGACTCGACGTCGTCGCCGAGGCGGTCGGATGCCGGGCCGAGTTGGCGTCCGTCGACCCGCACGGCGCGGCGGTCGGCCACGTCGACTTCGTCGGCGAAGACGGCGGCGTGATCGCGGCACTCAGAGACGTCGAGCTGAGGCCGGTCCCGCGCGACCACGACGCCTCACTGCATCACCGACTGGACTGGGTCCCGGTCGATGTCGTGGGCGCAGAGGTCAGCGCGCTCGCGGAACACGACCTGCCGGCACTCGAAACGGCCTTCGTCGACGGGTGGACCGACATCCGGACGACCGCGGGGCTGGACCGCTTCACGGCAGCCCTCCCGGCGCTCCGAACGAGCGTTGCGGGGCACATCCGAGCGGCTCTCGGCGACGCGCTCCCCGACGACGCCGAGGTCTCCACAGAGGACATCCGGACATCAGCCGGCATCATCGAGGCCTACGGCCCTCTCCTCGGCCGGTTCCTCGACATCCTCGTCGAAGAGGGCGTCGTCGACCGGTCTGCGCACGACACCTTCCGGAGTCGTGGCGAAGGCGCGTCGCCCGAGGCGTCCGCTACGGGCGTCTCCGCCGTAGACGAGCTGGTCCGCCGATGCGGTGAGAAGCTCCGGGACATCCTCTCCGGCGCGGTCGACCCCATCGAGGTGCTCTTCCCCGAAGGCGATGACGAGAGCACGCGGCGCATCTACGCCGAGACTCCCTTCGGAATCGCCTTCAATCGGGTGATCGCATCGATCGTCGCCTCGCTCGCCGAGAGCGCAGCGACACACGAATCACCGCCCCTCCGCATCCTGGAAGTGGGTGCGGGGTCGGGAAGCACATCCGAGGCCGTCCTCGCGGCGCTGGGCTCGACGGTCGTCTCGTACTGCATCACGGACGTCTCCCCGTCGCTGGTCGATTCGACTCGTCGGCGGCTGGACGGAGACGACCGGCTCGAGTTCGGCGTGCTCGACATCGAGAGAGACCCAGGACCGCAAGGCATCGCCCCTGCGAGCTACGATCTGGTGATCGCCGCAAACGTCGTGCACGCGACCAAGGATGTCGCCGAGACGTTGGCCCACCTTCGAGGATGCCTCGCGCCGGGCGGCGTGCTCGTCCTCCTCGAAGGCACCGGACCGGAAGCGTGGGTCGATGCCACCTTCGGCCTGACCGAGGGCTGGTGGCGCTTCACGGATCGCGACGAGCGACCGGACTACCCCCTCTTGGACCGAACGCGCTGGTTGGATCTACTCGACCACTCTGGATACCAGGACGCGCACGCCGTGCCGAGGGCCGACGACGACGGCCAGGTCGTCTTGGTGGCCCGACGCTCGGACACGCCGACGGAGGAACTGGCTCCTCTGCTCTGGGACGGTCGGACGGCCTCCGCGGAGTCCCTGCTCGCGACCCTTCAGGGCCATGCGACCGCCGCCGACGCCGCACCGATCTGGATCGTCACGGAGAACGCCCAATTCGTCGCGGAGACAGATCAGCCCACCCCGTCGGCGTCGACTCTGTGGGGCCTGGGTCGCACCTTCGCGCTCGAGCACCCGGAGCGCTGGGGCGGACTCATCGACCTTCCGTCCGGCCTCGATCCCGAGGCGTACGGGACCCTGACCTCCGACGTACTCCAGTCATTCGGCGCCGAGGATCAGCTGGCGTGGCGGGAGGGGACGTGGCACGCACCTCGACTGCGACCCGCGGACACTCCCGACGCGAGCGCCCCTACCCTAGAGCCCGGTGCGTACGTCATCACCGGAGGTCTCGGGGGTCTGGGTCTGAAGGTCGCCAGGTGGCTCGCAGAGCATGGGGCGACACACGTCGTCCTTTGGGGGCGGAGCGACCCTCGCAGCGGATGGACCGAAGACGACGATCGACGGGCCGACTACGAGGATCTCGTGACCCGTACCGAGGTCACCGTGCAGTCGGTCGACGTCACCGACGCCACCGCCGTGGCCCAGGCGTTGGAGTCGGTCCGCGCATCGGGCGTGCCGGTACGGGGGGTCGTCCACGGCGCCGGCGTCTTCGACGCGAGTACGATCTCTGCCCTCTCCCACGACGAGTTCGCTCGCGTGCTGGCTCCCAAAGCGGTGGGCGCCGAGACCCTAATCGCGGCGACGCAGGAGGACGAACTCGACTTCCTGGTCTTCTTCTCCTCCACCACCGCCCTCCTCGGCGTCGGTTCGCTCGGGGCGTATGCGGCCGCCAACCAGTATCTCGATGGGCTTGCTCACGTCGCGAGGGGTCGGGGCGTCCCGGCCCTCAGCGTGAACTGGGGCCTGTGGGACGTCATGCGTCTGGCCTCGGAGGAAGAGCGCGAGCGGTATACACAGACCGGCCTTCGCCCGATGGCGACCCGGGACGCGCTGGCCGCGATGGGTCGGCTGATCGAGAGCGGCGCGACGAGTGGGATCGTCGTCGACGCCGAGTGGCCGAGACTCAAAGAAGTGTACGAACTACGCCGAGCCCGTCCGCTCCTCGCGGACATCGGACTCGACCACGAAACCGGCCCCTCCGACGACGGAAACGCGGGTGCGGCCAGTGCGTCCGCGCTGGCAGACCTGACGCCGGCCGAACGGACGGAACGGCTGCTCCAGATCGTCGAAGGCGAAGTGCGTGACGTCCTCCGCTATCCGGAGGAGCGGGCCGTCAGCCACGACCGTGGCTTCTTCGAGATGGGCATGGATTCGCTCATGTCGATCGAGTTGAAGTCTCGACTCGAACGCGCGGTGGGTCTGAGACTCCCCGGCACACTGACGTTCAACTATCCGAGTGTCGAGGCGGTCGCGGGCTTCATCGATCAGGAGATAGGTGGTGCATCTACGGCAGGAGAGGGCGTCGCTCCAGCATCGGTCGATGCCCCGATCGCTCCCCCTCCCGCTGTGGACCCGTCCGAGCGCGACGCAATGACGGAAGACGAGCTAGCCGCCGAACTCGAGGCTCGACTCAAGGGGTTGGGCGGCTAGGCCGTCACCCGGCGCGGAGTGCGTGCCACAGCGCTCTCAGTCGCCTCTCGACCGGGCCGGGCGTCAGATTGAGCAGGGAGCGCGCTCCGCCCTTCACTACGTCTTTGGCGCGGCGGACGATCCGAACCTTCAGCGGCCCCGCCTTCACACGGCGCACGAAGTCCCCCCACGCCGCCACGGCCCGGAGGTCCTCTTCCACGACTGTGGGGAACGCGGGCACACTCGTACCGAGTGGGACGTCGAACTCCTTCGACTCGTCGATGTGCACGCCCGACCCGTCCGTCCCGGTGTTGATCACCTGAGCATCCCGGGGGTGAAGCGCGAGCCCTTCCTCACGGAGCACGCTGACGTACCAGCGGATACCCCACGAGTCGTACCGGCCCTTGGCTGTGCCTCGAAGTTGACCCGTGAAGTTCCACCCTCCTTCGTCCAACCGCGCCGCGAGCGTCGGATCTTCGACCGTCTTCATGAGGGTCTGGAGATCCCACTCGAGGTGTTCCCACGCCGACGCCCACGTCGCCCACCCCCACACCGCGGGCCAGCGAACGAAGAACGACTCGGCGAGCTTCGGGCTCGGCTCCGGCCAATAGCCGGCGATGTGCATAACCCGATCCTCGTCCTGATAGTGATCGAGTCCCGCGTTGAACCAGGTGAGCGCGGTGGGCGCCATGAGGAGGTCGTCCTCGACGACGATGACACGCCCGTACTGGTCGCACGCGGCCGACACTCCGGCTCGGACCGAGTTGGCCAGCCCCATGTTCTTCTCGCGACAGATGATCTCCGCGTGGGCGGGCGCCGCGCTCCGCACCGCCTCTCGCGCGGTTTCGACGGCCGGGACGCCTTCTTCGTTCTTCGCCCCATCCATGTAGATCGTGATGGGGGTATCGTCGCACTCCGGGCACGCCTTGATACTCTCGAGCGCTCGAACCGCGTGGTCTCCACGGTTGTAGCCGAAGAAGACGATCGGGGCGAGCGAGCGCCCCTCACCCACCGTCGGACTCGGGCGACAGCAAGGTGAGGTCGGCATTCAGCTGCACCTGGCCCTTGAAGTCCTTCCCGGGCTCCACCACCACGACCCCGGCTGAGCCACGCCCGCGGGTCCGGGACGCGCGACGATCGTAGGCGAAGGCCTCGAGTGCATACACGCCGGGTGGCACATTCAGCTGCAGGCTCGCCTCGACTCGGGATCGTCCAGACGGAAGTTCGAGCCCGCACATCGCCGTACCGACAACCGTCACGATCGCGCCGGTCCGTGAGTTCCGGAGGAGGAAGGCCAACGGTTCGAACTCCTCCTCCCCCACGTCGGCGGGTACCTCAGTCTCGGCCCGCACCACGATCCGTTCTCCCGAAGCCACGCGGTTCCCGAAAGGGAAATCCAGCACCGCCCGGTCGGAGTCTTCTTCTTCGTCCTCGACTTCCGGAGGAGCCAGGTACTTCGCGATGCAGTCCTCTGGAGCGCCGCGCATGACGACTTCGCCACGCTGGAGGAGGATCGCCGACGTACACATCTCCGCCACCTTGTCGAGCTGATGCGAAACCAGGA
>JBCCEZ010000069.1:0-22184 GCA_039030015.1 Gemmatimonadota bacterium | reverse complement strand
GGCTAGGGTGACGTAGCACACCCGGCTTCGGCCGGTTGAGCTGCCCCTGTCGACTCCGGTCGGCAGGGGCAGTCTCGCTTCGGGGTCGATTCGTGCCGCGTGGAAGCTTCGGCGCATCACCGGCACGTGTGTGCCGGACCTTGACAGGGGACGAGCTGATGAGAATCGTCCCTCATTATGAGAGCCGACTACGCCCCGCCTACAGGGAAACGACTGAGCGCATCGCTCGCACTCGTCGTGCAGCTCTGTGCGGTCGTGGCGATCCCGCTGGCTGAACAGGCGCACGGGCACGAGTTCTCTCTCGGGGCCGAGTGGCATGGCGAACACGGCTCCCACGAACACGGTGGCCACGCCCTCGGGGACTGCCCTTTGCTGTGCAGCCTCACCGCGTCGGGACCACTAACGACGGCGCCGGCGGGGATCCACGTCCATGCCGTCGTCATCTCCACGCCGATCCTCTCGCCGCAGAACGTGCAGCGGAGGCTCGTGACCACGAGCATCACCGCTCGAGGGCCACCGCACGCGTAGGCCGCGAAGACACCGAGGCTCCGGCTCCGCCTGAGCCGCCCGGGGCGACCGTACGTGTGACGAGTGCGACGGCCCGGTCTTCGCCGGCGCCGATACGTCTTGTCGACGTGTGCCCTGAAGTGCGCACACCTCCGACCGGAGGTGTGGAACCCGCGTTGGACCGAGGTCCAGACCATGAACGAACCGACCGCTCCTACTCCGTCCACTTCCGTACTCGAAGCCCACGGCTTGAGTAAGGACTATGGAGGACACCAGGCACTGATCGACCTCGACCTGCGCGTCGACGCCGGTGAGATCTACTGCCTACTCGGACCGAACGGCGCCGGGAAAACGACCACGGTCAACCTCTTTTTAGGGTTCTTGGCGCCCAGCTCCGGCACAGTCTCGGTCGCGGGCCTCGACGTGGCTCGTCACGACCGAGAGACGAAGGCTCATCTGGCGTACATCCCGGAGCAGGTCATGCTCTACAAGAACCTCTCCGGATTGGAGAACCTCGAGTACTTCACGGCGCTCGCGGGCCGAAGCACCGAGGGCGGAGTCCTGCGGGGGGCGTTGACGGACGCGGGGCTTCAGGCGGATGCCGTCGATCGGCGCGTCTCGGAGTATTCGAAGGGGATGCGGCAGAAGGTCGGCATCGCGATCGCGATCGCGAAGGACGCCCGTGCTCTCCTCCTCGACGAGCCGACGTCGGGGTTGGATCCGAAGGCATCGAACGAGTTTTCGGAGCTCCTTCGCCGGATGAGAGACCGTGGGGTCGCGGTGCTGATGGCTACGCATGACCTCTTCCGTGCCAAGGAGACAGGGACCCGGGTCGGCATCATGCGCGATGGCCGCCTCGTGCGTGAACTCGCCACCGCGGACATCGGTCACGCGGAACTCGAGTCGGTCTATCTCGACCACATGGTCGAGGAGGTAGTGGCATGATCTCTCGAATCGCTCGGAAGGAGTTCGTCGATCTGCTGCGTGACGGCCGATTCCGCGTTGGAGCCGCGATCGTCGGTGCGCTCCTGGTCGTCTCGCTTGGTGCCGGATGGGTGAACGTTCGAGACGCCCGCAGCCAGCTCGAGGCGGCGCAGACGACCGCTCGCGACCACTGGGACAACCAGGGTGAGAAGAACCCGCACTCGGCCGCCCACTATGGGATGTACGCCTTCAAGCCGAGGTTCGCGCTCTCTTTCATCGACGAAGGGATCGATCCGTGGACGGGAACGTCCGTGTGGCTCGAGGCCCATCGGCAGAACGAGTTCCTCATGCGTCCGGCTCAGGATGCGAGCGCTGCTCAACGCTTTGGCACGCTCACCGCGGCTGGAGTACTACAGCACCTCGTACCGCTTCTGATCATACTCCTCGCCTTCGGGGCCCTCGCAGGAGAACGAGAGCAGGGGACGTTGCGGCAACTCCTCGCGACGGGTGTCACTCGACGTCAGCTGGCCATCGGCAAGGCCCTCGGAGTCGGTGGGGGGTTGGCACTGCTCGTCCTCCCCGCTGCGGTGGGAGGCGCTGCCGCGCTCATGATGGGGTCCGGGGCGACGGGGTCACTACTCACGCGAGGGGTGGTGCTCTCCCTCGTGTATCTGATCTACTTCGCTTCCTTCATCGGTCTCGCGATCGCCATCTCGGCACGCGCCCCATCCGCACGATCGGCGCTGGTGGTTCTCCTCGGTGTGTGGGTGGTCAACGGTTTGGTCGCGCCCCGTGCTGCGGTGGACCTATCGGGCTGGCTCCATCCGGCGCCGACCGCCTTCGAGTTCGCGCGCACGCTCGATGAGCAGATGGCGAACGGAGTCGAGGGAATCCGACCGCCGGATCGGGAAGCGATCACACAGCGCGTTCTGGCCGAGTACGGTGCCGAGTCGGTCGAAGAACTCCCGGTGAACTTGTCGGGGATCACGCTCCACGAGAGCGAGCTGTATGGCGACCAGATCTTCGACCTGAACTACGGAGCCCTCTGGGATACGTTCGAGCGGCAGAGTCGTGTGCACGAAACGCTCGCGATGGTTGCCCCCCTGCTGGCTGTACGCTCCCTCTCGATGGGACTCGCCGGGACCGACGTGGAGCAGCATCGTCACTTCGCGACTGCGGCGGAGACGTACCGTCGGGAGTTCGTCGCTTCGATGAACGATGACCTCGCGCAGAACTCACGGACGGGCGAGACCTACTTCGCCGACGATGATCTGTGGGAGACCGTGCCCCCACTCGAGTACGAGGCACCGTCGCTGGCGTGGGTGCTCGGGAACCGATCCCTGTCCTTGGTGGTCCTGCTCCTGTGGGTCGTGGGTGCGGGCATCGCCGCCATGGGCGGCGTGCGCCGTAGCGAGTCGGTCTGATGGTCGCCCGCACCGTCCTCCGCAACGAAGCCCGGCTCCTGATGGCCGATCGCGTCCAGGTCGCGGCGCTGGCCCTCTTCGGGCTCCTCTTCGTATACGCCGTCGTGAACGGCGTCGCATGGGTGTCGAAGCAGAATGCGACGATCGAAGCCGTTTCGGTCGCTGACGTCGAACGCTCGACTGCACTCGCATCGGAGCTGCAGAGGATAGAAGACGGGGGAGACCCCGGGTCGCCCTTTCGCGACCCGAGGTCGCCGAACGTTCTGGGAGGCAACCGAGGCGCCCGAACCGTAGCGATGAAGCCGGGGCCACTCGCCGCGCTTTCTGTCGGCCAAAGCGACCTCCTGCCGTTCTACTACGACGTGAGCATCTACACCAACGAGCAGACGTTCCTTCAGAACGGTGAGGTCGCGAACCCACTCAACCTGATGGTGGGTCGATTCGATCTGGCGTTCGTGATCATCTACCTCCTCCCCCTTCTCGTACTCGCCCTCGGGCACAACGTGCTGTCAGGTGAAAGAGAGCAGGGGACGCTTGCACTCACGCTGTCCCAGCCCGTGTCGGTGCGAGACGTGGTGGCCTCGAAGCTGCTCTTCCGAGGTGTCCTCGTGCTCGGGCTCACCTTGGGCGTGTCACTGCTCGGCGCGGCCCTCTCCAGTGGGTTTGCGGACCCCGCTCGACTTGGCCTGTGGTGTCTGGGCGTGACGGTGTACGCGCTCTTCTGGTTCGGCTTGGCTGCGTGGGTCAACACGCTCAACCGTTCTTCGGCGTGGAACGCGACCGCGTTGGCGGGTGCGTGGATCGCACTGGTCGTCGTCATCCCGGCGCTGGTCAACATCGGTGCGGGTATCCTCCACCCCCTCCCGTCGCGGGTGGAGATGATCAGCACCGCGCGAGAGGCATCGCGGCAAGCGGTGAACGAGCGTAGCGAGTTGCTCGCGCGGTACTTGGAGGACCATCCGGAGATGGCCGGGGCCGTTGTCACCGACGCCGCGAGCTCGGCGGCTTTGGCGTGGGCGGCGACCGAGGAAGTGAACCGACAGCTCGAAGATGTGGCGACGCGATACGACGAACGATTGGCGGCTCAACTCGCCGTGGTGCAGACGTATCGCTTCTTCTCGCCCGCCCTCCTCATGCAATCGGTACTCAACGACGCCGCCGGAACGGGTGGCGCTCGGTACGATCGCTTCGAGGGCCAGGTCCGGGCGTTTGCAGAGGAGTGGAGACAATACTTCGTGCCGGCCATCCTGGCGGGCGAAACGATGTCCGTGGCCTCGGCGGCGGGTCGCCCGGAGTTCGCCTTCGTGGAGGAGGCGCCTGGAGCCGTGTTCGACCGGGCGGCGATGCCGCTCCTGGTTCTCCTCCTACTCGCGGTGGCGAGTAGCGGGCAGGCCGCGATGCGATTGGGACGGGTGAGAAGCGGCTGATTTTGGCCGACGTGTACGGGGGATGTGAGGAGGTGAAGAAGTGGGCCACATAGATCGATCGCCATCGAGGCTTATCGCGTCGCTCGTCGTCGTCTTCCTGTTGGCGGTGTCCGTCGGCGGTGCGAGCCACGATCACAGCCATCATGAACACCGCCACCTGCCCGGACACGATCCGGGGCATGAGCACGAGCAGGAGGAGCGAGAGCACGCACCCTGCGTGTTCTGCACGATCGGTGAAGCTCCCACGCTCGTTCCGGTCGGGGTCGGACAGGCGCCGCCGACCCCCCAGCTCGTCTCGTTCCGAGCATTCGCGCTCGATCCGAGCGAGCTCGGTTCTACTCCGTCCCTTGGAATCCTAGGCCCCCGAGGGCCGCCCGTTCTTGCGTTCTGAATTCGACTTCCCAAGCCCCGGGATCTCCCGGGCTTCATCAGAACGCGCGGCGCATCGACGTCGCTCGAACGGAGACTATACATGCGTACATACATCCGCGGAGCCGTGCGCGGCGTCCGCTCCGTCGCGATCGTCGCGATCGCGTCACTCCTGACCGTGATATCCGTGGGGGCTCAGACGTCGTCCACCGAGGTCCGAGGAACGGTCACCCACGCTGCAGACGGCCGACCCCTGGAAGGGGCCGTCGTATCGGTCTTGTCGACGAACCTGCAGACCTTCACAGATGCCGACGGACGCTTCACGCTGCGGGACGTAACCCCGGGGGCACACTCCATCGTCGCGACCTTCTTGGGACAGGTGTCGGCCGCCGTAGCGGTCGACGACGGAGGGGGGTCGACCACTCGAATCCAGCTTGTGGTCGACGACGCTCTCCCCGTCGATGGCCTGGTCGTCTCGGCGTCCCGGAATGTGAAGATCCTTCGAGACGTGCCCGCTTCCGTGAGCGTGGTCACTCCTGCCGAGATTCGCAGACGGGCGCCCACGGTTCAGGGCGAGGAACTCGCCGGGATCTCCAACGTCGTCGTCCGCGACAACAGTGAAGGGAGTTTCACGACGATCCGCATCAGAGGTGTGCCGAGCAGCCACCAGAACAACACGGTCTTGGCCATGGTGGACGGCGTTCCGTTCGTCACAGGTGGTGACGAGGTCGACTTCGATAGGATGGTGCCGGGCTCCCTGATCGAGAGGATCGAAGTAGTGAAGGGACCCACCTCCGCGCTCTACGGCCGGGGCGGCGTATCGGGCGCGATCAACTACGTGACCCGGCCGGCCTTTGGTCGAGCCCGAGTGGAGGCCGGCCTACAGGGTGGGTCGTACGGACACTTCGTTCCGTCCGCTACGGTGTCGCTCCCCCTCATCGAGGGCCGCAACCAGCTTCTCGTCAGTGGCTTTTACGAGCAGAAGGACGGGTTCGTCCGCGGGGCGGAGAGGGAAAGCTTCAACATCTTCCTCAAGGACGAGTGGCTCGTCGGGGACGCGACCCGACTGACCCTCTTCGGCAACGTCTACGACAACGTCCAGGCCTTTGCGAACCACGTCCCCTTCGACGACGACCTCAATCCGGTCGCCGAGGTGGATCCGCGGACCAACTACCAAATCCCCGGCGCGGCGGACGACCGGCGCGTCGCGTTCTTCAGTGCGCGGCTCCAGCACACCTTCCAGCCAGGCCTCAGCGCGAACGCCGTCGTGCACGGTCGGTACCACAAGACGGTGACGGAGCTGGGGTTCTCGGACTCCTTCAGCACAGACCAGAATGCCTTCTTCTGGAACGGCTTCGGCTCCGACGAGGAAGACGATACGTGGTTCTTCGAGCCCCAGGTGGAGTGGGATGGGGGGCGGGTTCGCCTGACCGCCGGAGGGAGTTTCGAGGCCAAGTCCGGGACTGAGGTCAACGTCTGGACCGGGGAAAACGGCTTTCCGACGCCGGACTTCGAGTTCCTCTTCTACGTCCAGAAGATCAGCGCGACGGACGGTTCACTCCTCAACGCCGATCGGCTCGTGTCGGAGACGCTGACCGACTACAGCTACGACGGTTCGGTCGGAGCGGGGTACGCGCAGGTGGAAGTGGACGTGTCCGATCGCGTCACACTCATCCTCGGTGGACGCTACGACCGCTTCCGTCGGGATCTCGACGTGGAGCGCACCGTCGATGGGACGCCGAGGGAGACCATTGCGGATACCGAGTCGCACTTCTCTCCGAAGGCCTCGCTGAGCGCGCGGGTCTCGGAGGACGTCTCGGTATACGGGACGTATGGAGAAGGATTCAACCCGGCGTTCGGACCGCCCTTCGTCTTCTCCGGTCGCCCCGAAGACCTCAAACCCGAGATCGCGAGGAACTACGAGGTCGGTGTGAAGGGATCGGCGGCAAATGACATGATCTCCTTCGCGCTCGCTGCCTTCCGACTCGAGCGGCGAGACCTTCTCCTGACACTCTTTGCGGAAGCCGGCCGGACTCAGTCGGTCAACGCGGGTGAGCATCGGAGCAGTGGCATCGAGGCGGATCTGTTGGCGCGGTTGGGCGCAGGATTCACGGCCTCCGGCACATACGGGTACGTGGACTCGAAGTGGATCGACAACCGCTTTGCCGACGCCTTCAGCGGTGAGACGATCGACTGGTCGGGCAACGCCGTAGCCGGCGTGCCTGCGCACACGGCTTCGCTTTCCGTCACGCGGGGTTGGAGTCAGGCCTCCGCCAGCGTGTGGTACGACTGGCGTTCCGACGCGTGGCTGGACAACGACAACACGTCGGAAGCGGGCGCATTCGGTCTCCTGCACGCGTCGGCCGCCTACGCGCCGCCCTCGCTAGCCGGTGCCGAGTTCAGGCTGACGGCCAAGAACCTGCTCGACGAGGAGTACTTCTACTACTTCTCGGGTGCGTTCGGCGGGTTCGAAGGGTTCCGCGGCCGGCCGTTCGAGCTCCTCGGCGAGGTACGATTCGTATGGTGATTCGCCGATTCGCAGCCGTCTGTGCGGCTCTCGTGCTCGTGGGCGTCGCCCCGAGCGCGGGAGTCGCGCAGGACGGCGGTGTCCTGGGTGAGGCGACGACTCGCATCGATCGTGCGGCCGTAGCGCCCGTCGTGGACGGCCTGCTCGACGACGATGCCTGGGCGAACGCCCAACCGCTCTCCGCATTCATCCAAGTTGACCCCGACAATGGCCAAGTGGCCCGCGCCGAGACGATCGTGCGGGCCGCGTGGGATGACGACGGGCTCTATGTGGCGGCTCGTATGGCGGACCCGCCGGGGCGGACGGGCACCCGCGTCGAGGGGATGCGTCGGGACTTCTCGTACGCGAACGCCGACGTCTTCGGCGTCGTCCTCGACGGCTTTGGCGACGCTCGCTTCGCCATGGCGTTTCTGACTAATCCCGATGGAGTCCAGCGCGACATTCTCGTCTTCGACGGCGGGGACACCGATGAGGCGTGGAACGGAGTTTGGCGGGTTCGGACCCGCCGAGACGATGGGGGATGGACGGCGGAGTTCTCCATCCCGTGGTCCACGCTGCGGTACGGCAACGATGGCCAGTGGCGCGCGAACTTCATCCGCGAGGCTCGCGCGATCCAGGAGACGAGCGGATGGTCTCCGTGGCGGCGAGGTATCGACCCGTGGGACCTGACGTACGCGGGTGCGCTCGAGGGACTGGATCCGCCCGACCCGGGCGTGAACCTCCAGGTGGTTCCGTACGCAGTCGGACGGAGTTCGGCCGACGGGGTATCCCTCTTCGATGGGAGTCGAACGGAAGATGTCGGCCTCGACGTGAAATGGGCCGCCTCACCGCGGACCGTCGTCGACCTGACCTTCAATACGGACTTCGCGCAGGCAGAAGTCGATCGGCAGGTCGTGAACCTCGATCGCTTCTCCGTCTTCTTTCCCGAGCGGAGGACCTTCTTCCTCGAGAGTGTGAACCTGTTCGACACAGGCCTCGATGTCATCTCGCCCTTCTATAGCCGAAGGATCGGGCTCGACGACGCGGGTGTGCCGGTTCAGGTCAACGCCGGCGGGCGCGTCACCCATCGCTCGGCTACGTCGAATGCGGGCGCCCTCGTCGTGCACCAGGGCGGGGCGAACGGGATCGACGGGACGGTGTTCGGCGTAGGTCGATTCTCGCGAAACGTGGGAGCGACCGGTCGGATCGGTGGTCTCGTTGCCACACGACACGACCAGGGCGTAGGAGCGGGGGTCGGCGCGACGAACACGGCGGCCGCGATCGATTTCTTCGCCCGGCCGACGAGGACGCTGACGACGCGCGGCATGGTCTCGCGCACCTTTACCGATGGCGCGGGTGGAGATGGATGGGCCGCGCATGCGTGGGTCGGAAACAACGCCACGTGGGGCTACATCGGATGGCTTCAGGAGTACGTGGGCGCGGAATGGGAGCCGCGGTCGGGCTTCTCGTTCACCAGCGATGTGATCGTGACGAGTCCTGCATTCAACCTCGATCTGCGTCCGGACTGGCTGCCCTCGAGCGTCCGGAATCTTCAACCCGGTGCGACGGTCTACCTGTTCAACCGCGCGAGCACGGGGGACTTCTTCTCTGGTTCCGTGCGCACGAGCCCTTTCGCGGTGGGCTTCCAGAATGGTGGGCGCTTCTGGTTCGCCGCCGTCACTGAGTGGCAGACGCTGAACGCGCCGTTCGGTCCTGTCCCGGGGCTCTCGATCGCTTCCGGTGACTACGATTTCACGGGGTGGGAAGTGGCGTACGAACACGATCCGTCCGCCAACGTCAGTGGGAGTATCACACTCCGTGAGGGTCCATTCTACGATGGCGATCTGACAAAGAGCACGCTGACCGGGAAGCTGGCCTTGTCCCCTCACGCGGTCGCCTTCGCGTCGTGGGAGCGGAACGACTTCCGGAACGTCGGAGGGTCGAATACGACGACCCACTTGGTGCGTCCGGAGCTGCGCCTCGCCGTTTCCCCCCGGCTCGAAGTGTCCGGGATCTGGCAGTACAACACCGCCTTCGACATCTCGAGCGTGAACCTCCGGCTGGCCTGGGAGTTCAAGCCGCTCTCCTTCCTGTACGTGGTGTACAACGACAACGCGTCCCTGGACGGGAGCTTGACTCCGTTCCCGACTCAGCGACAGCTCATCATGAAGGCGACGTGGCTATGGCAGCCGTGACGAAGCGGAGCGAGCCCTGATGCGCGATGCGATATGCGCCGGCCTGACGGTCACGTTACTGACGTGTTCGCCCCAACTCGTCCATGCGCAGAGTCCGGGCGTCTTGGAGGGCATAGCGGCGAATCCACGCGACGGTCTCGAGTACATCCGAATCGAGCCAGGTGAATTCGTCATGGGTGCGTCAAGGCGGACGCAGACTGCGAAGCGGCGGAGAGACCGGCCCACCGGGTCGTGCTCACCCAATCGATGTGGATGGGGCGCACCGAAGTGACGGTGGGCGCGTTTCGGCGTTTCGTCGAAGGAACCGGCTTTGTCCCTTCCTCGGAAGCGGGTCCGGACGGGCCCCGCGGACGCATCTACCTCGAGGCGGGTGAGGCTGAAGAGATCGGATGGGCGTGGGTGCGGGGCGTCACCTGGGCTCGCCCGTTGGATCCCGAGCAGCCTGCGCCCGACGAATGGCCGGTCGCACAGGTCACGCCGAGAGACGCCGAGGCCTTCTGCGCGTGGACAGGTGGCCGACTCCCCACCGAGGCAGAGTGGGAGTTCTCGGCTCGGGGAGGCCGAGAGGGAACGATCCATGTGTGGGGGAACCAGGGGACGCCGGAGGTCGCAGGTGACTTGTGGGCGAACGGGCCCGACCAGGAGACGGCGGACCGGTTTCCCTCCATGGGCACCTTCGAGGGCTATCACGACGGATTCGCCGCCCTGGCCCCGGTCGGTCTCTTCCGTGCCAACGCCTTCGGCCTCTACGACATGGCGGGGAACGTGTACGAGTTCACCGCCGACGCGTACACGGAGGACACCTACTCCGCGGACACTCGAATCGACCCTTCCGGCCCGACGACAGGGTTGGGTCGTGCCGTCCGCGGAGGCTCGTGGGGGTATGAGCCGGAACACCACCGGGTCTCCTGGCGAGGGTACTTCTCGGACGCGTCGGACTTCTGGACGGCGACACTCGGTTTTCGATGCGTCTTGGATGAGGCACCGTCGTGATCGTGCTCTCTCACCGTTTGTGGAGGTCGGCGCTCGTCGGCCTGCTCGGCATCGTGATGGCCGTCTCGGCGTGTGGCCCGTCCGCCGATCGGAGCGAAGTCACGATGGCCGAGCGAGCGTGCGTCTCGGACTTCGATCCGACCCATGACTACTATCCGGACAAGGCGGACATCCGTCACGCGTCGAACTTCAGCGTGAGTTATCACGGACACTACAAAGTCCTTCGATCGTCGATGCCCGCGACGAACTGGGGACCTGAGATCGTCGACGCCGTGGTCCTCCATCGTTGTGGCACGCCGGCGCCCGAGCTCGAAGGAGCGTTGTCCGATGCTCCTGTCGTCGAAACGCCCATACAACGTCTCGCGACGAACTCCGTCGCGAGCGCGCTCCGCCTCCGTGAACTCGGTCATGTAGACCAGATCGCCGCGATGCCGGGGAACCCCTTCGACCGTGTGCTTGCTGCGCGCGTGGAACAGGGAACGATTCGCGCCATCAGTGGGCACGGTGCGCCGGATCCCGAGGTTCTCCTCGGTCTCGGGACCGACGTGGTCATCCAGTTCGCCTCGAGCCTGGAACACGCGGAGGATATCGAGCACGCTCGTTCACTCGGCATGGTGGGGCTTCCTCTCCTCTCCTGGGCCGAACGTTCGTACCTCGGGCAGGCCGAGTGGATCAAGCATCACGCCCTCCTCGTGGACGAAGAGGGAATAGCCGAGGACTTCTTCGCGCGGGTGGAGGCTCGCTATCGAGAACTCGAGGCCCTGGTGGCAGACCGAGCCCCGGTCTCCGCTCTCTGGGCTACACCGTTGGAGTCCGACAGCTGGTGGGTGGAGGTCGGGAATTGGCAGGACGAGGTGCTCGCCGCAGCGCGAGGTAGGAACGTGTTCACCGCTGGACCCGGCGAGTCTTCGATCGTGCTGAACACCGAACGCATCGTCGAGGCGGCGCCACGCGTCGCGGTGTGGATCAGTGGGGATCCCGACCCTATGTCGATCATGGCGCCCACCGTCATCCGGGGACTCCGGCCGTGGCAGGAAGGCAACAGCTGGCACGTCCACGGGCGCGCGGACGAGGGACGCGATGCGCTCGACTGGAGCGAGACCCCCTTGGTTCGGCCGGATCTCGTACTCGAGAACCTGATCGCCGTCTTGCACCCCGACCTCGGTCTCGAACCCGAAGTGCACTTCTTCTCTAGACACGAGGCCACGGCCTCCGACGGAGGAACGTCCCGTGACTGAACCGATCGCAGTGGTCTTCGCGGAGGTCCGCCAGGCGCTTCGCGTCCTGGTCCGGCGGCCTGGCTTCACCTTCGTCGCGGTCCTCACGCTTGCTCTGGGCATCGGTGCGAACACCGCCGTCTTCTCTGTCTTTCATTCGGTCCTGTTGAGGCCTCTCCCGTACCCGGAGCCGGACCGTCTGGTCGCCGTCGACGAGACGTGGGTGGGGGTCCCGGGTTATGCCGACGGGACTCGGGTGTGGGCGTCCTACCGGAGCTATGCGACGTGGCGAGACCGCGCCCGGTCACTCGACGGGCTCGCGGCCACGCAGAGTGGACGTTCGATCGTCGAGCTCGGAGACGCCGCGCGTTCGGTGGGGAGCGCACGCGTGAGCGCGAACTACTTCGACGTCGTGGGTGCGCAGCCCGTCCTCGGGCGCGGGTTCTCGGTGGACGAGATGGATGCGGACGCCCCCGTCGTCGTCCTCAGCGAGGGCCTGTGGGAGCAGGCGTTCGCGGCGGATCCCGGCGTCCTCGGACGGTCGGTGGTGATCAATGGAGCATCCAGGTCCGTCGTCGGCGTGATGCCCGACGGGTATCGAAACATGTACACCGGGGGTGCTCAACTCTGGACTCCGCTACACATCGACGAGGCCCGCTGGCTTAACAGCGATGCGCGCTGGCTTCGGTTGATCGGGCGGCTGCCCGATGGTGGAACGCTCGAGGCCTCGAGCGCGGAGCTCACGGATATGCAACTCGCTTTGGGCGCCGAGTTCCCGGAAACGCACGGAACCCATGGAGCTGTCGTCCGAGATCTGCACTCGGTCCTCGTGAGAAGCGTAGACGAGCGACTGCGACTGCTGCTGGCAGCCGTCGGACTCGTCCTGCTCATCGCCACGATCAACGTGGGTGCGCTCCTTTTCGCACGGACGTTGGAACGCTCCCACGAATGGCAGCTCCGCGTCGCGCTCGGCGCGGGTCGGCTTCGCCTTCTCCGGACCCACCTCACCGAGGCGACCCTGCTCGCCCTGGCGGGTGGAACACTGGGCGTGTTCCTCGCCCAGATCGGTGTGCGGGCACTGAGCCAGATCGAAGGAGGTGCACTGCCAGCCGGGGCCTCCGTGTCGGTGGATGGCGTCGCGCTCGGGTACGCGGCCCTCGTCACCGTCGGATCCGCGTTGCTCTTTGCCGTGGTCCCCGCGTGGAGGATGGTACGGCAACCTCCCACAGGCCTGCGGGTGCGATCCGCTACCACGTCGAGGGGACGGGAGACTCTCGTCGTCGTCGAGAGTGCGCTCGCCGTCGTCGTGCTCGTCGCGCTAGGCTTGGCGCTCCGTAGCTACGACCTCGTGCTTCAGCAGGATCCTGGGTTCGAACCCGACGGCCTCGTCACCTTCCGCGTGCCCCTGCCGGAGGCCCGGTATCCCTCGGCCGAGTCGGAACGTGCGTTCTATGAAGAACTCCGCCTGAGCCTCACCGAGGTGCGGGGAGTGAGCGCGTCAGGGGCGATCGACGCCCTCCCGCTAGAGCCAGGCTCGGTGTGGCCGGTGTTCCTGGAGGATAGACCCGATCCCCCAGCGGGGCAGGAGCCCCAAGTCTATCATCGGTTTGCAACCGCGGGCGTCTTCGACGGCCTCGGTGTCGAGGTGTTGGCCGGACGAGACTTCAGCGGAGACGAGTATGTGTCTGGTGCGCCGGTCGCCGTGGTCGACAGTCTCTTCGCGGAACGCTTCTGGCCCGGTGAGGACCCGCTGGGTCGACGAGTCCGCCATTTCCGCGACGGTCCGTGGCTGACCGTGATCGGCGTGGTCGGATCCACCGCACAGCGCGGACTCGAGGAGGGCTTGCTCCCGACGACCTATGCTCCGGGGACAGAACATGAGATGAGCGTCGTGGTGCGCTCGGACCTCTCCGCGGCAGAGCTCCTTCCGGGCCTCCGGCAGGCCGTTTCGTCTGTCGATGCTGGCGTGCCCGTTGAGGACGTGCGGACCGGTGCGATGGTCGTTGCCGACGATACGGCCAGCCGTCGGTTCGACGGGATGCTGCTGTTGGCGTTCGGCATCGTCGGTCTCACGCTCGTTGCGATCGGAACGTACGGGACGTTGAGCGCGCTGGTCGTACAGCGGCGGATGGAGATCGGGGTTCGTCGTGCTCTTGGTGCAACGGGCGGCTCGGTTGTCCGACGCGTCCTGTCCCGCACCCTGTTCTTAGCCTCGACCGGCTTGGCGGTAGGGCTCTTTGGAAGTGTCTTGATGTCGCGGATGCTCGAACAGTTGGTCTTCTCGATTCCCGCCACAGATCTAGTCACATACGCGGGCGTGGTGCTCGTCATGCTCGGAGCGGCGACGTTGGCGGGGCTAGCGCCTGCCGTACGCGCGGCGGCGATCAGTCCGCTCGATGCGATTCGGGGCGACGGTCGTTCGTGAGCAGGTGGACTCGGGCCGCGGTGGCCAGCGTATGGGCCCTCCTGGGCTGCGTCGGTGGTGGCGAGTCCGCGGATACGGCTGTCGCAGAGCCCGACGCGGACAGCTGTGCACCGGCACCGAGTGCGGACCAGCGCGCGCAATACTCGGAGCTTCGACACGCCGTCGGCTTCAGCCTCTCGTATGAGGACGGGCATACGGTGATCACGACGCATCCGCCCGTCGATCAGGGTGGAGGTGAAGACGTTGTGGTGCTGGTATCGTGCGGTCATGCTGCGCCGCCTCTTTCTGGCCGGCTCGCGGGCGCGCATGTAATCGAGCGTCCGATTCGTACCGTCGCTGCGAACGAAGACCTAAGCCTGACACGGATGAGGGTCCTCGGGCTCCGCGACCGAGTGATCGGAGTCGGGTCTCGCGGGATCTTCGATGATGGCCTCCGGGCGCTGTTCGATTCGGGAGCGGCCGCCGAGATCGGGGCATCCTTCCACGGGCCACCGCGATTCGAGACGCTCCTGTCCATCGATCCCGACGTCACCTTCCTTTCGACCGCGTCTCTCACCGATGCCACTTCGCTTGATCGGACGAGGGAGTTGGGGCTGGCTGCAGTTCCGGCGGTGTCATGGGTGGAGCCGACCCTCTTGGGGCAGGGAGAGTGGCTGCACTATGTGGCCGCACTGATGGGCGCGGAGGATATCGCGCGACCTCACTTCGACGAGGTCGAGGCGCGTTACCTCGAACTCGCAACTCGAGCAGCCCGAGCTGACCGTGCCCCCCTCGTGCTTTGGATTGATCCATCGGGAGCGGGGGACCGGTGGGTCGTCCCTTCGAACAGTTGGAAGGCGCGGGCGATCCAGGACGCGGGGGGTCGGGTGGCCTTTGCCCGCTCCGACGGCCCCACGACCGTCGAAGCGACGTCCGAGGAGATTCTAGAGCTGGGGGACTCGATCTTTGCCGTCGTGACGGAGAGCATCGCGCTCAACGAGCCGGGATCGACCGGTGCACTCGAGGGGCTGCCCGCGGTCGTGGAAGGGCGACTCTTCAGCGTCCATCGGAGGGCGCTACCGGAGTACGACGCGTACGATTGGTACGAGAGTGCGGTCGTCGAAGTCGATAAGGTGCTCGAGGACTTCGTGGCGTTGCTGCACCCCGACTTGGTCCCCGGACACATTCCGCATCACCTCATCCCCGCGCGCACAGGATCCGAACCTGCACGCGCCCCGAGGCCCTAGGAGTTCACTGGTGGAATCCGCAACGATGCCTCCCCCGTCGCCGGCCCGCTCTCCGGTTCCCCCTGGGAGTTCACCCCCCCCGGACAGCGTGCGAGACCTCAGGACAACGCTACGTCCGATCGCGTTCTTGGCTCTTCTCGGCGGTGTTGCCGCGGTCTTCGTTCTGGAGCTGACGATCGGCTCGGTGCGGATTCCTCCGGGTCAGGTCGTACGCTACCTCTTCGGCGGGGAGGTCGAGGTGGCCGCCTGGGGGACGATTCTCCGGGAGCTCCGTCTGCCCCGCGCCATCACCGCTCTTTTGGGGGGCGCGGCGCTGGGCGCGGCGGGGCTCCAGCTTCAGACGCTCTTCCGAAACCCGTTGGCGGGACCCTGGGCACTGGGACTCACCGCGGGCGCTCAGCTCGGGGTGGCGATGGTCGTCGCGACGGGTGCGGTCGTCGGTTCGGACCTGTTGACTCAGTTCACGTTCTTCAGTGACTTGGGCATCGTGACGGGGGCGTTTCTGGGAGCCGGTGGCGTCATGGCCGTGATCGCTTCGGTTTCGCGTCGCGTGAGCACGATCACACTGCTCGTTCTGGGGCTGATGCTCGGCTTCTTCGCACAAGGGCTGGTGAGCGTCGTGCTCCACTTCACCACCGAGACACAGGGTCGCGTCTTCGCGTCCTGGAACGACGGGAGCTTCGCGGGCGTGCATTGGGAGCAGTTCCCGGTCCTCGTTCCGCTCGTGCTCGTCGGACTGGGCTTGGCGCTCTCGATCGTGAAGCCGCTCAACGCCCTGCTGCTCGGAGAGCGGTACGCAGCGACTCTTGGCCTCTCGGTCCAGCGGGCGCGCCTCTTGGCCTTGGCCGGCGCCGTGATCTTGGCGGCCCCGGTGACGGCCTATTGTGGGCCCGTCTTGTTCGTCGGGATGATCGTCCCCCACATGGCGCGTGGCCTACTGAACACCTCCGACCATCGGATCCTCATGCCGGCGGCCATGCTGATGGGATCCCTCCTGGGCCTTTCGGCGGACCTCGTCGTCCACCTGCCGTGGGAGCGTCACTTCTTGCACCTGAACGCCGTGAACGCCCTCATCGGCGCACCCGTCGTCATTGCCGTAGTGCTGCGCAATCGCCAGATGCGCAGCATGGCGGTCTAGGAGTACGAGATGCTCAGCATCGAGTCGTTGTCGATCGGCTATCGGAACCGCGGACGAGAAACACTCGTTTCGTCCGGAATCGATTTGGAGCTTCGCGAAGGAGAACTCGTCTGCCTTCTGGGCCCGAACGGGGCCGGGAAGTCGACCCTCATGCGGACCGTCGCGGGTATGCAAGACCCTCTCGCAGGCCGGGTGCTGGTAGACGGGGAGAACATCCACGACATGCCGGCCCGGGAGCGGGCGAAGCGCCTGTCCGTGGTCCTCACCGAGCGAGTCGAGGCCGGTCTTCTGACCGCGTACGCGCTCGTCGGCCTGGGTAGGTACCCGCACACGAATTGGTCGGGGAAGCTCTCGGAGCGCGACCACCAGATCATCGTCGATTCGATCGAGCGCGTGGGGGCCGAGGACTTGGCCCATCGCTACGTGACCGACCTCTCGGATGGTGAGCGGCAGCGCGTCATGATGGCACGGGCGCTGGCTCAAGAACCGCGAATGATGATCCTCGACGAGATCACTGCCTTCCTCGATCTGCCTCGGCGGGTTGATGTCATGCGGCTTCTCCGCCGGCTCGCCAGGGAGACCGGACGCGCGATTCTCATCTCTACCCACGACCTCGAACTCGCCCTGCGTGCCGCCGACCGGGTTTGGCTCCTTCCGAAGGGAGGGTCGCTCCAAGCCGGCGCACCCGAGGACCTGGTGTTGAGCGGCGCCTTCGAGGCCGCCTTCCACAGCGAGGGTGTCGACTTCGACCCCACACGTGGTGCGTTTCAGGTGCATCGACACTTCGTGGGCGAGGTCGAGTTGGTGGGAGACGGCCTCCTACGGTACTGGACGGAGCGCACGCTCGAGCGCGAAGGCGTCCACGTCTGGACCGGGGAGGGCGCGTCGCCAGACGTGTCGGTATCCGTGCCGCTAGATACGACGGGCCAGTGGGCGGTGTCCGGCCGCGGGGAGTCGACGAGATTCGGACTCCTCTACGACCTCGCCCAAGACATCCGGACTCGCTTCCATGCCACCGATCTGTAGTCGCATGCGCGGCGTCCGCGCCGGGCTCGTCGCTGTCGGGGCCCTCGTCTCGGCCTCCTGCGGCAGCGCTCCCCAGATCGAGTCCGATCAGTCCTTGGTCGTCGACGAGGTGGGCACGGTCCTGTCGGGCTGCGTCGATGAATTCGACGCTCGGCGCGACTACTTCCCAGCGAAGGCCGAGCTCGAGGACGCCGAGCTGTTCCGCCTGACGTACCATGGCTCGTACAAGCTCCTCGACGTCGATGCGGCCGGAGCACCCGGCGGTGTCGCGCGCTACGTCCTGGTGCAGTGCGGGGCACCGCTCCCCGCGGAGCACGCCGACCGGATTCACATCACGGTGCCGGCGCAGCGGCTGGCCGTGACGCACTCTTACCTTCAGGAGGCTCTCGTCTTGCTGGGTGCGGTGGACCGCCTCGTCGGCGTCCAGCGAGCCGAGTACGCCGCGGCTCCCGAGATCCGGGCTGGGATGGCGGCGGGTGAGATTCTCGCGGTAGGCTCGGGACATCACGCGGACATCGAGCTCATCTCGGCACTGGAGCCCGACGCGGTTCTCGTGTATGAGCCGTTCTTCGCAGAGTCGGACCGACTCCTGGACCTCGGGATCCCAGTGATCGCTTCGTCCGACGGCCGGGAGACGACGATGCTCGGGGCCACCGAGTGGATGATGCTGGTGGCCTCCCTGCTGAATCGTGAGGCTGACATGGCCCAGATTCTGGAGGAGACCAGGGGCCGGTACGCGGCGCTCGCCGAGCGCGTATCGGACATCGAGGACCGTCCGACGTTCATCGTCACCCGCCCCTACCGCGGCACCTGGTATCTGCCCGGCGGTCGCGGAAGTTGGGCCCGCCTCATCGAGGACGCGGGGGGACGCTACGTCTTTCGCGCCGATACCACGGCGGCGGGCCGAGAGTACCCGTTGGAAGCGGTCATCGATCGCGCGTCCGAGATCGACACGTGGATCGGCGTGGCCAACGCCTCGTCGATTGGGGCTCTCGTCGAGGACGAGCCGAGGGTGGCCGCCCTCGAAGCCGTACGTCTCGGGAGTGTGTGGGCCAACGACGGTGCCACGACGCCAGACGGGTACAACCCGTATTGGGAGCATCGACTGCCCTATCCGGATCGAATGCTGGCCGACCTGATCGCCGCGCTCCACCCCGACCGTCTTCCGGACCACGAACTGATCTATATGCGTCGGCTTCCTCAGCAGGAGGGCGGCGCACCGTGAGTACGGCATCCCTTCCCGTGCCCGACGGGCGGGCTGGAGCGGAGACGCCCTTGGGGCTCCGCGCTCCGGCCGCCCTCGTCCTCCTCGGCGTCCTGTGCGTGATTGCCGTCCTCGGCACCCTTAGCATGGGAACGGTGCGCGTGCCGGTGGCGGACGTCCTCAGTGTGCTGTTCGGCGGCGAGGCGTCGCGGGCGTCATGGAGCCAGATCGTGCTCGAGTTCCGGTTGCCCCGAGCCCTGACGTCGCTGCTCGGTGGGGCAGCCCTGGGCGCATCCGGTCTCCTTATGCAGACGATCTTCCGGAACCCGCTGGCGGGGCCGTGGGTCCTCGGCGTCTCGGATGGAGCCGTGTTGGGCGTGACGGCGTATGCCGTCGGGGTCGGCCTCCTGCCCGGAGTGGCCGGAGGTTTCGTCTTGGGCGGGCTGCCGTTCATCGTGGCTGCCCTGTGCGGGGCTGCGTTGATCCTCTTCTTGATCGGGGCGATCTCACGACGGGTCGGACCAGTCACGGTCCTGGTGGCCGGACTCATGATCGGGTCGATCGCGAAAGGACTGGTCAGCTTCCTGTACCACTTCCTCGCCCGTGAAGAGATGCTGATCGTCGAGTCGTGGAGCGATGGCACCTTTGCTGCGACTCGAATGGACGAGCTGACCGTTCTCGGGCCGCTCCTCGTCATCGGACTCTTGATGGCAGCGGCTGCGGCGAAGCCGCTCAACGGACTCCTGCTCGGAGAGATGAGTGCAGAGACGTTGGGCGTGTCCGCCAAGAGGACCCGCCTTCATGTGTTGACGGCGGTCATGCTACTCGCCGGCGGCCTCACGGCCTTCGCGGGGCCCGTCGCCTTCATCGGGGTGGCGGTGCCGCACATGGCACGTGGCGTGCTCGGCACGGCCGACCACCGAGTTCTCCTTCCGGGTGTGATTCTGGTCGGCGGTGCACTGGGAGTGGTGGCGGACTTGGTGGTGCACCTCCCCTGGTACCAGACGCTGCTTCACCTCAACGCGGTCACGGCGCTCCTGGGAGCGCCTGTGGTGTTGTGGGCTGTCTTGTCTCGGCGGCAAGGCACCCCAGCATGACCCGAGGACGACCTGCTCCGCAGCGGTTCGGCGTGTCCCTTCTAGCGGTCCTCTTCTGGGGTTGCGGTTCGGACGACGCTGCCGTCTCAGGACGGGCACTGGACGACGTCTCGGGTGTGCCGACGACGAACCTGACATCGCAGTGTGTGTCGGACTTCGATCCCGAGGTGGACTACTTCCCGGACAAAGTCACCGTGGAGCGAGCCGCCACATTTACGGTCGGGTACCACGGACACTACAAGGTTCTGAGAAGCAGCCTAAGAGCCGAGGCGTGGGGCGGATCGCTCGACGATGTCGCCGTCTTGGTGCAGTGTGGGACGCCCGTGCCCGACCTTACCGGTGAGCTCGAGGGAGCGGTCGCGATCGAGGTCCCGGTCACGACGGTCGCCGCGAACTTCTTGGACGACATCGCCCGGATCCGCACGGTGGGGATGGCTGATCGGCTCGTGGCGATCGGAGACGGGCGGATCTACGACCCGGAGATCCGAGCGCGTTGGGAACGTGGAGAGCTGCTGACCCTGGGGCACGCGTTCCACGCCGGTGGGGACACGGAACAGCTTCTGATCGCATCACCGGACATTTTCCTCGCGAACATTGCGGGCCCGGACCCCCTCGAGAACATGCGCAGCCTCGGGGTCTCGGTCGTTCCGACGCTGGGTTGGGCGGAGCCCGACTATCTGGGCCGGGCCGAGTGGACCAAACACGCCGCGCTATTCTTCAACGCCGAGGTGGCAGCGAACGACGCCTGGAGCGCCTTGCGTGCAAACGTCGATTCTCTCCGTAGCCTCACGGCCGAGCTCGAAGAACGGCCCTCGGTGATGTGGACCGTGAACCGATCGGCGGACCGCTGGTCCGCGTTTCGCTCGAGCTACGAGAATGGCCTGATCATCGACGCGGGCGGACGCAACATCTTCTTTGCACCGGGCAACGATGGGCTCGAGGCGTCGCTTCAGAGTGTCGATCTCACGCCCGAGTCGATGTTGGAGCAGGCGGACGGCGTGGAGGTGTGGCTGGCGAGCGGGCGGGATGATCGGGACTGGCCGACGGGCCCCGTGCTGAATTCCTTCCGGGCCTACCGGGACGGGCGGGTCTACCACCGGAGTGGTCGGACGATTCCCGACACGGATGCCAACGACTGGAATGAGACGGGTTCGGTGCGACCGGACCTCATCCTGCGGGACCTCATCCATCTCGTGCACCCCGACGTCCTGCCGGACCACGAGTTGATGTTCTTCCGGGAAGTCGAGTTGACGAAGCGTAGCGGACGTTAGGCGGAGGCACGGACGGGATGGGGCAGGGGGCGGTAGGTCTGGCGTCAGGCGGGGCAGGTGAGGGGCGAGTGAGCACCGGCGGTCGAATTCGTTCGCTCGACTTCCTACGGGGTGTCGCGATTCTCGGGATGCTCATTCCGAACATCCCTTGGCACGCCGGAGACTCGATGTCCCGCGTGTACGAGGCGGACTTCACGAGCACGGCCGCCTGGCTGAACCAGTACCTCCTCTTCGATCAGCGCTTCTTGCCGATCTTCTGCATGCTGTTCGGCGCGGGCGTGCTCCTGCTGACCACGAGTCGCCCGGATAACCCAGCGCTCCGTCGCTACTTCGGCGTGCGCATGAGTCTGCTGTTGCTGATCGGTATCGCGCACGCCTACATCCTGTGGCCGGGTGACATCCTCATCACCTACGCGTTTTGCGCTCCGTTCCTCTTCTTGGGGCGCAATCTGCGTGTCCCCACTCTTCTCGTGCTGGGGCTGCTCCTGAAGAGCGTCAACGTCGTCTTCGCCGAGTGGCCCGGGGTCTACGACGCGACCATCCATCGAGTCCTCTTCGCGTGGTGGGTCGATTACGGAGATGCGCCGTCGACCATCGTGCAGGCCTATGCGGGGAGTTATGCGGAGCTGTTCCGATACAACGAGTGGCGAAACCAGTTTTTGCAGTGGACGGCGCTCCCGTACTTCCGGATGTGGAACGCGCTCGGACTCATGTTCGTCGGCATGGCGTTCTTCCGGCTCGGGATCCTCCAGGGGACGGCCCCGCGTCGTTCGATCCGCCGTTTTGGCCTGGCCAGCTTTGCCGTGGGAGCGCCTCTCATCGTCTACGGGGTGGTCGCACGAGTCGGGTTCAACCCGACCGTCGGTCCGTATCTCGGCTTCACCGCGGACCTCCCCCTACCGAACCTCACCTTCTCGATCGGGTGTCTGCTCGGTTCGTTCGCAGTACTGGCCGGTGCTCTGGAGTTGCACGACCGGTTCCAGAACGGCGCGGTCGAAGCGGTCGAGCGCGTGGGGCGATTCACGAGGTGGGCGGTCCAGGTGATCGTCGCGTCCGCTGCGGTCAGCTCCCGCACCACACGGCCCTCGGCGTCGTAGCCGTAGATCCGGAAGCGTGCCGCCTGGCGCCGGATGGCTCCTGTCTCGTCGCGGTACCCGTCCGGAGGAGGCAGGGGGCTCACGACCTCCGGGCCCACGAAGTAGCTGTCGGGTGCGTTGCCGACGCGCGCCACGCCG
>JBCCEZ010000068.1:0-22319 GCA_039030015.1 Gemmatimonadota bacterium | reverse complement strand
GCCGGCGCACCTGCCCCCGAACCTCATCCGGCGTCGCCCGCCAGACGGGCTGAACCCCTGGATCCTTTCCCAGCGTCTGGGATCATGCGGGCCCATCCGTTCGGGGCCCGAACCTTCGACACATAGGATGAACCGATGACCACGCACGAAGACCAACAGCCCGACGAATCGACGGAAGACGGCCGCGAGAAGTACAAGGTCGCTGGCGATCGCGTCATCGCGACGATCAAAAAGCTGATCCACGAAGGGAATGTGCGCCACGTGGTCATCAAGAACGAGGAAGGGCGGACCCTGATCGAATTCCCGGTGTCGATTGGTGTCGCCGGTGCCGTCCTCCTACCCGTGTGGGCCGCCGTTGGAGCCATCGCCGCGATGGTGACACAATGCACCGTCGAGATCGAGCGGGAGGACGCCGACTCCGACGACGAGGAATCCACGGCCGAGGCGTAACTCGAATGGCGGGCTACATCGTACGAGAACAGTACCTCCGCATGGGCGCCGAGAAGCCCGGTGCGTCGGTCCTCGTCGATCTCGATGGGCTCGTCGAACTGGTGGACGAGGTGGCCGAGTTGGAACGGACCTTTCCGACACGGCTAGCCGCGGCGCGGGGTCAGGCGCAGCCTCCCCGGCCGTCTCGAGCGGCCCAGGAGCAGATCGAAACGTCCGACGATGCGGACACGGAGGTTCATCGACTCCTACTCCGCCGATGCCGGCGGGCCGAGTCAGCACGGCAGGTCTGGAGCGAACTCCTCACACTCGCGCAGGACGACGTGGAGCTGGATGAGGATCTCGCCTCCGAGTTCGACGAGGGGGATCCCGGCCTGCGCCTGCACATGGAGGTCGTCGAGAAGAAGCGTGTCGTCGTGGCTCGTCTGCGCGAGGCGTGCGCGATCCAGCCCTAGTTCGGCCCGCCCCGAAACGGGGCCGTCAACGCTTCGGGTTCTTCAGCCCGCTCTCGAGCTTGTTGCGAACCTCTCGGACCACCCGCCGACCGAGCCCGTCATCGTGGTCTCGAACGAAGGCCTCCACCGCCGTCCGGTCCCAATGGATGAGCGAACGAAGAGCCCACGACATCGCCTTCTCGACCATGTCGTCCCGATCGGCGATCAGGGTGCGACAGACGAGGAGGGTACGCGCGGTGTCTCCCGAGCCGCCTCGAGCTCGATTGTTCAGCGCCACCGTAGAGACGAGCGAAACGCGTCGCCACCACCGATCGGTGGCCTCGGCCCACGCCAAGACGTCGCGGTCTCGGATCCCGTCGTTTCTCCACACGACGCCCGAAAGGAGCGTCCCGAACGGGTCCGTTTCGTCCCATGCGCACATGCCTTCCCCGAGACGATGCAGCCACGCCAGGTCCAACGCGGAGAGCGCTCCTTCGTGGTGGTGCACCAGCTCGTAGGCGAACCAGCGAGGGCTGGCCTCCGACCGCGCCAACCCCTCCCCGATCTCTAGGACATCCTCGGCGGGTTCGTCGGTGAGGCGACGGCTCCACTCCGTTCGTACCCTTCGCAGCGTGGGGACACGGCCATCGGGAGCGGCCGCGACGGCGCTCAGGATCTCACTCAGTCGACGGTGCGTCACGGTGAGGGTGATTCGAGGCCCTCGAGCCACTCTTGGAAGTGGGGAGTGAGGGCGTCGAGCCACCCACGGGCCGCGCTCGAATCGATGGATTCACCGTCGAAAGACTCGACGGTGGCGTGGAGCGATCGCATGAATCCCATGCCCTCGTCGGCATGGATCCTCACCACCAGATCCAGAAAAGCGGCCTGATACCAGTTGTAGTTCAGCGCCCCATCCGCTGAGCCGAGGTAGCCGTAGTACTCCGCGTCGAAGTCCTCCAGCCCCGTGAAGCGAGGACGGGGTCCGGCCAGGACTCCGTCGATGAACGACCGCCATACGGCGGCTCGATCCGGAGCGGCCGCCTCGAGGAAGCCGTACGCCAGGTAGGAGGCCAAGAACTCGTCCAGCCAACGGACAGCAGGTTCGCCGTCCGGGGACAGGCTCGGGTAGAGCGCCGAGCCGTAGATGTGCCCGACCTCGTGGAAGCCGATGTTGTCGATCGCGGTGCGCGCACGCTCCGTACCGAGGATGGCTTCGATCGGCGCCATGAGAACCCCGGCCTCCGGGGAGGCCGGCATCACGACGACCCAAGGCTCCGCGAGCGACACGTAGGGGACCCCGTACGGGAAGGGCCACACTTCGGCCCATGCCTCCTCGTCCAGTACCGCCAAGGCGAAGTCCGTCTCGAAGTCCAACTCCGCCGACAAGAACCGGTCCGCTTCATCGAGGAGGCGATCGATCTCGTGGGCCCGCTCCGAAAATCCGGGGGAAACGAGCATCGTTCGGGCGCCTTGCTCCCCGATGGCGTTCGTCGCTCTCACACGTGCGAGCGTCGAGTCGACCTGAGCGACCGCCTCGGCGGAGAACGACCCCATGCACACAATCCCCACCCACAGGGTCACGACGCTCCTAGGCATGGTGTTCTCCTTCCAACCCGTCGAGTAGCTGTTCCACGTCCTCGATCCATACCCCTCCCCGACACACGGAAGCCGCCAACAGTCGGGCTCGAGCGCGCCGCTCGAGCCCGGCGGACCACGCGATCGTCTCCCGCGACAGTAGCGCCACCGTCGCCTCGACCCGAGCCGGATCCGAGACCTGCATCAACGCCTCCAACCGCGATCCGAACTGCTCGGCCGACGCCCATCCGCAAATCACGGCCTCCTGCGTGTACGAGTACCAGAAGCGAAACAGCGTCGAGGCTCGTTCGGACACTACAACCCGCCTCCAGAGGACGGTCTCGAAAACACGACCCCATGCGGGTCGCCCGGCCCGGTGGAGCCATGCGGCCACGTCCCGCGGTCGAAGGTGATGCCCGGGCGCCCCGAGCCATCGTTGAAGTCGACGTCCACCGACATCCGCGCCGTGCTGGGGTCGAGATCGACGAGCACGACGCGATGGCGAGTGCCTGCATACCCGGTGACGACGATGCGACGCTGATCCGGCGCGAGCGAGATCCAGTGCGGCCAATCGTCGTCGTCCAACGTCACCCTCGACACCTCGCGAGGGGCGGATGGATCCGAGACGTCGAGCGCCACCAGGCCATGGGCCTCCGGCACCGCTTGAATCCAGTAGTCACCCACAACGACCGGGAGCGCGCAGCTCCGGCCTCCGAAGTCGAAGACGACCTCGGCCGTCGGCTCGCGACCAGCCAAGTCGACAACTCGGAGCAGCTTGCATCCGAAGGTCGTCACCAGCACGGTCTCGCCGTCCGACAGGACGCGCGGCTCTGCGGCGGGTCCCCACTCGGCCGGGAGATCGACCGTGTGGAGCAATGTCAGATCGCTCAGGCGCCACACCTGCACGACGTGGCTATCCCCCTGCCCGCGCATGTCCGCGCTTCCCGAGACGACCCGATCGATCTGAGGCACCGGGGCGAGGCTGTACGGACGGATGTACCGATCCCCGTCTGCCGCCATGCCCCACCGGATCGCGACGCCCGTGGGGTCCAACTCTGCCAAGCCACCCGCGGCCTGGTTGCCCGAGCCCTCGTTCTGGAAGGTCGCCAGCACGTTCCCGTTGGGTAGCCGTTCGAAGCTATGCGGGGAGGCGAGAGGGCCGGCGACTTGGAAGGAGTCCGCGACCCCCGGTCGGAGCGGATCGCCGAGGTCGAGGACGTACGTCTTGCCGGTCCCGAAGTCGTTGGCAAAGAGGTATCCGCCCTCGGGCATCGAGTGCTCGGTGTGATGCCCTCTCGTCCGGCCGCTCGTGGGAACGGGTAGCGTCCGCAGTACCTGGCCGTAGGCGTCGGATTCTCGATCCGCGTCGACGATGGCCACGAAGTTCAAATCCACGGAGTCCGAGTCGGTGACCCATGCGAAGAGGACCTCACCCCCAGTGTCCTCACTCGGGGCAGCCGTCTCGTCGGACGGACCACACGCGATCAACGCGACGACGAATAGCAAGGAGCGCCGCACGTCAGGCGCCGAACTGTCGAAGATGGTGATCGACGTGACGGTACCCGTAGCGCCCCCACATCGTCGCCGGCATCTGACCCCATCTCCAATGAGGGGTCATCCCGACGCCCCGTTCTCCGACGAAGCGGGCCATCAACGCCTCCAGTTCGGCGACATCCGTCGCGAACTCTTCAGGTGGTGTGCCATCCAGCTCCTGGTCCTGCTCCGGAGCGGTTCGAAAGCCCTTCGGCCAGGGCACCGGCGTGGTGAAGGCAATGAAACGAAGCACCTTCACGAACGGAGTCGGGGGGTCGCCGGGAATCGGACGATCCCCGAGGACGCCTCGGAACCAATCGCACAGGTGACACACGGCTTGGTGTGGAGACATCCGTCCCCAGAGACCTCGTGCCTCGGGTTCCAATGTGCCGAGCCGAACCCGTAGGGATTCGTGGTCGGAAGAACGGAACAGTGAGCGCATGATGGCCTGACCTCGTGAGGCGACGGGGAGCAGCCGGGACGCTGAAGTTCTACCACCGCCCCCTTGGGGCAGCCAGCCCCACCGACGTGCGACGGCTACCTTCTGCTCTTCCTCTGAACAGGAGTAGCGACGTGCCAGAGCTCCGCATCCTCGGGATCGTCTTGGCCGTTGCCGGCACCGTGGCGGCCGTCTTCCCCGGGTGGTTCGGGCCTCTGACCGGCGGCCCGGAGCCTCCGATCGATGTGTATCACGCGATCGAACGGCGCATTCGTGGCGGCATGGCGCTCGGGATCGGCCTGACCCTCATCGCCGTACCTGCGCTCCGACCGTGGTCGACCAGCATACCCTCGGCGATTCTCTACTTCATGGTAGGGGCCCTCGCCGCTCGCCTCTTCGGCCTGATCGTCGACGGCACCGATCCGAAGCAGTGGCTGTGGGTCGCCGTCGAGGCGGCGGTGATGACCGTGGCCGCCCTTTGGCTGTGGCGAAGCGGTAGGCCTTAGGCGTCAGCGGCGTGCGCCTCGAGCGCAGAGCCGGGCCAAAGCTCCGACCGACGCGCGAGACGATCGAATTCGGTGTCGAATTTTCGGTAGGCGCTCCTACGAAGTCTTCCGACGTTGAAGGGAGACGACTCGCATCGGGAGATCCGAAGGATGAGGCAGATTCGAATCGCTGGGCTGAGCGTGGAGCTCACGGAGGCCGTACGAAGCACCCGCCTGGCTCCGGGATACGGACACCCGGTCCTCGCCGAAGTCGCCACAGGGACGGGGCCGTGTCGCTCGTGCTTCGGGCTCTTCGAAGTCGGCCGTGAGGAGCGGTTGCTCTTCACCTACCAACCGGACAGCGGCGCGCGAACGATCGGCGCCCCGGGGCCGGTGTTCATTCATAGCGACGAGTGTGTCCGGCACGAGGGCACCGAAATCCCCGCCTCGCTCCTGTCTCTACCACTGCTGCTCGAGGGGAGAGCGTCGGATGGGACGGTCCTCCACTCCGAGCGGTCGACGGGTCCGGACACCCGAGAAGTCGTCGACGGCTTCTTGGGCGACCCCCGCGTCGACTTCGTATTCCTTCGACACGGCGAGGCGGGCTGTCACATCGCCCGAGTGGAGAGGGGCTGACTGACGCAGTCCTTGTCGGGGCAGCAGACGGATTCCGGTCTGGATCAGAGCAGGGATGATGCACTCGTCCCGGCCTTCAATGACCCGCCGCTCCGACATCATCGACAAGAACTGCTGATCGCCCCGACGGTACATCTCGAAGCGAGTTTGCGCGTCCTCCCAGACAACGCACGCCGTCGTGTCGGCCGAGTCGCGCGCATCCCCGACGCTCAAGACCGATGGT
The DNA here is from genome assembly GCA_039030015.1 of Gemmatimonadota bacterium. GTDB lineage: Bacteria > Gemmatimonadota > Gemmatimonadetes > Longimicrobiales > Gaopeijiaceae > UBA2589. The sequence goes on along the minus strand of JBCCEZ010000068.1, from coordinate 16,547 downwards.
TCACCCAAGTCCGCGCGATACCCTTCGACGGCTCCCGAGAAATCGAAGTCGTGTGCATACTCGAAGATGAGCGCCGCGACGCGGTCGTCCGCATCCAATGAGACGGCGATGCCGAGCGTTCCTCCGAAACCGGGTGGTAGGAGGTACACGTCCTCCGCGAGCTGCCGGCCGAGTACGTCCGCCTGAACGAAGGGCTCCCCGAGACTGATCGTACCGTACGGGGCGATCTGGATCTCCCGGAAGATCGTCGTCTCTTGTCCGCTCAGCGGCGCCGCGACCAAAGCGACGAGGAGAGCGGCTCCGGAGAAGGCGCGATTCACGTCTGTCGGTTCCCTTGTTCGAGCATACGCCGATTCGTAGATCGTAGGCGATTCGGGGACGGGACACACAGTGAGGAGGGGGTGGGTTGATGGGAACGCGTCTTCAGTGGTTGGCTTCGGTCGCGCTCGTCGCGATCACGATGGGGACCGACGGCCGAGCGGTCTACGCCCAGCAGAGCACGACTCCTCAGGACCCGTCCTTCCTCATCGGAACGTGGCACGTCACGGAGACGATCTACCCCGGTAGCGAGAGGGAGTACGTCGAAGTGACGGTAAGAATCTGCAGCCCCGAGCTCGATGGCGCCTATGTCGTCTGTCGTATGCAGTCGGCGGCCGAGGGCCGTCGCCGCCAGTCGTGGTTCATGGTGAATCAGCACGACGGCCCCGGATCCATCGAATTCGTCGGGATCTTTACCAACGTCCCGTACAAGACGGTCTATCAAGGTCGATTCCTGGACGATGGCTCGGGTATCGACCTGCTGAGTCATCAGCTCCGACCCGAGGGCATGACGACCGGACTCCCGCAGACCATTCGCTTCCTCTCGGAGGACGAATTCGAATGGAGGATCGCCATCTCGAACCAGGGCACTCCGGAGGAGTCGGCGATCGGGATCGAACGGGCCGTGCGCGTCTCCACCGACACGGGAGCGCACTGAGCTGAGGTGTGGCAGGTAGGGCCCCGACCTACGTTGCTCCCCGGGATCGACGTCATCGGTCCGAGATTCGATCAGCGGTGGTGAGCGCAACATGATTCGAGCAAGGTCGACCCTCGTCCTCCTCTTCACGGGACAGCTCTTCGCGTGCGGCGGAGACGCAGAGGACCGCGCTGCGGCCGTCGATCTCCCACGGGTCGCCATCGCGGGCATCCACATCGAGTCGTCGACGTTCTCACCCGCACAGACCACACTCGACGGTTTCCGCGTCGCGCGCGGGGAGGAGATCCTGGCCTCCTATCCCTTCCTCATGTGGGAGGGCTCCCCCGCGCGGGAACGGGCGGTCTGGTTGCCGACCCTCAGAGGGCGCGCGACGCCCGGCGGGATCGTCACACGCGAGACCTACGAGTCGATGACGGAGGAAATCCTAGCCGGGCTGGAAGCGGTGCTTCCGATCGACGGCCTCTTCTTCGATATCCACGGGGCGATGAGTGTGGTCGGGCTCGACGATCCCGAAGCCGATCTCCTCGAGAGAATCCGCGTGGTCATCGGGTCCGACGTGCTCGTATCCACATCGATGGATCTCCACGGAAACGTGTCGGAACGGCTCGCGCTTCAAACGGACCTGATTACGGCGTACCGGATGGCCCCGCACGAAGACGCGCTCGAGTCCAAGGAGCGGGCGGTCGACAACCTCTTGGACCGACTGGAGGGCGGCTTCGGCAAACCCGCGTACAAGGCGTGGATCCCGGTGCCCATTCTCCTGCCGGGCGAAAAGACGAGCACACGAGTCGAACCTGCGCGTTCGCTGTACGAGGCCGTCGACCCGATCACACGTCGGGACGGCGTGATCGATGCGGCGATCTGGATGGGCTACCCCTGGGCGGACGAACCCCGCAATCATGCCGTGGTCATGACCTATGGGGACGACGCCGACGCCGTCGCGCAGGCGGCCGAGGAGTTGGCCGCGCACTTCTGGCGCGTCCGACACCAGTTCGAGTTCGTCGCGCCCACGACGACGCTGCCCGAGGCGCTGGAAACCGCGCTGTCTCATCGTGGCCCACGTCCATTCATGATCAGTGACATGGGCGACAATCCCACGGCAGGTGGCGCGGGCGACGTCACGTGGACCCTCGCCCGCCTTCTGGAACGCCCCGAGTTCCAGGCCTCGGATGGCCCGAACCTCATCTACGCCTCCATTCCGGGCCCCGCCGTGGTCGAAGCCGCGTTGGCCGTGGGAGAAGGAGGGCATGTCGACGCTCTGGCCGGGGCCATCGTCGATGACCGGTACGCTCCTCCCGTGCGACTCGAGGGAACCGTCGAGGCGATCCGGCAGGGAGATCGTGCCGCCGAGGTCGAGGTCGTCGTCCGGGTCGGGAGCCTGCGCGTGATCGTTACGCAGCGGCGAAAGCCCTATCACCTGGAGTCGGACTTCACCAACCTCGGCCTCGACCCGCGAAGCGCGGACATCGTCGTCGTGAAGATCGGCTATCTCGTGCCTGAGCTGTACGAGATGAGAGGAGACTGGCTCATGGCGCTCACCCCGGGCGGCGTCGACCAAGACCTCGCCCGGGTTCCGTACGAGAGGATTCAACGTCCGATGATCCCACTGGATCCGGACATGCCCGATCCCGATCTGAGCGCAAGGATGATTCCGCTCGCGAATACGGCCGGAGTCCGGTAGTGCGGGACGGTTTTACGGAGCGGCTCTCAGGGCCTCGACGGGGAGCTCCAGGAAGTGCTCGAAGTCGCGGACGTAGACCAGGGTCACTCCATCCGGGCTGAACGTCGGGAAATTCTCGGTGCCCTCCGTATTGACGCCTCCGCCTAGAGGCGCAGCGACGCTCCACACACCCTCCACTCGCCGAGAGATCCACAAGTCGGACGGCGAGAGTCGGCCGTCCTCCAGACGCGCCGACACCTCGAGTATGGCGAGCTCGCCGCCAGGGTGGAGCAGCCCCGACCAGAGATGGTATCCCTCGCCGACATCGAATTCGGCCCAGGTGGTGTCGAGCTCCGCGGCCGCGAAGTCCCCGTCCGCGAACTCAGCGCGGTAGAAGTGCGTCTCGCTCCAATCCGGCGTCGTGCTCGCGAAGCGGAGGCTACCGTCCGGATGAAACCAGGACGAGGCGTTGTAGTGGCCTGAAAGGGAGGCTCCGATCGGCCGCGGTTCGCCCCAGCCGGCATCCGAGCGCTCTGCCATCCATAGGCCCGCGTTGTCTCCTCCCCGTGAGGACGAAAAGACGAGCTGATTGCCGTCGGGGCTCACTGCCGGGTACATCGAAGACGCGTTCGCGTCCCCCAGGGGCAGGAGAGTCGCGGTCGAGGAGTCGCCCTCCGTTGAGGCGACGAAGACGCGATAGTCCTCACCTTCCCCGACCTTCGAGAAGAAGTAGAAGTCGCTCCCGTCGGGGGAGAAGGTCCCGCGAAAGACCTCGCCGGCTAGCGCCTCGGTGACGTCCGGCAGGAAGGGACGTGGCTCGATGACGGCGTCCCCGACGCCCCCCTGACATGACGCGAGTGCCAGGATCGCACCCAACCGGCTTCCTCTTCGCAACGTCCCACCCCCTCCCCCGGTAACTCGACCACGGAATGTTCTACCGCCCCGGCTCCTCTGTGGCCAGTCCGATACCGGTCCGTCGGAAACGACATCGACGGGGACGCGTACGTCAGGCATGACTTCCATCCGATCCTTCGCGCTGGTCCTTGCGGTCGGTGCCGTCGCGCTACCCCGCCCCGCGTCCGCACAGAGCGGGGACATGGACGCACTCTTCGGCCCCGCGACCGCCGTGACGCAGGGCCGAGGTATGACCGACGAGATCCGGGCCGCCCTGAGCCCCGGCTCCGAACACCAACTCCTCGCGAGACTCCTCGGACCTTGGGACGTCGCGGGCATCGCAGGTCGAGACTCCACTCAGGTCCGAGAAAGGGCCGTTTTCCGGTCGGACTTCGATGGTGCGTGGATCATCGGTGAAGTCGAAGACGACGCAGGTGTACGTCGACGGATCCACCTCGGGTTCGACGGCTACCGACGCGCGTTTGCCATGTGGGAGATCGGCCGAGGCTTCACCTCCCCGCAGGTCCGCGTGGGTGCCTACTCGGGAGAGTCCGAGACGCTCCGACTCTGGCGCCGCTATACGATCCGTGTTCGCGAGACCGATTCGACGGTCCTCGAAGAAGTCGAGATCCGTTTCGTCGGTCCGGACGAGATCCGTTGGACGTCTCACGAGACGATCGCCGACGATCCGCGTCGCTTCCAGCGAGACGTGACCCTCACACGACGGCGGTAGTACCGCACGGCGCCTCGTCCGTCTCAGTTACAGCGTTCCGCGCACCGCTCGAAGAGCTGCAGCCGATTTCCCTCGAGGTCGCGCATGACGAAGCTGCGCATCTGCAAGGCATGATCGACGAAGACGGCGTCGTCGGCATCCACCCCGTGCGCCTGCATGCGAGCGAGGAAGCCTTCGATGTCCCGTACGAAGATCCCGGACTTGAAGAGCCCGAGGTGACGCCCCTCCGGTCGACGGACACCCTCTTGGTGGATGAGTTCGACCGACAGTGCTTCTCCGGCCAAGATCCGAATCGAAAGACCGCCCCGGTCGAGTCGGTTCACTTCCTGTAGCGCGAAGACCTCGGAGTACCAGTCTAGTGCAGCGTCCAGATCTGCGACTCGTACGGCCACGAAGGAATCGCCGGTGATCGCCGGCGTCTCTTGGCCAACGATGACCGACGGGACGCACAACAACAGAACGGCCAGGGCCCAGATCCGCCTCCTCCCACCGGCCCTACTTGAACACGTCGGTCTTTTGCAGTGCACCCGTTTCGTCATAGACCACCCACCTCCCCTTCTTCTTTCCGTGCTCGAAGCGCCCTTCGTCCCAAAGCTGGCCGTTGGCGTGATACCGTTTCCACAAGCCGTGCTTCTGCTCGTCGTCGTCGAAGCCGCCCGTGGCGCGAAGGTGGCCATTCTTGAAGAACCACTTCCACCGGCCGCTGATCTTCCCGTCCCGGAACCGTCCGGACGACTGGAGCTGCCCGTTGTTGAGGAAGTACTTCCACCGACCCGACTTCTTTCCGTCATCGAACTCACCCTGGCACGAGACGAGTCCGTTCTTGAAGTAGAGCTTGAAGGGACCGTGCTTCGGATTGCCGTGCTCATCGACGCCGGGAATGTCTTTCATGGGACCTCTTCCTGGGGGGCCGACGGGGAGGGTCGAGCAACATACCCGGACCGAGGAATCTCCGGCCAGTAACGGCCCGGACGAGGCTCGCCACTGGCTTCTGCCCCTTCCACTCGGGAGATTGGCCCTATGAAGCTCTTGGTGCTCGGCGCGTCCGGCGCATGTGGTTCGCACGTCGTGCGCCTCGCCGTGGCGCGGGGCCACGAGGTGACCGCCGTCGCCCGGCCGACCTCGACGTACCGCGCTCCGGCGGGTGCGAGTCTGCTGCACGGCGAGGTACTCGACGATGGCTTCGTGGCCGAATCCGTGTCCGAGCACGAGACGGTCATCTCGTGCCTCGGTCTCCGCCGCTCCTCGATCGTACCGTGGTCCCGCCTCCTGTCTCCTCCGACCCTCGTTCGAAGCGTGATGGGCTCCTTGGTGAAGCATGCGGGCGCGTCAACGCGAGTGTCTTGGATCAGTGCGGGAGGCGTCGGGGACAGTCGGACGCGGGCCGCCGCCCCGATCCGCGTTCTGATCGATGCCGGGAACGTGGGGACCGCGTATCGAGACTTGGAGGCGGCGGAGCAGCTCGTGCTCGAGGCGGGTCGTCCGTGGCTTGCCGTTCGGCCCGTCACACTCCTCCCGGGGGGACCGTCGAAAGGTGCGCGTCCGGTGGATCGGTACGGTCTCTTCTCCGTCGTTCGGCGTGGAGACGTCGCCGAGTGGATGCTGGATAGCGCGGACGGCACACGACCGTTCGACGGTCCGGCCGTCATGCTCGGCGCCGCCTAGCCGGAGCCCCCAGCGCGGTTCAAGACATCCGATAGCCGGGGCCGAGGTACTCCCGACGGAACTGGTCATGCTTCTGGGCCGCCTCCGGGCTCCCGATGTGGTGCGTCGTCCCTGCCGCGGACCAGATGATCTCGTCGGAGATGCTCAACAGGATGGGCGTGTCGTGCCCGGAGGTGACGACCGCCACGCCCTGAGCGGCGAGCAGGCGCAGCAGCTGCCCGAGTCGTTCCTGGTCGACCGGAGCGAGTCCCACCAACGGCTCGTCTGCGAGTAGGACACGGGGAGCCCGCGCCATCGCCAACGCCAGAGAGACCCGTGCCTTCTCACCACCCGACAACGTCTCGGCTCGCTGCGGCATGAGGGACTCGACCCCAGCCGCGTCGACGGCCTCGTCCACATGGCTTCCGCCGAACGTCGTTGCGATCGCCCGGAAGTGTTCCGCGACGGAGAGACTGGGGACGAGGAGGCGGCCTTGCGGCAAGAACATCACGCCGCGCGTCGCGAGTTCGTGCAGCTTGGCCGGAACGAGGGCGACCCCGTCGACCGCGACCACCCCCTGGTCGGGACGTAGGACTCCGGCCGCCACCCGAAGTAGCGTCGTCTTCCCGGAGCCGTTCCGTCCCAAGAGGGTGGTCACACAACCGGACTTCGCCCAGACCGAAGCGGACGTCAGAACTTCGTTGCTCCCGAAGACCTTCCGGACTCCCTCCGCTCGGAGGGCATACGGACTACCAGACAAGGATCAGCTGCACGCAAACCTCGAGACCGAGGCAGATGGCCAGCGCCGTCGCGGCCAGCCGCCCCTTCGACCACCCGAGGTTCGCCAGAAAGAGGAGCTCCGACCGCCGTGCCATCTCTGCGAGTGTGACGCCGGCCACGAGGAACGCCAAAGCCGCGCCTAGTCGAACGCTCCCCATAGGGAGGGCCGACGGCCTAGCCGTCCCCTCGAGGTCCGCGAAGAGAACCAAGACCTCATAGCCGCCGAAGACTGCGGCCACCCGGAAGCATGCCCACAGCACCACCGCCCTCCGGAGGAGGCGAAATCCGAACGGAGAGGGCGGTAGGCGGGTCTTCATCGGACGGCGTCGTGCATCACCGTCCTAACCAGAGGTTATCCGCTGGTTCCCGGCGGGAGCCCCGTCACCAGTAGTCCTCGATGCGGACGATCAGACCGTCGACGACCCGTAGTACGATCACCTGACGGCGTTGGATGGGCCGCCAGCCGTCCGAGCCGTTCGTCTCCATCGCCACGTCGAAGCCGATCACGACGATCCCCTCTCCCACCACGAACTCGGCGTTGGTGAGGCGCGGCTCTCGGGTCGCTCCGAGGAACGAGCCCATCGCCCCGACGATCGCGTCGCGACCGGAGATCTCTGCGCCGACGCGAGGGTGTGCGTACGTCGCATCGACCGACAACAACGGTCCGAGCTCCGCGACGTCGTCACGCGTCGCGTCCTGCGCCCACATCCTCGTGAGCTGCGCTAGGTAGGCCTCGCCTACTTCGGCCTCCTGCGCGGAAGCCGGTGCGACCGCCACGGCCATGCAGGCGATCGCGATGACCCATGACTTCATCATTCCTCCCGGTCCCGTCCCGTCCCCGCCCTGCCGCTCGAAGTTGTACAGCACGGGCTGCGCGGTGACTAGGGACCTTCCAACCACGTACGAAGCCGACGCGTCTACCCAAACGGCCCTTCCTTCATCTCCCCCGACCATGCGCTCGCGCCTCTACATCCCGTTGGCCTTGGTACTCACCTGGCCGACCTCTGCCGAGGCTCAACTCCCCAATTGGTCGGATGAGGGGCTAGAGCAGGTCGCCGAACGACTCGACGAGATCGGAAGCGCCGCCTTCATCGTGATGTCCGGACACGAGGTGGTTCTGTCGTGGGGCAGAACCGAGACCCCGTTTCGGATGCACTCGATTCGCAAGAGTCTGTTGTCGGCGCTCGTCGGCGTTTCGGTCGCGAGGGGCGAACTGAGTCTCAGCTCTTCACTCGCCGAGCTCGGGATCAACGACAAGGGTCTCCTGACTCCGGCGGAGCAGACCGCGACCGTCGAGCACCTCCTTGCGTCCCGCTCCGGCGTCTACCACCCGGCGGCGTCCGAAACCCGGGAGGCGAGGGCATTAAGACCGACTCGCGGGGCCTTCGAGCCCGGGCAGCGCTGGTACTACAACAACTGGGACTTCAACACGCTGGGGACGATCTTCGCGAGCGCACGCGGGCAGACCGTCGGAGATGCGTTTCGGGACCACCTGGCACAGCCGCTCGGATTCCGCGACTTCGATGTCGAACGGGACTTCGAGTACCACCTCGAGCCTCACCACTCCCGGCACCCTTCGTATCGTTTCCGACTCACCGCCCGGGACCTCGTCCGCTTCGGCCGGCTCTACCTCGGCCAGGGTCGTTGGGAAGGAGCGGAGATCGTCCCGGGGGAGTGGGTCGAGCGGAGCACGCGCGCGACCTCCGTGATGGAGTCCGACGGGACGAAGGGTGGCTACGGATTCATGTGGTGGGTCAGCGGAGCCGAGGATCCGGTAATCCCCGACGGCTCCTTCACCGCGAGCGGTGCCGGTGGGCAGAGACTGACCGTACTCCCCAGCCTGAATACGGTCGTCGTCCACCTGATGGATACCGAGGCCGAGGGTGGCCCGAGGATCGGTAGCGAGGCGTACGACTCGCTGCTTCGCCTCCTGTTGGCGGCTCGGGTGCGCTAGCGACCACACAGGCCATTCGGTGCGCGGCTTGTCGTTCGGCCCCGACGTCCGCGCTCATCGCGTTTGGTCGCCGATCTCGTCGTACGCCACGACCGACGTTCGCTCCCCCAGCTCTCTCATTCCGGTCATCTGGTGCGGGTTCTCGCCCTCGAAGAACGCCCGCCACGCGTCCAGCGACACCCATTTGGCCACGGTTTGCACGTCCGTGGGGTCCTCCACGCTCCGCATCAGGAAGCTGCCCAAGGCCCCCGGCACCGTGTCGTGGATCCGGTTCGTCGTCTCCGTCCACGTCTCACGGAACGCTGCGAAGTGCTCCGGGTCCACTCGCCAGTGGTACACGACTCGAATCACTGCCACCTGCACCTGTTGAGGCTGAACCGGCTGCACGCATCGTTCTACTGCAGGACGAGCCTCGTGACCAGCCTCAAGAGAGCTGGGAGTCTACGGCGCCTCCTGTCCGCTCCATGACGCAGCCGTGCTCCGGATCTTTCGAAGAACGACGACGAGCGCCGCGCTGTGCAACACGCTCGAGATCCCGACCACGAAGTACAGTCGGAGCGGCGTCCCCGGGACCCTGAAGAAGTCCACGAAGTCGACGACTTCTCGAACGCCCGAACTGAACAGTGCGACGGCCACGGCCCTCGCATCGCGGAGCACGAACAGAGCGAAGAAGCAGGCCAATCCCTGGCCCAGCTCACGGGCCGACCAGGAGAGCATCAGCTTCTGGGCGCCCTCCATGTACATCGGGTGAGATTCGGTGAAGAGTGCAGCGACCACGGCCAGCACCGTAGCGATCAGCCCCGTCAGGAATGTGATCACCGCGGGGAATTTCGGAACGTCGATCCTCATGTTGCCCACCTCATGAATGTTGAAGTCACACCAGTTACTTGATATTATCAAGTAGTTGAATGTATTAGACTTTGTCAACTATCGAGGACCGGATGGGGAACAGGTATGTCCACGAGGTCGCGTTCGGATTGGCCTTCGACCTCGGCACGGCCATGTCCGACGGAGCTCGTGCTCTGGAGCTGGACCTCACCGCCGTGCAGATGCGAACGCTGCGAGCGGTATCGCACGGCCCCCTGGCGATGGGAGAGGTCGCGAGTGTACTCAAGCGGGATCCTGCGCAGGTGACCCGGCTGGTCGCCGACCTAGTCGCCCGTGATCTGTTGGTTCGAACGCGCAATCCGGCCGATGGGCGCAGCTACCTCTTGTCGCTCTCGCCCGACGGGGCGCGGGTGTTCCAAAGGATCCGAACGCTCGAGGAGGAGATGCAGGGGGTGATGCTCCGCGGCATCTCCGAGAAGGACCTCGGGACGTTCGTCGCAGTGGCAGAGCGCCTGATGGAGAATCTGGCGGAGATGGACGGCGGGGCCGTCGACTAGCTAGTCGTCAGCTCACGAACCCCGCGTGTACGTCGCCGAGAAGGTGACCTGCCACTCTTCATCCGCCCGCCGTCGGAGCATCCGAAGGACGCGGATCTCCGACGACGAGACGACGGTGTATTCCGTTCGCGTACCCATGACTCTCTCCCCCAGGTCACGCGCCCACTCGAACTCCATTCGGTCCGCACCGACCGAGCCACGCGACACTGTGAAGGCGCCGTGCTCGGAGTCGACCACCGACAGCTCCGCCGCCTCGCGCGTCGCGGAGAGGACAGACACCGACTCCCGTTCGTGATCCGGATATCGGAGGCGGCGGGTATCGATCAGTCCGCAGCCGCCCAACGTCGAGTCGAGCCGCGAAAGCCCCTCCCCCGATTCGAAGCGCCCGACCTCGACCCGCCGAGACGCGTCCACCTGCCATTCGCCCACGAGAGTCGAGAGCAACGCCGATACCGCTTCGTCACACGTCTGCGCGGCAGATCGGACCGGCACGCACATGGCGAGCGCCAGACACGGCACCACCACACTCACTCGGATGAACCTCATCGCCCCACCCACTCCCCTGATCGAATCGCGAACCACCCGCGAGTTGTACGTCTTGTGATGCGTCGTCACCAGTCTAGGTCGCGGCCGCGCCCGCAGCCCTGCCTCGCATGCCCTGGTCAGGCGGTGTCGAAGTCGCGCCACGTGGACCGAAGTAGACGATATCGGAGAAAACGCTCGTCACCGATCTCCAACTCGCCATCGGGAGCGAAGCCCAGGTGAACGAGTGCGCGGCCACTTCGCCGAGTTGGCGGGAGGAGCGCGATCACGGACGGGAGTTCTATCGACTCGAAGCCGAAATCGAGAAACCGTGTGAGGAGGCGCTTACCCGCGCCCCAGGCCGACGGCTTGAGGATGAGCCCGACATCCGCGTCTTCACCCTCGGGTTGCAGACCGCCCCAGCCGACGAATTCACCGCCGCGCACGAGAGCCCACGGACGGTACCCATGGGTCTCCCACATACGCTCCTTCGCCGCCACGAAGCCGGCGCACATTGTGGCGTCGAAGCGAGACATCAGGAGGGGAAGATGTTCCCGCACGGCCCCGTCATTCATGAGCGCGATGATGTCCTTCCGATCGATGTCTGCGAGGCGGGCCAGCTCGATGCGGGGACCACTGTTCGCCTTGGACATCACGGGGCACTCCACTCTACGCCGCTACGCACCCGGCCTCTTTCAGGACACGCTCCGTCGAAGCTGGATAGCGCTCGAGCAAGTGAGCCGGACGTATCGGACGAGGCACGAATCCGCCGCCGCAGTTGGGGCACACGGAGGCGAGGACCCCCTCGGCGCAGTCCGAGCAGAAGGTGCACTCGAAGGTGCATATCACGGCGTCCGTCGACTCGGGCGGCAGATCCCGATCACAACACTCGCAGTTCGGCCTTAGAGCTAGCATGAGAAACCCACCTTGTTAGAACGAGGACACTAGACGCTTCACCCACGATTCGGAGTACTACTGCCGGCCCTGGCGCGTGACCAGCCCCGGTCATTGCTCGTCAACTCAACCCCAGCCACAACGCCACGACCCGACGCCACGCCCAACCGAGGATCTGCAGAAGCGGGTCCGTGGCTAGCCCCGCTTCATCGAAACCGTGGAAGTGCGGGGAAAAGGGGTTCGCGAGAGGAGCAGGAATCACCGCAGCTGCGGGAGCGAGGAAGCCACTACACGGTGTACAGAGCCATAGTCCAGCCCCACCCAAATAACCCGGGCAGAGCGAGAAGCTCCGGCACTTCGGGCAGCGGATCCTCGGCTCTCGAGTCCTGCGGAACATCCGCCTCAAGAGCGCATCCGGGGCCACCCTCACTCCTAAGCTGCGCTTGACCAGATAGAGCTCACCCCGATCCAACCAGAGGGCTCTACAGCTAGAGCAGAAGTCCACCCGGAGCGGTCCGCGCTCCCACAAACGGAATGCGCTGGAGCAGAGTGGGCACTGAGCCAGTCTACGGAAGACCGCCTCCTTGGTAGGTGGCTGCGTCTCGATTCAGACACCGACCCCACCCGAGGGGTCCGCGCAGTCTACCCGACCCACGGAGCTGCTGGCTAAGCCTCACCCTCCGAGAGCCGCAACTCCTCCACCACGGCCAAGGCAGATCTCAAAGCTCCAGGGTCTAGGAAATCTGGGAGTACCACACGCGCTCCCAACTGCCGCAGCCTGATTTCTTGCTCGGACTCGGCCCGCCCGATGAACCCGATCCCAAGCTCACGACACGCCCGAGCATCCCAGGAGCCGTCTCCCACGTAGACCACCTCGGACGGCGCCGTCCCTCCGCATGCGGCGGCGACGGCGAGCCGGATGATCTCGACCCGCCGATCCGCCTCTGATGCAGTCGCCAAGGGGACCCCGCGCATCGGGATGCCCGCCGCCTCGAGTTTCAGCTCTGCGGAAGGACGCCACCCCCCCGTCGCCACGGCGGGCACCCAACCCGAATGCCGAGCCGCGGAGAAGACGTCCGGAGCGCCAGCCACCGCCGTGAAGGAGCGAGGGTCGTCTTCGAGAGCATCACGAAGCCCTCGAACGAAATGGTGCTGGACCACTTCTTCGATTCGCTCGTAGTCACCCAGTCCCTGCTCGGATACGATCTGGCGGAGAATCGCGGTGTCCGTCATCTCCACGAAGCCCGAGAACGACTCGAGCACGAGGGACGGAATGGCCGCCTGGATGGCACTCTTGAAGTAGTGGCCGTCGACGCGATTCGTCTCGGTCAACGTGCCATCGATGTCGAACACCAGGACGTTCAAACCCACACCTCCACCGACCGCGGATGCATCACCCGCCCGCCACGCGAACGAAGCAGCGCGCATCGCGGGGATCGTCGCTCACGCTAGGTCGACCATCCAACGCCTCACGACGACGCATGGGCGGGCTCACACTCCCAAGCGCGGCAACCGGACGCGGACGAGCGTGGGCGCACCGACTTCGCTGGGGACCGCTGCGTAAAGGGCGTCGCCGACGATGGACAGTACAGTCCGGCGCGTGATCTGGATCGGCAGAGAGATGCGCCCGAGATACCGACCCGAGTCCGCCTCAAAGACGTCCAAGAACTCCCCCGCGGCGGCGCCTTCGACCCGTCCCACCACGTACAATCGGCGGTCCGCGGTCGCGAAGATCCTGTCGACCGCCCGGTAAGTCTCGGGAAAGTGCTCGGACCCCGGCAAGGCACCGGACCGGCCGAACCTCTGCGCTGCCTCGGCGAGCCCCCGGGCAAGGGAGTCGCGGACCTGAGTCGGTATTGCCGCGCGCGGGGCGTCCTCCAGGCTCACCACGAGGAGGGTGTCGCCGGCACTCGACCGTTGATAGAGCACATAGTCCGTGGGATGACTGAACCAGAAGCTCCCGTCCGAAGCGGCAGCGGTGGCGGCGATCCCGCCCAATGGGACGCGGACGCCGCCGACCCGGCTCACCTCGACCTCCGTCCCCGCGTGCATCTCCACCTCACCGGTCGTTGGGTCTAGCGAGAGAGGTTCATACAGGTCGTGTGACCCTGCATGCATCGAAACGGAGTAGTCTCTTCCGACGTTGGTGAACCGCCAGGCGCTCAAGGTGCCGTCGGGCGCGACCGCCGTCGGAACCGGCAGCGGCGCCAATGGGTCCAGCGTACTCACCGCGCCCAATAGGTCACCGCCCGGATCGAAACGAAGCGTGCGCTGCCTCCTCACGTCCGAGACCCACAGCGACCCGTCCGGACTGAGCAACAAACCCTCCGCGTATCCGAACTCGGCCGGCCCCTCTCCACGACGGCCGAACGTCACCACGTGCACGCCATCCGCAGAGAACAGGCGAACCTCTTGCGCCATCGCATCCAGGAGGAAGATCTGCCCCCCGTCGTCCACCGCCACGGCTCCGATACTGCCGAAGACCTCCGGCTCAGCACCTTCGGCGACCCCGATGGTGAGATCGACGGTCCCTACGGTCGACTGCTGTTCGGTCCACAACGTAGACCCATGATTTTGGGCCCAACGATGCCCGGATTCGGTTGTTGTGAGAAGGTACGGCGAGGATCCGCCGGACTCCGCACATCCGACGCAGACCCAAAGGGATACAATCCCCCAACACGCGGCCCGACTCCTTCCGAAGGTCATCACGCCACCTCCTCGATCATCGTTCTGTGGACTCGGCCTTCTGCATCTGACGCTTCGTCGTGACTCGATCCAGGAGCTACCATACTCGCCCGCGCACCTTATTCGGACCATAGGAGTCCTTGTTGGAGCGCGCCGTCCACCGCACCCTCTCTCTTCGCAGCCGTGCGATCCCTAGGCCGGAGTCGATCGAGGATGAGCGAAGCCGCAGCGTCGGACAACGTCGTCCGAGTCATCCCATTCCTCACGGTCACGGACATCTCGGCATCGACCGAATTCTACGGAAAGCTCGGCTTCGAAATCGTCTCTCGGTGGGAGAACGATGGGGCGCTTCACTGGTGCCAGATCGAGCTCGGCGGCGCCGCCCTCATGCTCCAGGTGGGCGGCGACGCAGCGAGACCGCGAGTGTGCGACGCAGGCATCTCAACGTACTTCATCTGCAGGGACGCGCTGGCCATCCATTCGCGAGCCGAACGCCTCGGGCTATCACCAGACGAGCCGTTTGTCGGGAACGCGATGTGGGTGGTCGGGCTCCACGACCCCGACGGCTATCGGCTCTACTTCGAGAGTGAAACCGACGTCCCCGAAGAGACCCGCCTCTCCCAACTGTAGTCCGGCCGTCTCTATTCGACGCGCCCGTGGACGTTCAGGAACGCGTAGAGTTCGCTGCGTTTGGGATGCTCGTCCAGCCACGACTTGATCTCTTCGATACGTCCGAGATCCGCCCCCAGTTGTCGCTCCCATTGCTTCCGCTCCAGATCCCGGCGCGCGGCCTCCTGGACACGGGATTGCCACTCATCGGATAGGATCAGCGGCAGCTGGTCGCTGAGGCGGTGAGCGATCAGGGACTCCCACTCCCCGCCGTCGAACCAGACGCCGCCACAGTTCCGGCATTGATCGAGCGAGAAGGCCAACGGGTCACCCACGTCATACTGAGCGAGTCGATAGCCATCCGAGGGGCAGGCTCGGAACAGTGCCTCCTCCGCCAGAACGATCGATGTCGTGGCCACACTCCCCTCGGTCTCGACGCCCGAAGCGCGCCATCGCCAATAGTCGCTCAGTTCGACCCAACGCCCTCCGCACGCGCCGCACGCCTTGTTCCGCAGGCCTTCGGACGTGGTCTCCTGAGCCAACGTGCTTCTGACTTCACAACTCGGACAACGCATCGCCGACCCCTTGGAGCTGCTCTTCTCTTTGGAAATTCGGAGTTTTACCGCCGGCCCTGCCTCGTGACTAGTGCGGGGCCCGACTCTCGTTGAGGACCTGACTGGGGATCGCCGAGAAATAGACCGTGAGGAGCCAAACAACCCACAGAAGCATCGACACCTTCTGAACCGCCGGGAGCGGGGCGGCATCCACCGGTGCATAGTAGAGAACCGCGTTCCACACCGTCCCCGACATCGATGCCAGGCCGACCGCCACGAGCACTCGGCGATTCTCGGTCCAGAGGAATCGAAGAGTCGCGAGCATCGCCACGATGAAGAACGCGAAGGCGACGGTGACCATGACGTCGTGCATGGGCGTCACCACGAGGAAGGCATACACCATCGAGCCAATGCATGCGATCTGAATCGTCTTTCGGAGCCTGACCGAATCGGCCCGTCTGGCGATTCGGTCGAACGCGATGGCAATTCCCGAGCAAAAGGCGGCCACCGACACAATCGCGATGAGCCGAGCAGGGTTCTCCGAGCCGTCCGTGGACAGGGGCTGGAAGAGACTGGATATCGACTGCGCCGCCCAGTCGTACCCACCGGGATAACGAAGCGACGCCGCGAAGAAGAGAAGTCCGGCGAAACAGACCAGAGCAGCGGGAAGCTTCGTCTCGCTGGGAATCGAGGGGTGGGTCAACCGGGCCGCCGACTTGAGAGAAACGTCCTTCGTACCCGGCTCCTACGGACGCCCCGCCCTAGACCTTCACCGTGGCTCAGGACCCGATCGGCTCCGCGAACAAGATCCGGTGCCCATCGGGTGTCTCCAGCACGAACTCGCGGTGGCCGTGAGCGCGATCTCCGAGGTGAACCACGATCTTCGCTCCCGCCGTTCGGAGCTCCTCGTGCAACGCGTCGACGGACGCCACCATCACATGTAGGAACCACGAGTGGTTGCCGGTGGCCGACGCGTCGACCTCGTCCGGACACTCACCGAGCATCAGGTGGACTCCGTCCCGCGAGAGGAAGCTCCACCCTGGGGCTTGAATCGGGTCGACCCCGAAGCCTAGGACGTCCGTGTAGTACCTGGTCGAGGTCGCCACATCTCGCACGGCCAAAACCGACCGTGTGCGAAGAAATCGAGGGTCGGGGAGGCTTGGCGTGTCCATCGACGTAGGAACTCCTCGTAGTTACGCGGCCGCCGGGACAGCTACGGCTGAATCCGCTCCGCGGTCATCTCTTGTGATCCTTGGT
>JBCCEZ010000067.1:0-22506 GCA_039030015.1 Gemmatimonadota bacterium | reverse complement strand
CCGACGCTAGCAGACGCCCACGCCCCCAGCCGCCGAGCGGCCTCGAAGCCCGCACCCCACCGCGAGCCCGCCCCCACCCACAAGCCAAAGCCCCCGAAGACACCTACTCCGCCCGCGGATGCGCTCCCTTGTACACGTTGTGGAGGCGCTCGCGGGTGGTGTGGGTGTAGATCTGCGTCGTCGACAGGGAGACGTGGCCGAGGAGCTCCTTTACGGCCAGGAGGTCCGCCCCGGCTTCGAGAAGGTGTGTCGCGAAGGTGTGGCGCAGGGCGTGGGTGGAGAGGCCTCGGGCACCTGCGGCTTCCTCGAGGCAGCTCCGCACGGTGGACTGGATCGATCGACGGGACAGGCGTGCCCCATTTCGATTCACCAGCACCGCCACCTCCCCGGGGTCGGCCACCTCGGCCCGACGAGGCTCGTAGCGCTCCAGGGCGACGAGCGCCGCCTCGGTGATTGGGACGATGCGCTCCTTCGCCCCCTTGCCGAGCACCCGCATCTGCCGGGAGCGTCGGTCGACCCGATCGAGGTTCAGAGTATGGAGCTCGGCGAGACGGACGCCGCTGCCGTAGAGGAGCTCCATGACCAGGAGGGTCCGGGTCCCCGACAGCGTATTCTCCGCGGCCCGAAGTTCGGCGCCCTCGAAGACGACCGACACGTCCCCGCTCGAGAGGTGCCCGGGGAGCCGCTTGTCCAGCTTGGGGGCCCGCACCGTGGCCGCGGGGTTGGTCTCAATCCGATCCTCCGCATGGAGGAAGGCGAAGAAGGTTCGTGCCGCGGCCAGCTTCCGCGCGGCTGTCCGCTTCGTCCACCCCCGTCGCGCGCACCAACCGAGGAAGCCTCGGAGCGCCAGGCGATCGACGTCTGGATCGCCCCACGACCACTCCGGACGTCCGAGGTAGTCGGCGAGGAAGGTCGAGAGGTCCCTCAGGTCACGGTCGTACGCCCGCACGGTGTTGGGCGAGAGCTGTCGCTCGTCGCGGAGGTGGCGCAGGAAGTCGGCGTGCTCGGTGGTCATCCCACCGGGGCGCTACCCACCACGGTCTCGGTTTCGATCCCCGCCTCGGCGGCCCAACCCAGGAAGTCCTCTTGGGCCCGCTTGGCAAGGATGACCCGCTTCTGACGCTTGTCCCGCACCCGCTGCGGAAGTGGATCGACCAGACCCCAGTTCGAGTTCATCGGCTGGAACCGCCCAGGCGCCGCGTCACGGAGGTAGCGGTACAAGCCTCCGAGCATCGTCGTCGGGGGTGGAATCACCGGCTCCTGCCCGGCGAGGAGCCGAGAGAGGTTCACGCCCGCCAGGATGCCGCTGGCCGCCGATTCGGTGTATCCCTCCACACCGGTGAGCTGGCCCGCGAAGAGGAGATCCTCGCGCCCCGGCAATGACCCGTGGGGGGTCAGTCGCTCGGGAAAGTTCAGGTAGCTGTTCCGGTGGATCGAGCCCCATCGCAGGAAGTCGGCGTCCGCGAGTCCCGGGATCATGCCGAACACCCGACGCTGCTCGCCGATCTTCAGCCGTGTTTGGAAGCCGACCATGTTCCACATCTGGCCGGCCCGGTCTTCGCGGCGCAGCTGGACGACCGCCCAGGGGCGCTCGCCCGTGCGCGGATCGATGAGACCGATCGGCTTCATCGGGCCGAAACGAAGCGTGTCCACACCGCGCCCGCCGGAAACCTCGACCGGGAGGCAGCCCTCGAAGTAGGGCACATTGTCCCAGTCGTGTCCCGCATGCGCCTCGGCACCATTCAACGCCTCGATGAACGCCTCGTACTCCTCCTGGCTCATCGGGCAATTGAGATAGTCCGCGTCCTCGTCGAAGCGCCCCGCCTCGAAGACGATCGACTCGTCCAGGGAGTCGCGGTGCACGATCGGTGCGATCGCATCGAAGAACGACAACCCTCCGTCTCCGAGCGCTCCCTCGATCGCCTCGTAAAGCGCGCCAGAGGTCAGCGGACCGGTGGCGATGATCGTCGGGCCGTCCGGCAACGCCGCGCACTCCTCGCGCCGGACCTCGATCTTGGGCTCACTCGACACCGCCTCCGTCATCGCCTCGGAGAAGTGGTGTCGGTCCACGGCGAGGGCCGAGCCGGCCGCGACGCGAGAGCGATCGGCCGACGAGAGGAGGATCGACCCCAGCGCGCGCATTTCACGCTTGAGCTGCCCGTGCGCGTTCTCGGGCGCCTCGCTCTTGAACGAGTTGGTGCAGACGAGCTCACCCAACCCGTCCGTCTGATGGGCCTCGGTCGCACGAACCGGGCGCATCTCGACCAGGGTGACGTCGTGGCCGGCGCGAGCCAGCTGAAGTGACGCCTCACAGCCGGCGAGTCCTCCGCCGACGACCGTCACTCGGGTCACGCGTTCTCCGCCCCCCCGTCGGTCGCCTTGGCCGCCGGCTTCTTCTTGGCTGCCTTCTTCTTTGCCGCGGGCTTCTTCTTGGCCGGTTTCTTCTTGGCTGCCTTCTTCTTCGCAGGCTTCTTCTTGGCCGCTGCCTTGCCACCCCGACGCCCGCGACCGCCTCGGGCGGCCTTCTCTGCGAGCAGGGAGACCGCGAGCTCCATGTCGACCTCGGTGGGCTCCATGTCCTTCGGCAGCGTGGCGTTCACCTTTCCGTCCGTCACGTACGGACCGAAGCGACCCGGCTTGATCACGATGTCCACGCCCGAATCCGGGTGCGGCCCGAGCTCCTTGAGCGGCAGCTTCGCCTTCACGAGCTCGTTCGCCTCTTCGACCGTCACCGTCCACAACGCTTCGGTCGAGGCCAAACTCGCGAAGATCTTCCCGCGACGTACGAAGGGTCCGAAGCGTCCGATACCGGCGACGATCTCGTCCCCCGTGCCGGGGTCCACGCCGACCGCACGCGGCAGCTCGAGCAGCTTCAGCGCGTAGGCGAAGTCGACGTCGGTCGGTTCCTTGTCCTTCGGGAGGCTCACCCGCTTGGGCCGACCGTCCTCGGTTTCGGCGTCGAGCTCCACATAGGGGCCATACGGGCCGTACTTGAGTCGGACCGTTCGGCCTTCGGTCGGGTGTTGACCGAGCTCTTCCCCCTCGGGGTTGAAGCCGTCGAGCGACCGGGTCGACTTACAGTCGGGGTACGCAGAACAGCCGAGGAAGCGACCGTACCGGTTCCAACGAACGAGCATCGGCTGGTCGCACTTGTCGCACGTCTCGCCCTCTGCGGCGAGGATCTCCTTGATGATCTCGTCGGAGTTCTTCTCACCGTCGCGGACCCGCTCCATGAGGCGGGGATAGAAGTCTCCGAGCAGAACGCGCCAGTCGACGTCGCCGTCCTCGACACGGTCGAGTTCACCTTCCATCCGGCTCGTGAACTCGACGTCGAAGATGTTGGGAAGCACGCGAACGAGAAGCTTGGACACGACCTCGCCCAGGTCGGTCGGATGGAACCGACGCTTCTCCAACTCGACGTAACCGCGATCGACGATGACCGAGATGATCGACGCGTACGTCGACGGGCGACCGATGCCCTGCTTCTCCAGCTCTTTGACGAGAGAGGCTTCGGAGTAGCGGGGCGGCGGCTGGGTGAAGTGCTGCTTGGGCTCGACGTCCTTGAGGTCCGCGTCGTACCCCGTCTCGAGTTCCGGTAGCGGCTCGAGGTCGTCCAGGCGTCGCTTCTCGCCGTCTTCCGTCGCCTCGAGGTAGAGGCGCGTGAAGCCGGGGAATTTCACGATCGACCCGGTCGAGCGGAACAGGTACGACTTCCCGTCTCCGCCCTTCAGCTCGAAGTCGGCCGTCGTCGTGTCGTAGACCGCCGGCTCCATCTGACTGGCTACGAAGCGGAGCCAGATCAACTCGTACAGGCGGGCCTGATCCGGTTCCACGTACCGAGCGACCTCACTCGGGAGGATGGTCACGTCCGTAGGTCGGATCGCCTCGTGAGCGTCCTGTGCGGCGCGTGCCTGGCTGCCCCCGTACAGTTTCGGTGAGCCGGGTACGTAGTCGTTGCCGAATTCTCCCTCGATCCATGCACGCGCTTGGTCCACCGCGGTGCGCGCGACACGAGTCGAGTCGGTACGCATGTAGGTGATGAGACCGGTCTGACCCCGATCACCGATCTCTTGCCCCTCATAGAGCCGCTGGGCGTTCGACATCGTGCGGCGCGCCGAGAATCGGAGCCGCTTCGCCGCCTCCTGCTGCAACGTCGACGTCGTAAACGGAGCCGCCGGGTTCTTCCGACGTTCCCGACGCTTTACCTCCGTCACGACGAAGGGCACGCCGTCGATCGCCGTGACCACGCCGGTCGCCGCGTCCTCGTTTTCGAGGGTGAACGACTTGCCGTCGATCTGGTGGAGCTTTGCCGGGAAGGCTGTCGCTTCCCGTTCGAGATGCGCGGTGATCGACCAGTACTCTTCCTGGATGAACGCCCGGATCTCGTCTTCCCGTTCGCAGATCACCCGTAGGGCGACGGTCTGGACCCGACCGGCCGACAACCCGGGGCGAATCGGCCGCCACAACAAGGGTGACACCTTGTAGCCCACCAAGCGGTCGAGAATCCGTCGGGCCTGCTGCGCTTCGATCTTCTTCGTGTCGAGGTCGGCCGGAGACTCGAGCGCCTTCTGTACGGCACTCTTGGTGATCTCCCGGAACGTCACCCGCTGGAAGCGGTCTCGGTTCTTCTCGTACCCCAACTGCTCGGCCACGTGGTAGGCAATCGCCTCACCCTCGCGGTCCGGGTCCGTGGCGAGGATGACCGAGTCGACGTCCTTGGCCGCCTTCTTGAGCTTCGTGAGCACCGGTCCGGCCCCACGGATCGTGACGTAGGTCGGCTCGAAATCGTGGTCGACGTCGACACCGAGTTCCTTCCTCGGTAGATCCCGTACGTGGCCGACCGACGCCTCCACGGCGTAGTTCGGTCCCAGGTACTTGCCGATCGTCCTCGCCTTCGCAGGCGACTCCACGATGACGAGATGTTTGCCGCCGTTCTCGCTCATTCCGTCCTTGGTTCGTCACGATTCGCTGCGAGGATCTCCAAGATCCGCGCCGACACATCATCTACGGTCGAGCCCTCTGTGTCCACTCTGACTTCCGCGAGGGCATACGAGGGTCGTCGTTCCTCATACCGGTTGGCCGCTACTTCGCGCCCCTCTGGGCCGGTCAACAAAGGCCGCACCGTCGCATCCCCGGACGCTCGCGCGAGCGCACCCTCGAGGGAGACATCGAGCCACACGGTACAGAACCCCTCGGGCACCTCGTCCACCCACTCGGGCCGGGCAGACCACCCGCCACCTGTGGCAATCACGACGCGGTCGCGTCTCAGGCAGGCACCGACCACCTCGCGCTCGATCTCACGGAAGTGGGTCTCCCCGTCTTCGAAGAGTTCTTGGACCGACCGGCCGGTCGCGCGTTCGATCTCGTCGTCCGCGTCGATGAAGGTGCGTCCGGTCTCTGCTGCGAGACGCCGGCCCACGGCACTCTTGCCGGCCGCCATGAAGCCTACGAGTACGACACCGCGCAACGGGGAGGGGGTCAACGCGGGCCGAACCCCCGTTCGCGGAGGTGCGTGACGTACCCTTCGAGGTTCCGCTTCACCTCTCCCACCGAGTCCCCACCGAACTTCTCCAGGACGGCGTCGGCGAGGACGAGCGCCACCATCGCTTCCCCGACCACGGCCGCCGCAGGTACGGCGCAGACGTCGCTCCGTTCGTGGGCGGCGTCCCCCACGCTCCCGTCACGCAGGTCGACGCTGGGGAGCCGGGATCGCAGCGTGGAGATCGGCTTCATCGCGCCGCGGACCAGAAGAGGCTCACCGGTCGTGACCCCGCCCTCCAGTCCCCCCGCTCGGTTCGAAGCCCGGCCGATCCCGCCACTTCGTTCCTGGCCGGGCGCGGGCACGATCGGATCGTGGACGTTCGAGCCTGGCCGCTCCGCGCCCTCGAAGCCGATGCCGAGGTCGACCCCCTTCACCGCCTGGATCGACATCACGGCACGGGCCAGACGCCCGTCCAGCTTTCGGTCCCAGGAGACGTAGCTCCCAAGTCCGACAGGGAGCCCTGTCGCCACCACCTCGAAGACACCCCCAAGGGTGTCTCCGCGCGCCTTCGCCTCGTCGATCTCCTTCATCATCGCCTCGGCCGCATCGGCATCGAGGCAGCGGACGGGGCTGCGGTCGACCGTCTCGTTCAACGGCTCCGGCATCTCGTCGACGGAGGCACGGATGGGTCCGATCGAGAGCACGTGACTCCCGATCGAGATCCCGAGCTCGTGGAGGAAACGCTTGGCTACGGCGCCGCACGCGACGCGCGCCGCCGTCTCGCGCGCGCTGGCCCGCTCCAGGATATCGCGGACGTCTCGACGATCGTACTTGAACGCCCCGACGAGGTCGGCATGTCCGGGTCGTGGGAGGTAATGAGGCCGAAGTGCCTTCGGGTTCACGTCCTCGGCAGGCGCACCGTGATCCATGGCGACCGTCCAATTCTCCCAGTCCCGGTTCCAGATGACCATGGAGATGGGCGACCCGAGGGTCTCTCCCAGTCGGATGCCGGACAGGACCTCGACTCGATCCGACTCGATCTGCATCCGGCGGCCTCGACCGTAACCACCCTGTCGCCGCCGCAGCTCCGGATCGACGTCTCGCTCCACATCCAAGTCGAGTCCCGCGGGCACCCCCTCGACGAGCGCGGTCAAACCACGCCCGTGGGACTCACCTGCGGTGACGAAGCGAAAGTGCGACATGAGAGGCGGATCTAGACGTGGGACACGGGGCACGCAAAAGCCCGGCCAAGCCGGGCTCCCTCCGGCCGGAGCCGAAGCGCGTGCGTACTATATAGAGTGTCCTACGCGGACTCCACCTCGGCGTGGGTCAGTTGATCGTGACCTTCACCGAGTCGACCCCCGTGGCGCCGACGTTGTCCGTCACGGTCACGACGATGTACGCATCACCCGCGACCTGACCCGTGACCGGCAGTAGGTAGTTCGACACGTTGACGCTGGGGAGGCTGTTCAGGTTGTCGCTCTCCCCGGTGTAGGCCGCAGAACCGTCGTCTACGTACCACCCGTTGTAGTCAACCGTCGACCCACCTGCGGTCGCCGTGATCGTTGCTTGGATCAGAATCGAGTCGCCCACCGCGAGCGAGAAGTTCGCGGTCGGAGTCGTGATGTCCACGCTGGGTCCCGTACCCCCGACCGCAGCGGTGACCGAGAAGAGGTTCTCCCCGGCACACGCGGCCAGGAAGAGGGCGCCTGCGACCAGCGCCGCACCCCTCTGGAGTCGCTTGTTGGACTTCGTCATGATCGTCAGATCCGTCAGCTCGGGCGCGAACGCCTCAGTTAGAAGTCGGTGCGCACGATCGTGGGCGTGACCAGGATGATCAGGTCACGCTGGATCTGCTGCTCCCGAGTCGTCTTGAACAACCCACCGAGCAGGGGCAGGTCCATCAGGACCGGGATCCCGGCTACCGCCTCGGTGCGCTCGGTCTGCGTCAGGCCACCGATGACGACCGTCTCTCCGTCTTCCACGAGCACCCGCGTCTCCGCACGCTGAGTCCGGAAGATGAAACCAGCATCAGAGTCTGCGAGCTCGGCCGCCGACCGCTCGGCCAGAACCTCGAGCAGGATCTGACCCTGCGCAGTCACGTGCGGCGTCGCCTGGAGCTTGATACCCGTTTCCTGCTGCTGAACCTGAGCGACCGGGAACTGTCCGCCCTGACCACCACCGGCACCTGCATCGATGGTCCGGATCGGCGTCAGTTCACCGACCAGGAGGTCGGCCAGCTGGTTGTCGAGCACCGTCACCTGCGGGTTCGCTTCCACGTCACTCAGCTGCACCGACTCGAGCGCGTCGATGAAGGAGAGCAGCTGATGGCGACCGAGGACCAGCGAAGAGAGCAGCTGGAGCGAGGGCGACGCGACACGCGTGGTCGCGTTGCCGAGCGCGGCGATCGAGTTTCCGCCGAGCGCGACGACCGACGTTCCCTGGTCGATAACTTCGAGCGTCCCGTCGCCGTCGGTGTCGGCGAAGCCGCTGGACAGCGTGTTGAACTGGTTCCCGCGCGAATCCTTGAGCTCGTACGTGACGCCGAGTTCATCGAGGTCCGTGCGGTTCACGAAGATGATCTTCGCCGAGATGGACACCTGAGGCGTCTCGACGTCGAGCTGGAAGAGCAGCTCCCCGATCGCATCCTGGACGCGCTGAATGTCCGAAACGATCAGCGTGTTCGTCGCTTGGTTCGTCGTGACGCTACCCCGCTCCGTGAGGAGAGGCTGAAGCGCCGTCGCCTGCTCGGCGGCGGATCCGAAGGAGATCCGATACGGACGGGTCGTGATCGGCTCGACCCCTTCCCTCTCGTTCAGGTCGGCGATGTTGTCGACCCGAATGATCCCCTCATCGGACTCCTCGGCCGCCAGTCCCTGACCCTGAAGGATCGCGTTGAGCGCGACGTCCCAGGGTTGGTCGTTGATGTCGGCCGTGACGAAGCCATCCACGTTCGAGCCCGGAACGATCGACTTACCGGAGAACGCCGCGAAGGCGAGCAGTACGTCGTTGATCGGGGCTTCCGTCCACGTCACGGAGATCCGGCGCTCCTGAGACTGCTGTGGGGCGGCCGGCGCCTCCATGCGGGTGATCGGCGCCATCTCGGTCGGATCGAACGCCGGACGCGTCACGGCACCCGACGACCACGGCTCGAAGTCACCCACCGGGTTGTCGAGCGCGATCCGCAGACCCCGCTGGTCCGGGAGCACGTTGTAAGCGAGCGCGCGGTCGAGCACGAAGACGAGGCGAACCACGTCCTCCGAGTACTGGGTGCTCCGGACAGAGATGATTCCGCCACGGTTGACCGTGCCGAAGTCGTCTGCCGGGAGCGCGTGCTCCGCGCCCATCACGTCCACGACGAGGCGGTACGGGCCCTCCATCGTAAAGTCACGGTAGCTGACGTTACCGTCGACTTCGATCAACACGCTCGTCTGCGAGGCCATCGGAGTGATGGTGACCTCGGTGACGGGCGCACCAAGGGCCAGGAGCGTGCCCGCCCATAGAGCGAACATCGACGTCATGGGGTGCCTCCGTCGCGCCGGGATACGAAAGTAAGGATTTGTGTCTCGATCTCGTCGAAGACCAGAACGTCGACGACGACTGCGTCACGTCGGATCTCACGAATGGTGCTGTTGCCGATCTGGTCGCCGACTTTGACGTGGAACGCCTCGCCGTCGACGGCCGAAAGCGTTCCGTCCTCAGCAACTTCCACGCCACCGGTCGTGACCGTGGCGGTGCTCGAGCGCGGATCGGACGAGTAGATGATGCCGATCAGGCTCAAGGACTCGAAGCGCGGACCGCCCGCGTCCGCTGCGTCGAGCGGGCGGAACGGGTTGCGACGTGTGAACGTCGGATACTGGAAGACCTCTCGCTCGAAGACGAGCTCGGCCTCAGCAGCCGGCGGAGGGGTCGGCGGGGGATCCTGTGCCTCGACCGCGACCGCACTACCCATGGTCACAACCGCTACGGTGATCCCCATCGCGAACAACTTGCGCGTCATCATCAACCTCCCGGAAGCTCAGCCGGAGGGAGCGTGGTCGGATCCGGAAGGACGTACGTCTCGATCCGGAAGGACGCCTGCACCGGGTTTTCCATACTCGGGCGCGATGCCGGCTGACCGAAGATCTGAAGGTCGACCTGGGCGGGCGTCACGATGCGCGGCAGACTGGCGACCTCGGTGAGGAAGCGTCCGACATCGTGGTACTCCCCGACGACGGTCATCTGGAAGCCGCGCGTGTTGTACGGACCGACGACCTCGATCGGCTCGGGGTCGAGTCCCTGAACGTCGATCTGAGCCGTTCGGGCGATCTCTTGAATCTGGTCGAGGAGCACCGCGATCTCTTCGTTCGCGGGGATCAGCTCTTCCAGGCGCTGAACGTGGCGCTCATAGAGAGCCATGCGCTCTTCGAGTCCGTCTTGGCCACGACTCACGATGAGACGCGCCTGACGGTTTTGGATATCGAGCGTTTCGAGGCGATCTCGAACGACGTCGTTCTCGGCGATCTTCGGCGTCAGCAGGTACATGTTGAACGGGACGATCAGCACCAGCGCCACGAGGCCACCGAGCATCCAGTTCCGCTGCGTCGGATCGGAAGGATTGTACCAGGCCATAATCAGTTCCCCGTCGCTGCAGTCTGTGCCTGGGCCGTGCCTTCATTGAAGAGAGGCACGGTCTGCAGCTGATCGATCGGAGGCTGCTCGTAGACCAGCGTCAGTTCGAAGAGGAAGACGAGGTCTTCCGGATTCTGCTCGGAGGCGGTCTCGGAGATCGGCCCGTTCTGAATCGAGCGGAGGAAGGGCGAGCCCTCGAGTCGGCGCATGAAGCGTGTGATCGCGAAGATCGAACCCGCCCGCCCGCCGATCCGGACCACGAGCGGATCGTCGCTCTGGTAGAGGATCTCGGTGAGCCAGGTGAAGTCCGGCACCGCGGCCGCGATCTCGTCCATCAGGTGAGGCCAAACGTAGCGCTCGGCGTCGATCGCTTGGATGATCTGCACCCGCTCTTGGATCGAGTCGCCGCGGGCCTGCAGTTCGGTCGTCCGCTGGATGACCGCCGCATTCGTGGTGGAGTCTTGGATGGCCGCCTCGAGGGTCACGGCGAGCTCTTCCGCCTCCCCGCTCACACCGAGCCATCGGACGCCCATGTAGCCGAACGCCACGACCATCGCGCCGATGGCGAAGGCCATGTAGGGGTCGAAACTCGACCCGCCGGCCCCACCACCACCACGGAGATTCTTGAGCGAGTCGAAGACGCCGCCGAGCGAGAACCCACCGCCTCGGCTGCCCTTTTGACCACCCGGTAGAAGATTGACTTCGATCACGGTATCGCTGTCCTCGTCTAGGCCCTGAGGGCGAGCCCGAGCGGCAACAGAAGCATCGGCGCCGCCTCGTCGAGCGAAAGGTCACCCGCCGCGTCGGGGCGCACTGGAACGCGCTCGAACGGGTTGACGACCTCGGTCTCTACATTCATGCGCTGAGCGAGCGTCTGGCTCATGCCCGGGATGCGGGCGCCCCCGCCGCTCAGGAAGATACGCCCGACCGAATTTCCGTCCTCGCGGGTCATGAGGAAGGCGCTCGCGCGCTCGATCCCCACCGCGACCTCGTCGGCCGACGATTGAATGAAGCTGTCGAGGTCCGCGGCACTCTCGCGGGCCTGGACGACGTCCTCGGCTTGCTCCGCCGTGAGCCCACGCTCCCGCTGTAGGTCTTCGCGGATCTTGCGCGAGCCGAAGGGGATGTCCCGAGTCAGAATCGGAACGCCGTCCTCGAGGATGCTCACGTTCGTCGTCTCGTGGCCCACGTTCACCAGGGAGACGATGCCGTCCTGAGCATCGGGATAGTTGTGTTCGAACGCGTTGTGGAGCGCGAAGGCGTCGACGTCGATCACCACCGGCTCGACGCCCGCGTCCTGCAGGAGTCCGACCTTGTTGTCGATGAGCTCGCGCTTCGCCGCGACGAGGAGAACCTCCATCTGGAGGCCGTCTCCGTTCGGGTCGAGGATCTGGAAGTCGAGCTCGACGCTCTTGATATCGAAGGGCACGTGCTGCTCGGCCTCCCAACGGATCACTTCACGAGCGTCGGCCTCTTTCATCCGATCCATCTCGATCTTTTTGATGATCACGTCGTGACCGCCGACGGCCGTGATGACCTCGGCGCCCTTCATTCCCATCTCCTGGAAGAGCCCCATCACGGCATCCGAGACGAGACCGTAATCCATGATCTCGCCCTCGACGATGGCGTCGGGGAGTAGCGGCCGCATAGCCACGCGCACCACTTCCGGTTGATCACCGGAATGGTCGACTTCGACGACCTTCACGAAACCGGAGCCGATGTCGAGTCCGATCGAGTTCGTCTTTCGTCCGAAGAGTCCCATGTTCCGCCTTCTCAGCGACAGGGGATGAGAACAGAAATTTCCTGCGAATGCCGAAGGCAGGTTACCACGAAAACTCGCGCCTTGTCAATAAAAAAAACCGATCTGACCAAGGTGCAAAAATTGGTAAACATTTGACGCAAAACCGGTGTCCTGGAAGCCCCCCCGAGCCCCGATGGAGTCGACTACCGGTTTCGTTCGTACATCAGATTCCGCGGGGTCAATCTCCAGCGATAATCCCGCGAAAAATCACCACCTCCAACGACCCTGATGGGACGGTTCGTCCCGAGCGTGGTTTGAACGAGCACGCCGAGAATGTCGTCGAAGTCGTTGGTGTTGTCCCCGTCCGTCGGATCGGCCGCTACCGCGGTGTCCCCGTCGAGGAAGAGCATGTCCGCTTGCCAGTCGTGGACGCCGTACGCCATCGGTGAGGAAACCATGACCCCGAGGGTATCGAAGCCATCGGACCGATAGAGGATCGAGTCGTCCACGAAGTACGCCACGTGGTCCATCTTCTGAATGAAGGTCGTGGTGTTGTCGAGCAAGAGGCCGTTCGCGAAACCGGCCTCCAGGCCGAAGAGAATCGTGTCGGCGGAGAACGCCACATCGATACTCGTCCCGTTGTCTCGGACGCCGGTAACGAGGATCAGGTGCCTCTGGGTGTTCACCTGCAGCCGAGCCAAATCACCCGGTCCGAGGTCGTAGTTGTTGCTCCCGTCCTTGTGCACAGTGACGCACCGTGTGCCACATGTCCCGCCGGCGGGCAGTGGGTTCGTGGACCCGAGCGGGGTCACGATCTCGTGCGCGTGCGCCAGCGAGGGCGTCCACGGGACGTGGAGGATCACCAGCGTATCCGAAAGCGTCGTGATCGTGCCGAAGTCCTGCATGCTCTCCACGCCGACCCCGGTCGTCTGCACGTCGCGCTGAAGACTCATGCCGATGAAGCGCGAGTTCCGGTACACCTCTTCCCGGACCTTATCGCCCTCGACGTTGCGGAAGACGGAGATGGCGAAGTTCAGCGCCACCGTCGTGACGAGGAGCCCGAGCACGAGCGCAATCAGCAGCTCGATCAGGGAGAAACCGCCGCGGAGACCGCGGTGCATCGGATCACGAGTCATCGTACACCCACGTCACGAGGCGGATCGGATCGGACCGGGGTGTGGTCACGATCACGGTCACGTTGATCAGGTTCCGGGGGAGCGTGGCGATGGTCACTTCTCGAGTGAAGACACCGTTGGCGTCGGGGTTGCCCTCCGCGTCGACCGCGACAGCGGCCTCGGAGGCCAACACCGTGGGGTCGCGGGACTTCAGGTCCTCCATGTACGTCTGCGCGATGTAGAGCGCGCTCGTGCGCGTCGCCTGGATCGTCTGCATCGATAGCGACTGGGTCATCACGTTCGAGAGGCTGATGACGCCGACGACGAGCAGGATGATCGCCACGAGTACCGAGATCAGGGAGTAGCCCGCGTCGGGACGACGGAGCCGCTCCTTGGGGGCCGTCATCGCCATGTCGATGACCCCGCGTCCCACTTCCACGCCTTGAACGAGCCGGAGGAGGCGACCGAGATGGCCGCGACCGCCGAGTTGTCCTCGGAGTGCGTGAGGTAGATGGTGCCCATCGTGCCCCATGGCTCCGGTACACCCTGATCGCTCAGGAGGAGTTGGTTGCTAGGCAGGGTGACGGCCCCGGCCGTCGCATCACCGGGCACCGCGCTCGCACTGCCCCGGCCGAATTCGACGAAACGCTCCAAGGTTCTCGAGCCAAAGGCGGGGAACGCGGCGATCTCGGGCGCAGACGCCGCAATCGAGTCGTTGCCGTCGTGATCGACGTACGCCACGTACGCATCACCGGTCACGTCGAAGTCGACGCGGATCATCGCGCGTTCCGACAGCGCCTCGTTCCGCGCCAATTCCAACTGTGTAGCCAAGAGATGGGCCATGTTCTCCACGCGCCGGGCAGGAGAGACGCGCCACATCGGGGCGACGATCGACGTCATGATGCTGATCAGCACCACGACGAGAATCAGCTCGATGAGCGTGAACCCACCACGTTCGATTCGGCTCTGCATCAGTACACCGGCCGGAACGCCGTGTGGATCACGTTCCCGACGACCGGAGTTCCGGGCGGCAGGTTCGCCGGATCGTTGAATCGCAGATCGAACGCCCAGTCACGTCCCGGCGGGTTGTAGTAGTGGCCACCCCACGCCCCGGTCGACTGCTGCGGGAAGTAGAGCGATACCAGAGAGCCTCGATACGTCAGGGTCCGTCCCGACCAGTTCTCCAAGAAGCGCGGGAAGTTCTCCAATCCCCCGCCATACGGAGACGTGGTGCCGCACCCCGCGTCCATGTGGTCACACGGGGTCTCGGAGTGACCCGACATGATGGCGGCGTAGACCGTCGTGCTCACGGACGCGTTCTCGACGAGTACCTGCTGGTTGGCGTCGTTCCAGTTGTTCGAGAGGAACGTCACATTGTCGCCGAGGATGGCAGAAGGCTGCCAGACACCCGAGTTGTAGTTGCCTCGGACGTAGATCGGGTGCCGAGACGCAACCGAGATCGGGTTGCCGAGCGTGGCCGCGTTCTCGAGCCGGAGTACCGGGTAGTTACCGTCCCCCTGGGGGTCGGGACCCGTACCGGAATAGAAGATGTACAGGATCTCGGTGATGCGAGTCGAGTCGCTACCCGACCACGCGAAGAGCTGTGACATGTCGATGTTGAGCACGTCGACGAAGCGTCCCTCGCGGCCCTCGTACCACTGGTCGTAATCGAGGTCGAAAATTGCCGCACACTCGGCCGCGGTCGGCAACACCTTCCCGCTGGTCCGCGTGCTGATGTAGTTGCTGCAGAAGTCCGACTCGTTCGGCATCGAGTTGATCGGCACCTCGATGTACCAGTCCGCCTTGTGCGCCATCTTGGACTGAATCTCGAGGGCCCCGTCAGAGAGCATCCGCCGCTCGATCACGTTGACCGGGTCCATCCCGTCGGGCAGTGGCACCTTCAGCGTGTCGACGCCGTAGGCGTTCGTCTTCAACCGATCGTCGAAGCGCGCATTACTCATCGCACGGAAGTCGGCGTCGGCAGGGTGGCTACGACTGTCGAAGTCGAGCTGGACGTCCGTCGCGCTGGCGTCGTGGATGTAGACGCCGTTGAGTGTGACGTGACGGTCCTTCCGCATGTGGTAGATGTTGTTCGGCGTCGTGACGATGTCGTCGTAGTACGTGCTGTTCGAGCTGACGTACAGGTTGCCGTTCGTGTGCACCCAACCGGCGAAGGTCAGGGGCGGACCGTTGTGGATCTCCAGGTCCTTCTCGTAAAAGACACCGAACTGGAAGATCGGAATCGCTTGTGCCTTCGCGGTCACGACGACGGCGGAGGAACTCCCGTCCGGGGCGGACGCCTCGGAGTAGATGTCGACCATCTGCGTAAGCGAGTACAGCCCGGTGAACGGCCCGTCCGTGATCCGCTCGTGCCGGACCGTGTCGATCTTGATGACGGCGAAGCTGTCGAACGAGAAGCCCGTCATCGTCGGTGCTACGATGGCGGTCATCTCACCGTCTTCGAGGACCGCGTCTTCGAGCGCGTCGGCAAGCTGGGACATCCCGGACTCGGCACCGGCTTCGGCCGCGTAATACGTCCTCTGCTTGCCCAGGTCAGTGACCCCCGACCGGAAGGCCGCCATGGCGGTCGCGTAGACCGTCACGACGAGAATCGACAAGAGGACCAGAATGCCGAGGGTCGCCTCGAGCGCGAAGCCTCCTCGTTCCGACATACGCGAGGTCCAACCCGCGGTGAAATCCCTGCTCCGCATGATCGCTCCGCTGACAATATCGCTGAGCCTCGGCTCCAAAACCGAGGCGTACCCAGCGGGCTTTGTCGCAAGCGACGTGCCAGTGAACGCAGCGCCTCCAAGGCCTTGCGAAATCACGCGATAGCGTCGCCTGGACCTACCCCCCTCATGCAGTATAGACGGTACCTTCTTCCCCGGGCAACCACGTTGTTCCCACGTGTTTTCGACCACGAACAGCCCCCCTTCACCACGGGCGGACGGGGCGCATCCATCCGCTCTCGCTCAGGGGGTGCGGGGCACTGGCCCGCGAACGCCGCAGGGCCTCCCTGGCCCAACACAGCGACCCGGTCACGGTACTCCCCGGCGCGACATGGACCGAGTCCCCGACACGGGCGAGACCGACCAATCGAGCGCCCCCCGAGAGGGACAACGCCCCCCCGACCACCACGTGTCCACGCAGTGTGGTTCCAACCAGCTCGAGGTCGCCCCGCACGAAGAGGGCAGCCGTGCCCTCCCCGCCTTCGAGGCGCAGGGAGTTGGGCGCGTAGCGCGCCACGCCGGGAATGGAGCAGTGCGGTGAGGACGACGCGCCCCAGTTCCACCCTTCCCCACACGGCTCGGCAGTCCCCAACGACCCCACCGGACCTCGCACGACAGTGATGAGGGGCGCCCATCGCGTCACATCCTCGGGCCGGAGCCATCGACTCGTATCGTCAGGAAGCCGCCCTACGCCCTCGACGCGGGGGCCGCGCCAAGAGGTCGGGCACACCGGCCCGACCGCCCCGGTGGCGATGACCGGAACGGGCCGAAGGGTCTCGACCGCCGAACCGACCTTCGCGATCTCGGCGTCCACATCGAGCTGTCGAACGACGCGACCGGTCCGATCCGTTACACGGCGAGCCCTTCCCTCGATTTCCAGCCACCAGAGTTCCTCGCTCAGACGACGCGCCCGCATCTCAGCGCTCAGCGGTCCGGGGAGCCTGGCGGTGGCAACAAACACGACTCCTCCGACCGGCGGGGACGACGTCGAATCCGGGTAGAGTCGACGGGGCGACAACCCAGGGCGTTGGGTGGCAATGCGCCATGCATGCCAGAGGCGATCGCGAGCGACCGAAGCCAAGAGGAGGTCTCGTCCCGCTCGCGCGGCCAGCAGTTCTTCCCGGGCCAGAACGAGTAACCCGTGCGCCAGTCCGATCACACCGAGCCCGAGCAGTACGGCGAGAACGAGCGCGACGCCCCGTCGCCCTCTCATCGGCCCCTCCGCCCCAGCGGAATCGGATGGTCTGAATCGGGGTGATCCAAGTCGAGACGGCCGGGAACACTCGACAGGTGGTAGCCGTCGATCCCCGCGCCCGTGAGTGGCTGACGCCCCGAGCGTCCCCGTCGATAGCGCAGGGCGTCCGTCACGTGATACGAACCCGTCTCGAAGATTCGGAACAAAGAGGCGCCCTTCACGGACCGAGATACCCGCCACACCTCCAACGATACTCCGCTGTCCGGGCACGCCGCAGAAACAGGCCGGGCCACGCCTTCCAAATCGACGGTGTGCCACCCTCCGTCGGCGTCGAGGATACGGACGGAGTCCTTCGTCGGATCCGGCGCCCGCCCCGCCGACCGGGCCACGAGGTGCGTTGTCGAATCGAGGGGCACGCCGCACGGGAACGCTGTGCCCCGGTAGGCCCGGAGCCCGACCGAATCCGGGGCAAAAGCGCGCCAATCCGAGACCGCTCCGCCGTCCAGCTCGTGTGCGAGTACGATGCGCGTATGCCGGAGGTCACCGAGTCGGGCCCGGAGCTGTGCGTGATGCGTGCCGGCGACCCGGAGCTCCGCGTACGCCCGTACGGACAGGTGGACGACCGCGACGGAGAGGAGCACCGCCACGACGATCTCCGCGATCGTCACGCCACCGCGAAGCCGCACCTGCCCCGTGAATCGGCCCTTCACCGCAGTCGGACCGAATCCGCGCCGGGAATGACGAGGCGGGTCGAGAGGGTCTCGATGACGATGTCGGGGCCAGGCCCCGCGGGCCACCGGGCCGTCAGGCCCGGGTGCGACACCGTTCCACCGAGGGTGTCGGCCCCCGACGCGAGCGAATCCACGAGCCAGGCGGCGAC
Organism: Gemmatimonadota bacterium; assembly: GCA_039030015.1. Lineage (GTDB taxonomy): Bacteria > Gemmatimonadota > Gemmatimonadetes > Longimicrobiales > Gaopeijiaceae > UBA2589. Next base: position 4,753 of record JBCCEZ010000067.1, on the reverse strand, counting down.
GTTCACGGCGCGCTCGGCCTCTTCCGCCTCTCGGAGGACTCGCGAAGCCACCACGAGGGTCGAGAGCGCGGCCATCAGGCCGATCTGCAGAACGACGGCGGCGACCACGACCTCGACCAACGTCATGCCCTTCACTCTATGCGCACCCTGCCCCACGACGAGACGATCACGCGCCGGGTCGCCGAGCCGAATCGGTAGCGGATCGTGGCCGCGGAAAACCGGCCGATGCCCATCGCATCGAAGCGGAGGGTCAGCCTCTGCCTACCGCCGAAGTCCACATCGATCGGTGCGTCCCTGGTCAGCCGTATCGTTCGGAGCGTGGATCCCGCCACAGAGAGTTCCGCGGTCGGGGGAGTGAGAGAGAGTGTCACCTCCGCGCCGACGCCCAACGAACGCGACCGCGCCTCGCGAAGGAGGCTGCGAAGCTCTGCGGCCGCGGAGTCGACGGAAGCTCGATCGCGCCACGCGGAGATCGGTGGGATGGACAAGCCGAGCAGCGTGGCCAGGAGCGTGAGCACAGCCACGAGTTCGACGACGGTGTAGCCTCGATTCATGCCCCGAAGATCACCGAGGCGTCGGGCGGTGGGATGGCGCCGCGGGACGCCGTCCCGAATCAGCCGATCCCGTACTCCTGGATCTTGTAGCGAAGCGCGCGCGGCGAAAGCTCGAGGAGTTCTGCCGCGTGGGTCTTGTTCCCACCGGTACGGTCCAGCGCGAGCTGAATGAGGTGACGCTCCAGCCGCGCGCCGTGTCGCTTCACCGACAGGTCGTCTCCGTCGACCCCGAGACCAGAGGTGTCGGGCGCCGGGCGGCGCACGGACTCCGGGAGGTCTTCGGGGCCCAGGACATCACCCTCGGTCAGGACGAGTGCACGTTCGAGGACGTTCTCGAGCTCGCGGATGTTCCCCGGCCACGGATAGTCCAGCAGGATCTCCATCGCCTCAGGCGACACCGCCTCGACGTCGATACCCAGGCGCGAAGCGTGTCGTGCGAGGAGGTGTTGGACGAGCTGAGGGATTTCCTCACGACGCGCCCGCAGTTGGGGCAGGTGCACCGGCACTACGGCCAGCCGGTAGTAGAGGTCCTTTCGGAAGTCCCCCTGCTCTACCGCTTCCTCCAGGTCGCGGTTCGTCGCGGAGATCACCCGTACATCCACGTCCAGCGTCTCGGTCGCACCGATCCTACGGACCTCGCCTTCCTGAAGTGCTCGGAGGAGCTTGACCTGCAGTGCGCCGGGCAACTCTCCGACTTCGTCGAGAAAAAGCGTCCCGCCATGGGCCGCCTCGAACAGACCCTCTTTGTCCCGGTCCGCGCCGGTGAAGGCCCCGCGTACGTAGCCGAAGAACTCGGACTCGAGGAGCTGCTCGGGCACCCCTCCGCAGTTGACGGCCACGAACGTGCGATCGGACCGCGAGCTCTCCCTGTGCAACATACGCGCAACGAGCTCCTTCCCCGTACCGCTCGCTCCCGTGATCAGCACGGCGGAGTCGTACGGAGCGACCTTCTCGACCACGTCCATCGCCTTCCGCATCGCCGGCGACCCCACGACGATCTCCCCGAACTTCGCATCCGCACGGACCTCTTTGCGGAGTCGGCCGACTTCTTGGCGGAGCTGCTCACGCTCCTGGGCTTTCTGAACGATGAGGAGCACGTCGTCGGCACCGAACGGCTTCGGGATGTAGTCGTACGCGCCCTTCTGCATCGCCTCCATGGCGAGATCGAGGCCGCCGTAGGCCGTCATCACGAGGATGAGCGCGTCTCCGCCGCTCTCTGTGTACTGCTCGAGGAATCCGAGCCCGTCGAGCTTCGGCATACGAACGTCGCACAGGATCATGTCCGGCGACTGCTCCTTCGCGGTCGCCAGCCCCTGTTCACCGTCCTCGGCCTGGACCACCTCGTAGCCCGCGTCCTTGAGGATCAGCGTGAGCGATTTTCTCAGGCCGTCGTCATCATCGATGATGAGGATCTTCATGACGCTACGCGTTCCCCGGGAAGGCGTGGTGAGTGGCTCTCAAGATCGTCGGAATCGCCCGCGATCGGGAGGCGGATGACAAAACCTGCACCGCCGTCGATCCCTTCGTCGAGATCGATGCGCCCGCCCATCCCGTCGACGAGTTGCGCACAGATCGCCAAGCCGAGTCCGGTACCCTCCCCCGGCTCTTTGGTCGTGAAGAACGGATCGAAGAGGTGTTCGGCGATCTCCGGCGCAATGCCGGGGCCATTGTCGGCGACGCGGATGGCGATCACCCGCTCGGCATTGGAGACGAGATCTCCTTCGTCGGAGTCCGCGCGGCGGCGGTGCAGGTAGTTCACCCCTGGTGGGTCGTTCTCACGACGCACCGGCATCCGGACGATGTCACCTTCCTCCTCTTGGACCGAGACTCCGATCCTCGCACCCGGCCGGCCGCCGAGTGCGTGCTCGGCATTCAGGAGGAGGTTGACGAGGACCTGCTGGAGACGACCGGGTTCTTGCACGATGAGCCCTTCGAGGGGGGCCTCGGGCCACTCCTGTTCGATCCCGTCGAGCTTCCCCTGATTGTCGAGAAGCTCGCGGACATCGAAGAGCACCGAAGTCGCCTCTGCCGGTCTGTCGCCGCCAGACACGGGACGAGCGTAGTCGAGCAAGCCTCGCACGATGCGGTCGATGCGGCCCGCTTCGGCTCGGATCGATTCGAGGAGTTCGGTGTCGCCGCCCTCGCGCTCTACGCGGCGACGAGCGACGTCGACAAATCCGATGATCGCTCCGAGGGGGTTCCCGACCTCGTGCGCGATCCCCGCGGCCAACGTCCCCACCGAAGCGAGACGGGCCGTCCGCACCACCTGGTCTCGGGCGAGGATGAGCTGACGGTTGGTCTCCTCGAGGGACCGTACGTTGTCCCGGAGCCGATGTTGGTCGGCGATCAGGCGATCAGCGAGTCGGTTGACGCTGTCTTGAATCACCTCGAGCTCGGCCCGATGAGGATCGCCGACGCGATGGTGATAGTCGCCTTCCGCGATCCGAAGCACGTCGTCGGAGACCCGACCGAGAGGCGATGACACGGACGCCCGGATGATCCACGAGGCTGCGCCGGCCACCAGGACGATGTCGGCGAGGGCCAACATCACGATGGCGATCGGCGCGATCGTCGTGGCGCCTGCGCCGGGCAACGCGAGCAAGACCGCTCCTGCCGCGATGACCTGCCCGACGATGAAGAGGAGGGCCAGCCTCAGAAGAAGCCGGCGAGACCGTAGCGGAGCTCCGATCAGTTGCCCCCGGTCAGCGCGTGCACATCACGACGGATTGGACCGTCGCTGGCGTCACCTGCGCTGCGTTCCCGTGATAGATGGAGCACCGATCGCTCGGCATTCCGGCGTGGACCGCAGTCGCGGACCAGCCCGCACCCGTTGCCTCACCCACCGTGACCGTGACGCCTTCCGAGTTGGTGAACTCGGCGGCGGTAAGGTCGGTGGTGAAGGTGTAGTGCACGTTGTGATACACCTCTTGCTGACTGGCCAGGTTCCTGAGGTCTGCCTTGGCGGACGAAAGGAATGCCTTCTCTCGCGTCGAAGAGAACTTCGGGATCGCGATCGCGGCGAGGATTCCGATGATGACCACCACGATCAGGAGCTCGATCAGTGTGAAGCCGGATTCGCGCTTCTTCATGGTTTTCATGTGGGGTACCTCTTCCTTCTGGGGAAACCTGTCCGGCGCCCGTCGAGGGCGGCTGGTCCAGGTGAAGCGAAGGGTGGCCTGAGCCAGGCCCAGACCACCCTCGCGCTTCATCTCACACCCGCTTCAAGTGCGGGGTGACCTGCGTGAGTTGACCCGAGGGTCAGCTCGTGCAGGCGACCTCACCCGGCTGGCTCGGCGTCGTCGGCGTCGACGGGGCCGTGGCCGTACCGTAGTAGATCCCGCAACCCTCGGCACCGCCGAGCGCAGCGTGCGTCGCCGAAGCAGCCCAGCCGCTCGACGAAACGTTCGACATCGTGACCGTCACGCCGTCGGAGTTCGTGAACGCGAGGTCATCCGCGCTCGACGTGTAGGCGTAGGCGTCCGAGTAGTAGATCTCCTGCTGCGAAGCCAGGTTCTTCAGGTCGGACTTCATGGCCGCGAAGTAGGCCTTCTCACGCGTCGCGGAGAACTTCGGAATGGCGATGGCCGCCAGAATACCGATGATCACGACGACGATGAGGAGCTCGATCAGGGTGAAACCCTTTTTGTCCTGCATCTTGATACTCCAGGTGTGGTGAAACGGTGATGCTCGTGTCAGGGTAGTGGCAATGTGGGAGCCAAAAGTTGGCACAGGAATCTAAGTCGAATAAAAACAACGACTTAGAGCTGGCACCATCCAGTACGACCGGGCAATTCGAGGGCGATTCGGCGTGGGAATTTGCAAAGCGCCTGCAGGTTGCAAGACTCTGAACGGCACGAATCGCGCTCAGCGGGTCTCCCGAGAATCGATCGAGTCGACGTCCGGCAACCGATACGTCTCGAGCCCGAATTCAGACACTCTGACCGAATCCAGCGCAAAACGGCCCGTTTCGGTCATCACGCGGTTCCACGCGGTGTCGATCGCGGCGTAGGCGGTCACCGTATCCCCCTGTGCCTGAGCGACATACGCGGTGTACATGTACGCTTGCCAGAAGACACCTCTGGCGATCTCGTCCCCACGCGCCCTCGACTCGGCCGCTTCGTCGAAGCGCCCCTGAGCCGCCAAAGACCACGCCAATAGGTGGTGGCGGGCCGCGTCCGGGTCGTACAGGGCCAGCGACT
>JBCCEZ010000066.1:0-23431 GCA_039030015.1 Gemmatimonadota bacterium | reverse complement strand
TCTGGGCCATCGTTCTCTCCGCGTGCGGCGGTGAGACCATCGTCGATCCCCCTGACGTGGACCTCGTGGCTCCTTTCGTCGGGACATGGGACGCCACCGTCTTCGACGTTACGAGTGACGCGGACACATCGGTCGTCGCCGACCTCACCATCGACGGGGAGTTCGTGATCAACGTGCAGGCGAGCGGACTCTACACGGCAACGCTGACCTTCGGCGGTATCCCGATCGTCGAGATCGGCCAGCTTCGCCCCACTTCAGACGGCTTTGTCACCCTGCAACCAAACGGTGGAGATCCAGCGACGTCTGCCTTCGACTTCGTGCGGGCGGACTATCTCACGCTGGATGGCCCCACCGAGTTCGACTTCAACCTGGACACGGTTCTCGACCCCGCTCAGGCGTACATCGAGCTCCAGCGAAGAAATTAGAACGTGTTTCACGTGAAACAGCTGATGCCCCGTTTCACGTGAAACAACGCCGAGCCGACTAGAACTGACGTGAAGACGCCTCACTACTATATATAGTAGGACACAACGTACCGGCCCCGACCTAGAGTGGTCTCTCAACCTCCATTGAGCTTCCGCACCTCTAGAAGCAGATTCTGAAGGTCCGCCGGAGAGACGCCAGGAACCCGAGCCGCCTGTGCGAGCGTCGTCGGCCGCACCCTCCCGAGCTTCTCTCGAGCCTCGATGGAGAGCGTGTCGAAGGTTTCGTACGGCAAACCGTCGGCGAGCTCGAAGTTCGCCTGTTCGCGCAGCTTTTCTGCCCGGGCGCGTTCCCGCGCCACGTATCCGGCGTATTTGAGCTCGACGCCCACCGCCACGACCGCATCCGAGGCTTCTGCTTCGATCACCTCACCCTGCGCTTCGATTAACGCGACCGGGTCCACCCGAGGCCTCTTGAGCAACTCGACCGCTCGAACTGCCTGCCCGATCGGTGACGACCCGAAGCGCTCGAGAACCGGGTTCACCACCTCCGGCTGCACGACGGTCTCTTCGAACCACAGCTGTACGCGAGACTCCTCGGCCAACCTCCGGTCGAGTGCCTCTCCCTGCGCCTGGGTCAGGAGGCCCGCCTCCCGCGCCCGCAGGCCGAGCCTCTTCGGCGCGTTGTCTTGTCGGAGCAGGAGCCTGAACTCCGCGCGGGACGTGAAGAGCCGGTACGGCTCGTCCACGCCGCGGGTGACGAGGTCGTCGATCAGAACCCCGATGTATGCTTCATCTCGCTCCAGCACGAAGGGTTCTTTGCCCAACGCGCGCATCGCCGCGTTGATGCCGGCGATGACGCCCTGCCCCGCCGCCTCTTCGTAGCCGGTCGTGCCATTGACCTGACCGGCGAGGAAGAGTCCTGGGACAGTGCGGAGTTCGAGCGTGTGCCGCAGCTGATGCGGGGGGAAGAAGTCGTACTCGATCGCGTATCCGACCTTCGTCATCCGCACCTCCTCCAAACCCGGAATGGTCCGGAGGAACTCCAGCTGAACGTCCGCGGGTAGCGACGTCGAAAGTCCGTTCACGTAGAGCTCGGTCGTCTCGAGTCCCTCCGGCTCGAGAAAGACCTGGTGGCGCGGTGCGTTGGGAAAGCGGACCACCTTGTCCTCGATCGACGGGCAGTACCGAGGCCCCCGACCCGCGATCTCCCCTCCGTACAACGCGCTGCGTTGCAGGTTGTCCATCACGACGTGCTTCAGCTCGTCCCCCGAGTAGGTGATCCAGCACGGTCGTTGCTCCGGAATCGACTCCCGCGCGTACGCCGAAAAACGGAAGTCGGTCTCCTCACCGTCTTGTCGCTCGGTGCGACTGAAGTCGACCGAGCGGCCGTCGACGCGTGGCGGCGTGCCGGTCTTGAAGCGAGCGACCTCCAGCCCCAGCTCCTCGAGACCCTTCGCCAATTCGATCGAAGGAGACTCACCGGCTCGGCCCGCCCCGACCCCTGCAGCACCTCCCACGTGAATCCGACCCCGAAGGAAGGTGCCCGTCGTCACCACCACCGTGTCCGACGCGAACTCCAAGCCGCCGCGCGTTCGCACACCGACGACCTTCGGTCCGTCGAGGACCACGTCCTCGACCATGTCCTGGAAGAGATCGAGTTGGGGAAGTCCGTCGATCAGGCGGCGCACCGCGATCGGATAGAGCGCACGATCGCACTGAGCGCGCGGTCCCCACACCGCTGGCCCCTTGGAACGATTGAGCATGCGGAACTGGATCCTCGACGCGTCGGTCGCCCGGCCCATCACCCCTCCCAGGGCGTCGACCTCGCGGGCCACCACTCCCTTCGCAACGCCGCCGATCGCCGGGTTGCAGCTCATCTGCCCGATGCGAGACAGGTCGGGCGATATGAGCAGCGTATCCGCACCTGATCGTGCCGATGCGGCGGCGGCCTCCGTGCCGGCGTGCCCTCCGCCGATCACGATCACGTCGTAGCTGGCCCTCACGTCTCTCGTACTCCAGTCGTGTGAGGGGCCGTCTATCGGCGGATCGAGAACCCCTCGTGCGTTATCGGGAGTGAACACTCGACGTATTCGACTCGCTCGACAAGCGACATCGGCGGGCCGCGCCGGATCGCTCGCTCGAGCCGTTCGATGAGGTCACCCTCCGCAACGCACATCACCTCGACCGACCCGTCGGAGCAATTGCGAACCGTTCCACGGACTCCCAGCCGATCGGCCTCCCGGGCCGTCCACCACCGGAAGCCGACCCCCTGGACCCGTCCGAACACGCGGAACCCCTTCCGCTGGCTATCCTCGCCGGACACTACTTGCCGATGCAGAAGTCGCGGAAGACGACGTCGAGCACATCGTCTACCGAGACGACGCCGAGCAGTTCTTCCAACGCGGTTTCCGCACTTCGTAGATGCGTACTGGCCACCTCGGCCGGGAGGCCGTCGCCGATCGCATCGATGAACGCACGGATTTCGCCGGCCGCGTCTTCTAGGCCCACGGCGTGCCTCCGTCGTGTCACGATCGGCGCATCGATGGGCGTCGCGTGCAAACGTCCGTAGACGATGTCCCGAAGCGTCGTCCTCAGCTCCTCCAACCCGGACCCGTCGATCGCGGACACTCCGACCTCGGCCACCCATTCGGCGGAACCCAGCTCCGCGTTCGTTCTCGCGTCGGACACATCCGCCTTCGTCTCGACCAGCACGAAGGGTGCATTGCCCACGTGTTCTCGCAACGCGTCAATCGCCTCCGCAAGCTCGGCGGGTGCCCCGGGGCCCCGCGGAACGCAGACGACGACGACATCGGCCCCCGCCAGGTAGCGCTGAGCGACCTCGATGCCGAGCCGTTCGATCGTGCCGGTCTCCTCCCGGAGTCCAGCCGTGTCGACCAGCCGGAAGGGATACCCGCCGAGCTGGACCTCTGCTTCGAGCGCGTCGCGAGTCGTGCCGGCCTCAGGCGTCACGATCGCGCGGTCCTCTCCGAGGAGCGCGTTGAAGAGCGAAGACTTCCCCGCGTTGGGAGGTCCCGCCAACACCACGACGGCACCGGCCCTGAGCAGGGCCCCCTCGGGGGCGCTCTCCAAGAGTGCACACACATCGTCGTGCAGCTTATTCGCCGCATCGAGGACAACCTCGATCGCGACCGGTGCCTCGTCTTCTTCGGGGAAGTCGACGTGGTGGGCCAGGAGCGCCTCCAGACGCACGAGCCTTTCTCGAAGGTCGGAGACTCGGGTCGACAGGTTCCGGTCCAACTGGTGGATCGCCGCACGGTGGAGCGCTCGACTCTTCGCCTCGATGACGTCGGCGATCGCCTCGACCTGCACGAGATCGAGTTTGCCTCTCAGGTACGCGCGGCGAGTGAACTCACCGGGCTCGGCTTGTCGCGCCCCTGCCCGCAGGCAGGCCGACAGCACGAGGTCGGGTACGATCCAACCGCCATGGCACGACAACTCGACCGAGTCCTCGCCCGTGAAGCTGGCGGGACCGGAGAAGCGGGTGACCAACGCGCGGTCGAGCACCTCACCCGTCGTGGCGTCGACCAACTCGCGAACCGCGGGAGTCCGGACGGGTGGCAGCGTCTCCTCCGGACCGAGAATACCGCGGAGCACATCGTCCGCGTGCGGACCGCTGATACGAACGACCGCGATCGCGCTGACGCCCGGTGCCGTGGAAAGCGAGACGATGGTGTCGACTTCGATCCCGCTCATCGGCTCCGGTGGTTAGTCGTCGGACAACTTCGGTGGAGGCTGGCCCCTCATCTTCTTCCGCTCACCCGCGATCCAAATCTGCTGCGGAAGCGTCGCGATGTTCGCCGTCGCGTAATAGAGATTGAGGCCGCTCGGCAGGTTGAGGAAGATGACCAACATCATGGGAGGCATGATGTACATCATCATCTTCATCTGCGGATTCGTCTGCTCGATCGACCTGAGGCTGATCCACTGAATCAGGAACATCGACGCCGCCATGATGATCGGCAGCAGATACAGTGGATCCTTCGCAGACAGATCGGGCAGCCACAAGAACGGGACGCCGCGCAACTCGATCGTGTTCTGGAAGACGAAGAAGAGCGCGATCAGGACCGGCCAGGGAAGCAGCATCGGGAGACAGCCGGCCAGCGGATTGAAGCCGTGCTCCTTATACAGCTTCATCATCTCCTTCTGGAGCTTCTCCGGGTTGTCCTTGTGCTTCGCCTGGATCTCCTGAACGAGGGGCTGCACGGCCATGTTCCGCAGCTGCGCCCGCATCGCTTTGTGGTTGAGCGGGAAGAGAACCACCCGCATCGCCACACCGAAGACGATCAGCACCCAGCCATATCCCAGACTGAGGTTGTCGTGCAGGAAGTTCAGCACGGTCATGATCAGCGACACGAACGGTCGCACGATCGGTCGGAAGAAGCGCCACCCGTACGGGTTCACCTCTTGCATGTCTTGACCGAGGGACGAAAGCAGCGCGTATTGCTGCGGCCCTAGGTAGAGCCGGTAGGAATAGTCCCCACCGGCGATGGTCTGCGCCGCGGCCACCCGCACTCTGTCCACGAGAGGCGACGGTTGGACGAGCAGACCACCGAGCAGGTCTTCCGGACTCGCTTCTTCATCGTCGCCGGCCAGCAGGGCGACCACGAAGAACTTGCTACGGAATGCTCCCCAGAGGAGTGGCCCATTGACGACCTCGGGCTCGGCCTTCTCGAGAATCTCCGAGCGAATCCCGTTCGCCTGGTGGTTGTACACGTACGCCATCGACGGCACTTCGAGCGCCGAGTCCGCTTCGGCAAACGCGAGGCCAGCGCCGAGGTCGGTAAGGAGTAGAGCGCGATCGACGCCCATGCTCCGGCCCGACACGGCCACGGTGTATTGATTCGGCTCGAAGACGTACTCGACGACGAAGGCGAACGCATCCGACGGCTGATAGGTGAAGCGCAGCGACTGCGGCCCGCTGTTCTCGTTCAGTCGAAGGCCGCCCGCCGGCTCGACTGAGTAGGGGGCACGACTCAGATCCACCGTGTCCGACCCCACGACGAGCTTCTGGCCGAGGAAGCCTTCCGACCCATCCGGGACCAACTCGACAGGCCCACCACGGTTCAACGCATCGAACGCGAGCAGCTCGCCCGAGATCAAGCGGGCCCCGGCCGTCGAGAAGGTGTACCGATACAGTGGGCCCTCGACGGTCACGAAGTCTTCCGCAGGCGGAGCCTGGATCGGATCCACCGTTTCCTCCGTGGTCGGCTGCTGTTGAGCCGTCCCGGGGAGCGTCGGAAGGTCGGCCACGCCGGAGGCGGCCGCTGTGGTATCGCCTTCTTCACCCGCCAAGCTGTCCGGCACCACATCCGGGACGACCGGCGGGAACAGACGGTTGGTCCCGACCAACACGCCGAGCATGAGCATCACGGCCAGGAGAAAGCGTGCTTCGGTCTTCATGCGGCAGTCATGGGCTCGTCGGTCTGGACATTCTCCGTACGGGACTCGCTCCCCGGATGTTCACCCGAGCGCAGGGGTACCGGGTCGTAGCCCGACCCACCCCACGGATGACACCGGGCGATACGGCGAGCGGCCAACCACGACCCTCGTACCGAGCCGTGCTCCTCGAGCGCCTGGATCGCGTAGCTCGAACACGTCGGGTGAAATCGGCACGACGGCGGAGTCCACGACGATATGAGGATCTGGTACCCCCGCACCAACCCGATCAGGAGCGTTCGGAACACAGACCCTCCATCGCTCCGAGGACGCATCCTTCCAGGCCGGCGAAGTCGATGTCGTACGCACTCCGCCGTGCCCGAAAGAGCACGTCGACGTGACACTCACGTTCGGCGAGTCGAGGCAGGACGGAGCGTCGCCCGATCTCTCGGAGTCGACGCTTCAGCAGATTCCGCTGCACGATTCGATGACCGAACTTCGGCACGATCAGTCCGAGCCGGGCGTGCGAAACGGGAGAAGCGCTAAAGAAGACGTCGACGTGCCTCGTCTTCTTCCGCTCCCCCCGTCGCAGTAGCTCACGGATCTCGGAGCCGAGTCTGATCCTGGCCTCACGGGGCAGGCGTTCACCTGCTCCCAGGGCACGGGACTCTACTTCCCGCCGACCTTGACGACGATCTGCGAGCGACCCCGCTTGCGACGGCGGTTCAACGTCTTGCGGCCGCCGGCCGTCTTCATGCGCGCACGGAAGCCATGCTTGTTCACGCGCTTCCGGTTCCGCGGCTTGTATGTCGGCTTCATTCCTGCCAGCCCGATTCATGGTGTACAACGCTTTGTGGAGAGCTTGGGAAGATAGCCGAACCCGCGCAAAACGGTCAACGGAAGGCGCGTAGGGCACCTAAAACGCGGGCGAAAAATCACCCCGAATCCAGCTCCTCAGGACTGTTTTGACAAAGGCTGAAAGCTGGGGTAGCTTCGTCCCCCCGCTCCCGGCAAGGAGCGCTTTTTTCGCTCCTTTTTCGAGTCGAAAGTCCGCCCCAGAATGCACCCCGCCACTCCTGCGCCCCCCCACGAAGCGACCTCATCAAGGACCCTTGTGGGACCCCAGGAGACAGGATGGAGCTGACCGCCCAAGAGGTTTGGTCGAGAGTTCGAGACGCGGTCCGGGAAACGCTCCCGCAACACGCGTTCGACTCTTGGATCGCCGGGGTGACCGCAACCGCTCTCTCGGATTCGGAGCTCGTTCTCGAGGCGAGGAATCGCTTCAAGGCGGAATGGCTCGAGGACAAGTATCGGGACCTGCTCGAGGCGAAGTGTGCCGATGTGATGGGCCGGCACATCACCGTCTCGGTACACGGCGCAGCGACCGCCGAGCCGTTTCCCGCGCCCTCGATTCGGGTAGAAACACCGGCAACCGCCGAGCCCGTCCGGGATAGGCCGGAGACGACGGCACGGAGGCACGCGCCGTCCCCTTCGTATCCCCCCCGCAGGGAACGCGCGCGGCCGCGAATCGACTCCCAGCTCAACGAGCGGTACACCTTCGACCGCTTCGTCGTCGGGGACAACAATCAGTTGGCTGCGGCCGCCTCACGCGCCGCCGCCGCACAACCCGGGCGGACGTACAACCCGCTCGTGCTCTACGGTGGGGTGGGGTTGGGCAAGACCCACATGATGCACTCGATCGGCCACCAGCTGCTCGAGAACGACCCCGATGCTCGCGTGGCGTACGTCTCCGCCGAGCAGTTCATGAACGAACTGATCGAGGCGATCGGTAACGGCTCGACCGCCGACTTCAGAGCTCGCTATCGGGAGATGGACCTCCTCCTCGTCGATGACGTGCAGTTCTTCAAGGGCAAGGAGACCACCCAGGTCGAGTTCTTCCACACCTTCAATGCGTTGTACGACTCGCATCGGCAGATCGTGCTCACCAGCGACCGGCCCCCGCGAGAGATGGAAGGTGTCGAGGAGCGACTCCTGAGTCGGTTCGACTGGGGCCTCGCCGTGGATCTCAGGCCGCCGGACTTCGAGACCCGAATCGCCATCCTCAGGAAGAAGGCCGCCGACGAGGGCCTCGTCCTCGACGACGACGTCATCGAGTGCATCGCGTCGGCATGTACGTCATCGGTCCGTGAACTCGAAGGGGCCGTGCTCAAGCTTCTGGCCGTGTCTTCCGTGTACAACGAGGACATCACCGTCGAGTTCGCTCGTCGCATGCTCGCCCTTCGCCGGCGCGAGCAGGAGCAGCGGAAGCCGATCGCTTCCCCCGAACGGATTCGGGATCGTGTCGCGGGTGCCTGGCGTGTGCGGCCCGACGCTCTCGAGTCCAAGGCCCGGACGCGCACGGTGACCGAGGCTCGCCACGTCGCCATGTACGCGATTCGGGAGCTCCTCGGACTACCTCTCAAACAGATCGGTGGCCACTTCGGCGACCGCGATCACTCGACCGTCCTCTACTCGATTCAGAAGGTGGAGCAGAGGATGAAATCCGATCTGGACTTCCGGGAACGGGTTACCGACGCGATGCGTGACCTGACGAGCGGAAGCGACGCTTGGTCGAAGTGAGTGTGGAGAAGTGTGGAAAACCACGAGTTCTCCCCACTGCTCTTCGTTCTCTCCACCATCGGCCGACTCGTTGTCCCGATCTTTCCACAGCCAAAACGAGTCCCGGACATCCACCGAAACGCAGAACGTGTGGGGCTAGAGCGGGCCTACGGCAGGTGATCTTCCACAGATCCACACTGCCTACTACTGCTATGTTTTTTAGATAAGAAGAGAGATAGTATGACGGTCTTGTGGACAGTCCGTCCCCTCGGCTTTCCCCTCTGGTCGGCACGCCCAGGAGCAACGCCCCGATGAACTTCACGATCACCCGGCAGAACCTTCACAACGGCCTCGCCGCGGTATCGGCAAGTATCCCGTCGAAGACGACCTTGCCGGTGCTCTCGAACATTCTCTTCGAGGCTGCCGACGACGGGGTGTGGATGAGTGGTACGGACCTCGACGTTGCGGTTCGGGTGAAGGTCCTCGCCGACGTGAAGGAGGGCGGTTCGCTCACTGCGCCAGGCAAAAAGCTGCAAGAGATCACCCGTGAACTGCCGGACCAGCCGGTCGAAGTCACGACTCGGGGAGAACAGATCGAGCTCGTCTGCGGCCGCAGCCGTTTCAAACTCAACGGGCTCCCAGCCGACGAGTTCCCGACACTCGCCGAGGTCGACTTCTCGGAGGGCGTGACCGTAACGGGCAAGGACCTCAACGGCCTGATCCACCACACGTCGTTCGCGGTCTCGACGGAAGAGAGCCGGCCGATCCTCAACGGTGTCCTATGGGAACTCCGTGATGGCGAGATGAAGATGGTCGCCACGAACGGCCATCGACTCGCTCGCATGGGCGTGAAGGTGGAGTCGAACGGTACGCCGTCCAACGACTTCATCGTGCCGCCGGCTGCCCTGTCCCAGGTGCAACGCCTCTTCAAGAACCAAGAGACACTGCAGGTTGCCCGGAGCGGGAATCACCTCGGCTTCCGAGCAGACACGACCGAGATCTACACCCGCCTGATCGAGGGGACATACCCGAACTACGACCAGGTCATCCCGAAGGACAACGACAAGATCGCGGTGATCGACAAGAAGTCGTTCGAGTCCGCCGTTCGACGGATGGCTGTGGTCGCGTCCGATCAGACCCACCGGATCCGACTCAAGTTCGAGTCCGGGCGGGTGCACCTGAACGTGCTCACCCCCGATCTGGGTGAGGGTCACGACGAGCTCGAAGTCGGGTACGAGGGAGAAGAGCTCGAGATCGGCTTCAACGCCAATTACCTGCTCGAGGTGCTGCGACACATCCCGTCCGACGAGGTCACCTTCAGATTCAAGGCGCCGGAGCGTGCGGCTACGATCGAGCCTGCGGGAGACGACGCGGCGGACTACCTCTGCCTCGTCATGCCGCTCCGTCTACTGGACTAACTGGTCCGGGCAGCCTCGACGAGCTCCGTCCCGCTGAAGAGCGAAATCAGTGGGAGACCGAGGTCGCGGTAGAACTGCTCCGCGTTTTCGGATCGGTTGACGACGGTGAGGACACCCACGATGTGCGCGCCGTGAGACTTCACCGCCTCGACCGCTTGTAGCGTGCTTCGGCCTGTGGTCATCGTGTCTTCGACCATCAGCGCGTGAGCATCCTGCGGTAGGCCGCCCTCGATGCGCTGACCCGTGCCGTGATCCTTGGCCCGCTTCCGTACCGAGAAGCCGTCGATGAGGTGCTCTTCCGTCGCGGACTGATGGGCGATGGCATACGCGACCGGATCGGCACCCATCGTCAGTCCACCGACGTGGGTGGGGCGAAGCCCGCTTTCGACGATCGCCTCGTAGGCGACCTCTCCGATCAACCGTTGTCCCCGCGCGCTCATCGTCGTGCGCCGAGCATCGATGTAGAAGTCGGACTTCGCACCGCTGGCGAGGGTGAAGTCTCCGATCTGTACAGACCGCTCGATGAGGAGTGCTTTCAGTTCTTCTCGAGGTGTCATGGAGTGCTCCTCAGGGTCGTAAGCCCAGCCCGAACTTCGGGCGGGACGCGCATGGGTTTCCGGTTGGGTCCGATCCAGACCGCGGTCACTCGGGCTCGTGTCAGCACCTCGTCGGGTGCATCTCGGTGGCACAGCTCCTGGTGGAGCACCATGCTCGTGCGCCGAAAGGAGTCGGCCCACGTCCGGACAACGAGTTCGTCTTCGCGATTCGCTTCGGCGAGGTAGTCCACCTCGATCCGAACCACGAAGATCGCCCAGCTCCGTTCACCGAGGACGTCCCACGAGAAGCCGGCGTCTTTGAGCGCGTGGAATCGCGCGTGCTCGAAGTACTGGAGGAAAACCGCGTGGTTGACGTGGCCGAATGAATCCAGCTCCCCGGAACGGACATCGATGTCTGTCTCGGCCACCGGGGTGCCTTCCGGTGGAGTCCACACTGGTTCGGCCATGGCCGAATGCTACCCCGAAGGCCCCTCGTCGAGAAGGCCGGCATCGCGAACCAGGTTGCCCAGACGAACGCGCGCACCCGGGCCTCCGATCTCCAGCTTGCCGTACATGTTGGAGAGGTGGGTACTTACGGTCCGCGCGGCACAGCGCAGTTCGGCTGCGATCGCTTTGTTGCTCATCCCGCTCGCCACCAGTACGGCCACCTTTCGTTCCGCACCGGTGAGACCCAACGGTCCTTCGGAGCGACGAATCGGCGGGGGCCGTAGACCCAGGTCTCTGTACATCGATCGGGTCTTCTCGAGTTCGAGACCGGCCTTCACGGCAACGCAGACCTCGTGGACCCGAGCGAGCTGCTCGACGCCTTCTTCCTCTCGGCCGGTCTCGATCATCCGCCCCGCCACCTGGCGACGCAGGCGCGTAGCCGTCCAGAGCATCGGGATCGACTCGAGCTCATCGGCCGCGGCCAGCATCCGATCCACGGCTCCTTCGGCGTCTCCTCGCTTCCACTGGACGAGCGAGTCGCAGGCATCGGCCCAGGCCAGACCGATCCGGTGGTCGATGCGCTCTGCGTGGACTCGCATGCGCGCTCCGATCTCCGCGGCCCGATCGATGTGTCCCGCCCAGAGGCATGCCTCGGCGTAGATGGGCAGGAGCTGGTGGATCGCCCATAGCGTATAGCCTGTGCCTTCTGCGATCTGGAGGCCCTTGGCCGCCGCCTCGATCGCGTCCTCGTAGTCTCCTAGATGGACCAGGTAGTGTGCGAGGCCGATGTAGGTGGGTACGACTTGGTGGACGTCGAGTGGACCTTCGTCTCGCTCGATCCCGGACATCTCCACGGCTTCGTTGACGAGGATCTCGGCGCGCTCGAGCTCTCCACGGGCCACGTGGAATTGGGACGTCCAGATCAGGAGCCGTGGTAGTAGGGTCCGTTGTCGGAGGGAACGAGCCAGAGCGATGGCTCGCTCGCCCGCGGCGAGACCGGCGTCCCACTCCCCTCGAGCGTAGGCCAACTCGACGGCCATGTCCGCCGTCCATAGTCGCAGTACCGGGGAGTGAGCGTGGTCCGCGATCGCGTTCAGCTCCTCGATCGCCGAGGCCATGCCCCCGGTATCCCCGCGCATACCCGAGAGAACGGCCAGGCCCCAGCGGGCCCAGAAGCGAGCCGACAGGTCACCGACCTGGTCCCCGAGCTCGATCGCTCGTTCTCCATGAAGCACGGCGGCTTCTGGTGGACCGACCCACACGTGAAGCAACGATTGGGCGCGGTGAACGCGCGCCAAGAGACTGGGATCGCCGACGGACTCGGCGAGTGAGAGAGCGGGTTCCAACGCACGGAGGGCGTCGTCTGCGCGCCCGACTTCGTGCAGTCCGTGGGCTTTCGCCACTAAGAGGCGCACCCGAGACCGGGGGTCGTCGTGCTCCCCGACCGCGGCGAGCCCGTCGTCGAAGTTCCGCGTGGCTTCACCGTGCCGGCCCCTCCACACGTTCGTGATCCCCAGGCCACGACAGTACGCAGCATATACGGAATCACGATGCGGACGTCGAGCGATCGCTTCCTCCAACAAGACTGCCGCGGAGTCGAACGAGCCCACGTGGGTGTGTGCGCGGGCAAGCTGCGGCACCACCCGGTCGACCAGCTCCCCGCCACCTTCGTCCTCTCTCGCCAACTCGAGGGCCGCCTCCAAGTATCGAATGGCTTCGGCGTCCGCTCTTCGATCCAACGCGGTCTCTCCGGCCCGAGCGAGGTACCGCATCGCCTTCGAGCGTAGGGCCGATCCGTCGGATCGCGAGAAGTGAAACGCCAGCTCGTCCGCGTGTTCCCCCGCGGTGTCTCCGAAGAAGTGCTCCATCGCTTCGGCGACCTGGCCGTGAAGCAAGCGTACACGCTGCAGCCCGAAGTCGTCGTAGAGCGTCTGCTGCACCAGCGGGTGCCGGAAGTCGTAGACGATACGCGAGCGGTCGGTCCGCTCCTCCAAGATCGATCGGGTGGTCAGCTCCTCGATGGCCGTGAGCACCGTCGAGGTATCGAGGCCGGTGATCGACGCGAGAAGCGCGTGACTGATCCGGTTCCCCACGACGGCTGCCGTCTCCAGAACTGATCGGGTCTCCGGACCGAGGTCCGCGATCGACAGCCGGATGGCGTCACCGACGGACGACGGCAACTCGAAGTCGGTTGAGTCCCACCCGACCCAACGGTCGTTGTCGCGCCGAAGCCGACCGGACGACACGAGCGATCGGAGAATCTCGCGCACGAAGAAGGCGTTCCCGCGAGTCCATCCGTACAGGACTCCGCCGAAGTCACGGACCACCTCCGGGTCCACGACGAAGGTTCGTACCAAGAGCTCGATCACCTGATCGCGGGAGAACGACGGCACGGTCAACGACGTCGCTGTTCCGAGTGAGGTGAGCGA
The DNA here is from genome assembly GCA_039030015.1 of Gemmatimonadota bacterium. Lineage (GTDB taxonomy): Bacteria > Gemmatimonadota > Gemmatimonadetes > Longimicrobiales > Gaopeijiaceae > UBA2589. Next base: position 10,220 of record JBCCEZ010000066.1, on the reverse strand, counting down.
GCGTTCCGCTCGGATCAAGGCGGCGTTCTGGTCTCGCTCGGGGTCCGTGTACGTGCACACGATGAGCACCGGGGCCCCCGCCAACTGCCTGGCCGCGAAGTGGACCATCTCGATGGAGCTTTCATCGGCCCAGTGCAGATCCTCCAGGATGCAAAGCGTCGGCGTACGAGCCGCGAAGCGGCGCACGAACTCCGTGAAGGTCCACAGGAGTCGGGTGCGAAGCTCGTCCGGCTCGGATGCGGCCGCTTCCCGGAGCTCGTCGCTGCGGTCGCCCAAGCCGGGGAAGAGGAAGCGAAGCTCCTCGTCCCCTCCTCGGCTCAGGACGGTGAGGCTGCCGGGATCCATCTCTGTGAGCACCGGGAGCCAGGCGTCCGAGAAGACCGCGTACGGTACGCTCGTCTCGACCGGGTACGCGCGCCCGTGGGCGACGGTCCAGCTTCGGCGTTGGGCCCGGTCGGCCAACTCCTGGACGAGGCGGCTCTTTCCCGCCCCACCCTCGCCTCGCACGAAGACCAAGCGCGCATCTTCCCGGTCGGTCTCGAGGAGGCGTTCGAGCATGGCCAGCTCGTCGGCCCTCCCCACGAGAGGGAGCACATCCGGCAGCGACGTGCGCGATGAAGATCTAAGCATCGGATTCGTTGTGTTGACGTATGCGGCGCCACTTAGGACGACTGGATGCGCCGCTGCATACGTAATCCTACGCCGACGTCGTGACGAAGCAATCTACGTCATTCCACGTACATCATTCGTAAAACATGTACGCGCAACACGTTAGGTCATCTACGCTCGCGTCGTGAAGATTCGGTGTCCATTTTTCGGTAGAAGTGACGCGGCGGATCGGAGAGGTTGCCCAGCATGAATACACGAGCCCTACCCTCCGAAACGGTCATGCGCGAAGCCTTCTTCGCTCGCGACTCCTCCTTCGACGGCGTCTTCTTCACGGGTGTGCACACGACCGGGATCTTCTGCCGGACGACGTGCCCCGCCCGGAAGCCCAAGCCGGAGAACATCACCTTCTTCGACTCACCGAAGGACGCACTCCTCGCCGGATACCGTCCGTGTCTTCGGTGTCGCCCGCTCGAGCCCCGTGGTGAGGCACCGGAGTGGTTGCGTCCCCTCCTCGAGACTCTGGAGTCCGACCCGGCCCGCCGCTGGACTGATCGAGACGTTCGGGCCCGCGGGCTATCACCGGAGCGCGTGCGCCGTTGGTTCAAGAAGCATCACGGAATGACCTTCCAGGCGTACAGTCGAGCTCGTCGACTTGGTGCTGCGCTCGGCCAAGTTCAAGTCGGACAACGCGTAAGCCGAGCGGCGTTCGAGTCCGGGTACGAGTCGCTCTCCGGCTTCCAGGAAGCGTTCCGACGCTACTTCGGCGAAACGCCCACGCACCTCGACGAAGCGAATGTCGTCCGCGTGGACCGGGTGCTCACGCCGCTCGGCCCGATGCTCGTGGGCGCCAGCGACGACGAGATCTGCCTTCTGGAATTCGTCGATCGACGGATGCTGCCCAATCAGATCAAGCGGATTCGTCAGCGGATGAACGCCGTCTTCGTGCCCGGCTCAGCGCCGGCGATCGAGTCCCTTCGCGGCGAACTCGACGAGTACTTCGCGGGTCGAAAACGGCGCTTCGACGTCACGCTCAAGCCGGTCGGGACCGATTTCCAACACGCCGTGTGGTCCGCGCTGCTCGAGATCCCCTATGGAGAACGGCGCTCGTACCGAGAGATCGCGCGTTCGGTCGGCCGGCCCAACGCCGTCCGGGCCGTGGGTACGGCAAACGGGGTGAACGCTCTCGCCATCCTCATCCCGTGCCACCGCGTGGTTGCGGCGAACGGGAAGTTGGCGGGGTACGGTGGTGGTCTGTGGCGGAAGCAGCGCCTCCTCGATCTCGAGGAGGGCGCTGCCGTCGCCTAGCTCTTCAGGACGCCGCGGCCACCTCACCGAACCGGCGTTCTCTCGCTCGGAAGTCCCGAACGGCCTCGGCCAGGTGCGCACCGTTGTAGTCGGGCCACATGACTTGGGTGAAGAGCAGTTCCGCATAGGCGCACTCCCAGAGCAGGAAGTCGCTCAGACGGCGCTCGCCCCCCGTACGGATCAGAAGATCGACGTCGGGGGCGGGGCCATGGGCGTGCATCGCCTGACCGAGTAGGGTCGCCATGTCCTGGCGCTCGATATCCGAGGCCACGGATGCGGCTCGAACGGCTTCCAGAAGTAGGTCACGGCTCGAGTAGTCGACGGCCAGTCGAAGCAAGAGGCGGTTCTCGCGAGCGGTCTCACGCTCGGACTTCTCCATCCGACGCACCAGGTCCGGGGCGAGCCTGTCCCGTCGGCCCACGATTTGGAGCCGGACTCCGCTCTCTTTCAGCTCCTTCGTCTCGGAGGTGAGGTAGCGGCCGAAGAGCTTCATGAGGATGGATACCTCGGACTTCGGACGCTTCCAATTGTCCGACGAGAACGCGTAGAGCGTCAGCGTGTGGATTCCGAGGTCCGGGGCAGCCTTCACCACCCGGCGGACGGACTCGGCACCGTGTCGGTGTCCGAACTCACGGGGTCTGCCGCGGGCGGTGGCCCAGCGGCCGTTTCCGTCCATGATGATCGCGACGTGGATCATCGGCTCTCCCGCGCTTCGCGCGTGGCTTGGATGATCGCCTCCATGTGGTCCAGGTAGCCTTGCAACTCGGCTCGTCCCTTTTTGGTCAGGGTGTATTCGGTCTTCGGCGTGCGTCCCTCGTACGACTTGGAGCACACGACGTATTCGGCCTCTTCGAGACGGCGCGCGTGCGCGCTCAGATTGCCGTCCGTGATGCCCAACAGGTCCCGCAGGTCGGTGAACGTCAACGAGCCGTTCACGGCTAGTGCGCTCACGATTCCCAGCCGAACTCGTTCGTGAATGAGCCGATCGAGCTCGAGAGCTCCGGCTTCGGGTTGTTTGCCTTCGATCGCGTCGAGCGACTTCCTCGATTCCGCGTCGGAGACGCGTCGGGCGGCTCCGCTTCTACCCGCCATGCTTCCTCCAAATCAGTGCGCCGAAGACGATGTGCAACACACCGAATCCGACGGCCATCCATACATCGCCCCAGCTCGCCGGGGTGAGAAGTGCGCCGACCCCGGCGGCCATGAAGGCCGCGCCCATGAAGGGGATCGAGCGTACCGAGTGAGACCCGCCCGTCACGATGGCCGCGCCGTACAGGAGCAACCACATCCCGGGGAGTAGGTCGAATGCACCCGCGCGAACGAGCGCGATCGTGAGCACACCACCCGCGGCGAGCGGAGGTGTGACCGACCAGGCGAACTTTCGGCCGGGTCCGGTGAGGAGGGTGACCCCGTCCGCTGCCGACTTCCGAGCCATCGCCAGGACGCTGACGGCGAGCGACGCCCCTGCCGCCACGAGCCAGATGGCGAGCCACTCCGCCGTCGTGGAGGCGTTCCAGGCCAGCGCTGCCGCGCCGATGGCGAGCGAGCCCATCCCGACCCCGCCGATTCCCGAAACGTGAGTAAACGAGCCCGACCGCTCCATCGCTTGGCGGATGTAGCGGAGGTTGTCCATCGCCCGGTCGTGCAGGGCTTCAGGCTGCTTTTCGCGAATGTCGCGGATCGGTGAATGCATCGGTCTCCCTCGGTCACGGCGTGTTCCGTGACTTTGTCACGCAAAGTACGTGCCGAAACCGTTCCTCGCCAAGGCTTTCGTTCTACCGGCGTGGCTCAGCGCGCGGGAGCCGCGACTCGGAGTGCCCCGGGCATCGACCGGACCTCGAGCTCCGTGACCTGGCTCGTGCGCACATCGCCGTCCATCTCGAAGCGTGGCGGTGCCGGAAAGGAGATTCGGAAGGAGGCGTCGTCGATGACTTCGACACGGTCGGACTCGACGTGGCGACCCTTCTCGGCCTGGTTGAACAGCTTGAGACGAGTGAGAGGAGGCGCATCTCCGATCATGCAGGCGTGGAGGCGTCCGTCGTCCACCCTGGCGCCGGGCGCGATCGGGAAGCCGCCGCCGAAGTACCGTCCATTCGAGATCGTCAGCATGAGCTGGTGACGGTCCCGCTCCTCCCCGGCACCCGAGTGAACCGCAGCCGTGATCCCGGGAAACCGGAAGAGTTGCTGCAACGCGGTGATCTTGTAGAGCAGCTCGCCCTTCAGGAAGCGAGCGTTTGCCGCGGCGTCGATGACTGCGATGTCGAAGCCGAAGCCGATCAGATTCAGGAAGTGCCTGGGCTCGGACAGCGATGGGTCGTGTTCGGACGCCGTCGGCGTGTCGAGACGACCGACGTCGATCTGACACGTGTGCCCCTCGGCCAAGACGCGGACCGCCTCGGCCGGGTTCTTCGGATCGTACCCGAAGTTCCGACCGAAGTCGTTGCCCGTCCCGTTCGGGAGAAGGCCGAGCGTGACGTCGTCTCGCTCACTCGCGAGGAGTCGGTCGGCCACGTTGCTCCATGTGCCGTCCCCGCCGACGGCTACGATGACGTCGTAGCCGTCCGCCACCGCCTTCTCGGCCAGCTCGCGCTCCCCGCCGGGTCGTTCCGTAAGCCCGAAGGTGACGTCGTCGAGAGACTCACCGAGCAGGGATCGATACGTATCGATCCTCGCGGCGCCGCGTCCTCGACCGGACGCGGGATTGAAGATGACGTAATGGCGCTTCGCGCTCAGAACGTGACCATCGGGTCGAAGGTCTGCTGACCCTTGCCGTACCACTCTTCCCGGAAGGGGTAGCTGTTCACGTCGTCGATCGTCAGTCCGGCCGTCATCGGGTGCTCGTGCAGGGTGAGCGAACCCATCTCCTCTTCGTGCTCGGAGTGATCGGCCTCCATGAGGATGTTGACCTTGTAGCGGGTCTCCGGCTCCACCGTGAAGCAGGTGTAGTTGTTCCCGGCCGCTCGCTTCTCATGCTCGGTCACGACCATCTCGAGAATCGGCGCGCCGTCGTCCTTCACGTGGACCGTCATCTCGGAGTCGCTGCGGTCGAATTCGACCTGGATGTCCTTCATGTAGTGCGGCAGCGCCCAACGCTCGATCGCGTGTTCGCGGGAGGCTTCCGTCGATGTGCCCACCATGAACGGGAAGAAGGCAGCCTTTGGGAGAGGTTTGCCCGGCTCGACCATCGGCGGCACGACCACCGCGAGCACGACCTCGTCGTATTCCCCGACCATGCTCTCATTGAAGTGGAAGGCCGTGATCGCGAGGATGCTGCGCTCGTGTTGCACCTCCAGCGGCTGGAGGTGCGACGGGAGGAGGTTCCGGGCGTCCGAGGTCGGCATCTCGAAGAAGCCGCCAACGCACACGTCGAAGCCGTAGTAGGTGTAGTCGTCCGTTACCATGGATGTCGTCTTGATGATCGTGAACGGGTTCGGTTAGCGTTCCGAATCCCGTGATTGCATCCCACCACCCCGAGCACGTCCTTTGAAGGTCCGCGGCATTCTAGCGTTGGGAGTCGTTCTCGTCGGATTCCTGATCACCGACCTCGTGCAGAGGACCGTGATCGCTGGTTGGGTCCGTCTCAGGCCATCCCGGCGGATCCCCGTTCTGGGTCGGTGGATCCAGGTGCTGGCCTGGTTGTGTGTGAAGCCCCTTCGCACGATTGGGGGTGTCGGGATTGAAGATCCGCCGAAGGTCGTCCCTGCCGAACCGGGCCACCTGATCGTCATGAACCACCAGTCGATCATGGATATCCCACTGATGGTTCGGTCTGTCGAGAACGGCTACCCGCGAATCGTCACCCGAGCCCGCTACGTACGTCGGATTCCGCTAATCTCGCATTTGGTTCGGCTCTATCAATACCCGGTCGTCGACCCTTCAGCAAACCCGAAAGAAGTGCTTCGGAGCATACGGTCGATGGCCAAGCAAGCGCGGGAGTCCGACGTCCCGATGGGGCTCTTCCCCGAGGGCACGCGCACCCGAGACGGCGAGATCGGACCGTTCAAGATCCGAGGCGTCAGCAAGATCCTTCAGCAGCGCGCCTGGACCGTCCACATCTTCGTCGTTGACGGGTATTGGGAGACCGCCCGCTTCAAGGACTTCATGGCAGATATGTCGAAGATCGAGGGCAAGATCCGGTACCTCGGCACCGCCGACTGGGACGACCCGAAGGCCGATCCGATCGCCTTCATGGAGACGGTTCGGGAGCGCATGGTCGAGGGGCTGGCAGAGATGCGCGGTCTCGCGGTGGAAGCCTGAACGGCTCCTCGTCGCCTGGCTCGGCCGCCGAGCGTTGGCCGGAGGCCCATGCGCTCGCGACTGAGATCGCCGATGCATCCGGCGGATCGGTCCGCGCCGTGCTCATGTACGGCTCCCGGTTGCTGAAGACGAACCCCGATCGGCACAGCGCGTTGGACTTCGTCGTGCTGGTCGACGACTACCGACGCTTCTACCAGGGGCTGGCCACACGCCGCGAGCTTCATCGCCCCGTCTTCCTGATGACGGGGATGGCGTCCCTCTTGCCGCCGAACGTCATCGCTTTCGCACCGGACGAGGGGCGTCGTGGCATCGCCAAGTGCCTCGTCGTCGACTCCGCTCATTTCGAGCACGCCCTGGGCGACCGACCTCGGGATCACTTCCTTCTCGGCCGGATGGTGCAGCGCGTCGGCGTGGTGTGGACCCGGGATCCCGAGGACGAAGTCTGGGCGACCTCACTCTTGAGGGCGGCGCACGACGGCGTACTCGGATGGATGGCCCCCTACCTCGAGGGCACCTTCGACGCGGCCGACCTCGGACGCCGGCTGCTCGAGGTCTGCTACCGCGGTGAACTCCGGCCCGAATCGAAGGGTCGGTCCGCCGCCATCTTCGAGGCTCAGGCCGATCACTTCGGGACCGTCCTTCAGCCAGGCATCGATCGGGCGCTCGACTCGGGCCTCGTCGTTCCGGAGGGCGAGGGCGTGCGCCTCGCGGCCCCTGCCGACTCGGCTTCGTCCCGGTACTGGAGGCGGCACTTCCGACGGTCGAAGGCACGTGCCACGCTGCGGTGGTTCAAGCACATGTTCACCTTTGCGAACTGGCTTCCGTACGTGGTCCGCAAAGTCGAGCGGCACACGGGCCGCACGATTCGGCTCACCCTGCTCGAACGAAAGCTCCCGCTCCTCTTCTTGTGGCCGCGCGCCATCCACGTTCTCCTGACGCGTCCCAAGAAGGAGCTGCGCTCATGAGACAAGACATGATGGTCTTCGTCTCCATCCTCGGTGTCGCCTTGGCGTCGATGCCGATCTACGCGGTCGTGGCCCGGGACCGGGTCGATCCTCACGAGATCGCGGATCGAGGTGGCTTCGTGCTCGGTGGCTTCGTGCGGAGCTGGTTCTACTGGTTCATCCGTCCGATCGAGGCCGTGGCCCTCGGCCTCCGTATGTCACCGACCGCGTTCAACCTCCTCGGCGTCGCCTTCGGCGCGGCGGCGGGGTACGCCTTCGCCATGGGTTCGCTCAACCTGGGTGGATGGCTGGTCTTGCTCGGCGGTGCAGCCGATGTCTTGGACGGGCGGATCGCACGGGCTCAGGGCAAGGCCAACAATACCGGGGCGTTTCTCGATTCGACTCTCTATCGCTTCGCCGAGGTGGGGGCGTTCGTCGGCCTCTCGGTCTTCTTCCGCGAGGATCCGATCATGCTCGCCGTCGTCGTCGTGGCGATGGGTGGCTCACTCCTGGTGAGCTATGCGAGGGCCCGGGGGGAGAGCCTCGGCGTCGTCGCCAAGGTCGGGGTCATGCAGCGGGCCGAACGACTCATGCTCGTCGGCTTCGGTGGGATCTTCGATCCCGCGGTCACGGCGTGGCGCGGTTGGGACGAGGGCACGTTGCTCTTCGGATTGATCGCCCTCATGGCCATCGGGACCGTCGGGACGGCGGTCTACCGGACCGTCTGGGTCGCGCAGCGGCTCGACTAGGTCGCCCGGCGCCTCGGAAGCTTGTTCGCCTCTCGCCGGGTACCTACTCTCTCGGCCCCTCTTTCCCGTGAGGCACGACATGGCCCGACGACTCTTCTCCTCCGTCTTTGCGATCGCTCTCGTTGCGTTCGTCGCCCTTCCGGCAGCCGCTCAAGACAGTGTGGCCGGCACCTGGGTGTTCACCATGGAGGGCCCGCAGGGCCAGATGGACGTCGAGTTCACCTTTGCCCAAGAGGGCTCCGAGGTGTCGGGAAGCGTCGAGATGCCGATGGCGGAGATCGAGGAAACCGAGCTCAGTGACGGATTGTACGAAGACGGAATCCTCTCCTTCCTGATGCACGTAGGGGCGGGCGGACAGTGGTTCACCGTGGAGATGGAAGCCGAAGTCGACGGGGACGAAATGGTCGGCGAGGCGTATATGGCGGAGATGGGGCAAGCCATGCCGTTCACGGCAAAACGCTCCGACGGGTAGAACCCGATACGACGAATGCTGGGTGCGGCGGGGCCTGCCGCGCTCGTGACTCACAGGTAGGCCAACCGGAGGTAGGTGTGATGGTTCGTTCGCTGAAAGGCGTTTTCATGGCGGTTCTGACCGCAGCAGTGCTGGCGGTTCCGGGCTCGGCCCAGGACGTCAGCGGGAAGTGGACGGTGACCGTCCAGTCGCCCGATGTCGGTGACGTCGTCTTCAACTTCGATTTCGAGCAGAACGGCACGGAGCTCATGGGCACCGGGACGTCGTCGATGGCCGAGATCGAGAGCATCGAAGTCAGCGACGGACTCGTCGAGGACGGGATCATCTCCTTCCTCCTGCACATCGGTGCGCAGGGCCAGTACATCACCGTCGAGGTCGAAGGTGACGTCGATGGCGACGAGATGTCCGGCGAGGCGTACATCGCCGAAATGGGACAGTCCGCGCCCTTCACCGCGAAGAGGGCCGACGGCTGACACTCTGCCGTCTGAGACACAACGCAGAAGCCCCGACCCACCTGGGTCGGGGCTTCGCTTGTTTGGGACTCCGGCGACAGGACTCGAACCTGTGACCCGCTGATTAACAGTCAGCTGCTCTACCAACTGAGCTACGCCGGATCAGCCGCACTTGGTGCGGGCCGTGAAATAAGCTTCCACGAAAGCGGAGTGTCAACCAGTTCGGCGCTGGAGTTGGTGGGTCGAGCCCGAGCCTTCGAGAGGATCGACCACAGGGCGGGGCCCACGTCGTGGGCCTGAGCCCACAGCTCGGCGTGCCGGAGTGCGGCTCGCTCTGCGGCGTGCGTGCCGTGAATGGCTGCCAGTGCCGGTCCCCGCAGTGGGAATGGATGCTCCAACCAGTGGTACCCGACGAGCACGGCCCGGGGACCTCCGTCTTCCGAAAAGACGGTGAAGTCCGGCGACCAGCCACCGAGCGGCGCTGCCCTCACCTCGAGTCGTCCTGATTCGATCAGCTCTCGGAAGAGGTCGACTCGAGGGGCTCGCCGCACGTCCGCGGAGATCAGCCGAGCTTCCGAGTCGAGCGTCAGCGCGTTCAGTTCGGCAACGAGAACACGATAGTGTTCGAGCTTCTCGAAGTCCGCCGCGGTGAGGTCTAGGGTCGTCAGGCGTACGCGGGTGATGGCCGTCGCGATGTCGGACGAGGTTCGCGCCAGCTCACGAAACCGATCGCTGAAGTTCGGCCTCGAGCGCTCGTCGAAGAGTCCGGGTGTGTCGCTCAAGAGTCGGCATGCAAATGGAAGAGCATGCACCGAAGTTCTCTGAGTGGCTGGGACGAGCCGATGGTGGAAGCGGCCGATCTACCAGTACTGCACCCGCTCCGCCCACGCGTCGGCCTCGGTTTCGATGTCCAGCTCGGTCTGATGTCTCGTGGCCGGAGGTACTTCGTGGCAGTCCCGGCAGCGCGCTTCGTAGAGCCCGGGCCCTCCGACCTCGATGACCGGCGACTCGGCCGGTGCCGGCTCCCCGTCGATCAGGCGCTGATTCCGGGTCGCCGGAGCTCCGCACTGAACGCAGATCGCGTGGAGCTTGTGCACGATCTCCGCGGTGGCGAGAAGGAGCCCCATCGGCCCGAACGGCTCACCACGGAAGTCCATGTCGGTGCCCGCTAGGATCACGCGCACCTTCCGATCCGCCAGCCACTGCGTCACCTCGACGATCCCATCGTCGAGGAACTGGACCTCGTCGATGGCGACGACCTCGGTCTCCGGATGGACGAGATCCCGGATCTCCGTGGCCTTACCGACGGAGTGCGCATCGATCTCCGATCCGTCGTGCGAGCTGATGCGGGTCTCCCCGCCGTAGCGAGCATCCAGGCGGGACTTGAAGAGCTGCACACGCTTGCGGGCGATCTGCGCCCTGCGCACTCGGC
>JBCCEZ010000065.1:0-24520 GCA_039030015.1 Gemmatimonadota bacterium | reverse complement strand
GTTGCGCTTTAGCCACACCAAGCATCATATTACCGCCTCTAGACGTCCCAGTTACACTCAATTAAGATGTTGGTTTAACCATCCAGATGTTGCACTCTTGCATCATATTTCAGTATCTATACGTCTCAGTTTCACTCACTTGAGGTGTGGGTTTAACCATCCGGAGGTTGCACTTCAGCCTCGCCAAGCATCGTATTACATCCTGGAGAAGTCTCGGTTTCACTCACTTGAGGTGTCGGTTTGACCATCCAGACGTTGCTATTTAGCCTCACCAAGCATCGTATTACAACCTCCAGAAGTCTCGGTTTCACTCACTTGAGATGTGGGTTTGACCATTCAGAGGTTGCGCTTTAGCCACACCAAGCATCGTATTACCACCTCCAGACGTCTCAGTTTCACTCAATTCAGATGTTGGTTTAACCATCCAGAGGTTGCACTACTGCATCATATTCCAGTCTCTATAAGTCTCAGTTTCACTCACTTGAGGTGTGGGTTTAACCATCCAGATGTTGCACTATTGCATCATATTCCAGCCTCTATAGGTCTCAGTTTCACTCCCTTGAGGTGTGGGTTTAACCATCCAGAGGTTGTACTTCAGCCTCACCAAGCATCCTATTACATCCTGGAGAAGTCTCGGTTTCACTCACTTGAGTTGTTTGTTTGACCATCCAGAGATTGGACTTTAGCTTCATCGAGCATCAAATTCCAGCCTCCAGAAGTCTCAGTTGCACTCACTTGAGGTGTGGGTTTGATCATCCAAAGGATGCGCTTTAGCCTCACCAAGCATCGTGTTACCGCCTACAGAAGTCTGGGTTTTAGTGAGTTGAGGTGTGGGTTTGACCATCCAGAGGTTGCGCTCCAGTTTCACCAAGCATCCCATTACCGCCTTCAGAAATCTCTGTTTCACTCATCTCAGGCACGGGTTTGATCATCCAAAGGGTGTGACAAGCCTCGCCAAGCGCTGTATTACAGTCTGGAGAGTTTCACGATATCGCCCTTTTTCTGTATATGCATGCACCTTAACTCACCTGTGTGCCTGGAGGAGTCTCGGTTTGACCCGCTTCAGGTGTGCCTTTCAGTGTTCAGAGATTGGGGTGCAGCCTGGCCAAGCACCGTATCACAACCTGCAAAAGTCCCGGTTTCAGTCACTTGAGGTGTATGTTTGACGATCAAGAAGTTGCGCTTTCACCTCACCAAGCATCATATTACAGACGGGAGAAGTCTCGGTTTCACCGACTAGAGGTGTGCCTTTCAACGTCCAGAGACTCGACTTTAGCCTGGGCAAGCACCGTATTACAGCCTGCAGAAGTCTCGGTTTCATCCATTTGACGTGTGCCTTTCTGCCACCAGAGGTTGCGCTTTAGCCTAACCAAGCACCGTGTAACAACCTGGAGAAGTCTCGATTACACCCACGTGAGATTTGCCTTTTTGCATCCAGAGGTTGGGGTTTAGCCTGGCCAAGCACCGTATCGCAGCCTGGAGAAGTCTCGGTTTCACCTACTTGGTGCGAACCTTTTAGCGTTCAGAGGTTTTGCCTCGCAAAGCATCGTACTACAGCCTGAAGAAGTCTCATTTTCACTAAGTAGAAGTAAGGCTTGACCATTCAGAGGTTGCGCTTAAGGCTCGCAAAGCATCGTATGACTGCATGGAGAAATCTCGATGCTACTCACTTGATGTGTGCCTTTCAGCCTCCAGGCTGTTATACGGTGCTTGGCCAGGCTAAATCCCAACCTCTGGAGAGTGGGGCCGGTAGTACTCGGGCTTCGGCGGTGCGCTCAACTGTGCTCGGCGGACGTTGGCCGCGACGCCGATGACGGTCATGGGTTGGGTCGGAAAGAAGGCTCGATCGAACGAATCCGCGACGCCTCCTATGCTGCCCGCGAACGAGACTTGCTTCCCGACTGCGTCTTCACCGGGCCAAAAGCGGTTCGCCATCAACTCGTTCACGATCACGACGGGCTCGCTCGAAAGTCGGTCGTTTGAGTCGAAGTCCCGTCCGCGCAACAGCGAAATCCCGCTCGCGGCGAAGTAGTCTTGGGCGGCGACGACGGTAGTGGCCCACAACGGGTCCTCGCCCACCGCGGGCCCCGTGGTCGGGAGGACGGTGGTACGGAACTCGCGGTTCGACAGGGGTGGTGTGTACGTGGTACTCGCGTGGGACACGCCCGGGAGGGCGCGGACCTGCAATAGGATCTCGTCGTACAGGACCTCCAAGTCGGCCGGGGTCGGGTATCGCTGCTCGGACGGGGCCAGCGAGGCGACCAGCACTCCCTCCGCCGCGAACCCTCGCTCGACACCGAGCACTCGCGAGAAGCTCAGACTCAGTAGCATCGCGCCCGTGAGGAGCACCACCGTCAGCGCAACTTGGGAGACCACCAAGAACCGCTGGGGCCGGAGCTCCGCCGCACTTGGACCCGCCCCACGCCCGAGGCTCAGGATACCCGACGGTGCCACGCGAGCCGCAACGACGGCGGGGCCCATACCGAAGAAGAGGCCGGTAACGAAGGTGGCGGCGGAAGCGAACAGCAGCGTGGAGGCGCGCACGTCGACCGAGGTGCCCCGCGGAAGACCTTGGGGCGCGAAGTCCATGAGGGTTGGAAGAGACAACCCCGCCACGAGTGTGCCGACGACACCGGCCGAGATCGCGACGATGGCTCCCTCTAAGAGGGCCTGGCGAAGGAGGCTGTGAGGCGATGCGCCTAACGCTGCCCGGAGCGCGGCTTCGGCTCGGCGCGAAGTCGCCCGGGATACGCCGAGTGCTGCGGCATTCGCGACCGCGACGAGGAGGACGAGCAACGCCGCCGCGAACAAAACGTAGAGCCCCCGCCGAACCTCGATCACCGTCCACTCCGCCAGCGAGTGCAACGTCACGCGGCTCAACTGCTCCTCCGTCTTCCCGGCCCCCTCATCGATACCGAGCGCTAACCCGCGGAGGCGAGTCTGCACATCGGACACGTCGGCGCCTCGCTCCATCCTGCCGAGCACCTCGATGAAGGCGAGAGTCCTCCGACCCGTCGGGAGCCCCGCCTCAGCGAGCAACTCGTCTTCTTGTAGAGGGAGCCAGTAGTCGCTCCGGTCGTTTGGGGCTGCGAAACCGGCGCCGGCCACGCCGATGATCGTGGCGGGCCCCGACGCCAAGGGCACGGTTGTACCGATCACCTGAGGGTCCGCCCCGAATCGCTCCGTCCACATGTGATGCGACAGTACGATCGCCTCCGCGCCGCCGAACACAGCCTCCGACGGGCTAAAGGACCGACCGAGGTGCAAGGGCACACCAAACACGTCGAAGAAGTCTGGGAGCACGTAGGCGCCGGGGATCTCTTCCGCACCCCCATCCCATTCGAAGGTCATCGATGCGTTCGCATACCCGGTCAACCCATCGAAGCCAGTCGACTGATCGCGCCAATCACGAAGGTCGGGCCACGAGACGGAAGGCGTCGCCCCTTCGACGTCGGAGCGAAGCACCACCACCAGCCGATCCGGCTCCGGATACGGCAGTGGACGCAACACGACGCTCTCCACGATCGCGAAGACCGCGCTCAGGCACGCGATCCCAAGGCCTAGGGTCACGACCCCTAGGAGACAAAACGCCGGTGCCGCACGGAGTGACCGGACCGCGTACAGCACATCGCTTTGCAAAGAACCCATATCCCCCCACCTCCTCCGTTCGATCCACCGGAGACGCAGTCCTGTCCAGGCGGCATCTCTACCCACGCTCAAGTAGAACCGTACTGCGCCGGTGAGCCCTCGATAACGCGGCTCTCCGCGCTGAGACGCCCAAAACTCCCGTAACTCCCGGCCCTTCCCCTCACGAAACGACCGCGGGTATGCGGCCAGGAGAACCTTCGACCACACCTGCCTCATCCGCAGTGCTCGGGGAGCGCCGAACATCCCGGTGCGACCGGCTTGCTCGCGCCGAGCCGCACCAGCTCACGGTCTGTCCGACGGCTACTGAGGTTCGAGAGGCTCAAATACCGGGGTTTCGATGGGAGAAGTGATTCATGATTATCGGTTTCCGATAATCGTCTTACGATAATCGGAGTCCGCCAATCAATCAACTGCGTGATTCCGCGGCCCCCGAGCCACCGGCGGGCCGGCCTTTCCGCTGCTTCATCTCGCCTGCGGTTCGCGGCATGGAGCCCACCGCTCACTGCAACGCACCGAGCCCGTCGCTGCGGCGTCACCTACCTTTCGTGACCAGCCTCACCACCGACGAGGGGAAGATGAAGCTCACTCGACGTAGAACCGCCGGCTTGGGCCTCACTCTCGGTCTGCTGATCGCCACACCGTTCGCCGTAGGCACCCTGCTCCCGCGCGACCACATCGCCGAAGGCGTCCGCGCACTCCCGATCGGAGCCGACGAGGTGTTTTGGCGGGCCGTCGACATCGACGGCTGGGCAGAGTGGCGCGCGGCCGTCGACTCGATCACGCACATCGAGGGCAGCAACTTCGAAGCGATCGTGCACGGGCTGGGCGAGTCGATCCGCTACGGCTTCGAGCTGGACGTCGAGCAGAGGACGATGACGGCCGAGATCCTCAGCACCGGCCTTCCGTACGGTGGCCGATGGACCATCTCCGTCGTAGAAACCGGCGAGCGGGCGTCGGAGGTCCGGGTGACCGAAGAAGGCTTCGTGACGCCACCCGTGTGGCGGTTCGTGGCTCACGTGATCATCGGGACGGAGACGAGTCTCAGCGAGTACTTGGACGACCTGGTGGCCGAGTGCGCGGCGGGATCGTGTGGCTCAACGGCGTCCGGAGCGGACTGAGTTGCTCAAGACCCTTCTCTGGGCTCTTGGTGCGTGGACGCTCCCCGCCATCCTGTCGACATCCTTGATTCTGGTCCGTCCGGGCGCGGATGGACGACTCTGGTGGCCCACACTGGTGGAGCAGCTTCCCAACTGGTGGATCTGGGCCGCCCTCACACCGGCCGTTCTGTCGCTCGCCGAACGTGTGCCCATCGAAGCCGAACGGCTCTGGTTCGGCGTGCTCGCACACCTCGGACTCGGTACGCTGGTCGTCGTGGTGTATTTGACCGCTCAGGCCCCGTTCGCGGTCCTGGCCGAAGGGCGCGCCGTCACGTTGGCCTCTTGGGGGAACGCCGTCCTCGGCGGGCTCGCGTTCCAGTTCGTCACTCATTACGTCATCTACTTCGCCATCGTGGGGGCCGGCCTCGCCCTACGGGCCACCCGGATCTTGGGTGAGCGCGAGGTGGTCGCCGCTCGACTCGAATCCCAGCTCGCGGTCGCTCGAATCGAGTCCCTGCGGGCGAGCCTGCAGCCGCACTTCCTCTTCAACACCCTAAACGCGATCAGCGGCTTGGTGCGCGAGGGTCGGTCGAATCGAGCCGTGGAGATGATCGCCGGGCTCTCCGGACTCCTTCGTCATACGCTCGATCACGTGACCAGCCCGGAGATTCCCCTGCACGAGGAGCTCGAGGCCTTGGAGCGGTACATCGAAATCGAGGAAGTCCGGTTCGAAGACCGGCTAGAAATCGAGCGCTCGATCGACCCCGCACTGCAAGACGCGCTGGTCCCCGCCCTGCTCCTTCAACCGCTCGTGGAAAACGCGGTGCACCACGGCATCGGGCGACGGGCAGGAGCCGGGTGGATCAGCGTCGAGGCCGCGGAGGACGAGGGTCGACTGCGCCTCGTGGTGCGGGACGACGGAGCGGGCGTACCGCAGGGCTTCGATGTCGACCGGTCGACCGGGATAGGGCTTGGGCACACGAGGAAGCGACTGGAGGAGCTTCACGGACGAGACGCTCAACTGGAGGTCCGACGTGTCGCTCCGTATGGCACGGAAGTGTCCGTCCTCCTCCCGATCAGGAAGGCGAACACCGCATGACGAAGCCCGACCGACCCATCAGAGTCGCCGTCGTCGACGACGAGCCGGTGGCTCGACGGATCCTCGTCAGGCTCTTGGCGAACGAGCCTGGCGTGGAGCTCGTGGGCGACTTGGGGAGCGGCCACGAGGCGATCGAGCTCCTCACTGGCCGTAGGGTCGACGTCGTGTTCCTCGACGTGCACATGCCCGGCTTGGGCGGCTTCGAAGTTCTCGCTGGCGTGCCGCGCCCCCACCTTCCGCTCGTCGTGTTCGTGACGGCCCACGACGAGCACGCCATTCGGGCGTTCGAGGTCGGCGCCGTGGACTACCTGCTCAAGCCGTTCGATGATGAACGCTTCCGGGCGACCTTCGAACGCGTGCGCCGGCGGCTCGAGGAGAGTGACGTCGACTCCGCGAAGGTCGCGGTCTACGAGCTGGCCCGGCAGCTACTCCTCGACGGACCCGACGGTGAGCCGGCGGACGTCGCAGACCCGCGGCCGGGTCGGATCGCCGTCCGATCAGGGAAGCGCATCGAATTCGTCGAGATCGACGACGTCGAGTGGATCGAAGCGGAGAACTACTACGTCCGGCTCCACACTGCGGATCGTTCGTACCTGATGCGAGAGAGTCTGACGCGGCTCGGCGACCGGTTGGACCCGCGAGTATTCGTTCGTGTGCACCGCTCGGCAATCGTGCGGATTTCGATCATTCGCGAACTCCGCCCTGGGTCCGGAGGGCGTTCCGAGGCCGTCCTCGCCAACGGGGCGCGAGTCCCGATCAGCCGGAGCCGAAGGGCTCAACTTCTCCGCGCCCTCGGAGTCGACCCCACGGAGTAGGCCGCCGGCAGGGCGCACCGTTCGCCCACCGAGGCCTACCGCTCACTGCGGCGCTGCATCCGTCCGCTGATCAGCTTCACACGCGTCCACGTGGACCCATGAGGTTGCGCAGGATGGGAACCTCGGCAGGAGAACGATCGTGAAGCATATGGACATCCGGAGCCTACTCGCATTCTGGCTCCTACTTCTCGTACTCGGAGCACCACTCCGGGCGCAGGTCACACCGACTCCGCTCGCCCGCATGAACATCGATGTGCCTGACTTCGAGCCCTACCAGGCGGAGTACACGAGCGCATTCGGACGCTTCCTCCACGAGGCGTGGCCCTACGCCCTGGACGGGCGCCCAAAGGTCGGCGTGGTCAACACGATCGTCACTCCTGAGGGCGTGATCGTCGACTCCCGTTCCTTCGATCGCGGTACCCTGCACATCGACTACATGACGTCGCCCTACTTCGCCTGGGGACAGGAGTACGTCGTCGCACTCTTCCAGGGCTCCCAGCATCAGTGGACGAGGGTTCCGCTGGGCGGTGGCGAGCCCGTCGTCCTTCGAGCCACCTCTGAAGATGGTCCCCTCGTGGACGACCTCGGCTTCTCGCCGGCCTTCGCGAGTCTCCTCCCGCTGGAGGTCGGGACCTCGTTCTCGATGCCGGTTCCGCGTCCCTTGGCAGACGGGACCGTCGGTAGTGCCCTCATGACCTTCGAGGTCGTCGGCACAGAGCACTTGTCACTGGCCAGCGGCTACGCGTGCGACTGCACCGTCCTCGAGCAGAAGGGCCCCGGCGAGTCCGTGACCCGCTTCTGGGTCTCGAGAGAGGCCCCGTTCGTCTTTCGACGGCACCGCGACGTCGGGGGCCAACGAGACTTCGTGAGCGACCTTCTGGGATTCCAAGGCTTCGATTTGGGCCGCTAGCCTCGAGGGGTGCGCCTCGGGGGATCGGCGCCCCGAGGTGCGCCCCTGCGCCCCTACCCGACCACCACCCCGCGAATCTCCGACGCCGCATGCACCACACGATGCGCGACGTGGCCTGCGTCCAACCCCCAGCCGTAACTCACCGCGAGGAAGTCTACGCCCGCGTCCCTCGCGGCGATCGCATCACTCCACTGGTCGCCGACGAATAGCATGTCCGTCGGGGCGATCCCGGCGGCAACGAGGATCTCCTCGATGGCCCACGCCTTTCCTTGGCCGGGCCCGGAATCGGCGCCGTAGAACCAGCCCGGCTCCAGCAGATCGAAGTGAGGGCCGAGCTGTGTGCGCACGACCGCGGTGTGGTTTGCGGTCACGATGCCCAGCCGGACGCCCTCCTCCCGGAGTCCCTCCAGCAGATCGAGGGCGCCCTCGAACAACGGGACCGGCCGATCTCCGAACTCATCGACATACCGCTCGAAGAGCGGCTCGGCCTCCTCCATGAACCCCGCGGCGTGCATAAAGTCCTCGAGGGGAAGTGCGTCGGGGTTCTGCGTATCGACCCACCGCCTCTTGAACGCGTCGGCATCGGGCACCGGGACCCTCGGCTCGATCCCGAGATCGCACGCGACTTCGCGTAGGAAATCGAGGTGAGGCCCCAGCGAGTCCGCGAGCACCCCGTCGTAATCGAAGACGACCACGGGGTACCGAACGTGCGAAGGGGCGGCCCGGCTCCCGCCGGACCGCCCCTCCTTCATCGTCTGCGACTTCGTCAGGCTAGCCGACGATCTCGTAGCCGTACCCGCCGACCATCTCGGCAGAGTCGAACTGCACCTCGAAGACCGCGGCCATGTCGACGTCGCTGACGGACACGGACTCGGTCACGCTTCCGATCGGCGCACCGTCGTCGGCGTAGAAGGTGAAGCGCACGTCGACGGAGTCACCGTTGCTCAGCTTCTTGTTGATGAGCGAGCCGGAGACGGTGCCTCCACCGTTGCCGAAGCGACGAAGCTGGAGGTCGTTGACCGTCACGTCGAGCCCGTCGAGGGTCGTGACGTACTGGCCCGCCGCAGCAGCATCACCGTTCTCGTTCACGGCACGCGCCATGATGAGGTAGGCGTTCTGGCTGTTCGGGTCGAGGTCGATCCAACGCTCGACGACCGGCGGAATGTCCGCGTTGTTCTCAGCGAGCTGGAGTGAACGCGCCCACATCTCGATCGCGTCGCGATCATTCACGCTGGCGTTCGACGCCGCCTCGAAGGCAGCCGAAGACCGAGCATAGTCGTTGCTCTGATAGAAGCCGACCCCGATCGCGAAGAGATCGCCGGAGTTCAAACCGTCCATCGTGAGCATGTTGTCGTAGATCTGCGTCGCTTCGGCATCGTTCCCCATTTCCATGAGGATGGCCGCTAGCCCACGCTGGAGCTCGACGTTGGTCGGGTCTGCAGCGGCGAGCTGGCGGTACGTACCGACTGCTTCCTCGAAGCGACCGGCGTCCGCAAGCACCTGCGCTCGGAGAAGCGGCATGTCGGCCATCGACTCCTGCCATCCGGCGATCGTAGCCGAGTCCATCGCCATCGCGGTCTCGGACTCCATGAACGCCGCGGCGGCATCCATGTTCTCAACCGCCCGATCGTGCTCGCGGAGCTGAGCGTAGATCTGGCCGAGGGTGATCATTGCTTCCGGACGACCCTGGTAGATCGCGTTGGCTCCCTCGAAGTACGTCGCGGCCGTCTCGTAGTCACCGGACTGGACGTACGGCGTCGCTTCCTGATAGAGGTCGATCCAGGCCGCCTCACGGATGCCGATGAAGTCGAACTCGTAGAGAGGCCGGAGCTCCTGCGCCTCGTCGAAGTGGCCGGAGGCCGCTTCGTACTCGTCGAGCCCGAGGGCCGCGACGCCAGCGAGGCGATGCGCGAGCGGGTTCTGCGGATCTTCCGTGATGGCCGCGCGAGCCGCCGACGCCGCCTGCTCGTAGTGCATACGAGCCTCGTTTTCGTCGGCCGCATTCTCGGCTGCGTCGATCGCGTCTTCAGCGGCGCGGGTGTTGTCGGTGTTGCGAGGGTTAATGCCCGCGCCCCCACCACCGATGTTGGCCATGCCGCCGCCGCCGCCACCGCCGCCGCCGCCGCCGGACGCGCAGCCGGTGAGCCCGAAGCCGAGCGCCATGATCAGGACGAGTCCGTGACGGAGCTTCATCCGGGATACCTCCAATTTGGGTCAGGTTCCTGAACAGACCGAATAATCTAGAAACGCGCCAAAACCGAGCCAAGGGCTGATCTGAGCACCGTCTGTCATACGCCGGTCACCCACCCAGGTTGCACATTCCAGGCCAGCCTCAACGCCCGAGGTAGGTCAGGATCCGACTGGCGAGCGCTTCGGAGAAGCCCGGGATCCTCGCGATCTCTTCCTTGGTGGCTTCCTTGACCCCCTTCAGCGATCCGAATCGGCGCAGCAAGACGGTCTGCTTCTTGGGACCCACGCCGGGGATATCCCCGAGCTCACTGCGGATCGTGCGCTTGCTTCGGAGTTTTCGGTTGTAGCGCACCGCGAAGCGATGGGCTTCATCTCGCATCCGCTGAAGCAGATGTAACGCTCGATTCCGACGATCGAGTCGGATCGGCTCCGACCGCCCCGGGACGAACACTTCCTCTTCCCTCTTGGCGAGCGCTACGACGGCCACGTCTTTGAGGGCCAGCGCACTGAGCGCTTCGACGGCGGCGCCGAGCTGCCCCTTTCCTCCGTCGATCACGGCCACATCGGGGACCGGTCGATCCTCGTCGACGCATCTCCGAAAGTAGCGTCCCACCACCTCCGCCATCGATCGGTAATCGTCGTTTCCCCATTCCCCCTTGATCCGCATATGACGATACGACGCTCGGCGCGGCTCTCCGTTCTCGAAGACGACAGCGCTGCCCACCGTCTCGGAGCCCTGGGTGTGCGAGATGTCGAAACAGACCATGAGACGAGGGACCACCTTGAGGTCGAGCTCTTCCTGCAAGCTGAAGAGCGCCTCCTCCGCCCGGTCGGCAGCGTACGCCAACGCCTGCACACGATCCTCGAGCACCTGCCGCGCATTCTGCTCGGCCAAGTCCAACAGCCTCCGTTTCTCACCTCGCTGGGGAACCTGCACCTGGACACGTCGGCCCGCCTGCTCCGTAAGGATCTCCGCGAGCAGCTCCCGATCCTCGAAGTCGTCGGGCAGGAGGAGCTGGCGCGGGAGATCCGACGTCGCTGCACTGCCTCGTCCCAGGTAGTGACGCGATAGGAGCGATGAGAGCAGATCTGCATCACTCTCCTCCCGGATCTGAGCGAACCGCTGGGCCTCACGACCGAGCAGTAGACCGGATCGCACCTTGAGGACGACACCCGCCCCCAAGTCACCGTCGCGCGCGACGGCGACGACGTCCATGCTGCCCCCTTGGGCGTTGTGGACGCGCTGTTGGCGCGCGAGGCTGTCCAGGCCCGCGAGGACGTCCCGCATCGTCGCCGCACGCTCGAAATCGAGGGCCTCGGACGCCTCCTGCATGGCGACTTCGACTTCGGCGCGCAGTCCCTCGGTATCGCCTTCGAGAATGCGGATGATCTGATCGATCATCCCCCGGTAGTCCTCCTCGGACTGATACCCCACGCAGGGCGCCTTACACCGGCCGATGTGGTAGTCGAGACACGCTCGGTCCGGCGATTCCTTGGGGAGTCGGTAGCGGCACGAACGCACCGTGTGCAGTCGCTTGATGACCTCGAGGGCCTGCCGCATGGGACCGACCGACGTGTACGGCCCGAAATACCGGCTCTTGTCGTTCCGGACTCGTCGCGTCACGTACACACGGGGGAACGGCTCCTGCACCGTCACCTTGATGTACGGGTACTTCTTGTCGTCCCGCATGAGGATGTTGAAGCGGGGGCGGTGCTCCTTGATCAGGTTGGCTTCGAGAATCAGCGCTTCGCCATCGCTACCGACGACGATCGTCTCTACGTCTCGGATGAGCTTCACCAGCTCGCGATTCTTGGCCGAAAGGTCGGCGGCGCGTTGGAAGTAGCTCCGAACTCGAGGGCGCAGTGACTTCGCCTTCCCGACGTAGAGCACCTCGCCGCGTTCGTCCCGGAAGAGGTACACACCGGGACCCGTCGCGAGCGTGGCCAGGCGTTCGCGGTCGACGCTCACCGCCTGGTCACCGCCGGATCGGGAGCGGGTGCCCCAGTAGTGACGCGGCCCCGAGGTAGGCCACGGCAAAGGGGACGAGGGTCGCGGTACCGACGATGAGTGGGTGTGACCACGGAAGGACGAGTTGCACGCCCACGCCCACGGCAGCGGCCAGCACGCTGGCCAGGATCATCCGCAGCACCGAGGCCGCCGAAGGTCGGTGACGGCCGATCGCCCGTCCCAAAGCCCGGGTCAGGAGGCCGTACTCGATCCATGCACCCGTCGCCGAACCGAGTGCCAAGCCGGCCGCTCCGAGGCGGAGCATCCCGAAGCCCAGTTCGTCCGCCGGCCCCATCAGCGCAACACCGATCCCGATGGACAGTGCGACCCTCACGTAGGCCGCGTTCGCCGGGGTCTTCGTGTCTCGGAGGGCATAGAACGCAGACGACAACACCCGCGACGAGGCGGACGCGGGCAGTCCGAGCGTGTACGCGCTCAACACCCCCCACGTGATCAGCACCTCGGCCGGACCGAACGCGCCCGTCTGATAGAGACTGCCGACGATGACGTCCCCGACGATCACGTACCCGACTGCCGAAGGGATCAGGAACCACAGCGCGCGCTCCGCCGACGTCCGCACCCGTCTCGCCAATAGCTCGGCATCCTCCCCTCGCATCCGCGACATCTCCGGGAGTTCCGCGGCAGCGATCCCCGTTCCGAAGAGTGCGATCGGGAGGTTGGCGAGGGTTTGTGCGAAGCCCATGAGGGACACCGCGCCTGCAGTCAGGCGCGCGGCCAGGAAGAGGTCGATCGCCGAGCTTAGATTGACCACGCCCCTCGCCGCGACGACGGGGATGAAGGCCTGGACCGCCTCGCGAACGCCGGCGACCCCTCGCCCGAGTGACACCCGGACCCCGTTCAGGTGAGGCAGAAGCCAGGGGAGTTGGATCAGTAAGGTGAGCACGCCCCCGACGAGCGCCCCCCACCCGAGCGCCACGACCAGCCGTTCCGGTTCGCCGCCCAACCCCCAGTACGTCGCGCCGCCGATCATCGCGACGATCATGCTTACGTTCCAAAGCACGGGAGCGACGTAGCTGATGAAGAAGGTGCGATGACTGTTGAGGATCCCGAGACTCCACGCCGAGATCACGAAGAGCCCGGTCATCGGGAAGAGGATTCGAATCAGGGTGGCGGTGAGCGCCTGCGTCTCCGGGTCGAACTTGCTGAACAAGAGTCCGACGATCTGAGGCGCCAAAACGCCGCCGAGCAGGGCGACTCCTCCGGCAAGCGCGGTGAGAATGCCAAGGGCCGCGCCGGCAAAGCGGGCGGCCTCCTCGTCGCGTCCCTCCTCGAGGAACTCCGCATACACGGGGATCATCGATGCGGAGAGCGTGCCTTCCCCCAACAGATTCCGCACGACGTTCGGGATCTTGAGCGCGGTCCACCATGCGTCCGAGACCGTCCCGACGCCGAAGTAGTGCGCGAACACGCGCTCGCGAACGAAACCCAGGATCTTGCTCAGGAAGATCCCGGCTCCGACGCTCAGGGCCGCGCGACCGTCCGAGTCACGCGAGGTCACGCCCGACGCCTCGTCGAATGGACGGCTCCGCGCGCCTCAGGGTTCAACCGGGTTCGTCGCTCGACGGCAGCGCCGACTCCTCCCCCTTCCCTTCCGTCAGCAGCTTGTGGACGAACTGTCCCTCCTCGTCGAGGCGCATGACCTCGGCCGCGAGACGTTCGACCTCGCCCTCCAGATAGGCGATTCGGTCGGCCGTGATATCCGGACCGTCGAGGCTCCGTCGCTCCAGGCGGGACGCCAGCGCGCGACCGAGCTGTGAGTCGAGCACGATCGCGACGAGCGGGATCATGACGACGAGTACGAGCATGAGCTGAAGGAACATGACGTGAAGTTAGAGGACGCCTCGTCCGGGTAACACCCTTCCAGGAGTGCCTACGCGTGGCACCTAGTCGAAGTTCACTTCGAAGGCCGCATACGCCTGATCGACGAAGTCGTCCCCGTAGCGCGACAGATAGTAAAGCGGGCTCTGCACCCGCTCCGCCGGCTTGCCGTTCGGGTAGAGGTGTAGTTGGGCCTTCTCGATCTGTTGGAGCGCGATGTCGCTCTCTCGCTTCACGGCCTGGAGTACCTTTTTTTCCACATCCGAGAGTGCCGCCATCGCCTGTGATCGGAAGTTCTGTACCGGTCCCTTGAGGGTCGGGTCGACACCCGCGGCCGCCTTCTGGAGCTCGCCGGCACCCGAGCCCAGCGCGCCGCGCAGCGTTCCGATCGCCGCACGCACCTCGCCCGGCACCTCCTCGCGTGCGAAGTCACTGGCCACTTCGTGGAACGGACGGGCCAAGTCGGCGGGCTCGAGGTCGAACTTGCCCAACACCTTCCCGATCTTTCGCTCGATCGGTGCGGCAGACCACCGTGGGAAGACGATCGGCATCTCGATCGAGTGAGCTTCGAAGTAGGCGCGGAGTTGGGCGAAGTAGGCCATTTCACCGGGTCCACCGACGTAGGCCAACGTCGGAAAGACCGCGCTCTCGACGACCGGCCGCATCAAGACATTGGGAGAGAGCGCCTTCGGATCGGCCTCGACGCGAGCGACGATCTCGTCGAAGGTGAGCTGCTCACCCGACGTGCGAAGGCGGAAACCCTCCCCGTCTCGGTATACCCGTTCGCGCCCTGCCGGCCCCTCGAGGAAGAGGTTCACGCCACCCGGCATGAGCGGCACCTGGACCCCATACCCGGCGGCCTCCAACCGCTGGACTGTGTCGGCCAAGACGGACTCCATCCGTTCCGAGTGCCCGAGTTCGGCGAGGAGGAGCTCTCTGGAGGACGTCTTCACCCCCTCGTGGGCGGCATCAGTGAAGGCGATCCCCAGCCTCCCCAACGTCCGATGCATCAGTTGATGGAACCCCTCAGGGAGGGTCGAGCCCTGCCCGAAACCCGAACGCACGAGTTCGGTGTAGGACGCACTGAAGTCGGAGTCGGGCAACGCGTCGAGGAACGCGGCGACGGCCTCGTCGGCATCGGCGCCCAGAGTGAGGCGATGGAGTGAGGACGTCCGTTCCTCCTCCGGTGAGCGGACCGAGAAACGGTGCAGCTCGTTGTCCGTTCCGATCAGATCGGCGTGGTCGGCTTCCGCCCAATCGTGGTCGTCGGACGCGACCCAAAATACGGGGAGCACCGGTCGACCGAGTCGTGCCTCGAGCGTCTCCGCCAACCGAACGGCGGTGATCGCCTTGAAGATCGAGTATAGGGGGCCGCCGAAGAGTCCAGGCTGCTGCCCGGTCGTGACCATGTAGCCGCCTTCACGAACGAATGCCTCGACCCGCGAGGATTCGAAGCCTTCCGGGAGCATGAGGGCTTCCGCTGCCCGTTCGCGGGCGTCCGTGTCGAAACGGGCATCGACTTCCGCAGCTTTGGACTCGAAGTCGGCCAGGCGGTCGAAGGTACGGAGAAAGAACTCCTCCGCGCCCGCCGCATGATCCAGGTAGTCACGAACGACCGGCGCGCCTCGAGGGCGAGAAACGATGAGCTCCATCTCAACCTTTGTGGTACGGTTCACCGCGCAGGATCGTCCCTGCCCGATACAGCTGTTCGGCGAGTACAAGCCGAGCCATCTCATGGGGCAACGTCATGCCCGAGAGGCTGAGTGTGCGCCGCGCCCGCGCCTTCAAGCCGGGGGCGATGCCGAATGCCCCACCGATCACGAACGCGACACCGGCAGAAGATCGCACCTGTAGGGTTTCGAGGTAATCGGCCAACGTCTCCGAAGACATCGCCGTGCCTTCCACCGCGAGCGCGACGAGCTCGAGCGAGGGGTCCAGTCTCTTCTCGATCCGTTCAGCCTCCGCAGCCATGACGTCCGACGGGGCGCTGCTCTTGCCCCCAGCCGCGACTTCATCGACCGAGAACTTCCAGTAGCGACCCGCCCTCCGTTCGTACTCGGAGACCGGCGACTTGAGCTCGCCTTTGACCTTCCCGACCACGACGAGCTGGACCTTCACGAGGCCGGACGTCCTCTTGCCGCGTGGACCACGAGAGCGCGCGTGTCTTCTTCACCCCACGCCCACGAGAGCCGCTGGAGGAGGACCCACGTCGGTCCGAGTACCTCGGCGAATGGGCGCAGCTTCACGGCATCCTTCTCCGTGATGAGGATCGGGCGCCCTGCGGCCCGGTCTCGTAGCCCGCGAGCGTCACGCGCGTCGTACGTGTGGTGGTCAGCGAAGCGGACTTCCCCATGCGATCCGAAACGGTCCCGGACATGGTCGAAGAAGCGCGAGGGGCGTGCAATGCCCGCGCAGGCGAGCACACTCGTCTGCGGCGACGGCTCTCCGGGGTCGCCACCCGAAACGAGGGACTCGAGCCGCCCGGGCTCGAGGTACACACTTCCGACGACCGGGGGAGCGTCATGGCCAAGGAAGTCCCGAAGCTCATCCGCCACGAGCCGGGTGCGATCGTGGAGGCCTCGTCGGGTGATGACCACGGCGTCCGCTCGGCGCAGCGCTTCCAGGGGCTCCCGCAGCCGTCCTCGCGGGAGCACGCGGCCTGGGATCGGATCCTCGACGGCCCAGAGGACGACATCGAGGTCACGGAGGAGTCGATGATGCTGGAACCCGTCGTCGAGGACGACGGTAGCAGCACCGCGCTCCACGGCCTGGGTCGCCCCTCGCACGCGGTCTGCGTCCACGACGACGGGGATGTCGGGCGTCCACGAGCGCAGGAGGTGTGCCTCGTCCTCGGCGACCTGGTGCACCACGACCCCGGGTGCGACACCGGCCGCTGCCAGCTGTCGCACGATCCATCCGACGAACGGTGTCTTCCCCGTCCCCCCGACCGCCACATTGCCCACCGAGATGACCGGCCGCCCGATGCTCAGCCCGGCACCCACGCTTCGGCGACGAGCGACCGAGGCAGCGCGCCACAGCCACTCCGCGGGGGTTGCAGCCACGTCGAAGATCCGACCGCCCACTCCCCCTTCGCCGTCCCACCACCGTTCGACGACCCGACTCAGTGTGGCCTTCATGCGTCACACGCCTCGTTGAGCCGACGACCGATCTGCTCTGCGATCTCGTCGGTCTCCTCCCGGGTCGCGTCGGGAGACACGAAGACGGGCTCGAGGTATTCGATGGTGATCGTGGAGAAGGGCCGTGGGATCCAGAAGCCGTCCCAACTCTGGAAACGCCAACCCGCGCCGGACCGAATCGCGATCGGCACGATGGGCACTCGAGCCATCTGGGCGGCGACGACGACCCCCGCCTTGAACTCCCGCGGTGGCCCGGTCGGGCCGTCCGGCGTGACGGCGAGATCCCGCCCGCTGCGCGCGGCGCGGACGAGGGTACGAAGTCCCTTTGATCCGCCTCGGGTACTCGATCCGCGCGCCGTCCCGAAGCCCTGGCGATGAAGCACTCTGCTGATGTACTCGCCGTCTTCATGCTCACTGACCAGTACGACGACACCCTGATTCCGGTGCATGTGGATGGCCGGGAGCAGGAGCCCGTGCCAGCACGCGAGCATCAGAGGCTGTTTGGCCTCCCGTAGCTCTCGGGGATATTCGGCGCCACGGATATCGAAGCGGGTGGTCAAAAAGAGCCCGGCCATCAGCCCGGTGCCCAACACGCCGGCGCTCTCGAAGCGAAGATCGCTCACGACGCCACAACCTCATCGAGCAGGTCGGCAACTCGGTCGGCCGCCCCACGCGCGCCGAGCCCTCCACGTACGCCGGCGAGCTCCTCGATCTGGGTCGACCGCGCCGTCGAGCCGTCCTCGAGCAGGGGGATGACGGCGTCGGCCAGCGACTCCGGGGTCGCGTCCTCCTGGATGAATTCGGGCACGATCCGTCGCCCCGCGACGAGGTTGGGGAGCCCGATATGCTCCACGTCGACGACCCGTCTCCCGATCGCGGCCGTGAGGCCACTCGTGCGGTAGGCCACGACGAGCGGAGTGCCCTCGAGCGCGGTTTCCAACGTCCCCGTGCCCGACTTGACCAAGGCCGCGCACGCATGACGCTGGAGCGCCCACGTGTCTTCGACCACGGGAAAGCCCGTCGCGTGGAAGGGGATCGCTGAGACCGACGGTGCACGGGAGAAGACCGGGAGCACGTCGGGACGGCGATCGATTACCCGCTGAGCCGCCTCCGCGAAGAGCGTCAGGTGACGATCGATCTCCTGGCCTCTCGAGCCCGGCAGAAGCGCCAAAATCCGGCGATCGACGTCGAGCCCCCAACGATCCAGGAACGCCTCGCGGGAATCCACATGATCGTCCCGATCGAGAAGGGGATGACCGACGTAGGTGGCTCGTCCGCCGTGCTCGGTAAAGTGCTCCACCTCGAAGGGGAGGATCACGGCGATCCGGTCGGCGGTCTGGGACAGTCGAGCCGCCCGCCCCTTCTTCCACGCCCACACCTGAGGCGCGATGTAGTACACGACGGGAATTCCCCGCCTGTGGGCGGATTCGGCGATCCGGAGGTTGAAGCCCGGATAGTCGACGAGGAGGACCGCGTCGGGCCGGTCCTCCTCGAGTATCCGTTCGACACGTCGACGGAGGCGCAGAAAGTAGGGGAGCCTCGGTACGACCTCGGCGAAGCCCATGACCGCGAGCCGGTCGAGCGTTGCGATCAGCTCAGCGCCGGCGTCGGCCATCGCCGGACCGCCCATGCCCGACCACCCCGTGGAGGGGTGCCGGCGGGTGTAGGCGCGCATGACCGCCGCCGCGTGAGCATCGCCGGACGGCTCTCCGGCGAGGACGAGAATCGAAGGCGACGCTGTAGAGCTACGGCGCGTCACGAGCCTCGTGCTTCAGAACGCCCATCCGAGATACCAGATCGCGACGATGGTGAGAACGAGCAGCCCCATGAGCTTGCCTTTGGGCATGCCCTTTCGGGTGTCGACCCAGCTTTTCTTCCTCGCCCTTCGTGCCCGGATCAGTGACATGACGCTCCTCCTTCTTCGACGCGCATCAGCCGACGATGCCTCGCTCAGACGCGCGAATGAACTCGATCAGATGCCCGACCTCGGGCACGCCGGAAATCTCTGCCTCGGCCCGCTCCATGGCGCGGCCGAGATGATCCTTCCCATGGAACAGCATACGGTACGCCGCCTTGAGTGACGAGCGAACCTCAGGATGCAGCCCACGGCGCTCGAGGCCAACCGAGTTGAGTCCGTAGAGCTTGGGCGGGTTGCCGACTGCTCTGCAGTAGGGCGGTACGTCCTGGGTGATCCTGGACCCACCCCCGATGAAGGCGTGCGCCCCGATCCGGCAGAATTGATGGATGGCGACGACCCCGCCGACGGTCGCCCAATCCTCGATCAGGACGTGGCCACCCATATGAACTGAGTTGGCGAGGACCACGTGGTTTCCGATCTCGCAGTCATGGGCGACGTGCGCATACGCCATCACGAGACAATCGCTCCCCACGCTCGTCGTTCCTGCGGCGTCGGTTCCCCGATTCAGGGTCGCGAATTCGCGGACGACAGTACGGTCGCCGACGGTCAACGTCGTCGACTCGCCCTTGTACTTCAGGTCCTGAGGATCCGAACCGAGGACCGCACCGTTCGCGACGGCGCAATCTTCGCCCACGGTCGTATCTCGTTCCACGAGGACCCGAGGGCCCAACTCGGTGCCATCCCCGATCTTCACCCCGGGGCCGACGAGCGCCCATGGACCCACGACCACCCCCATACCCAGCTCCGCACCCGGATCGACGATCGCGGTGGGATGGACGCGGGTCTCTCCCCGCGTACCTACGGCGATGGGTTCGGACATGGGTCAGCGATCCTGCAAGCTCGCCTTGAATTCGGCTTGGGCCACGGTCTTTCCATCGACGAGTGCCTTCCCGGCGATCTTGCACACGCCGCGTCGGAACTGGAGCACCTCCATCTCGAAGACCAGCTGGTCCCCGGGCGTGACCGGCTTCCGGAACTTGGCCCCGTCGATCGTCATGAAATACACGACCTTGTCCTCGGGGTTCTCGACCTCGTCCATCATGAGTAGGCCGCCACACTGGGCCATCGCTTCCAGAATCAGCACGCCAGGCATGATCGGGTGGCCCGGAAAGTGACCCTGAAAGAACGGTTCATTGATGGTGACGTTCTTGATGCCCACGATGGTCTTCCCGGCCTCGTACTCGAGAATCCGGTCGACGAGGAGCATCGGATAACGATGCGGTAGGAACTCCATGATACGCGTGATGTCCAAGGCCGGTTCTCCCGATCGGCGGATGTGTCGAGCGATGGTGCGAGCAAAGGCGACGTTGCCCCGGTGACTCGGCCGTTCGGCGACGATCGACGCCCTGAGGCGTCCCCCGATCAGGGCGAGATCTCCGAGTAGGTCCCCCACTTTGTGACGTACGAATTCGTCCTCGAAGCGGAGCGGGCCATTCACGACCGACTCGTCATCGAGGACGACGGTGTTCTCTACGGAGGCGCCCAAGGCGAAGCCACGAGCCTGTAGCCGCTCGCCCTCGTCTGCGAACCCGAACGTGCGAGCAGGCGCAATGTCCTGCCGAAACGAAGCCGGACGATCGAGCACGAACGACCCGTAGCTCCGCCCCACCGATGGATGGGCGAAGTCTATCGTTGCGGCCACGGACAGGCGGTCGGCCGGCGCGGCGACATAGGCCGTTCCCTTCCCTGCATCCAGATGAATCGGGCCGGAGAGTTCGAGGACTCGTGCGTCCGCGTTCTGTTCGACGGGGACAGCGCGTTCGATCGCGTCCGCGAAGCCCGTAAACGAGCCGTCCAGGATCGGAAGCTCTGGCCCCTCCACCTCGACGACCACGTTGTCGACCTGAGCGCCGGCCAGGGCGGCCATGAGGTGTTCGACGGTGCGTACTTTCGCCTCGCCGGCCCCCAGCGTCGTCCCCAACTCGGTCTCCGTGACGAGATCGAGGCTGGCGGGCAACTCCGGCGCGCCGGGTGCACCCACGAGACGGAAGCGGATTCCGGTGTCGGGATCGGCCGGGTTGAGACGAACGCGCGCCTGAACCCCCGTGTGCACTCCGACCCCCTCGAGGGACACCGCGGTTGAGATCGTGCGTTGCTGGGGAGCCGTCATGGCGGAAAAGGTAACGCGTACCGGGTCGTCCGCCTGAAGGGGGAATCGGGCCGACTACGGTGCCACCTGATCGGCGAGGCGCTCCTCCACGGCGCGCACGCGACGCCTCAAACCAGGCAGGCGGCCCAGGAGCGCACGAAGCCTCAGCTCCTCCCGGTGGGAGCGGGCTGGAAAGCCCGAGACCGTCTCACCGGCCCCGACGTCCCGTGTGATCCCGGTCTGCACCACCACGCGAGCCCCGTCCCCGATTTCGACGCGATTGATTGCGCCCGATTGCCCGCCCATCCACACGCCACGACCAAGGTGCGTCGAGCCGGCGATGCCGACCTGAGCGGCGAGGAGCGATCGGGCGCCCACGCGGACGTTGTGCGCGATGTGGACGAGGTTGTCCAGCTTCACACCTTCTTCGATCCGGGTCTCACCGATCGAACCTCGGTCTATCGTGCAGTTCGCGCCGATCTCGACGTGATCCTCGATGACGCAACGTCCCGTGTGAGGGATCTTCTCGTGCACGCCCTCGACTTCGACGTAGCCGAAGCCATCGGCCCCGATCCGCGCTCCCGCATGCACGACCACGTCGCACCCCAGCTCCGTCCCCTCATACAGCACGACGTGGGGATGAAGAACCGTTCTCGCTCCTACGCGGGTGCCCGAGCCGAGGACACAGTGGGCTCCGATCCGAGCGCCCGAACCCACCGCGACACCATCCTCGAGGACCGCGTAGGCGCCGATCCGCACCCCCTCTCCCAGCTCGACACCCCGGCCAACGACCGCGGTCCTGTGAATATCCGGTACCACAGGGGCGGGCGGATTGAAGTACGCCGCGACGTCCTGAAGAGCACGATGGCCCTTCTCGACGACGATCCCGGACAGGGAGTCGGGGACCCGGTCGGCGAGCGGCTTCGTCACGAGCACGGCCTGGGCCCGGGTATGCTCGAGACCGTCGACGTACCGAGGGTGGGCGAGAAACGCGAGCTCGCCGTCCTCCGCATCCGCGATCGACGCAATGCCGGAGACCTCGAGGTCCAGTCGCCCGAACGGCGAACCGCCGATTCGAGTCGCGAGGTCGGTTAGGGAGACCTTCATGGCATGTCCTTGTCAGTCGGGTACGACAAAGCCCGTGGCGAGCATGATGCTCTCCACGGGCTGTCGGTGGCCAGTCGTCGAGTCGGGCTAGTTCCCGTCCGGGACTCCGTCAGCAGTCTGCAGGCGCGAGATCACCGTCTGGGTGAGATCGAGCGCCGGATCCGCCGATACGATCGCTCCGGAGGCGGCGTCCAGGATGAGCGCGTACGCCCCTTCCTCACGCAGCGCTTCGATGACCGCAGTGATGTTGTCCATCACCGGCTGGATCAGCTCGGCCCGGCGGGTGTTCGCCATTTCCTGCAGCTGAGTCGTCCGCGTCTGGTACTCCTGGAACTTGGCCTGGAGCTGCTGCTCGCGAGCCGTGCGTGCCTCGGGCGACAGTGTGAGCTGCTGCTGCTGGAGCGCCGTCTCCATGTTTTGGAGCTCCTGCTCGAGCTGAACGATCTCGACCTGGTATCCCTCCATCTCCTGGTCGAAAGCCTGCTGTGCAGCTTCCGCTCCGGGAGCGTTCAGGAGGATCTCCTGGGAGTTGATGTACGCAATCTTGAGCGTTTGCGCCTCGACGGCTCCCGCCGAGAGCAGGAAGGCCAGCGCGCTGAGCGCGAGGGAGGTGCGTCGCATGGGTCCGACTCCGTTGTGTGTCTGGTCACCGCCACGTCCTATTCCACGGACGCGCACAGGTTCCCGGGTTCCTGATCGTTCGTTGTTCAGCTGAACGGATCCAGCCGTAAAGTTTCGCGCGAGCGCTGCTGGATGTACAGCGTTTTCGTCCTCGTGCTGGCGCAGTCCTACATGCCCGGGCCCATCCGGAAGTGTAGCTGCCACCCGGGCACCGGACGATCGAATCCGTACGCGTAGTCGAGCCCGATCGGCCCGAAGGGCGTTACGATCTGCATGCCCACACCCGCGCCCCGGAACATGCTCGACGGGTCGAACTGAGAAGGTTCGTTCCACACTCGGCCTGCGTCGAAGAAGACGTGCAGCCCGATCTGCCCTCCAAGGCGCGCCGCGTACTCGGCCGACATCGAGAAGAAGGCGTCACCGAGACGGTTGATGTCCGAGATCTCGCGCGAGTTCTGCGGAAAGAAGCCGAACGGAGTGACCGAAGTCTCATCGTAGCCCCGGAGATTCTCACCGAACTGCACGCCACCCATCCAGAAGCGATCGAAGGGAAAGGCCCCGGCGTCTCCGAAGATGGCTCCACCACGGAGCTTGAGCCCGAGGGCGAATTGCATGCCGCCGCCGGTCTGCGCGTTGCCGCCCACCGATCCGACCGGCACCCACCAGCCGCCATCACCCAGGACGCGAGTGAAGTTGCCGTCGCCGCCGAGGAAGGCCCCGTTCTGCTCGACCGTCAGGTTCTGTCGTGACCCCACGGTCGGGAAGATTGGGTGGTTGAACGTCTGCCGCGTAATCCCGACCGAAAGCTGGCTCTGAACTCCCGGTGGGCGACCAAAGAGCGAGTTGTCGTCGACGTCGTTGAAGAGCTCGTAGGTCGTGCGAGAGATCCCGTAGCCTAGGAATACCCGGGTGAATCGAGTGCCCCGCCACGGAAGTCCGACGCGAAGGTTCGTTCCGATTCGCCGGCGGCGTCCGGACGAGAACTGGAAGAACCGGTCCCGAGAGTTGAAGAGCGTGACTGTCGCGGAGGTACGCGTCTGATAGACGGCGGGATCCGTGTAGGAGAGCTCGAAGCTGTTGATGAAGCGCCCGAAGTCCCACCGCAGCGAGCCCGACTTGGCCTGCCCGAAGAGGTTCGGCTGGTCGTACCCGACGAATCCCGACAGCCCGACGCCGCCACCGACCGACGTTCCGAAGTTCACGGAGCCCGTCTGCTTCTCCACCACCCGGAAGGTGATGTCGACGTCTCCGTTGTCGAGCGGCTGGATGTCCGGGAACGGGAGGGGCGACTCGAAGAAGCCGAGCGCCGAGATGTTCTGATACGTCTGGAGGACTCGATCCTGGCTGTAGACGTCACCCGGGAGGATGAGGACCTGCTGCCGAATCACGCGCTCGAAGGTGTACTCGTTTCCGACGATGTTCACGCGATTGATGATCGCCGGGGAGCCCTCGGTGATCAGCCACTGTGCGTCGACTGTGGGCGGTTCGCCGTTCTCCGACGGATTGAGATTCACCACGGGATCGACCCGAACGTACAGGTAACCCTCGTTGCGATAACGCTCCGTGACCTGTGCGATCGCGACCTGGAACGCCTCGGAATCGAAGATCTGACCTTCTTCGTTCTGAACGCCGCCCCCGCCGAAGCCCAAGCTCCCCAACAAATCGGAAGCCATCCACGTGATACTCCTCGACCCAGTGCCTCAAACTATCCAGGATCTGTTGCTTCACAGCCGGGTGGTTCGCACTTACAGTGTTGCCACAGCCTGAGTAGTTCAGCAGCTGCTCGTACTGGTCCAGGTTCATCTGGTAGTATGACTTGCAGTCAATGCAGCGGTGGGAGAGGATGTATGGGTTGACGTCGGAACCTTCCGCAGTGTGGTTGTACACCACGTCCAGGATTACCTCAATGCCGTAGCTGTGCAGCCTGCAGGCTCATCTATGGTGTACAATGGCACAAACAGTTGGCGACATGCCAGCACATCCGCGTTTGCGACGGTACATGTTCGAGTCCTGTGCACAGGTCCCGGCTGCAAACCGCGTTG
>JBCCEZ010000064.1:0-24733 GCA_039030015.1 Gemmatimonadota bacterium | reverse complement strand
CGACGCCCTCGCCGCCTACGGCGCAGATGTCGAAACCCGCATCTGCTTCACGGGGCAGCACGCGTCGCTGGTCGACCAGGTGATGACGGCCTTCTCCATGGAGCGACACTACGAACTCGCGCTCATGAAGGAGGGACAGAGCGTCTACGATGTCGTCCAGGGAGGACTCTTCGGCGTCCCGGAAGTCATCCGCGACTTCCGCCCCGACGTCGTGCTCGTTCAGGGCGACACCGCGACGGTCTTCGCGGCAGCGCTCGCGGGCTTCTTCGAGGGAGTGAAGGTCGGCCACGTCGAGGCCGGACTCCGAAGCGGTGACCTCCGAGCCCCGTTCCCGGAGGAGGGGCTGCGGCGCATGACCGACGCCGTCTCCTCGTTTCACTTCGCCCCCACCCGCCGGGCGGCAGAACGGCTCACGGCGGAAGGAGTGCCCGCGTCGGCCATCTCGTTGACGGGCAACACGGTAGTGGATGCACTTCAACGGGTTTCGGAACTCAATCGGCCGTTCACGAGCGGGACGCTTCGGGAGATGGTGGTGAACCAGCGTCGGCTCGTGCTCCTCACGGCCCACCGCCGCGAGTCATTCGGCGAACCCCTGCGCGATCTCTTCGGCGCCGTGCGCACCTTGGCGGATGAGCGGGAGGATATCTCGGTCGTCTATCCGGTCCATCCGAACCCGGAGGTTCGGGTTCCGGCGTGGGAGCTCTTGGCCGGCCACCCCCGGGTCCACTTGGTTGATCCTCTCGATTACTTCGACCTCGTCGGGGCCCTCCGGGCCGCCGAGCTGGTGATGACGGATTCCGGCGGGATCCAGGAAGAAGCACCGACGTTCGGGAGTCACGTCCTGGTTCTACGAAGCGTCACCGAGCGGCCGGAGGGCATTGACGCGGGCGTCGCGGAGCTCGTAGGGACCGACCCTGGCCTCATTCTCGAGCGTGCCCATGCGGCGCTCGACGATCGGCCGGATCATTCCGGCATCAACCCGTATGGGGACGGCCACGCGGGGCGCCGAATCGCCGACATCCTGGTGTCCCATCTGACCGGGCGACCACGCGAGACCGACGACTGGGCCGGCCCACAGGCCTAGGGCCACGCTCCTCCGCGATCAGTCTCGGCGGGATCGGTGCCAGTTACGAAGTCTCCGCAGTTCACGCCAACCGGGCGTCGGGTAGAAACCGACCCGTCCGTCGTCGGTCTGCCGCTCCGCGGGCAGCGTGCCCCCCTCGTGGCGGTCGAGGGCTTCCACGATGAGACCGGCCGAGAGTTCGAGATTGCGCCATCGGAGGGTGAAGAAATCGCCTGTGGCTGGCTCGATTCGCCGCTGGAGCGCGACAGCGCCGGAGTCGATCCCCTCGTCG
Organism: Gemmatimonadota bacterium; assembly: GCA_039030015.1. Taxonomy (GTDB): domain Bacteria; phylum Gemmatimonadota; class Gemmatimonadetes; order Longimicrobiales; family Gaopeijiaceae; genus UBA2589. The sequence continues at coordinate 23,378 of JBCCEZ010000064.1, read as the reverse complement.
AGATGAAGGATCGAGGTGCCAATGTCGCCCGGAGCCCCGTTGAGGACCGCCCACACCTCGGAGTGCACGTTCCGGTAGGCAGGCACGATCCCGCCATGAATGTTCAACGACGTATCGGCGATCCGGAGGACCGGCTCCTTGAGAATCGACGTGCCATACACGACGAGGACGTCGGGAGCCAAATCTCGCAGGGCCGAAACGCACGCCGGATCATTCGCATCGTCGAAGCCGAGGAGTGGGATGCCGTCCGGTGGATAGGCGTAGGTGGGGTAGGCGGCTTCCATGCGGGTGTCGAGGACGCGTCGCCACGCCCGGCCGTATAGCGAGAGCGCAAGCAGGTCGACGCCCAGGCGTGGGCGTGCCCACCACGGCGTTCGGCCCCAGCTCCGCGCGAGCTTCCGTTTGCGCGCCGCCTGCCCCCCTTCGAAGACGATCGCATCGAGGTGTCCCGCCTCGTGGAGGCGGTTCGCGACGAGGCGCGCCGGTGCGCCCTGCCGACAGAGAAGGACGACGCGCATCAGGCGGCCCTGGCGATCGTCGCCACCGGAACGATCTCGTAGCCGGCGTCGCGGGCCTCTCCCACGAGCGCCTCCACGAGGTGGAGTGCCTCGAGCCCGGCGAAGTACGGGTGATCGTACACGACGACTTGATTGCCAGCGGCGAGCAGTTCCTCTCGGAAACGCGCAACGATGGCCTCGTTGCCCATCCCGAGCGCAACCAAGTGCTCCAGATACGCCACACCACCCGGTTCACCCGTCAGGGCCGTATGCACGCTACGCAGACCGCACACCGCCGCGCCCGCGGGAGAAATCCGGTCCGCTCGCGGGCCGTGATCGTCGGCCACGTACTCGAAGCCGCGCTCGACCAGCACCTCGCACAGGGCGGGGGGTGTCGCCCAGCCCGGGGAGGCGAAGCCCACGACACGCTCGGGGCCAATGAGGGAGTGGAGCCGCGGCAGGACGGCGTCGACCTCCGCCGCCACCCGTTCCGAGGCCCAGTCCGGCGCGTGGGACTGCCACTCCGCGTGGTTGCGCCCGCCATGAAGCCCGACCTCGTGACCCGACGCGATCGCCGACCGAATGATGTCGGGCGACCCAGCCCCGACGAGTGGGTTCAAGAGGGCGGCCCTCAGGTACCCGCTCGAGCCGAGCTTCGTCCGGGCGGAGAGCTTCGCTGCGACGTCGGACGGGCCGTCACTTCGCAGGAATCCACGAACGAAACCCCTCCTGGAGACCGCCCGACCCATGTTCACGAAGAACGTAAACGGCACACCGAGCCGATCTCCGAGTCGAACGAGGGCAGGCATGCCCTCGCGTACGCACCGATGCGTATCGACGTCGAAGCGGAAGCTGAAGAGCTTGGCCACGGAAACGGGTGAGAAGCGGCGTTGCGACCGAAAGCTAGCATGCCACGGAAAGCCAAGCAGGCCGGGGAATCACGATCGTTGATCGCGTCTCTCGCGCCGGGTACACTTTCCACGACCGGCACCGCTCCGACGACGGCCCCGCGCGTTGAACATCTTGATGCACTGCGTCTATTACCCACCCGAGGTGGGGGGGCTCGAAAGCCATGTGCACTACCTGTGCCGGGCGCTCGCGGCGCGGGGGCATCGTGTCGATGTCGTGACCTCCCGCTCGCGCCCCGACACTCCGGCGCAGGAGACGATGGACGGCGTGAACGTTTGGCGGACGTGGTTCCCGGGGAAGTCGACGGTCGGGTGGATCGCGCACGCTGTGGGGTCCGTGCCCCGGAGCGTATCGATGGCGCGCGACGCGGACATACTCCACGCCCAAGCCTTCCAGTCGATTCCGCCGTTGCAGGCCGCGCGGGCGGTCGGGGGAGCCCCCTTGGTGTCGACGTGGCATACGTCCCACTTCCTGAAGCTCGCCCCACGTCCTGGTTGGCGATCGATCCTCGGCCGCCTCGTCGCGGCCGGCGATGCGAACCTCGCTGCGAGCATCGAAATTGCTGACGTCGCCGAGTCTCTCGCTCCCGGGCACACCGTGGAGGCCCTCACGAACGGGGTGGAAACGGATCTGTTCCAGCCCGTGGCGCCCACGATGGCCCCACCGTCCGACGGTCGACGCCGCCTCGTCGTTCCTCGCCGCCTCTTCCAAAAGAATGGGGTCGAGTTCTTCGTGAGAGCGATGCCAGAGCTTGTGGAGACCCACGATGTGGAGGCCATCCTGATCGGTGACGGCCCCGAACGAGCCGCGCTCGACAGGTTGGGCGCCGAACTCGGGGTCGGGGACCGCCTTCACTTCCTAGGGGCGAAGCCTCACGCGGAGATGCCCGGCCTCTTGAGTTCCGCTGAACTCGCGGTCTTCCCGAGCCTCATGGAAGCGACGTCCGTGGCCGCACTCGAGTGTATGTCGTGCGGATTGCCGGTGGCGGCCTCCGACGTCGGTGGCTTGCCCGAGATCGTCGACGACTCCGTGGGCGGCCTCTTCGAGCCTGCCAACCCGAGAGACTTGGCCCGCGTCGTGGCGGGGCTCCTCTCGAAGGACGACTTGCCGGAGCAGGGGGTCGCCGCACGAAATCGAGTCGTCGCACAGTGGAGCAACCGTCGGCTGGCGGACCGGCACCTGGAGATCTACGAGGAACTCATCCGACGGCGGGCGGCCTGACATGGCGAAGAAGCGGAACCAGAAGCGAGGGAACGACCAGAACGGCAGCGCGCCGTCCGAACGGAAGTCCCACGCCGGCAGCGCTCGCGACATCCCGACGATCCCGACGTGGCTTCCGCCCGTCTTGTACGGGGTCCTCGCCCTCGGCCTCTTCCGAGAGTTCGTCTTCTCGGACCGCATGCTCCTGGGCGGGGACACCCTCTCGTTGGGCTACGTCGTGCGCCAGCTCTACGCGGAGTCCCTCTCCACACTGGGGAGGGTGCCCGGCTGGGCTCCGCACATCCTCGGCGGCACGCCCTTCCTCGACGCCCTGAGTGCCGGCGATTCGCTCTACCCACCGTCGGTTCTGCTCCTCGTGATTCTGGAGCCGTTCCGATCTCTCGGGTGGAAGCTCGTTCTGCATGTCTTCCTGGCCGGGCTGTTCTTCTTCGGGTGGGTTCGGAGCTTCGGCGGCTCCCGACCCGCCGCGCTGATCGGCGGGGCTGCCTACATGTTGGCCCCCTTCCTGATCGGCTTCGTGCACCCCGGTCACGATGGGAAGATGTTCGTCATCGCGCTGACCCCGCTCCTCTTTTGGGCGACCGAGCGGCACTTCGCAGCACCGTCGATCAGGAGCGTCTCGGGCATCGCGTTGGTGATCGCGCTGGTGCTGTACACGACGCACTTCCAGATGGCGTACTTCCTGTTCGGGGGGACCGGCCTGTACGCCATCTTCCGCTCGATCCAGATCGCTCGGGGCACCGACGAAGTCCTATCGGCCTCAGAGCACGCCCCGGCCCCGCCGGACGGAGACGAAGTCCCACGTGGCGTCGCGTGGGGCCGCGCCGGCGCAACACGCTTCACTCTCTTCATGGTGGCGGCGCTCCTCGGCGCGACAGGCGCTTCGTACCAGTTCTTCCCGTCGGTCTCCTACGTCCAGGAACACTCCCGCCGCATCGCTACGACCAGCGAGGCGGCGGGTGAGCGCGGCCGCGACTGGTCCGCGTCGTACTCGTTGCATCCTGAAGAGGTGATGAGCTTCATCGTCCCCGAGTTCCCGGGTAACGCCGCCCGTGGGAACGCGTGGACGAACGGGACCTATTGGGGCCGAAACCCGTTCAAGGACAACCACGAGTACGCAGGGCTCGTCGTCCTCCTCCTCGCGGGGCTTTCCTTCCTCGGCGCAGCCCGCCGGCAACTCCGGCTCTTCCTGACCGGCTTCGGGGTCTTCGCGCTGCTGTACTCGATGGGTGCGAATACGCCGGTATGGAGTGTCCTGTACGGCATCGACTTCCCGGGTATCCGGTTGTTCCGGTCGAACGGCATGGCGTCCTATTTGTTCGGCTTCTCGGCGGTCACGATGGCGGCCCTCGGCGTCGACCGCCTCCTGAGCGCGTCGTCCGAAGCCGACGAATCGACGCTGCGTCGCGCTCAGAACGTCTTGTGGGGCGCGGTCGGTGGTCTGGCCCTGCTCGCGATGCTTGTATCGAGCGGTGTGTTCACCCGGCTATGGACGGCCGTCGTGTACTCGGCGATTCCAGATGTCCGTCAACAAATCCTCGCCAGCCACCTTCCGAATATCACGCAAGGAGCGTTCATCGCCGTGATGATCGCGGCGGCCACCGCGGGCTTGGTGTGGGCGTGGCGAAACGGGCGTGCACCCACCCCTCTGCTGGTCGCAGGATTGGCCGCGCTCATCGTCGTCGACGAAGGCCGTGTGGCACAGCCCTTCATCCAGACGATCGACTTCCACGCGTGGTCCCAACCCGACCCGGCGACGCGAACCCTCCTCGCGGAAGAGCAGGGGGGCGAACCGTACCGACTTTGGGACATGACGCGCGGCTCTCAGGAGGTGAAGGCGGCCATTCACGGGATCGAGCTCGCGGCAGGCCACCACCCGAACGATCTGTTCCGGTATCGAGAGCTGATCGGCATGGCCGGTTCCGGAGACGCGGCGAACCTGTACAACCTCAACGTCCGTCGGATCCTCAACGTTCGATACATCCTCTGGCCGGATGCGACACGCGGCCCCGCGCCACAGGGCTCGGTTCTGGCGCGGACCCAGTACTCGGATGGCCGGGTCTTCAACACCATTCTCAGAGATCCGGGACTCCCTCGAGCCCGCCTGGTGGCCTCCGCCGTCGTGAAGAACGACGCAGAGGCCGTCCCGTACATCCTCAGCGACGAGCACGACCCAGAGATCGAGGCGGTCCTCACCGAAGCCCCTCCGACGCCACTCCCGGGCGTACGCGCCTCGGGCTCGGTCGCATGGGTCGAGCGGACGCCGGACAGACTGGAATGGACGGTTCAGTCGGAGACGCCGGCACTCCTCGTCGTCGCAGACAATTGGTTTCCTGCATGGCGGGCCACGGTGGACGGTGTCGATGCACCCGTCCTTCGAGCCTATCACACCCTCCGGGCCGTCCCCGTCCCGGCGGGCACCTCGTCGGTCGTGATGTCCTACGAGTCGACGCTCGTCGGCCGAGCCTTCGTGGTCAGCGCCCTCGTCCTCACTCTACTCCTCGCGGGCTTCGGTGCGGGTCTGTGGCGCGAACGCATGGGCCGCTCAGGCGCCGGGAGCGAGTGACCTGAAGCGGTGGCTCCTCCTCGCGGCGCAGCTCGCTGCGACGATCCTCGTGACGTGGTTCGTCGTCGATCGGGCCGGTGTGTCCCTCGATGGCCTCCGCGACTTCGACGTCGCGGGTTGGACACTTCGACCCGGCCTTCTCCTGTTGAGTTGCGCACTGTTGGCGGCGGGCTACCTCGTGACGGGGGCCCTGTGGGGTCGAATTACGCGCGACCTCGGCGGAGGGGCGACTCCGTGGTTCGCAGCCGCGCGCTTGTTCATGATCGCGAACCTCGGGCGGTACATCCCCGGAAAGGTCTGGCAGATCGCCGGGCTGGCCGCACTCGCCACGCAGCGGGGTATTCCAGGCCCGAAGGCCGCTGCGGCGGCCATCGTGGGGCAGGGGGTCGCCATCGTCGCCGCGTCGACGATCGGGGCGGGCCGCCTCTGGACCTACGCGGACGGCGCCGGCTGGCGATGGCTCGTGCCGGTCGTTCTGGTGGCGTTAATCCTGATCGGCCTCGTCCCCGCAGTGTTTTCGGCCACGTCTCGCCTCTGGTTCCGCGTGGCGCGGAGTGAGGTGCCGGCCGAACTGGACTCTCGGCACGGAGCGGAATGGCTGGGTATCGGCCTCGCCAGCTGGCTTGTGTACGCGGGCGCCTTCTGGCTCCTGGTGCGCGGACTCGGGTACGATGTGGCGTTGCTCGATACCGCATCCTCCTTCGCAGCGGCCTACGTGCTCGGATACCTCTTCATTCCTGCTCCGGCAGGACTCGGCATTCGGGAAGGCGCTCTCGTCTTCTTCCTGGCGGGGTCGCTCGGCCCGAACGGGGCCGTCGCCGCCAGCGCGGTCGCCGCTCTCGCTCGTCTGTGGACGACCGCGGTCGAGGTTGTGCTGGCCGCAGCGTTTTGGGCCAAGCACGTGGCCGACGGACAAAGGGAGGCGGCCGGATGACCGCGGTGCAGAAGGTGCTCGTGATCATCCCGACGTTCGACGAGGCAGAGAATCTCCCGCGTATCGTCCCCCGTGTCCTCGAACAGGACCCACGCATCGATGTCCTCGTCGTCGACGATGCGTCACCGGACGGTACCGGGGCCATCGCGGACGAGATGGCCGCCGAGAACGAGCGGATTCAGGTCCTCCACCGAGCCGGCAAAGAGGGCTTGGGGCGCGCGTATCTGGCAGGGTTCGCGCGAGGCCTGGAGCAGGGGTACGACGTCCTCTTCGAGATGGATGCGGACTTCTCCCATCCGCCGGATGCGCTTCCAGGCCTGATCGCCGCCTTCGACGAGGCCGATGTCGTGATCGGCTCGCGGTATGTGGATGGTCGTGTGACCGTGTCCAACTGGCCGATGAGCCGCCTCCTGATCTCGTACTTCGGTTCGCGGTACGCGCGAGTCATCACCGGGATGCCGGTGCGGGATGGCACCGGGGGCTTCAACGGATGGACGAGGGCCGTCCTGGAAAAGGTCGGGCTCGACCGCGTTCAGTCGAACGGATACGCCTTCCAGATCGAACTCAAGTTCCGAGCATGGCGGAGCGGCTTCACTCTGAAGGAGCTGCCGATCCTGTTCACGGAGCGGGACACCGGCGAGTCGAAGATGTCCAAGAAGATCGTCCGGGAGGCGGTGTGGCGGGTGTGGTGGCTCCGCATCCAAGACCTCTTCGGTCGCCTCTGACGTGACGGAAGAGCGCATCGGGAAGGAGTTCTACGACTCCAGCGACTACTTCGAGAACCAAGGCACGGTGCATCTCGTCGACCACGAGAGTCCGTTCCAACGGTATCGCATCGACATGGTGCGACAGATTCACGAGCCCTCCACCACGGACCGGATCGCCGATCTCGGGTGCGGGTGGGGCACCTTCGGCTTCGCGCTCGCCTCTTCGGTGGGCGAGATCGTCGGGATCGACTTCAGTGAGCGCTCGATCGAGATCTGCGAGCAGCGTCTGGAGGACCGTCCGACTCCGAATCTCACCTTCTTGTGCGCCGATGCGGGGGACACCGGTCTCGAAGGGGAGTCCTTCGATGTCGTCCTCGCGGCGGACTTGTTCGAACACCTCTATCCGGACGATTCCGCTCGGATTGCCCGCGAGGCGTTCCGACTCCTCCGACCCGGAGGACGTTTTTCTACCTGGACACCCCATCGAGGGCATATCCTCGAGGTGTTGAAGAATCGGAACATCATCCTCAAGCGGGACATCAGCCACGTCGACTACAAGTCGATGGACGCCATGAAGAGTCTGCTTACCGACGCCGGATTCGAGATCGAGCGCGCGTACTACGCGGAAAGCCACCTGCCAGGCCTCCGGGCCCTGGAACGCGGCCTCCAGAGTTACGTGCCGCTTCTCCGGCGCCGAATCGCGGTCCTGGGCCGCAAGCCGAGAGGCTAGCCATGGCCTGGGAGATCGAGCGCCGCTTCTTGGTGCGTGTCGACGAGACCGCGTGGTTCGGGATGGGGGAGCCGTGGCCGCTGAAGCAGGGTTACATCATCAACGGCGAGCCCAGCTTGCGGGTGCGGACCGGTGAGCCCCGTGGGGCGGTCATCACGACCAAAACCGGGAAGGGAATCCGTCGTCAGGAGTTCGAGGCGGTCGTCCCGTACGAAGTCGCCCAAGCTCTGTTCATCGCCGCAGAGGACCGGGTCGTCGAGAAGCTCCGGTTCAAGGTCGGACCGTGGGAGGTCGACCGATTCCAGGGGTCCCTGAAGGGGCTTCAGCTCGCAGAGATCGAGTTGGAGGACGAGGCCGATCCGATTCCGGAGCCACCGCCAGGGGTTCTCATGCTCCGTGAGGTCACGGATGATAAACGGTTTGTCAGTGGTCGCTTAGCGCGGATGAAACCGAAGGATCAACAGAAGCTGGTGAAGAAGGTGTACAAGGAGGTGAAAGGGTGGAAGGGACTCGCGGGCTGATTCGCGCGACCGCGGCCATTGGAGCGCTGAGCGCGATGGCCGCCTGTACGATGATCGGGGCAGAACAGGTTGGAACGTCCACGCCGACTCCGGTCGGTGAGGTGCCTCGCGTCGACATCGAGCGACCGAGTACCGAGGCGTCCGTCCCGGAGGCCGTCCCCTATGCCGAGCCGCCGAGTCGCGGGGGGAACATGGAGCAGTACGAGCTCCGGGGGCGGCGGTATCGCGTGCTGAACACCTCACAGGGCTACGACGAACGGGGAGTCGCGTCCTGGTATGGAGAGCAGTTCCACGGGCGCCCCACGAGCAATGGGGAGCGATTCGATATGAATCAACCTTCAGCCGCGCACCGAACACTCCCGCTGCCGTCTTGGGTCCGCGTGACGAATCTCGCCAATGGCCGCGAGATCGTAGTGCGCATCAACGACCGAGGCCCGTTCCACGATCCGGATCGTCGGATTATCGACTTGTCGTACGCGGCTGCGCGTGACCTCGGGATCGTTGAAACGGGGACGGCGAGCGTCCGAGTGCAGGCGGTGGCACCATACCAAGTACGCCGGGCACGGCCGGACGGCTCACGCTAGCCGGATCGTGAGCCGCTGCCCGCGGTCTTTGCCGGGGTGCAGGGGGGATGGGGCACCAAAGTCGCTTTCCTTCTACAACCCGGCCCAAGCTCATCGACTTAACATAATATATATTATACGAAGCTTTCTGCCGGGAGACAGCGTTGCACGCAGGAAACGACAACGGACGACCCCGGACCCGCCCGTTTGCTAGATCCCGGGCCCTCGGCCGACCGCGTCCATCGAAATCCATCGAATCTCCTGCTCACCCGTGTACAGGAGGAAGCGGCCGTCCGGCGTCAGTGTCGGACACAGCTCGTGTCCTGCGGTATTGATCGCCGAGCCGGCTGACTCCGCGCCGGACCATACGCCGTCCTCTCCTCGACGACTGACATAAAGGTCCCCGCGCCCGAGTCCACCGGGCCGCACCGAGGCGAAGATCAGCGTGCGTCCGTCACGAGAAATGAACGGATCCGCGTCGTAGTACGGACTGTTCACAGCGTGGTCGAGGCGCACGGGCTCCTGATAGCCCACTTCGTTCCACTTCGCCTCGTAGATGTCGAGTGCGCGGAATCCACCGTCCGGTTCGGCTCGATCGGACGCAAAGAAGACATCGCCATCGTCCGTGAGCGACACGAAGTACTCGTTTCCTGGCGAATTCACGGGCGCCCCGACGTTGATCTCGGGTCCCCATCCATCCCCGTCGCGCTCGACGTACCAGATGTCGAAGTCGGCAGGTTCGGTCGCCTCGGGGTCCCGCGGCCGGTTCGAGATGAAGTAGAGTCGTCGGCCATCCGCGGACATCATCGCGTCACCGTAACGAAACCAGTCGCTCGCAAGCAGTACGCGGCTCGTCAGAGAGCCGTCCAGCTCCCACGTCGCCTCATGAATCTCGGCTAGCTGGCCGAGCTCGACCCCGAAGTAGAAGCGTCGACCGTCCGGGGAGACGCTCTGGCAGTACTCGTGTCGGTCCGCACGCGCTACGACGCCGGGTGCGAAGAGCTCAGCTGCGACCCCGGGTGGATCTTGATCGAGGTACCGTAGTTGGCCCTCGACGGGCCAGCTGCGAACCCTATGAGACCAAGGGTAATCGCGGCGCCCAGCTGTGGCGTCGATGCACGAAGAACCGTGGAGGCCACTCGGAATCGTCTTCCGTCTTTACGAGTTCGCGCGGATCTCCTCGATGCGCATCTCGAATTGTCCGCGTTCGGGCGCGTTGTCCTCGAGCTCGCCCAACACCTCTTCGTACAGCTCGATGGCTCCCGCGCCATCACCTTGAGCCGCCCGAATGCGCGCTGCTGCTGCGCGCGCGTCTCGCACCTGGAAGCTCAGGTCCGAGCGGTCCGCAATGCGCAGGTAGACCTCTTCGGCCTCGCCCCAGCGCTCTTCCTGCTCATACGCGGCGGCCAAGAGCGTAGCGGCCTGGAAATCGACCGGACTCGAAGGCGACGCCCCAATCGGCTCGAGAACGGCGAGCGCCTGTTGCGGATCGCTGCTGTCCAGATACAGCTGGCCGAGCATCAGCCGGGCTTCACCCTCGAACGCGGTGCCGCCGAAGCGGTCGAGAAAGGTCGCCAAGTCGATCTTGGCCCCCTCGGTGTCCGCCAGAGAGATGGACTGATGGATGACCTCGAGCTGCTGAGCCGCCTGGTTGCCGAGCTGGGCTCGGTAGCTGCGGAAGTACAACCCACCCGCCACGAAGATCGCCACGACCACCGTGAGCACGGTGAGAAGCTGTTGATTACCCTGCGCCCAATTCGAGAAGTCGAGGACGCGGGCAATAAAGGCGTCTTCGGCGTCTTGGTTCGCGTCGTGCCGGCGCTTGGCCATCGGATCTTCCAGCTGGGGTGTGGGCGGCGCGTTGCCGCCTCGAAAAGCGGCCAAAAAGCTAGAGACGGCGGGGATTGGGGTCAATCTAAAGCGGGGCCCTACCCCGCCTCCCGTCGCATCAACTCGGTGTCTGATACCCCGCCAGAGACCACAGGTCCGGCGTTCGCCGGAGGGTGATCCGGTTCCGCTCGGAGACACCGAGCACGCCGTCGTACAGCCAGTCGTTGAGGAGGGTCGTGACCGTCGCTCGATGAGCCCCGGCGAGGTCGGCCAGGACTTGGTGCGTCAGGCGCTCGGAGAGTTCGACCGTCCGACCGGTCGGATCTCCACAGCGAGCACCGAGATCGATCAGGACCTCGGCGAGTCTTTGCGCCGCGGTCGGCCCATGCGACCCGCCTTGAGCGTGTCGCAGCCGATACAGTTCGCGCTCCTGACCGTCGAGGTAGGCATCTAGGCTCGACTTCGCGGTCTTCAGACCCTGAAGCACGGCGGTCTTGGGAAGGGGCGAAACCACGCACGTCGACCCCGCAATGGCACCGTACCGCCGGCGACCCTCGGTGAAGGCCTCGTCCCCGAACAGCTCCCACGGAAGGGCGACGGATACAGTGCGCTCGCGGTGCCCCGGCTCCATCCCCGGGAGCACGAGGCGCATGAAGCCGCTCCGAACCAGGTAGACCTCCTTCGCTTCGTCGCCGGGCGCGTACAACCACCGCCCTTTCACGATGCGCACCTCCTCGGCCTTCTTGACGAGCCGGTTCAGCTTCCGGTCGCGGGGCGGGTGCAGTCGGAACGGCATGTCAGTCCGCCGCCATGACCGGGGCACGGCGCGCCGCGTTCGTCTCGACCTCGGCCAACGCCGACCGCAACGTCGGGTGCAGCGCCAATCCCACAGCCAGGAGGGCCACCGGTACGGAAGCGAGGGTCGCGAGCGACGCCCCGATCACGTCGGCCGCCGCGCCGGTGCCGAGGACGAACATGGCGCCGGTTGCCCACGCGAGGCCCATGACGATTCCCGAGCCGACGCCTGTTCCGGTCGGGAGCATCTCCTGCGCGATCACGACGATCGGAGGCAGCGTCGCCATCCCGAGGAAGCCGGCCGCGGCCACGGCGCCGAAGCCGATCGCACCCTCGGGGCCGACCAAAACAGCGAGCACGTGCGTCGGCACGGCCCAGAAGCACAGGTGCGCGAGGAGCTTGGGCCGATCGACCCGGTCGGCGAGGAGCCCACCGGCCACGACACCGAAGGACTGCGCACCCAGGTAGACGGTGAGCGCCAGCGCCCCGAGGGTTTCGGAGCCGCCGGCCTGCGCGACGATGATCGGCTCCATCGTGAGGAACGCACGCTGCACGAAGGCCATGATCGCCGAGATGCCGAAGACGAGCCCCAGCGGGCCCCGGAGCGCCGCGAGAACGACCGGAAGCGACGCCGGAGGAGGCCGACGCGTGTCTCGTCGCTCCGATCCTCCGCTGGGAAGGATCCAGTACACGAGCGGGGCCAGCGCGATCGCGGGGAGCATCGCGATCCACATGCCTTCCAATCCACGCGACTGAGCGAGCCACACGGCCGCGAGCGGCCCGACCGCAAAACCGATCGATCCTCCGAAGGCGAAGAGGGAGTATCGGGCGCCACCCCCCTTCCCTGCGTCGATCCGGACTGCGTACGACGCGCCGGGGGGGTGAAAGGCGGCGCTGCCGATCCCTCCGAGCATCAGGAAGAGGATCAGAATCGCGAACGTTGGCGCGAATCCGATGGTGGAGACGAAGATCGCGGAGACGATCGGACCCAGTACCGCGAAGACCCGCCGGCCGTATCGGTCGGACAGGTAGCCGAAGAAGGGCTGCGGCAGCGCAGCCGCGACCGAGAAGGCGACCGCCAACGTCGCCGCCGACGCGATCGAGAGTCCCAACTCTCCCATGAGCCGCGGGAGGAGCGGAGGCACGAAGGACGCGTAGGCGTCATTGACCCCGTGGGCGATCGCGACGACGAGCGCCAAGCGTAGAGCGGACTGCGACGTGTCGCGCGGGGAAGGAACGGGGTGCACGGAGCGAGCGGGGTCTCGAGATGCGCCTCGGCTCGGGAAATAGAGGACCGCGGACGGGCTGGCGCCACTCGCATCCACGGGCGAGTCTTGCCCGCCACAATCCATATCGACCGTTGGCCTACGACGAGTAGCTGAGCCCATGCGCCGTTCGCACCCGTTTCTCCCCACGAGCCGCCCCTCCGCAACCCTCTGCATCGGTCTGCTCCTTCTCGCCGGCTGCGCCGGCTCCGAGCCTGCCGCCGATACGGCCTCGGTCGCGACGACGACGTACGCACCGCAGAACCGCCCGGATGTGAGGGGCACGATCGGCGCAGTCTCCGCGGGGCACCCTCTCGCGGCGCAGGCCGGCCTCGACGTGCTGAAAGACGGCGGCACGGCAACCGACGCCGTGATCGCGATGGCCGGCGTTCTGGCGGTCACACGACCCCACATGAACGGCGTCGGAGGAGACGCGTTCGGGATCTTCTACGACGGCGAAACGGGCGAGGTCACGGCGCTGAATGCGAGCGGGCGCTCGGGGGCCCTCGCGACCCCGGACTTCTTTGCGTCGGCCGGGCACGAGCAGGTGCCCGAAAAGGGCGCACTCTCGGTGAGCGTGCCGGGCGCCGTCGCGGGGTGGGTGGATGCTCACGAGCGGTTCGGGAATCGTCCGTTCGCCGAGCTTCTCGCGCCAGCGATTCGTTTCGCGCGTGACGGCTTCGCCGTCTCCACCCGTCTGGCCCTCGACTTCGAGGCCCAAGGGGGTGACCTGAACGAGTACGGCGCCGCGCTCTACCTCCCGAACGGTGCGCCGCCGCCGGTGGGGACGATCTTGAGCAACCCAGAACTGGCCGCCTCCCTCGAATCGATCGCGCGTGGTGGGAAGACGGCGTACTACCGCGGCGACATCGCGCGCACCCTCTCGGCCTTCGTCGAGGACCTCGGTGGGCACCTGCGGATGCAGGACTTCGAGAACCACACCTCCACCTGGGTCGAACCGCTCCGGGGGAACTACCTCGATCACACGATCGTGGTGATGCCGCCGAACACTCAGGGCCCTGCGCAGCTTTCGTTGATGGAAATGGCGAAGGCGTTCGATCTCGCAGCGATGGGACACAACTCCGACGCCTACCTCCACACGCTCGTCGAGTTGAAGAAGCTGTCCTTCGCCGACCGGGACCGCTGGGTCGCCGACCCCGAGATGGCCGACGTGCCTATCGCGCGCCTCCTGGACGCCGAGTACCTCGCCGAGCGTGCGGCGATGGTGGACCCGGACGCAGCGGCCGAGTCGCGCGACCCCGGCTTCGGCGACGATGCCGGGCACGGGACCGACGGGATGGACGACGCCGGGGACACCGTCTACCTGACCGCGGTCGACCAATGGGGGAATGCGGTCAGCTGGATCCAGAGCAACTTCGCGGGCTTCGGCTCGGGGCTCCTCGAGCCAGAAACCGGCATCGTGCTGCACAACCGCGGCGCCCTGTACACCCTAGACGGAGGGCACCCGAATCAGGTGGCGCCCGGAAAGCGTCCCTACCACACGCTGTCACCCCTGATGGCTCTCAGAGCCGACGGCGGCTTCGCCTTCACGTTGGGTACGCCTGGCGGAGACAGTCAGCCCCAGTCTCTTCTGCAAATCGTGAACAACCATCTGATCTTCGGCATGACGCCCCAGGAGTCGATCGAGGCGCCGCGCTTCCGCTCGATGGGTGGCCTCGGGCTCGCCCTCGAGGACCGGGTCTCCGAAGCCACCGCGTGGGGCCTGATGGAACGCGGCCACGATCTCCAGCTCATCGAGGGATGGACCGCGACGTTCGGCGGTGCGCAGATGATCGTCTTCGATCCGGTCAACGGCGTGCTCACCGCAGCGGCCGACCCGCGGCGCGAAGCGTACGCGCTCGCGTACTAGAAAGCTCCCGTCATGAGGCTCTTCTTCGCACTCGGTGCCCTCTTCGGCGGGCTCTCCGTCGTCTTCGGCGCGTTCGGAGCGCACGCGCTGAAGTCGACGCTATCGGCAGACGACTTGGCCATCTTCGAGACCGGGGTTCGCTACCAGTTCTTCCACGCGCTCGCCCTTTTCGTCGTCGCGTGGGCCACAACGGTATGGGACACCCAGGCGATCCAGGTCGCCGGCTGGGCGTTCACCGCCGGCATCGTCGTCTTCTCGGGCAGCCTGTACCTGCTCGTGCTCACCGACACGCGCTGGCTCGGCGCGATCACGCCGATCGGGGGCGTGGCCTTCCTCGTCGGTTGGGGCCTTCTGCTCTGGAGTGCATGGCGCGCGTGACCGACCTCGAGCGCGCCCGTGCGCTCGTCTCAGGAGCCGAGTCGATCGTGATCCTCACGGGCGCCGGGGTGTCCGCGGAGTCCGGTGTCCCGACGTTCCGAGGTCCGGGGGGCTTATGGAAGTCCTTCCGCCCGGAGGAGTTGGCGACTCCGGGCGCGTTCGCGAAGGACCCCCGACTCGTGTGGGAGTGGTACGGCTGGAGACGGGAGCTCATCGCCGAGTGTGTACCGAATCCCGGCCACGAAGCGCTGGCCAAGCTCGCCTTCGCCAAGGCCGGGCGATGCACGATCGTCACCCAGAACGTGGACGGCCTCCACCACGTCGCCGCACGGAGCGTCGCCAAGGAGATCGGCGCCCCCTCCCCGGAGCCCGCGTACCCTCTCGAGGTTCACGGCGCGATTCATCGCGACCGATGCCAAGCGTGCCACCACCTGGACCCTCAACCCGCTCCGGTCGACGCTGCGACGCTCTTCACCTTGCCGCGCTGTCCGCAGTGCGGGGATCTCATGCGACCGGATGTCGTGTGGTTCGGCGAGGCCCTCGACGCGGACGTGCTGGAGGCGAGCCTGCACGCGGCCCGCGAGGCCGATGTGTGTCTCGTGGTGGGGACGAGTGCGCTGGTCTATCCGGCTGCATCGGTTCCCGACGTAACGGCCTCCATGGGCGGACACGTCATCGAAGTGAACCTCACGGCGACCCCACTGACCGGTAGCGCGGACGTGTCCCTGCAGGGGCCTGCGGGTGAGATCCTGCCCCAGCTGCTCGACGGGGCGTCCTAAGGTCGGTCTTCGCTGAGGCCGAGCAGCGTCTCGGAAGACACGTTTCCACCACTCACGACGATCACGACGGGCCCGTCGGGCAGCGTCGGGTCGGGGCGCCAATGGTCGGCCAGGACCGCCGCCAATGCCACCGCTCCGCCCCCTTCGACGACCAGCCGGAGCCGTTCCAGGCCGTAGAGCATGGCTCGTGCGATGTCGGCCTCCGAGACCTCGACGTGCGCGTCGACACGGTGGCGGACCAGTTCGAAGGAGTGGCGGTTGTCGAGTCCGATGCCGCCCGCGAGTGCGTTCGCCAGGGTGTCCTCCTCGGGGAGCTCGACCGGTTTTCCGGCGTGAAGGCTCGCGAGCATCACGGCGGCGTTGCGGGCGGAGACGGCCACGATGTGGGGCCGCGGGCCGTCGAGTGCATCGAACGTCATCGCGATGCCGCCGATGAGCCCTCCGCCCGAGAGCGGTGCGAGTACAGCCGCCGGGGGGCGACCAAGCGCATCGACGATTTCTGCCGCGATACTCCCCTGCCCTCGAATGACGTAAGGGTCGTCGTACGCCGACACGTACGCACGGCCCGTCTCGGCAGCGAGCGCCAACGCCCTCGCCTCGGATTCGTCGAACGTCTCCCCCTCCGCCCTCGCCTCGGCTCCGGCGGAGCGGATGCCGTCCAGCTTCACGGGGTCGACCCACTCCGGGACGAAGACGGTGGCCGGGATACCCAGACGGCCAGCGACGAACGCGACGGCCTTCCCGTGATTGCCGCTGGAGCAGGCCACGATTCCCCGCCGCCGCTCTTCCTCGCTCAGCGCCTCGAGACGGGCTGCCGACCCGCGCACCTTGAAGGAGCCCGTGACCTGCAAGCACTCCGCCTTGAGGTACACGGGGCGACCCACAGCGGAAGACAGCTCCTCGGCAGGCAAGAGAGGAGTGTCACGCGCGTGCGATCCGACCGCACGACGCACGCGCCGTACCTCCTCCGCCGTGACGTCCACCTTTCGACCGCTCTGACGATTCCTCGACTCTAGAAGACGACGCGCGGGCGCTCGCGGAGTTCGGTAATCCACAGACCGGAGTTGAGGTCCGACGAGTAGATCCGTCCCTTGAAGATCTGAGCCCCCCACGCCATCGGCCAATTGGGAGTGGTCGTCTCCGAATCGGTCGTCAGGATCGTCGCGATCTCGCGTCCCTGCTTGTACAGATCACCACGGAGTTCTCCGGAGATGTCGACCACGCGGAGTCCGGCCTGGTAGTAGCCGACGTACATCTTGTCGTCCTCGATCCACACGTTGTGCGCGCCGGCCTCGGGCACCTCGTACTTCGCTACCTCGACGGGATTCTCGATATCCGAAACGTCCAGGACGTGGATGTACCCTCGCGCGTGGATCGCCTCGTCCGCATCCCAGCCGGCGGGGAAGATCTCGTCTCCAACGAAGAGATACTGTCCGTAACGCCATGCCACGTGCGTATTTCCGATCGGATACTTGAACTGACTTACGAAGGTCGGGGTCGTGGGTGTACCGCCATGTGTACCGGCGCCCACGTCGAGGATCACCGCCCCGTCGTCCCAGTACGAGACGTACGCGTAGCCCTCTTGTACGATCACGTCGTGCAGGGACCTCTGCTCGTTGTCGATGCCCCAACGGCCCACTTCGAAGGGGGCCTCTGGGTTGGAGATGTCGATGACGTGAACCGCGCGCGTCCCGTTGTGGACCGCATACACGAGTTCGTGTTCAGCCTCGATCCATACGTTGTGCACGCCGCCGGTGACGGTCTCCGTGTACTCGGAGAGGATCGTGGGGTGCGCGGGCACCGAGAGGTCGAGGAAGACCATACCGTTCCGCCGGCTGGAGGCGCCCTCTCGGGTCACGATCCCCAGCCGGTTGTTCGGGTGGATCTTCACATCGTTGATGCGCCGCGCATCGAGTTGGATCGAGTCGGTTAGGACCGGGTTCGTCTGGTCGGTGACGTCCCAGACCTTCATCCAGTCCCACATGAAGGTGCCGATGTAGGCGTAGTCGCGACCGTCTACGCCCTCGAAGACCCAGACATCACCCGAATGGTGCTCCGCGATGCCGCCGCGACCGAGCTGGACGAGCTCAGCGTCCGCGCCCCGAGGCTCGACGTGCACGACGCCGCTGACGACGTCATTCTCGCCCATCCTCGCCGTGACGCGGTACACGCCGGGCTCTTCGGCCACGAAGACACCTTGGCCGTCTTCGTCTTCGACCTGGGCGCCGACTCCGCTCAGCGACCACTCCGGAAACGCCTGGACCTCGCCACCGTTCGTATCGGCCGTGGCCACGAAACGCACGACATCACCGGTCCGCACGCGGGTATCGATCGGCTCGAGCGAGTACGTCACCCCGGGATCCGGCCGCACAGCCAGAGTTGTCGTCGTCGAGACGCCGGCACCCGAGATGGTGATGGTGGCATCCCCTGCGCTCCGGGCGAAGACCAACCCAGCCCCGTCGACCGCCGCGACGTCGGCACGATCCGACGAGTACGTCAACTCTGGATCGTCGACCGGCTCACCGAGCCGATTGAAGGCACGCACCCGCAGCGGGACGACCTGCCCCGCGTACGGCGCCCCGGTCCCCACGTCGGCCCGAAGCTCAGCCGCGGGGAGCGCCCGAACGACGACCGAGACGGACGTCGGTTGGCCGGCGATCACAGCGGTAACCTTCGCCATGCCGGCGTTCAGCCCCGTCACGTTGCCTTGCTGGTCCACGGAGATGAGTTCTGGCGTGGACGCGATCCATCGCACGTCGCTCGCCTCGATCACTCGGCCGGCTCCGTCCATCGCCTGAGCCTGCAGCTGGGTCGTCTGCGTAACCTCGATCTCCGCCCGCTCCGGGAGCACCTGTACTTGAGCAGGTGCCTGCTGGAAGGCGGCGACCATGAGAAGCGCTGCTACGCCGTGCGTCATGTCCGTTCTCCGAGTCGCCGCGAGGGCGAAATGTCTGATTTCATCGTCGTTGTGTGCATCGGCTCAACGAAACGCCGAGCGAGCCAACTCTCCCTCAGCCGCGATGTAACCGAACGCAGACCACTGGTTCCGTCCGGTAAGGATACGTTCCCACGTCTCGTGCGCTTCCGCGGTCCGATCGTTGAGGAGGTGCCAGACCCCAAGGCCGTACGCCGTAGTCGTGCTCTGGAGCGTCGCATCTCCCCCGCTCGGCCCGACCAGGTCCTCGAGTGTGCGTTCACCCTTGAAGAGGAGGAGGAGGTCGAGATAAGCGACCGACTCGATGATCTCCATGTCCTCGGTAATCGAGTCGAGGACCTCGGCGGCTTCTTCGTCCATGCCGAGCCTCACCAAGGTCATATAGAGCCAATACGAAGTGGCGACGACCGAGTCCGGGTGCACCGAGACCGCGAGACACGCCCGCTGAGCCTCGAGAGCCGCCTCCAGGTCGCCCTGCACGTAGTGCGCGAGGGCGAGATGGTACCAGATGTTGAACTGGAGTGTGCTCGTGGGGATGTTCATCGCGTTCGGCAGCCCGTCGGGTTCGACCTCGTCCGGTTCCCCGGCGGTCAGGTCCGCCGCTCGCTCGAAGTCGGCGATCGCGTTGTCCGGCTCGCGCACCGTCAGGTACCGGTGCCCGCGGTGGCGGAAGAGTCGTGCATCGTTCGGGTGGAGCTCGATCGCGTGCGAGTACACGTCGATCGCGTCTCGGTACAAGCCGAGGTACGCTGTGCGTCGCCCCATCCAAATGAGCGCGTCCACATCGTCCGGTGCCTCGACGAGGGCGTCCTCCGCCTCCCGGTACCGCTCCATGTAGACGGCGCGAACCTCATCGGGCTGATCGGGCTGCATGAGGGTGTCGCCGAGGAAGGATATCGCCTCCGCCCCGTCGGGACGTACCACTGGGGCAGCGTCGGAGTCGGTCGGGGCATCGTTCGACTCAGCGCCGCACGCCGCAACGAGGGATACACAGAGGAGGAGTCCGAGGAGCTGTCGGGATGACACGATGATTGTCCAACCACGAGAAAACGGGTTCGAGCCGGAGCCCGGGAACGCCCCAATTGACGGCTCGTGTTCCGTAGGGGCAACGGAGGTGCCCTTCCCTCCCCCTCCTCCTACCTTCGACGACCGCCCTCTCCAGGAGAAGACGTGACGCGCCCCTCATTCCGGACCGCTCGGCGGGCCACAGCCGCGATCGCGCTCGTGCTCGCGCTGCCGACCCCGAGCCATGCCCAACCTCGCGACACTCTCGACGTCTTCTTCCTGGGGAACAGCTACGTCTACTACAACACGCTCCCTGAACAGCTTACCGAGATTTCACGGGCTCTGGACGGGCCCCACGTCCGGACGAGCTACCACCTCCGCGGAGGCTTCACGCTCCGCCGACACCTGGATGGTGGACTTCTGCCCGCCGCCATCGTGGATCAGAGAGTCGGTGCCCCTCACGATATCGTCGTCCTCCAAGAGCAGAGCCGCCTGGGGGTGCCGTATCGTGATCCTGAGACCGGCTCGCTCGGTGGGTCGATGGCCTTTCTCGAGGCGGCACGAGAGGCCGTGCATATGGTTCGCGAGCTGGGCTCGGAGCCGTTCTTCTACATGACGTGGGCGAAAGAGGCCTTCCCGGGTCAAACCGACGACCTCGCATCCGCCTATCACACTGCGGCAGAGGAGGCGGACGCTCGCCTCGCCCCCGTGGGCCTCGCGTGGGCCGCGGTGCGAAAAGACCACCCGGAGATCCGTCTCTTCCACCCCGACGGCTCGCATCCGTCGCCGGCCGGTACCTATCTCGCGGCGTGTGTCTTCTACGCCGTCCTCACGGGGCACGACCCCACCGGAGCGCCGACGGAGATCTGGGGCACCGAGGTCGTGGCTCCGGGCGTCGCACGTGGTGATGAGCCCGTCCCACTCGTACGGCTCACGCCCGAGATGGCAGCGACACTACAGGCCGTCGCGTGGCGTGCCGCGCAGCCGTACCTCGAACCCTGACTCAGGGCGTAGACGGGCCGCCCTCGGTCGCGTCGCCCACGAGGACACGGAGAGCACGACCGGCGGCTTCGCAGTCGCTCGGGCCACAGCGGGCGGAGATCGTCACGAGCTCCGACGGTGGAGTCCGGCGCACCCATGCAACGAGCTCGAAAAGCTTAGCACGGAGAGGGAATGGCGTGTCCCATCCCGCGACTCGGAACCAAGACCATACCAAGCGCACGCCCTCCTCCGTCCGGATCACGGACTCCTCGACCAGGCGACTTTCCCCGGAGCCGATCGGCAAGACCCGCCGAAGAAGAAGCCCGTCCTCGACGGCCGTGAGCTGGTTCGCCCCCTGGACCAGCTCTTCACCCGGTCGCTGATCGACGAAGGCAAAACGACCGAGTTGGACGTCCACGCCGTCGACCCGGGACACCCATCCCGCTTGGGCGTCGATCCCCTGATAGGCCGGGATCCATTCCGGCCCTCTCCTCTCGACCGTGACGCGAGGAACCACGGGGAATACGGCGGAGTCGTTGAGGGCGGGTGCCGGTCGCGGCAGGACCGACAGCACGCCGTAGAGCATGGGACCCACGATGGCGGCGGCCGTGGCGGCCAGCGCCAGCCGCTCTCGACGGGCAGGCACACGAACCGGACCGGGAGTGGCGACGTCGGGAGCCTCACCGTGGCGCTCCCCTCGGCCCGCCGCACGCGATTCGATGCGCCGGGTGACCCAATACGTCGGAACGAGGCTCACCATCCACACGATCCAGCCGAAGGTCACGTGGTCGTGGAGGAGTTCCGATTCCATCGCTGTTGCGTCGGCCAGGTACACCAGGATGGCGACCCTAACCCAATTGGCCGCCAACCCGAACAGGCCGGCGACGGCCACGATGTGAAGTTTCGTGCGGCCCTGTCGAACGAAGAGATGGGCGTACGCCGCCGCCAGCGTCACGGAGGACAAGAAGTACCCCAAGCCCGAGCAACCCGCCGCCACGATGACGGTGCCGACGTCGAGTTCGATGGTCAGTTCGCCGATCTCGGCCTCGATGCCGGCGAGCAGGGTCACGGCGCCGCTCACGAGCGCCGTGAGACGTTGCAGCGTCGGATTGAGCGCGTCCCACAACGGTAGAGCAAGGAGTGCCGTGAGCCCGATCGGTACGAGGGGCGGGAGCACGGCGACCCCATACAGCGTGACCATCCAGAGTGCCGGAATCGCGAGTGCGAGCGCCATGTGGACGACGCCGATATCGATGGCCACGGCGGAGGCCCACACGACGGAGAGGAGCAGGAGGAGCCCGATCCCTTCCGCGAAGGCCTCGTCTTCGACCGATGCGGCGGCTCGCCCGGTGCGCGCGACGAGCCACAGTACAGTTGCCGCCGCGAGGTAGCCGTGTTCGTTGAACTGGTTCCAGAAGGCCGGGAACCGAATCCATGTAGGCACGAGGGCAAACGCTACCAGCCCCAGCCCGATCCTAGGGTCGCTGAACCGTCGTGCGATTGCCGTCATCGGCTCCGGTCAATCCGGTAGGCCGAAGGCGCCCCGACGATCTTCGGGAACGAGGACGAGGAAGGCTCGGTGCTCGTCGATGTACCCGCGGACGTACGGGCAGAACGGGAGGACGTCCAGGCGGCGTGCCTGTGCGTCCTGGAGAGCCCACTCCACGAGCCGCGCCGCGAGCCCGCGGCCCTGTAGCGCCGGGTCGATCTCCGTGTGGATGAAGGAAATCTTGTCGTCGCGTAGGCGGTACTGGGCGAGGCCCAGCCTCCGCTCGTCGTCCAAGATCTCGTATCGAGACTCTGCCGGGTTGTCGCGAACCTCGACGTTCATGATGCCTGGGCAATGAGAACTGTGGACCCCAGGTCCAAGGTAGCTCCCGTCCGTCTAGGCCGAGAAGCTCATCGTATCCGTCACGATCGACTCAACACCCGAACGAGGTCCACCGCGCCCGCCCTGAGCACCGGGCCCAAGACGGCCGCAGTACTGACCGACAGCAAGACCGCCGCGACCGCGACCAGCGTAATCGGATCGGAAGGCTCGACCTGGTACAGTGCCGACTCGAGGAGCCTTCCCGTCCCCACGGCTAGAACGAGCCCGATCAGGAGACCGAGCACGACCGGGCGGGCGGCGTGGAGTAAGGCCGCCCCGACCACACCCTGTCGAGAGGAACCCAAGGCCATCCGCACACCGAACTCGGGCATCCGCCGCCCGATCGAGAACGCAGTGACCCCGAAGACCCCGACGGCGCCCAAAGCGAGTGCGAAGCCGCCGAACAAGGTCAGCACGAAGGCAAGGAAACGGGTCGTGGCTGCAGACGCTCCCAGGATGGACGCCATCGACTCGACGTCTTCGACGACGACCAACGGGTCGAAGGCGTGGATGGCGTCCCGTACGCCTCCGGCGTGGGCAACCGCATCGCCGTCCGTGAAGCGAACGACCAACGTCTGCCCGGTTGCCGACCCCCATTGCTCGTGCAGGTAGTACACCTCGGGAACCGGTGCACGACCGAAGCCGAACTGGCGTACATCGTCCACGATTCCAACGATCCGATGAGGTCGAGCCGTCGTCGAGGAGAGCCTCAACTGTCGGTCCACAGCGGTTTCACCGGGCCACCATCGCTCGGCGAAGGCTCGATTCACGATGACAACGGGCTCGGAGTCGTGGCGATCTGCCCAGCCGAACGTGCGGCCCCCTACCAACTCGATCCGCGCCGTTTCGAAGTAGTCGGGCCACACCGCGCGGAAGTTAGCCGTCTCACGCACCTCGCGGTCGGCGTACTCGTGTCCCTCAGGGTAGACGTTGAAGGCCCAGTTGAACGGGCGACCGGGGGCGATGTGGATCGCGGATGCCCCAGCCACCTCGGGTACGGCGGACACCGCTTCCAAGAGGGG
>JBCCEZ010000063.1:0-25839 GCA_039030015.1 Gemmatimonadota bacterium | reverse complement strand
GACGGGCGGCCCAAGTGTGTGGCCTGTGGGCTCTGCCCGACGGTCTGCCCCGCGAACTGCATCCGACTCGTGGGGGGTGAGGACGATCAGGGGAACCGGTATCCGATCGTCTACGAGATCGACGAATTCCGTTGCATCTTCTGCGGGATGTGCCAGGAGGTGTGTCCGGTCGAGGCGATCCACGTCGGACGCCATTTCGAGAACGCGGAGTACACGCGCGATCGCTTCGTCTACGATCTCGATCGCCTGATGGAGCAAGACCACCCGTCGACGCTGCTGTGGGACCCCTCCGACCCCGAATCGGAGTGATCGGCGCCTGATGACTCTTCTGTTCTACATCTTCGCAGGTCTGGCCCTGGGCGGAGCGATCGGTGTCGTGATCGCCAAGAGCCCGGTAGGCAGCCTCCTGTTCATGGTGACGACGTTGGCCGCGATGGCGGGGACGTTCGTCCTGTTGGAGGCGCACTTCCTCGCGGCGATCCAGATCATCGTGTATGCGGGCGCCATCATGGTGCTCTTCCTCTTCGTGATCATGCTTCTGAACCTCGGGCACGATTACGAGCGTGACCTCAAGGGCGGGGGCTTCGCCGTGCTTTCGTTCGGTGCCATCGGCGGGATCGCCGGACTCATCGCGACGGAGCTCGCCGGTGAGGGTGCGACCGCAGGCGCGGGCGGCGCGGCGATCGACGCGGCCATCGCGGAACACGGGGCGGTCGGCGCGATCGCAGAGTCCCTCTACACGACGTACGTCGTGCCCTTCGAAATCACCGGAATCCTCTTGCTCGTCGCGATCGTGGGTGCGCTCGTGCTCGCGAAGAAGGAGGTGTGATGGTCACCGAAGCATTGGTCTTGAGCGCGCTCCTCTTCGTCATCGGGACCTTCGGGGTCCTCGTTCGGCGAAACGCGATCATCATGTTCCTCTGCATCGAACTGCAGCTTAATGCGGTGAATCTCAGCTTCGTCGCCTTCTCCCGGATGTTCGGAATCGACGGACAAATCTTCGTCTTCTTCGTGATGACGGTCGCCGCGGCTGAAGCCGCAGTGGGCCTGGCCATCATCATCGCGATCTTCCGTCACTACGAGACGGTGAACGTGGACAGCTTCAACCTCCTCAAGTGGTGAGCGCGATGACGCCTACGTTGTTCGCGTTCTTCCAAGGCGGGGCCCAAGCGGCCGGGGACGGTGGGCACTTCGAACCGTTCCTGCCTGGCTTGGTGATCCTGCTGCCGTTGATCGGCTTCCTGATCAACGGGTGGCTCGCGCTCCAGCACGGTCGGGACTCCGCGAATGCGGTTCGGGCCGGTGGCGAGCTGGATCTGGGTGAGGCGGGCTCGAGGCCGGCGACGCACACCCTTCCGACCTTCGTCGGGCCCGGGGTGATGGCGTTCGCCTTCTTGATCACGCTGATCAACTTCGTGGGGATGTTCGGCGCCCATCTCGAGGAGCCGGTCGTCGTCTCGTACTGGACGTGGATCGCGACCGGGACGTTCACCGTCGAAGCCGCGATCCAACTCGATCAGCTCTCGATGATCATGATGATGATCATCACGGGCGTCGGGACGCTGATCCACGTATTCAGCGTCGGCTACATGAAGGACGACCCCGGGTACCCGCGCTACTTCGCCTACCTGAACCTCTTCGTCTTCTTCATGCTGGTGCTCGTGATGGGCTCCAGCTACGCCCTGATGTTCGTCGGGTGGGAGGGCGTCGGTCTCTGCTCGTACCTCCTGATCGGATACTGGTTCTCCGATCGCGAGAAGGCGGATGCCGGCAAGAAGGCCTTCATCGTGAACCGGATCGGGGACGTCGGCTTCCTGATCGCGATGTTCTTGCTCTTCAAGACGTTCGGATCGGTCGACTACTCCGCCGTCTTCCATGACGCCGAGACGCTGGCATACGGAGGCGGACTCGTCACGGCGATCACGCTCTTCTTCTTCCTCGGCGCGATGGGGAAGAGCGCCCAGATACCGCTGTACGTCTGGCTTCCGGACGCGATGGCGGGCCCGACTCCGGTCTCGGCGCTCATCCACGCGGCCACGATGGTCACGGCGGGGGTCTACCTGATCGCGCGCTCCTCCGTGCTCTTCGCGCTGGCACCCCTCTCGGGAGCGGTGGTCGCCGGGGTCGGCGTGCTGACCGCGCTGTTCGCGGCGACGATCGCCCTCAAGCAAAACGACATCAAGAAGGTCCTGGCGTACTCCACCGTCTCCCAACTCGGCTACATGTTCGTCGGCGTGGGTGTGGGCGCGTACGCAGCGGGCGTCTTCCACCTGATGACCCACGCCTTCTTCAAGGCCCTCCTCTTCATGGGCTCCGGTGCGGTGATTCACGCGATGCACGAGGCGTATCACCACACACACAACCACGAAGATCCGCAGGACATGCGGAACATGGGTGGGCTCAACGAGTTCATGCCCGTGACGTGGGCCACGATGTGGATTGCGACGCTGGCCATCGCGGGCATCTGGCCGTTCGCCGGCTTCTTCTCGAAGGACGAGATCATCTGGTATGCAGGCGCGTGGGCCGGCGCCGAGAACGCTCCGTACCCAGGCCTGTACACCGTCTATTGGGTGCTCGCGTTGGCCGCTGCGATGCTCACCGCGTTCTACATGACCCGCATGATGGTCATGACCTTCCACGGCACGAATCGAACCGGTGAGAAGGAGAAGGAGGCGCTCCACGAGGCGCCCGGCGTCATGCTCGTGCCGCTGGTCGTTCTGGCCGTCCTCTCGGTGTTCGGCGGCTGGGTGAACGTACCGGAGGCGCTGGCCCAGGGCTGGGCGGGTCTCGGCGGCATCCTCCCGATGGGCGAGTGGCTGCACCATTGGCTCGAGCCGATTACGGCCCAGGCACACCACGTCCAGGAGGAGCATCTCGGGGCGTACTCGTACTACTCGCCGCTCGGTGGGGGTGAGGCTCTGTGGGCCGGGATCTCGACCGCCGCTGCGCTGGCCGTCGTGATCGCCTCGGCGGTCCTGATCAGCGGCCGAGAGTTCGTCGCCGCAAAGGACGACACGACCGAGCTGACCGGCATCTCGAAGATCCTCTACAACAAGTACTACGTGGACGAGTTCTACGACCGCGTGATCGTCCAACCGATCATTCGGATCTCGCGATTCTGCTGGAAGGTGATCGACGCCCTCATCATCGATGGTGTGGTCAACGCCGTCGGATGGGTCGCGAAGCTGGCCGGCTGGATCGTAAGCATGTTCCAAACGGGTGCCGTGAATACCTACGCGTTCATTCTGACCGTCGGGGTGCTGTTCGTCCTCGGCGCCGCCTTGTTCTAGGGGAGCGCCGACCATGACTGCACTTCTCGACACGATCGGCTACTCCGGCTGGGTCCTGCACGCACTCATCTGGCTCCCGGTTCTCGGCGTCGGCCTCGTCCTCTGGGCCGAAGAGGCTCAGGCGAAGACCGTCGCGTTCTGGTGGTCGATGGGCGTCTTCGTGCTCAGCCTCGGTCTGTGGTGGGCCTTCGATCCGACCCAGGGTGGGCTCCAGATGGAGTCGACCACGCCGTGGATCTCCGCGTGGGGCGTGAACTACTCGCTCGGTATCGACGGGATCAGCCTCTTCATGGTGATGCTGACGACGTTCAGCACGTCGATCGCCATTCTGGGGTCATTCAACTACATCAAGACCCGTGAGCGGGCGTTCTACGCCCTGATGCTCATCCTCGAAGCGGCGGTGGTGGGCGTCTTCGTCGCGACCGACGTCTTCCTCTTCTACGTCTTCTTCGAGCTCACCCTCGTCCCGATGTACTTCATCGTGGGCGTGTGGGGCGGGGAGCGGCGGATCTACGCCGCGATCAAGTTCTTCCTGTACACGGCGTTCGGCTCGCTCCTCATGCTGGTCGCGATCCTATACCTGTACTGGAAGGCGAAGACGCTGCTCGGCTTCCCGACGTTCGCGTACGGCGATCTCCTTCAGATCCCCCTCACCGGGACCGAGCAGTTGTGGCTCTTCTCGGCGTTCGCTCTCGCGTTCAGCGTGAAGGTGCCGGTCTTCCCGTTACACACGTGGCTCCCCGACGCACACGTCGAGGCGCCCACACCCGGCTCGGTGATCCTGGCGGCCGTTCTGCTGAAGATGGGCACGTACGGCTTCCTTCGGTTCCTCCTGCCGCTCTTCCCGCTCGCCGCCCAGCATCCGACCGTCGTCACGACGATGCTCGTCCTCGGTGTCATCGGGATTCTGTACACGGCCTGGGTCGCCGCGGTGCAGCCTGACGCGAAGAAGCTGGTCGCATACACGTCCGTGGCTCACATGGGCTTCGTGGTGCTCGGCGTCTTCGCGCTGACCGTGAACGGCCTGCAGGGCGGCCTCGTCGTCATGATCTCTCACGGGATCAGCACGGGCGCCCTCTTCCTCCTGCTCGGGATGCTGTACGAGCGGAGGCATACGCGCACGATCGCCGACTTCGGCGGAATCGCTCGGGTCGCGCCGTGGTTCGCGACCGCGTTCGTGATCACGGCTCTGGCATCGATCGGACTGCCGGGCACCTCCGGTTTCGTGGGTGAGTTCCTGGCGTTGATGGGAGCGTTCGAGACGCACCCGACGCTGGCGTTCATCGCCACGCTCGGAGTGATCTTCGCCGCGTTTTACATGCTGCCGATGGTTCAGACGGTCTTCTTCAACAAGCTGGAGACCGACGAGAACCGTGAGATCGAAGATCTGACCCGTCGTGAAATGGCGATCCTCGCGCCGCTGTGCGCCCTGATGATCGTGATTGGGTGGAACCCGACTCCCGTGCTCGAGCGGATGGAGCCGAGCGTTCGCGTCGTGTTGGAGCGCGTCGAGGATGCGGCGCTCGAGGCCTCGGCCGAGGCGGCGGCTCCGGACGTCACGATCGGTGCCTCGCTGCCGAACGATGAAGAGATGGATGAAGACGGTCCCACTCTGACCGACGACGAATAGGCCGAGAGATCATGGAACTGGACTTCAGTCGATCGCTGCACTTCTTCTGGGCGCTGATGCCCGAGATGATCCTGTGCGCTTGGGGCATGCTCGTCCTGGTCACGGGTGTTTCCGGAAAGCACAAGGAAGCCCAAGAGTCCGGCGACCCCTCGTTCGGGGGTGGCGCGGACCTCGGATGGCTCTCTCTGGCCGGAGTCGCGCTCGCCGCGATGGCCAACGGATGGCTCTACGGCGTAGACGAAGTCGGTCGCACCTCGATGATCGCCATCGATGGCTTCCGTCTCTTCTCGAACTGGGTCTTCCTGCTCGCCGCCGCGCTCTCGATCCTTATCTCCTTCGCATACGTCTATCGGCAACGGCTGCAAGCCGGTGAGTTCTACGGGCTGATTCTGCTCGCGACGGCGGGCATGATGTTCATGGCCGGTGCGCGGGATCTGATCGTCGTCTTCCTCGGACTCGAGGTCATGTCGATCGCGGTGTACGCGTTGGCCGCCTTCAATCGCCGAGACCGCAAGTCTGCCGAAGCGGGCCTGAAGTACTTTCTGCTCGGGGCCTTCTCGACCGGCTTCTTCCTCTACGGCATCGCCCTCGTCTACGGCGCCACGGGGAGTTCGAACATCGCGGTGATCGGCCAGATGGCGGCGACGGGGCAGGCGTCGACGACGCTCCTCACCATCGGGATCGCGTTCCTGGTGATCGGCTTCGGCTTCAAGGTGTCGATCGTCCCCTTCCACATGTGGACGCCCGACGTCTACGAGGGTGCGCCCGCGCCGGTCACGGCATGGATGTCGGTCGCGGTGAAGGCTGCGGCGTTCGTCGCCTTCCTTCGCATCTTCATCGTGGCGTTCGACGCCGCGTACGACATGTGGTTCCCGATCCTCTGGTGGCTCGCCGCCATCACGATGGTCGTGGCGAATCTCATCGCGCTGGTGCAGTCCAACGTGAAGCGCATGCTCGCGTACTCGAGTATCGCCCACGGTGGATACCTGCTCGTGGCCGTCACGGCCGCGAACGAGACCGCAGCCGCCGGCATGCTCTTTTACCTCCTCGTCTACACGATCATGAACATCGGCGCCTTCGCCATCGTGATCAGCGTCTCGGAACACTCCGAGGAGCGGATGCAGATCGAGGACTATGCGGGCTTCGGGTGGGCGTATCCGAGCATGGGCGTCTTCCTGACGATCTTCCTCCTCTCGCTCGCCGGCTTCCCTGGAACGGGCGGGTTCATGGGGAAGATCTACCTCCTGCAGGGCGCGGCCGATGCCGAGCTCTGGTACCTGATGGCCGTGCTCGTTCTCACCACGATCGCGTCGTACTGGTACTACCTCCGGGTGGCGTGGTTCATGTGGATGAAGCGTCCGGGCACCGAGGGTCAGCACGACACGTTCGTCGTTCCGGCTCCGATGCGCATCGCGCTCGTCACCGCGGTCTGCCTCGTTCTCTTGACCGGCTTCTTCCCGGGAGCCGCGCTCGACTTGGCGAGAGAGAGCGTCGATGGCCTCGCCGCGCTCAGCGGGAGCGGCTTCGGGTTCGGTGACTGATATGCAGTCGCACATCTTCAGGCAGTACGACATCCGTGGCATCGTCGGGCAGGACCTCGACGAGGGTGTCGCCCGAGCGGTGGGGAGTGCCTTCGCCTCTCACGTTCGGGCAGAGAGCGGGATCGATCGGCCGAAGGTCGTCGTAGGTCACGACAACCGGCTCACCTCTCCTCGGTTGGCCGAGGCTCTGATCGCCGGGTTGACTGGGGCAGGGGCGGACGTGATCGACATCGGGACCGTCCCCACGCCCATCCTCTACTGGGCGGAGTTCACGCAGGAGGCCGACGCCGGCGTTCAGATCACGGGGTCACACAACCCCCCGGAGTGGAACGGGATCAAGATGACCCGGGGGACGTCGGCTCTGTACGGCGACCAAATCCAGGATTTGCTCCGCAGGATCCAGGAGTCGGATGTCGACGCCGGCTCGGGCACGCACGAACGGGTCGACGTGCTGGACGACTACATCGCCGACGTCGCCGGCCGGCTTCCCTTGGGGCGCCCCATGAAGGTGGCCGTCGACTGCGGCAACGGGAGCGGGGCCATTGTCGCCGAGAGGCTCTTCGAGGCGATGGGTGTCGAGATCACCCCGCTCTTTTGTGAGTCGGACGGGACATTCCCGAACCACCATCCCGATCCGACGGTGGACAAGAACCTCGAGGATCTCATCACCGCGGTGCGTGCCGAGCCCCACGATTTGGGCGTGGCGTTCGACGGCGATGCGGATCGGATCGGCGCGGTGGACGAGCACGGTTCGATCGTGCGGGGCGACCTGCTGTTGCTGCTGCTAGGTCTCGATCTCCTCGAGAAGCGCGGTCCAGGGCAGAAGCTGGTCTTCGATGTGAAGTGCAGCCAAGCGCTACCCGAGGTGTTCGCGGCCGCAGGCGGTGAGCCGATCATGTGGAAGACCGGCCATTCGCTTCAAAAGGTGAAGATGAAGGAGACCGGCGCACTCCTCGCGGGGGAGCTGTCGGGTCACATCATGGTGGCAGACGAGTACTACGGCTTCGACGATGCCCTCTACGACGCCTGCCGCCTCATCTCGATTCTGAGCCACACCGATCGGTCGCTTGCCGACATCGTATCGGACTTTCCGGTGTACGTATCGACTCCGGAGATCCGCATCGACGTCACGGAGGACCAAAAGTGGTCGATCGTCGACCAGGCCGTGGAGCACTTTCAATCGACCCACGAAGTCATCGACGTCGACGGAGCGCGCGTCTTGTTCGGGGATGGGTGGGCGCTGCTCCGCACGTCCAACACGCAACCGGTGATCGTCGCCCGCTTCGAGGCCGATTCCGAGGAGCGCCTCTCCGAGATCCGTGCAACGGTCGCCGATTGGCTCGCCGACCACGGCGTGACTCTCCCGGCGTAACGGGTCCCCGATGAGCAACGAAACTCCGGAACTGCCAGGCCTCCTTCGGGGCGGTCGTGTCTTCGCGCTCGTCCTCGTCGGGTTTGTCGTCCTGCTCACGCTCGGACGTGCCCTGGCCGGGTTGTACGTCGAGATCCTGTGGCAAGCAGAGGCGGGATACCTCGACATCTTCTGGCGCCGGCTGAGGTGGGAGTGGGGAGTCCGGGGGATCGCGGGCATCATCGTGGGCGTGCTGGTCTTTCTGAACCTCCGGATCGCGGCCACCACACTGGGGGGCATTCAGATCCGACGTCGGTTCGGCAATCTCGAGATCGCCGAGCGCATTCCCCGTCGGCTCGTCAACGTGGTCCTCGGTGGTGCGGCGATCCTGATCGGGCTCTGGTTCGGGGGTTCGGTCACGCCCGGGATCGGTTGGCAGGCGCTCCTCGCCTCGGCTTCGGGAGAGTGGGGCATCACGGACTCCGTACTCGGCCGCGACGCGGGCTTCTACGTCTTTTGGTACCCCGTGATCGCGGCCGGCATCACCTTCGGCCTCATCACGACGTTCTTGCTCTTCACCTTGGCCTCGGCGGGCTACGCCGCGACCGGGGCACTGTCGTGGATCAACGGGAAGGTTCGGGCCCATCCGGTGGCGCGATCTCATCTTGCGGGCCTCCTGATCGCCTTCTTCGTCCTCTTGGCCGCTCAGCTCGTCCTCTCTCGCTACGATCTCCTCCTCGGAGGGAACTCGGGCGTGCAAGGCATCTTCGGATTCGCCGACGCGCAGGCTCGCCTCCCGGCGCTCCAGACCCTCGCCATCATCAGCCTATTGGCCGGCGGACTGACGCTGTGGGGCGCGTGGAAGGACTCGGGCATGCCGATCCTCATCGGCGTGGGCACGGTCATGGTCGCGACCCTGCTCATCGGGAACGTCATGCCGTCCTTGGTGCAGAGCTTCCGCGTCGAGCCGAACGAGCTCGAACGCGAGACGCCATACATCGAACACAGTCTCGACTTCACCCGACTCGGCTTCGGCATCGGGGACCTCGCGCGCGATACGTTCGCGTTCGAGCCCGAGGCGCCGATCGACTGGGACGAGGCGGCCCGGCAATTCGCGGGTTTGCCCGTGTGGGGATCGGGGGCGACCGCACCGATCCTGACGACGTTCAACGAGGTCGAGGCTCGCTTCCGCTACTATCAGTTCGACCGAGTCCACGTCGACCGCTACCAGACCCCCAACGGTCCCGTGCCGGTCGCGATCTCGGTGCGCCACGTCGATCAGCGTGGCATCCCGATCCGAAACTGGCAGAACGAGCACCTCCGGGAGCGCTACGTCGCGGGACTCGGTGCCGTCGCCAGTATCGGCACGAGTCGCACGCCCGAAGGCCGTCCCGAGATGCTCATCCGCGGACTGCCGCCCGAAGTCGACGCTGCCGCGACCGTTGCGTCGCTGGACCTCGATCGACCCGAGATCTTCTATGGAGCGAGAGAGCAGGGGGCCTACGCGGTCGTGACGCCCGGCCCGGATCAGTTCCTCGCTCCGGACTCCACCACCGGGGTGGCGGGCCGCGACTTCCCCGAAGGGATCCAACTCACGGGCCTATTCCGGACGGCGGTCCTGGCGTGGGAGTTCGCCTCCGCGAACCTGCTCTTCTCCACGGAGTTGACCGACGAGAGCCGGTTCCTCCACCGACGGCAGGTGGCGCAGCGTGCGGCGGCCATCGCCCCCTTCCTCCGGTACGCCGAGCGTCCCTATCCGGTCGTACACGAGGGGAAGGTCGTCTGGATTCTCGACGGCTTCGTGGGAACAGGGTCGTTCCCCCTCTCGGCGCGCTACGAGATCGGCCAATCACGGCGCATCGTGAACTACATCCGCAACAGCGTGAAGATCACGATCGACGCCGTCACCGGTGACGTGAACTTCTACCGAGTTCCGATCGAGGATCCGCTCACGGACGCCTACGTCGAGGCCTACCCGGGTCTCTTCAAGCCGATGGCCGAGATGCCGGCCGGACTCAGGGCTCACCTGAGGTACCCGAGATCACTCCTCGACCTCCAGGCGACCGTGCTTCGGCACTACCACCAGGAGACCGCGGCGATCTTCCACGGGCAGCAGGACGTCTGGCTCGAGTCGGAGGAGCTACAGAATGGGACGTCGCCCGTCGCGTACATCCCCGAGTACGGGATCTACCGCCTTCCGGGGGAGGACGAGTCTCGATTCCAGCTCACGACCGTCTTCGTCCCGGCGGGCCGTGAGAATCTGACGGCGATGTTCGCCGCCCGGACGGACGACGCCGGGGTTCCGGACCTCCGGCTCGTCGAGCTGCCCGTCGCCGACCAGGTACGCGGCCCCCGGCAGATCGAGGCCCTGGCCGAGCAGGACCCCGAGATCTCACAGCAGTTTTCGCTGTGGCGGACCGGGGGCAGTCAGGTGTGGACCGGGCACCTCCACGTCGTACCCGTCGGCAATCGTCTCCTGTACATGGAGCCCGTCTTCCTGGCGGCCGAAGACGATGCGATTCCCGACCTCACTCGATACGTCGTCAGCGACGGCTTGCGCGTGGTCATGACCGAAACGCTGTCGACCGCGCTGGCGCGAATGTCGGGCCTCGAACCCATCGTTGCGTCGACCCCCACGTCGGCGATCCCCAACGCACCCGTGGGCCTCCCGGCCGACCCGAGGTCGTGGCCGGCGGCGGCGCTGACCCTCCTGGAGCGGGCAGAGGATCGGGCTCGAGCCGGAGATTGGCAGGGGTACGGGGAGGCGCTGGACGAGCTCCGGGTCCTCCTGCGGCAGCTCCAGACCGGAGGCGGCGAGTAGGCCGTTGATCCCCTTCCGGGGCTCCGGTAATTTTTCATGCTGTCCCCGAGGCGCGGGGTCCCGCGCCCGGACACTTACCTGCGACGAGAACGCATGGATATCCACGAGTACCAAGCGAAAGAACGCTTCGCGCTCGCCGGAATCCCCGTCCCCCCTGGCCAGGTCGCGACGACCGCGGACCAGGCGAAGAGCATGGCGGAGGAGTACGGCGTAGCGGTCATGGTGAAGGCCCAGGTCCACACCGGCGGCCGAGGAAAAGCCGGCGGCGTGAAGTACTGCGCCACGCCCGACGACGCCCACAACGCCGCGGACGCGATCCTCGGCATGGACATCAAGGGCTTCACGGTCGAGAAGGTCCTCGTGACCCCCGCCGAGGACATCGACACCGAGGCGTACGTAGGCGTTCTCATCGACCGGAAGAGCCAGTCCGCCACCTTCATGGTGTCTCCCGAGGGCGGCATGGACATCGAGGAGGTCGCGGAGACCAACCCGGACGCGATCCGTCGCCTCTCGGTCGATCCCCGGTACGGGCTACTGCCGCATCAGGCCTTCTGGCTCGCGAACTTCCTCTATGACGACCCGCCTCTGATCAAGCAGGCGTCCAAGGCGATCGGCCAGCTCTACGACTCGTTCGTATCGTCGGGCGCGTCGATGACCGAGATCAACCCGCTCATCACGACGCCAACCGGCGACGTGAAAGCGATCGATGCGAAGATGAGCATCGACAACAACGAGCTCTTCCGTCGGAAGGACGTCGCCGAGATGCGGGATCTCTCCGCCGAACCGGCGTCCGAGACGAAGGCCCGCGAAGCGGGGCTGTCCTACGTGAAGCTCGACGGAAACGTCGGCTGCTGCGTGAACGGAGCCGGGCTCGCGATGGCCACGATGGACCTCGTGAAGTACTACGGCGGCGAGCCGGCCAACTTCCTGGACATCGGTGGGTCGTCGAACCCCGACAAGGTTGTCGCCGCGTTGGAGATCATCACCTCTGACCCGAACGTGAAAGCGATCCTGTTCAACATCTTCGGCGGAATCACCCGGTGTGACGACGTCGCCAACGGCATCGTCGAAGCGACGAAGCGGATCGACATCGAGCAACCGATCGTCATCCGGCTCACGGGCACGAACGAAGAACTCGGTGTTCAGATTCTCGAAGAGGCGGGCTTCTCGGCGTACACCTCGATGGACGAGGTGGTCAAGAAGGGCGTCGAACTCGCGCAGGCGGGGGCGTAACGAACATGGCCATCTTCATCGACAACAACACGAAGCTCGTCGTACAGGGCATCACCGGCCGCGACGGCTCCTTCCACACGCGTGAGATGATGGAATACGGCACCCAAGTGGTCGCCGGTGTCACGCCAGGGAAGGGCGGGCAGACGTTCGAAGGACCGAACGGTGCGACCGTCCCGATCTTCAACTCCATGGACGAGGCGGTCGCCAAGACGGGCGCGAACACCTCCGTCATCTACGTGCCGCCGGCGTTCGCGGCCAACGCGATCCTCGAAGCCGCCGACTCCGGCGTGAACTTCGTCGTCGCGATCACCGAGGGCGTTCCGGTCCTGGACATGGCGCGAGCACATGCGTTCGCTCGCGACAAGGGCGTGAGGATTCTCGGGCCGAACTGTCCCGGACTCATCTCCCCCGGACTCTCGAAGGTGGGCATTCTGCCGGCGCAGATCGTCGCCGAAGGACCCATCGGTGTGGTCTCGCGCTCGGGCACGCTCACGTACGAGGCGGTCTTCCAACTCACCAACGTCGGGCTGGGTCAGACGACGTGTGTCGGCATTGGAGGTGATCCGCTCATCGGGACCAACTTCATCGACTGTCTCGAGGCCTTCCAGGCGGACGACGCCACATCCGCGGTGGTGATGATCGGTGAGATCGGCGGCACGGACGAGCAGGAAGCAGCTGCGTGGGTGAAGGCGAACATGACCAAGCCGGTCGTCGGCTTCATTGCGGGGCAGACGGCGCCTCCAGGGCGTCAGATGGGTCACGCGGGGGCCATCATCAGCGGGTCTGCCGGAACGGCGGAAGAGAAGATGAAGGCGTTCGAGGACAACGGCATCGCTGTCGCAAAACGTCCTGCGGACATCGTTGGCCTGATCCAGGACGCGCTCGCCTGAACGGGGGCACAGCAACTCGCACACACCGAGGCCGGTGGAGGCGAGTCAGGGAGGGCAGAATGGACGCACCGCAGACGGACGATCTGATCGTCGAGGACGCTGTCGAGCCGGCACAGTATCGGGTCTACCCGGATACGCCGCTGGGCGAGGTCATCGACCTGATGGTTCGTAGGGCCGCCCGAGCGATTCCGGTCGTGGGCGAGCGTTACGAGGTTCTCGGGATCATCACGACCGGAGACGCCCTCGGACACGTGCTTCGAGAGGGGCCGAGCGACGATTCGTCGGTCGACGCGGAGGACGACACGCGTACGGCGCGGGACATTATGACCCGCGCCGTGCTGTGCGTGACCGAAGCGCAGCCGCTCATGGATGCGGCGCGCATGATGGTGAATCGACAAGTCGAGCAGCTTCCCGTGGTCCGGGACGGCGAGCTCGTCGGACTGATTACGAGAGATGCGGTGCTGCAGAGACTCCACGCAGACACCGATCACGAACACGAAGAGGATAGAGACGACGCATGAGCCGCACTTTGGCCATCATCAAGCCCGACGCCGTCGGGTCCGGAAAAGCGGGGAAGATCCTCGCCCACCTGGAGGACGCGGGCTTCACCGTCCGCGCACTGAAGCTCACACGGCTGACGGCAGCCCAGGCCGGCGCGTTCTACGCGGTCCACGAGGGGCGGCCGTTCTACGGCGAGCTGGTCGAGTTCATGATGTCCGGACCGGTCATCCCGATGATCCTCGAGGCGGAGAACGCCGTCCCGAAGCTGCGTGAGACGATCGGCGCGACGGACCCCGCCGAGGCCGCCGATGGCACAGTTCGGAAGCTGTACGCCGAGTCGAAGGGACGGAACGCGATTCACGCGTCCGACTCGGACGAGAACGCGGCGATCGAGTCCGCCTTCTTCTTCTCTGCAGCGGACCTGCTCGGCATCCACGGCTGACCGTCGATTTCCCTAGACTTTCGACCGGTTGTCCATAGCTTTAACGACTATGCTCAAAGTGGACCTTGGGCAGTTGGGTCGAGAGGGTTCGGTCGCGGTGGACGCAGCGATTCCCGCCGACGCCGAACTGTGGCAGGATACCGACCTCACGTGGTCGGGGGACGTCGAGGCGGGTTTCCGGGCGATGTACGCGGGTACAGGCGAAGTCGTCGCCCGGGGCTCGGTCGAAGGCACGTTGGTGCAGGAATGCCGACGCTGTCTGAAGCCGGTCGAGACGCCTCTGAAGAACGAGTTGACCCTGGTGTTCGTGTCCGATGGATCGGACGAGGACGGGAGCGGCTACCCGTTCGCCGAGGGAAGCTCGGAGTTGGACCTGAGTGAAGCAGTACGTGAAGAGATAGTCCTCGCGGTAAGTCCGTATGCCCTGTGCGTGCCGGAGTGTCAGGGTTTTTGCCCTCAGTGCGGCATCGACTTGGACGAGAGTTCTTGCGACTGCACAGTGGACGAGACGGATCCTCGGTGGGCCGCGCTCATGAAATTGAAGACCAAGAGTTGAGAGAGAGCTAGTCATGGCTGTCCCAAAGAAACGCACCTCCAAACAGCGCAAGCGGAAGCGCCGCACCCACTTCAAGGCGGAAGGCGTGACGGTGAACACCTGCGCCAAGTGCGGCGATCCGAAGATGCCCCACCGCGTGTGCCCGAGCTGCGGCTACTACAAGGGCGAGACGGTCCTCGAAGTCGAGCTGGATTGATCTTGGCGGAGGCTTCCGCCGCGATGCGCCGCTTGGCGCGTCGGTCTGAGCGGACGACTCCATCGCCTGGAGCTCAGACGTGAGGATCGCACTCGACGCGATGGGGACCGATCGGGCCCCGCAGCCCGAGGTCGCGGGCGCCATCCAGGCGCTTCGCGAGGCCGCCAGTGACGCCGAGGTGATTCTCGTCGGCGACGAAGCCCGCGTTCGCGCCGAGCTGGCCAAGCACGACGACGTCCCCGAGGGCATTCGAGTCCATCATGCGGCCGACGTCGTGTCGGCGGAGGACTCGCCGGCATCGGTGATCCGCCGCAAGCCGGAGTCGTCCATCGTGGTGGGGCTGAAGCTCCAGAAGAGCGGAGACGCCGACGCCTTCGTCAGCGCTGGACCGACCGGAGCCGTCATGGCCGCTTCACTCTTCACCCTCCGCCCCATTCAGGGCGTGGAGCGCCCGCCCGTGGGTACGCTCCTTCCCACGGCAGGAGAACTGTGCCTTCTCCTGGATGCCGGCGCCAACGTCGGTTGCAAGCCTCGGCACTTGGTCCAATTCGCTCACCTCGGGTCGGTGTACGCCCGCGATGCACTCGGACGGGACCACCCTCGGGTCGGGCTCTTGAACATCGGTGAGGAGCCCGGGAAGGGGAACGATCTCACGATCGAGGCCCACGATGCGCTGCTGGCCGAAGAGGGGATCAACTTCATTGGGAATATCGAGGGCCGGGACATCGTCCAGGGCGAGTGCGACGTCATCGTGTGCGATGGCTTCGTCGGAAACATCCTCTTGAAGTTTTACGAGTCCGTGGCGGGGTACATCGTGGGGCTTCTGCGAGATGAGCTCGCGGCCACCGAGGACGCGAAGATGGATCTCGATCACGTCTTTCGTGTTCTCGACTACGCGGAGTACGGCGGCGCACCGTTGCTCGGACTGGGCGGGGTGTCGATCATCTGCCACGGTGGATCGCCACCGAAGGCCATTCGGAACGCACTCTCCGTTGCCGCCCGGGCCGTCCGGTCGGGACTCGTGAGACACAGCGTCGAGGACCTGAACGCATGAGCACGCCGAAGCCGATCGCCGAGATCGTCAGTACAGGTCGCTACCTGCCGGACCGCGTCGTAACCAATGACGACCTCGCCCAGCGCATGGATACGTCGGACGAGTGGATTCGGACGCGCACGGGCATCCGGGAGCGCCGGATCGCCCCGGACGACATGTACGCCGCCGAAATGGGCGCAGCCGCCGCTCGGATCGCGATGGAACGGGCGGGCGTGACGCCTGAGGAGATCGACATCATCGTCCTGTCGACGGCGACTCCCGACCGTTGGCTGCCATCGACCGCCTGTGACACCCAGGCCCTGCTTGGTTGCCAGAACGCCTTCGCCTTCGACGTCATGGCGGCCTGTACCGGGCACATCTACGCCGTCTCGATGGCCGAGGGCTACTTGGCTGCTGGACGGGGCGAGATCGCCCTAGTGATCGCCGCCGAGAAGATGAGCGCGATCCTCGACTGGGAGGACCGTACCACGGCGGTGCTCTTCGGTGACGGTGCGGGAGCGGCCATCATGAAGCGCGCCGATTCCGACCGCGGAGTGATCTCGTCTCACCTCCAATCGGACGGTCACCTGGCCGACCTGTTGAACCGGCCGGGCGGCGGGGCCGTCGATCCGATCAGCTACGCGGTCATCGACGAGGGGCGGCACCTTCTCCAGATGCAGGGCCGTGAGATCTTCAAGAACGCGGTCCGTAACATGGCGGACGCGTGCGAACGTGCGCTGGAGAAGGCCGGGATCACGGCAGACGACATCACCTTGCTCGTTCCGCATCAGGCGAACATCCGGATCATCGAGGCGACCGCCAAGAAGGCAGGTGTCCCGATGGACAAGGTCTTCGTGAACGTCGACAAGTACGGGAACATGAGCTCCGCCACGGTCCCGGTGGCCCTGGACGAAGCGATCGAGCAGGGGCGGGTGGGGCCAGGCGACCTGATCCTCACCGTAGCCTTCGGCGCCGGCCTCACGTGGGGCGCCATGGTCATCCGACTCTAGGCGATCCATGTCACTCGCGTTGATCTTCCCCGGCCAGGGGTCGCAGGCCGTAGGCATGTGCACGGAACTCGCCGAAGCGTATCCGGTGGCGGCCGAAACGCTCCGGGCAGCGGACGAGGTCTTGGACTTCCCCCTGTCGACGTTGATGCGGGAAGGGCCCGAAGATGAGCTCCGCGCCACGAAGAACGCCCAACCGGCCCTCCTCACCCACTCGGTGGCCGCGCTCCGCGTCCTCGGGTCTCGCGCAGACGAGGCTTCGGTAGCCGCCGGGCACTCTCTGGGCGAGTTCTCCGCCCACGTCGCTGCGGGCACGCTGTCGTTCGAGGACGCGCTACGGGCCGTTCGGCTCCGCGGCGAGTTGATGTACGCCACGGGTCGCGAGCGTCCGGGTACGATGGCCGCCTTGATTGGATTGAGCGGCCAGGTCGCGCAGGAGCTGTGCGCCCAGGTGGACTCCGGCGTCTGCGTTCCGGCGAACTTCAACAGTGCGGCCCAGGTCGTGGTGAGCGGCGACACACAGGCGGTCGGGGAGCTCTTGGAGCTCGCGCGGGCGGCGGGCGCCAAGAAGGCGATTCAGCTCAACGTATCCGGTGCCTTCCACTCGCCACTCATGGAGCCCGCCGCGCAGGAACTCGCGACTCATCTCGCCGCCGTCGACTTCCACGATCCCCGGATCCCCGTGGTGGCCAACGCTTCTGTGGAGCCCGTCACGGACGGAACGCAGGCTCGTGCGCTCCTCGTAGAGCAGCTCACGGCACCGGTGCGCTGGTTGTCCTCGGTGGAGCGGATGGTGGCGGACGGCGCCGACCGCTTCTACGAAGTGGGCCCAGGCAAGGTGCTGACCGGACTGAACAAGAGGAACGCCCGCGGCGTTCCGTGCACGCCGCTCGGGGAACCGAACGACTTCGACGCTCTGGAGAACGACGTATGACGGCTCGGGAATTGGAGGGATCGGTCGCGATCGTGACCGGCGGGTCCCGCGGTATCGGTCGAGCGATCGCGCAGGCTTTGGCCGAAGGAGGCGCTCAGGTCGCCGTGATCGGGCGAAACGGGGACGCCGCGAGCGCGGCCGCGCAAGAGCTTCCTGGCGATGGACACCACGGCTACGCGTGTGACGTCGCGGACCCCTCGCAAGTCAGCGCGACCGTGAAGGCCGTGGAAGAAGCGCAAGGTGTTCCGGCCATTCTCGTGAACAATGCAGGGATCACGCGGGACAACATCCTGATGCGGATGAAGGATGAGGAGTTCGACGAGGTGATCGCTGCCAACCTCAAGGGCGCCTTCAACTTCACGCGAGCCGTCAGTCGAGGAATGATGAAGCGGAGAGACGGTGTCATCCTCAACGTCACGTCCGTGGTGGGTCTCATAGGAAACGCGGGGCAGGCGAACTACGCCGCATCGAAGGCTGGACTCGTCGGACTTACCAAGTCCGTGGCCAAGGAACTCGCCTCTCGCGGCGTGCGCTGTAATGCGATCGCACCCGGCTTCATCAAGACCGATATGACGGATGCGCTGACCGAAGCCCAGGTCGAGGGTTTGATGTCCCAAATCCCGCTCGCCCGACTCGGGGAGCCGGAGGACATTGCCGCCATCGTACGGTTTCTCACCGGGCCGGGTGGCCGCTACATTACCGGCCAGGTTTTGGCGGTCGACGGCGGGATGGTCATGTGACCCGCGGGCGCCGCCCTTTTCATTGTACATCACCAAGCAGCACAGCCACTCCCAGGAGGAAGGCCACATGAGCGAGCCCACCGATGCGCGGGTCCGTGAGATCATCGTCAACGAGCTCGGAGTCGAAGCCGAAAAGGTGACCGACGAAGCGTCGTTCGTGGATGATCTCGGCGCGGATTCCCTCGACACGGTCGAGCTGGTCATGGCGTTCGAAGAAGAATTCGGCATCGATATCCCCGATGAGGACGCCGAGCAGATGCGGACCGTCGGCGACGCCATTTCGTACCTCAAGGAGAACGCGGCAGAGTAAGCCGCCCCGGACGGGGGCCGTCGGGCTCCCGTCGCTCATCGAAGGGTGAGGATGATGGCTACCCAATCCCCCAGACGGGTGGTGGTGACCGGCATGGGACTGGTGTCCCCCGTCGGGAACGACGTGGCGTCCAGTTGGGACGCGCTCTTGGCCGGAACGTCCGGCGGAGCCTTGGTCACCCACTTCGAAGCGACTGAAGATTTCGCATGCCGTATCGCATGCGAAGTCAAAGGCTTCGACCCGCTCGACCACCTAGACAAGCGCGAAGTGAAGCGCCACGACCGTGTGTCGCAGTTCGCGATCGCGGCTGCGTCGGAGGCGTTGCGATCAGCAGGCCTCGACGGTCCTCGCGAAGGTGCGGACGCCGACCGCTTCGGCGTGATCTTCGGGTCGGGGATCGGCGGCATCGCCACCTTCGAAGAGCAGCATCGGAAGCTGATCGAGAAGGGGCCCAAGCGGGTCAGCCCGTTCTTCATCCCGATGTTCATCCCCGACATCTCCGCTGGACTCATCTCCATGCGGTGGAACCTCCGCGGTCCGAACTACGCGACGGTGTCTGCGTGCGCCTCCTCGGCACATGCGATCGGCGACGCGATGCGTCACATCCGCCACGGAGACGCGGATGCGATGGTGGCTGGGGGAGGTGAGGCAACGATCACACCGATGACTTTCGCGGGCTTCTCGTCCATGAAGGCGATGTCGACCCGCAACGACGACCCCGCCGGAGCGAGCCGGCCCTTCTCGGCGGATCGCGACGGCTTCGTGATGGGTGAGGGCGCCGGGGCGGTCGTGCTCGAGTCCCTGGAGCACGCCCAGGCCCGAGGCGCTGAAATCCTCGGTGAAATCGTCGGGTACGGTCTCAGCGCCGACGCGCACCACATCACCGCGCCGCCGCCGGGCGGCCATGGGGCCCAAGCCGCCATGCGCATGGCGATGAAGTACGCGGGTGCTTCGGCGGAGGACGTGGCCTACGTGAACGCTCACGGCACGTCGACAATGGCGGACGCCATCGAGACGGACGCCATCAAAGCGGTCCTGGGTGACCACGCATACGAGATGGTCGTCGGTTCCACGAAGTCGATGACGGGCCACCTTCTGGGCGCTGCCGGCGCTCTCGAGGCCATCATCTCGCTCCAGGTGTGTCGTACCGGGCAGATCCCGCCGACGATCAACTTCAGCACGCCCGATCCGGAGTGTGATCTCGAGTACGCGCATGGCGGCGTCATCGAGCGACCGGTCGACTTGGCTCTCTCGAACTCGTTCGGCTTCGGTGGACACAACGCATGCCTCGCCGTGCGCGCCTGGAACGAGGGCTGACACGATCGTGATCCGGGTCGGCAGCGGGTACGACTCACATCGCTTCGCAGAAGACCGACCTCTCATCCTGGGCGGCGTACACATCCCCGACCACGCGGGTCTCACCGGGCACTCGGACGGAGATGCCCTCGCCCACGCCATCACAGACGCCTTGTTGGGCGCGGTGGGCGCCGGGGATATCGGGAAGCACTTCCCACCGGATCGTGACGAATGGGAGGGCGCCGACTCGATCGACCTCCTGGCTCGCGCGGCCCACATCGTGGCCGACCTCGGGTGGCGGGCGGTGAACGTCGACGCCACCGTCGTCTGTGAGCGCCCGAAGATTGGCCCGTGGAGCGACGCGATGCGCGATCGTTTGGCTGGCGCCCTCGGGGTGAGTCCAGCCGACGTGTCGGTCAAAGGGAAGACGAACGAGCGGATGGGGTGGATCGGCGCGGGCGAGGGGATCGCCGTGCATGCGGTCGCCTTGGTGGAACGCACGGGCTGACCCGGCTTTACCACAGAGCGTGGCTGACTTCGTCGCGTGGTTGAATCGCTTCCCTGACTCGTGGGTCTATGTCGGGCTATCCGTGGGTGCGGCGGTCGAGAATATCGTGCCGGCGGTCCCTGCGGACACCTTCGTGGCGCTCGGTGGATTCCTGGCCGGGGCGGGCGGCCTCCAGGCACGCTGGGTGGCGTTGGGCACCTGGCTGGCCAACGTCGTGAGCGCCCTCTGGGTCGTGCAGTTGAGCCGCAGACACGGGCCGTCGTTCTTTGCTCGGGGGTGGGGACGATACCTCGTCAAACCCCACCAGATGGAACGCCTGGCCCGCTTCTACGATCGCTGGGGACTCGGCGCGATCTTCGTCTCGCGCTTTCTCCCCGGGTTCCGGGCCGTGGTTCCCGTCTTTGCCGGTGCGACGAACCAGTCGGTGAGGCGGCTCGCGGTCCCGCTTGCTGCGGCATCGGCGATCTGGTACGGCGGACTGGTCATGTTGGGGGTCGCCGCCGGACGAAACCTCGAACTCCTGGAGGCGAGACTGGGATCGATCGGCACGACGTTGGGCATCGTCGCCGCCATCGCTGCGCTGTTCGTGGGAGGGTGGTGGCTGAAGACGCGGCGTGTCGCGCACCGGGGCGAGTCATGACGGATCTCCCCGCTCGCTTCCGTCTGGAGCCGTTCCGGGACTACCTGACCTTCGAGCGTGGCCTCTCGGAGCGGACCGTTCAGGCGTACATGGGCGACCTCCGGCGATGGGCGACTCACATGGTAGAGGCGGGGGTGGACGACCCCTCGAGGGTGGACATCAAAGTCCTCCGGAGTTGGGTGTTCACCCTGAAGGACGGCGGGCTGGCCGCGACGTCGATTCGGCGAGCGCAGTCCGCCGTGCGCACCTACTTCGCATTCCTCGTCGCAGACGGCTTCCTCGATCACGACCCTTCGGACCGCTTGGAGTCACCCCGGACCACGCGCACACTCCCCGAGGTCCTGGATTTGGTGGACGTCGAGAGGCTCCTCGAGGCGCCGGACCCGAACAAGCCACTGTACTGGAGAGATCGCGCCGCGCTCGAGTTCCTCTACGCCACGGGGGTTCGGGTGTCGGAGCTGGTCGACCTACGTCTGACCTCCGTCGACCTCGACGAGGGCTTTGCGACGGTGTTCGGAAAGGGATCGAAGGAGCGCT
Source organism: Gemmatimonadota bacterium (assembly GCA_039030015.1). Classification (GTDB taxonomy): domain Bacteria; phylum Gemmatimonadota; class Gemmatimonadetes; order Longimicrobiales; family Gaopeijiaceae; genus UBA2589. The sequence continues at coordinate 4,383 of JBCCEZ010000063.1, read as the reverse complement.
TCGTCCCGATCGGAGGGCCCGCGCTTCGGGCTCTCTCCCGCTACGTCCGCGACGTGCGTCCATCCCTCGATCGAGGCGAAGGGAACGGAGTCGTCTTCTTGAACGCGCGGGGCCGTCCGATCCGCAGAGAGTCGATTTGGGCCTTGGTGCGCAACTCCGCCCGAAGGGCAGGGATCACACAGAAGGTGTCCCCGCACACCCTGCGACACTCGTTCGCCACCCACTTGGTCGAGGGAGGGGCCGACTTGGCCGCGGTTCAGGAGCTACTGGGACACGCGGACATCTCGACCACCCAGATCTACACGCACCTGGACCGCCGAGCGTTGCGTTCGCTCCACCGGACATACCACCCGAGGGCGTAGCTGCCAACGGCCCGACCCGAGGTCGGAGCCGTGACCCATGACTACTTGGTTGTCGGTCCCTGCAGAGCGCCCTCGGTCGCGTCCACGGCGCGGAAGATCGCATCCTGGGACCCCGACTCGAGGATCAGCCGGATCGCCTCGGTGAGGACCGGGTCACGCTGAGTCCTGAACTCCGCCTCCGCGGCGATATCGTCGGCACGCTGAGCCGTCGCCATCCGCGTCCGCCAGTAGAGGTACGACCGCACCTCGTCCGGCTCGAGGAGCGTCGCATCCAGGCCCTCGGCGACCAAGGACTCCAGGAAGCCCTCGAACTCGTCCTGACGCACGTCGGGACGCTCGCCCGCCGCTCTCCGCGCTGCGGCGGTGCTGAAGCCGAACTCCGTGATGCGGAGGCCGAGCGGGAACTGCGCCTCGTTCGAGGTCCTGATGAAGTTCTGCTCGACCGTCGTGAGCGTGTCGTCCTGGACCGCGAGGTCCGGGAATACGCCGCCACCATTGATCAGCGACCGGCCCTGCTGGGTCTCGATGCGCGGCAGGGTCGCGAGATCCTCATCGAGCGGACGACCCTGGCGATCCCGGTCCCGCTGCAACGAGCGGCCCAGGGGGGTCAGCCAGGAGCCTGTCGTGAATCGGAGCTGGCGGCCGTACGGTAGATCCATCACGGTCTGGACGACGCCCTTGCCGAAGGTGCGCGTTCCGAGGACGGTCGCGCGGTCGTAGTCCTGCAGGGCTCCCGCGAGAATTTCCGCCCCGGAAGCCGTGAACTCGTCCACGAGGATCACGAGCGGCAGGTCCGGGACCAACTGCGGCCAACGGTCGCCGTACGAGTCCGTCTCGGGCGCCTCGCTGCTACGGCCGGGGACGCGCTGGACCGTGCTGGCGAGCGTCGAGCCCGGCTGCAGGAAGAGGTCCGCGAGCATCAGCGACTCGTCCAGGAAGCCGCCCGGATTCCGCCGCAGGTCGATGATGAGGCCACGCTTGTCGACGAGTTCCGCGAGCGCCTCGTTCATCTCACGCGCAGCCCCTCGGGCGACACGGTCCATGATCACGTAGCCGATATCGGAATCGAGTACCCCCCACGTGACGGCAGGGACGTGCACGTCCTCGCGGGTGATCGTGAAGGGAAGAGGCGCGTCGTAGCCCTCGCGCTTGAAGCGGACGTTGACGTCCGTGCCGACCGGCCCGCGGATCGAGTCGGCGGCCATGTCCGTGCCCCACTCCGTGGTGTCGTACTCGTCGACCCCGACGATCACATCGCCGACGGCGACTCCGTGCTCGTCGGCCGGGAAGCCCCGGAAGACGGCCGTGACCGTGATCTCCTCGTTGAGAAGGGTGATTTGGAGACCGATGCCGGAGTAATTCCCCGTCGTGTCCTCCTCCCAGACCTCACGCTCCTGCCTCGTGAAGAGCTCGGCGTACGGGTCGTCGAGCGCGTCGATGAGACCGTCGATGGCCGCCTCCCACAGCGTGGAGTCGCTGAAGGCGTCCATATGCATGCTCGAGATGGCCTCTACCGCCTCCGCCAACACATCGACTTCCGGAGGCCGTTCCGCCGTGGGTGTCCCGAACCGATTCCCGGTCTGGGCCTCCAGCTGGGTCGCCGACCCGCCGAGGGCCACCAATGCCACCGCGAGCAGTCTCATCTTCGTCATCTCAGCCCAATCCGGGTCGATAGTCGTGGTTCCGGTACAACCCCGTCGAAGACGGCGACGTTCCGTACATCGCGAGCGTTCTCACTATCTTTTCACCAGGACGCCTGAAAGCGAAAGCCCGTCTCCTATCCGCCAGACTCGATCGAGGATTACACACGATGTCCGACCCGGGGATGCTGCCCCCTCTGCGGCTCGCTCTGATCCAGTTCAAGCCCCGGAAGGGAGACGTCGAGGAGAACCTCGACGCCATCCGGCGTTTGGTGGCGGAGAGCGGTGACCAGGCAGACGTCATCCTCTTCCCGGAGGCGAGCACCACCGGGTACTTCGTTGAGGGCGGCGTGGCCGAGGGGGCACGGACTGTCGCGGATTTGGTCGCGGGGTTGGGGGCACCCGAAGCGGGTAGCCCGGACGTCGTGGTCGGCTTCTACGAACGGCACCGCCATCGCCTGTACAACAGCGCAGCCTACCTGGAGCCCGATGGAAGGACATGGCAGGTCCGCCACGTGCATCGGAAGCTCTTTTTGCCGACGTACGGAGTGTTCGACGAGGCCCGATTCGTCGAGCCGGGGAGCGAGGTCAGGGCGTTCGAGACCCGCTTCGGCCGCTTCGGCATCCTGATCTGTGAGGACGCGTGGCATTCGATGTCGGCAACGGTCTTGGCGCTCGATGGGGCGGACCTGGTGCTGATCCCGAGCGCGTCGCCCGCCCGCGACTTCACGGTCTCCTCTGGAGGTGTTCCGGGGAACGTGGAGCGTTGGGAACGGCTCGGACCCGGGGCGGCGGCCGAACACGGAGTCTTCGTCGCGATCGCGCAGCTCGTCGGGTCCGAAGGTGGAAAGCTCTTCCCGGGGGGCTCGCTCGTGGCGGGTCCAGACGGCGAAGTCGTGGGTCGGGGCCCGCTGTTCGAGGAAGCGACGACCGTGGTGTCGCTGGCGCCCGGCGCGTTGGGTCGGGCTCGGGCCGCTGCGCCACTCCTCTCCGACCTCGAACAGGCGCTGCCGCATCTACAGCGGTCCCTTCAGGCGGCCCTACACGACCGCGAAGCATCCGACGATGCCGAATCGGCCGACGTGAGCGCGCCCTCCGAAGGCGTTGCGGCCGACTTCGGAGGCCGCGCAACCACGAGCGACGCACTCCCGCCGAAGCTGGGACTTGAGATGGACCTCGACCTGGAGCTCGTCGAGCGATCTCTCGTCGAGTTCATTCGCGATGAGATCCAACGTCGACGCGGCTTCGAGCGTGTCGTGATCGGAGTGTCGGGCGGAGTAGACTCGGCCGTGTCGCTCTTCCTCGCCTGCAAGGCGCTCGGTCCTGAGAACGTCTACGGTTTCCGGCTCCCCTACCACACGTCGTCGCCGGAGAGCCTCGAGCACGGAGGTCTGGCCCTCGAGGCGACAGGGGCGCACGAACGCACGATCGACATCACGGCCCCGATCGACGCGTACGTGAAGGAGTTCGAGCCCGAGCTGTCCCCACTCCGGAAGGGGAACCTCATGGCGCGGCTGCGCGCGGTGATCCTCTTCGACCAATCGGCTCGACTCGGAGCGCTGCCGCTCGGGACGGGCAACAAGAGTGAACGGCTCCTCGGGTACTTCACGTGGCACGCCGACGACTCACCGCCGATCAATCCGATCGGGGACCTCTTCAAGACTCAGGTCTGGGCCCTGGCGCGACACCTCGGTGTCCCCACACCCATCATCGAGAAGCCGGCGACCGCCGACCTCGTCCGCGGAGTGAACGACGAGGACGAACTCGGTGTCTCGTACCACGCGGCGGACCCGATCCTGCACGGACTCGTCCGGGGCTACACCGCGGAGGACCTCGTCGACGCTGGCTTCGACGCCGACTCCGTACACACGGTGCATCGCCGACTCTCGTCGACCCATTGGAAGCGCGAGCTCCCGACGGTCGCGGTGCTCTCCTCGAGCGCGATCGGAGAATTCTACCTCAGGCCTGTCGACTACTAGCCGAGACTGCAGGCGTCGCGTCGGTCTCGCTCAGCTATTCGAGCCGGTCACGCGGCGTCGCATTTGCTCGAGGACGGGAAGGGGTGTCAGCTCGCCGTCGATGATCGATGCCAGCTCCTCTTCACGACGCCAATGGGCCTCCAATTCGGCGAGTTCCAGCTCGAGGAGGTGCTGCTCGTTCGCCTCGTTCACCGCAATTTCGAGCGCGATGCCACCGGTTCGGCGCAGATCCCCCAGTCGTTTTCCGTCTCGCACGACGATTCGGGCTAAGTCCTGCGGTGAGCCCGCCTCCTGAATCAGTCGGGTAGCCTTGAAGACCCGCTGTTCCGAGGCTCCCGCGAAGTGGTGGTAGGCGAGGACGCGCCGGATCGTTCGTTGAGCCTCTTCGCCCTTCAGGTGCAG
>JBCCEZ010000062.1:0-25935 GCA_039030015.1 Gemmatimonadota bacterium | reverse complement strand
GGCGGTCATGAACTACTACGTGCAGCTGGGCGCCTTCGGTGAAGAAGAGCGAGCCCTCGCACTGTTCGAAGAAGTGAGCGCCGCTGGTGTGGAGGTACGCGTCGTTCGCGTCGAGGGTAGCCTCTTCACCCACGTCCGGGTGGGCCGCTTCGCGGAGAGGGCCGACGCCGTCGAACTGTTGGAGGAGCTGACGGAGCGGGGGATCAGCGCTGCCTTGGTGCGGGACGACCGGGCCGAGGAGCTCATCCGCGACTGATCGGCTGATGTCAGAACCTTCGCGGATGACGCGAGAGCGTCTCCTATGGCTCTGTACCGCCCTCGCGGTAGGGGGCGTCTACTCGACGCTCTACACCGCCTCGATGTTCTCGGACGTCTTGTACCACGCGGGCGTCGTGACCGTGCTGTTCCTCACCGCGATGGTGCTGTCCGGAGTGGTCGTGCTCACGGAGGGTTGGAAGGTTCGTCCGCGCGGCTTCGAGGTGGGCGTCGCCCTGGGAATCTTCGTGATCTACCTGATGGTGTTCCTCCGCCTGGCGATCCCTGAGCGGAGCCACCTCATCGAGTACGGAGTGATCGGGGTCCTGCTCTACGAGTCGCTCCACGAGAGCAAGAGGGCAGGCCGCCGCGTCCCGGTCCCTGCGCTCACCGCGGCGGTGCTGGCCACGCTGATCGGAGTGATCGACGAAGTCGTCCAGATCTTCCTGCCCTTCCGGCACTTCGACTGGGTCGACGTCCTTTTCAACTTCATGGCGGCGTGCGGCGCCATCGACGCCATGCTCGTGCTGCGCTGGGCTCGCCGGAGAGCCGAGGCGAGGGCGGAGGTACGGGGCTAGCTCTCGCCTCGCTCCTCGAGTTCGCCGATGTACTCCGCCGGGATCGGATAGTCCGCGCTCTCGGCCTGCCAAAAGATGGAGACGACCCACCAGCGATCGCCGTCGAAGAGCAGTTGGAAGGAGTTGATCCCGCGATCGAACGGTTCCGTGTCCGCGCGACTGCGGAAGGACTCGTAGGCGCTGAATGCGTGCGCGATGTTCCCGAAGCGTTCGACTTTGCGACCGATCTCGGCCTCGACGAAGCCCTGCATCAGCGCCGGCCCCGCGCGCTCGACGTACTCTTCGGACGTGAAGATGGCGCGCTGCCACGAGTTGTCGGGTCCGGGACCCGTCGGGCTCAACGTCGCGCCGGGTGCGAAGAGTGTGCGCCACCGGTCCCAATCGCGCGGTTCCCCGGCGTCTCCGGAGATCACGTCGTACACCGCCGTGATGAGCGCGCCGATCGAGGAGACGTCGGCGGGGTCGGCCTCCTGTGCCTCGATGTGCACGGGAGTCGAGAGGGCCGCTACGGCCGCGGCGATGCCGAGAAATCGGAGCGTTCGCATCATGGTTCCGTTCGTCGGGGTATGGAGTCTGAACCGCGGGTTTGTACGCGCGTGACGCGCGATTGTTGCCCACGACCTTGAGTCCGGCCTGGGCCGAATCCACGTTTACGGATGGCTTCGTCCGACACCCCCCTCATGCAGCAATGGCGAGAAGCGAAATCTCGCCACCGGGACGCTCTCCTCTTCTTTCGGGTCGGGGACTTCTACGAGCTCTTCCACGGAGACGCAGAAGAAGGGGCGGAGCTGCTCGGCCTGACCCTCACGGCTCGGAACAACGGGGCCGCCGCCAAGGTGCCGCTCGCCGGGGTGCCGGCGAAGGCACTGGACGACTACCTGGCCCGGCTCGTCCGTCTCGGCCGCCGCGTGGCCATCTGCGACCAGGTCGAGGACCCGGCTCAGGCCAAGGGCATTGTGAAGCGAGAGGTGACGGAGACCGTCACTCCAGGCACCGTGCTGGCCGACGCGTTGCTCTCGGAGCGGAAGAACAACTTCCTCGTGACTGTGGTTGCGGACGGCTCCGCCCACGGGTTGGCCTCGCTCGATGTCTCGACAGGCCAGCTGGAAGCATGCGCGGTGCCCGACGGAGAACTGCGGGCCGAGCTGGGCAGGCTTCAGCCCTCGGAGATCCTCCTCCCCCGAAGTGTGGCCGACGACCCGGCCGTCGCCTTCGCGATACCCCCGGGGATCCTGACCACGGTGAGGGACGATTGGATCTTCGAGGAAGACGTCGCTCGCCGTGAGCTGTGCGACGTGTACTCCGTCCGCTCGCTCGACGGCTTCGGGATCCAAAGCTCCGACGGCCTCCTCGCCCGAGCGGCGGGGGCCCTGGTGCACTACCTCGGTGAAATCCGCCCGGCTGGCGTCACCCACCTGAAGCCGATCCAGCTTCGACGCCCCGGCCGAGTCATGTTGCTCGACGAGATGACGCGTCGGAACCTCGAGCTGATCGAGCCACTGCGTGCCGGGGAGGAAGGCGGAACCGTACTCGACGTGCTGGATCGGAGTGTCACGGCGATGGGAGCCCGACTCCTTCGACGCTGGCTGCTCGAGCCACTGGTCGAGCCAGGAGGGATCTGGACGCGTCAGGACTCCGTCACTGAATTCGCCACGGATGGGTCGGTCCGCGAGGGTCTTCGCGACGCACTCCGGAGCGTGGCGGACCTCGAGCGACTGGCCGGCAAACTCGGGACGATGAGGGTGGGCCCCCGCGACCTGGCGGGCCTACGGCGCTCCCTCGACGCGCTGCCGGCCGTCGTATCGGCCGTCGACGGGGTCGGTAGTGAGATGCTCACAGAACTGGTCGACGGCTTCGATCTGATGGAGGACCTACACGACCTCCTCGGCCAAGCTCTGGCCGAGGAGCCGCCCATTGGCCTGCACGACGGTGGGGTGATTCGCTCCGGGTGGTCCGAAGAGCTCGATGAGCTCCGAGGGATCCGCGATGGCGCCCGGGACTTCATCGCAGGGCTTCAGGTGCGCGAGCGAGAGGCGACCGGGATCGGTTCCCTCAAGGTCGGATTCAACAAGGTCTTCGGGTACTACCTCGAGGTGACGAAGGCCAACCTCGACAAGGTCCCCGAGAGCTACGTACGCAAGCAGACGCTCACCAACGGTGAGCGCTACTTCACGCCCGAGCTCAAGGAGTGGGAAGAGAAGGTCTTCGGCGCGGAAGACCGGATCACTCAGCTCGAGACGACGCTCTTCACCGAGCTGCGAGCACGCATCGCCGAGGCGGTGCCGCGCCTGCAGGACACGGGACACAGGGTGGCGACGATCGATGTGCTCGCCGCTCTGGCCCACGTCGCGATCCACGAGGGGTACGTGCGGCCCGAGGTCCACACCGGCTTCGACCTGGACATCCGTGCAGGCCGACATCCGGTGGTCGAGACGATGATGGCGAAAGAGGACTTCATCCCGAACGATCTCGTCCTCGATGACGACGGTCGAATCGTCATCCTCACGGGCCCCAACATGGCGGGGAAGAGCACGGTCCTCCGTCAGATCGGGTTGATCCAACTCATGGCTCAGATGGGGTCGTTCGTACCGGCCGATCAGGCCCGACTCCCGGTTGCCGATCGGATCTTCACACGGGTCGGCGCGTCCGACAATCTGGCCCGCGGTCAGTCGACCTTCATGGTCGAGATGAGCGAGACCGCGGCCATCGTGCACGGCGCCACCGATCGATCGCTGGTGCTCCTCGATGAAATCGGCCGGGGCACTTCGACCTACGACGGGGTGTCGATCGCCTGGGCCGTGACCGAGCATATCCACGAGCACATCGGTGCGAAGACGGTCTTCGCGACCCACTATCACGAGCTGACCCAGTTGGGGGACCTCCTGGCCGGCGTGAAGAACATGAACGTCAGCGTCCGTGAGGTCGGCGACGAGATCGTCTTCCTCCGGCGGCTGGTCGACGGCGGCGCGGATCGGTCGTACGGGATCCAGGTCGCTCGGCTTGCCGGCCTCCCGGATGGTATCGTTCTTCGCGCCCGGGAGCTGTTGGCCGAGCTCGAGGGCACCCATACCGGGGGTGGCGAAGGGTTGGGTCGGCATGGAGCCCACCGCCCCCGCAGCGAAGCGCCTCCCGACCAACTATCGATCTTTTCCGTGGAGCATCCGATGGTGGCCCGACTGCGTGCGATCGATCCGGACGAACTGAGCCCTCGTGAGGCGCTTCAGATCCTCTACGAACTCGGCAGTGGAACGCGGGAGCGTGCAGAATGAATCGATACGTCGCGTGCATCCTTAGCGTCGGCGCGTTCGCGGCGTGCGGCCCTCCTACACCGTCAGAAGATCCACGCCCGCTCGGGGATGTGCCCATCCGATATCCGATCGAGCTGTGGGACGACGACGTCGAAGGAGAAACGGTGCTGCGGGTCCTCGTCGGCGACACGGGTGGCGTGGACAGCATCGAGGTGATGACCTCCTCGGGCCACGCCGCGTTCGACTCCGCGGCCACGGAGGGTGCTCGTTCCCTGCGCTTCTCCCCGGCCAGGACCGATGACGGCACGCGCATTGCGGTATGGACGGAAGTGCCCGTCCGATTCTCGAAACGCCCTCGCCCCGATTCGCTGGGGCTCCCCTCGAGCGAAGGCCCATGACTCGTCACCCCCAGCCGTACGACTCCGTTCTCGACCTGATCGGATGGACGCCGTTGGTGCGGATGCATCGCGTCCATGACGGGTCGGTTACGCCTCTGTATGCGAAGTGCGAGTTCATGGGGCCCGGGGGTTCGGTCAAAGACCGGATCGGGCTCGCCATGATCGAGGCCGCCGAGGCCGATGGGTCGCTCAAGCCCGGTGGCACCGTGGTGGAAGCCACGGGCGGAAACACCGGGCTCGCACTGGCGATGGCTGCATCGCTCAAGGGCTACGCCTGCATCTGCACGATGCCGGACAAGATGAGCAGCGAGAAGGTCAAGCTCCTGCGCGCGTTTGGTGCGGAGGTGGTGATCACGCCGACGGCGGTCCCGCCGGACCACCCGGATCACTATCTGCAAAAGGCCCGGACGATCACAAAAGAGACGCCGGGGGCCGTGCTCGCCAACCAGTTCTACAACCAGGCGAATCCGGACGCCCACTACGCGAGCACCGGACCCGAGATCTGGGAGCAGAGCGGGGGCCGGGTGACGCACTTCATCGCGTCCGCGGGAACGGGAGGCACGATCACCGGTGTGGGTCGCTACCTGAAGGAGCAGAACCCGAACGTCCGCATCATCGGTGTCGACCCGGAGGGATCGATGGTCGCTCCCTTCTTCAACACGGGTGAGGGCATCGAGGGGCAGCCGTACAAGGTGGAGGGCATCGGGAACGACAAGATTCCGGGCACGCTCGACCTCGACGTCGTCGACGAGTATCGCTCGATGTCCGATGGCCCTGCCTTCCGAATGGCCCGACGAGTCTCGCGTGAGGAAGGGCTCTTTGCGGGCGGCTCCGCCGGCATGCTCGTTCAAGCCGCCGTCGACGTGGCGCGCGAGATCGAAGACCCCGACGCTTTCGTCGTGACCCTGATCTGTGATTGGGGCGAGCGCTATCTGAGTAAGGCGTACGACGACGACTGGATGCGCGAGAACGGCTTCTTGCAGCGGCCGAAGAAGCAGTCGGTCCTCGATGTCGTGTCCGCCAAAGAGAGTCGCGTCGACGGCATCGTGTCCGTCGAGCCGACGACGCCGATCCGGATCGCCCTCTCGGCCATCACGGCGCACGACATCGGTCAACTCCCGGTGCTTCGCGACGGTGAGTGCATCGGGTCACTCACCGAGTCGAAGCTCATGGTGAAGATCATCGAGGATCCCGAGATCCTCGATCGCCCTACTGAGAGTGTGATGGGCGCGCCTTTTCCGGTTCTCGACGGCGCGCTCGATTCGGCACGAATTCGACCTCTGTTGGCCGGAGACAATGCCGCGTGCCTGGTGCGCCGAGAGGGCGAGCTGGTCGGGATCATCACCCGCTACGACGTGGTGAAGGCACTCGCTCAGTGAGAATCGGCGTCCTGATGGGTGGTACGTCCGACGAACGGGACGTCTCGTTGGCTTCCGGAGTCGAAGTCGCGGCTGCCCTCCGGGAGGCCGGTCACGAGGTCGTCACGATCGACACCACTCGGGGTGTGCTTTCTTCGGCGGAGGAGCGGGCGCTGCGTCGTGGAGGGGTCTCCGAGACCCCTCCGGCCTCCGACACACTGCCCGCGCTGCGCGCCGAGGAGGCGAGCCTGCTCTCGCGGCCCGCGGAGACGGCAGACGTCGACGTCTTTTTCTTGGCGCTTCACGGGGGAGCCGGCGAGGACGGGACGCTTCAGGCCCTGCTCGACATGACGGGGGTCGCGTATACAGGCAGCTCCGCACTCGGCTGTGGCCTGGCGATGGACAAGGAGGTTACGAAGCGACTGCTCCGAGACGCCGGAGTCGGCACTCCGGATTGGCTCGTCGGCCCTCAGGACGTGGAGGAGGTCGTCGACCAACTGGGGCTCCCCGTGATCGTGAAGGCGGCTGCCGGGGGCTCGTCTCTCCGACTCGCCCTCGCACACGACCGTGAAGAACTCGGGGCCGTCATCGCGGAGAGCGCGTCGTGGGACGACATCGTCCTCTTCGAGCGCTATCACCCCGGTCGAGAGTTTACCGTGGCTATCGTGGGTGACGAGACCTTCCCGGTCGGAGAGGTGATCCCCCACGGCGAGTTCTTCGACTACGAGAGCAAGTATCAGCCGGGGATGGCCCAGGAGATCTTTCCGGCCGACATCCCCGAGACCCTATCCGATGAACTCCGAGAGCTGGCACGCCGGGTGCACGCGGCGTTGCGTCTCCGTGACGTCTCCCGGATCGACTTCATCGTGGACGAGGACGGGTCGATCTGGTGCCTGGAGGCCAACGCGCTGCCCGGGATGACGGCCAATAGCCTCGTTCCCAAGGCGGCGTCCGCCGCCGGGATCTCCTTCCCTGCACTCTGTGATCGTATCGCGCGGCTCGCGTCCGCCCGTGGCACACCCCATGCTTCTACTACGTAGGGTGAGGGGAGTGGAGGCGGTGGCCTCAGGAACCCGCCTTCGGGGGGAGGGGTTCAACCCACTCCGCCTCGTACGACTTCCCACGGCGAAGAGCAGATGAGTTACCAGGGCAGCCAAGGCTTCAACTCGTTCGGCATCGGCCTCAAGCCGACGCCGATGGTCAAGCGGTTGCTCATCGCGAACGTCGTCGTCTTCGGCTTCCAGCTCGTTCTACCGCCGAACTTCTGGTACGACTGGTTCGCGTTCCAGCCTCAGCGGATCGTCTTCCGCCCCTGGGGCGTCCTCACGTACATGTTCCTGCACGGCGACCTGATGCACCTCGTCGGGAACATGCTCTTCCTCTTCTTCTTCGGGCCTCCGATCGAGTCCCGTTGGGGCGAGCGGGAGTTCTTGAAGTTCTACGTGATCTGCGGACTCGGCGGTGTGGCGCTCTCTGTCGTCTTCATGCCGTCCTCGATCATCGGGGCGTCGGCGGCCGTGTACGGCGTTCTGCTCGCCTTCGCGATGAACTGGCCGAACGCACCGATCTACGTCTTCGGGATCTTCCCTGTCTTGGCGAAGTACCTGGTGGCCTTCCTGGGTGTGCTGGCGCTGCTAGGCGCGCAGGGAAGTGCTCAGGGCGGCGCGGGTGGGGTCGCGCACTTCGCGCACTTGGGTGGCCTGATCGCGGCTTGGATCTACCTCAAAGCCGACTGGCGTTCGAGCGCGCCCCTCGAAGGCTTCAAGAAGTCTGCGAAGAAGCGGCGCCTCGCGATTGTCCCGGGCGACGAAGCCGAGGGTGAGGAGCGGAGTCCGCGTAGGCCCCGTCGGCCCGCGCGCGACGAGGCGAAGCTCTACGACCGCGTCGACGCCGTGCTCGACAAGATCTCGGCCGAGGGGATGGATTCCCTGACCGAGGAGGAACTGAAGCTCCTCGATGAAGTGTCGAAGAAGCACCGGACCAACTGACGGTTCAACCTCGTGACAGCTTCGATGTACGCCCATCGGCGCCCCCTCCTCACGCTCATGCTGGTGCTCACTGGGTGCGGTGGTGCGTCCGCTCCCGCTGAACTTCCCGGCCCACCGCCGTTCACCGGCCCCTCCGTCTCCTCGATGGCTGACACGGCCGTCGTCGCGTCGGAACACCCCGCGATCGAAGACACGACACTCGTGGCCGTCGAGGACTCGGCGGCCCCGGCGAAGCCGTGGGCCACATATCTCGTCGACTCGATCCGCTCCGATCGCTTCGACGGTGGTCGGATGTGGCGGTTGCAGGACCGCTTCGGCGCCTACGCGTCGCGAGCGTACGACGTGGAGATCGACGGGGATTGGCTGGAGACCGCCCGACGCGGGGCGCTGCGTCTCCCTGGGTGCTCTGCGGGGATCGTCTCTCCGCAGGGTTTAGTCCTGACGAACCACCACTGCGTGCGCCCGTACTTGAGCGCGGTCGATCGACCGGGTGAGTCGATCTTCGAGGACGGCTTCGCGGCATCGACGCTCGCCGCTGAGCGTGGCTTACCCGGTCTTTATGCGGATCAGCTCATCGACGTCATCGACGTGACGGCTCGGCTCGACGGTCCTTGGGATCCGAGCCAGTTGGAGCGACTCCGTGCTGAGATCGTGGAGGAGGTAGGCCCCACCGAGCACGTCGAGATCATCCCACGGTATGGGGGCGCGCGGGTCGCGGCCTTCGTATACCGTCGCTTCGACGACGTTCGACTCGCCTTCGTCCCCGAACTCGCCGTCGCCCGATTCGGTGGGGACGCGGACGGCTTCGCCTATCCGCGCTACACCCTCGACGCGGCGCTCATCCGCGTCTACGAGAACGATGTGCCGGTGGTTACCGACGTGTGGTTCCCGGTCACCGACGATCGGGTCGAAGAGGGCGACGCAGTGTTTGTCGTCGGGTCACCCGCCGCGAGTTCGCGACACCAGTCGGCGGCCGAGTTGGCGTTCCGGAGAGACGTCACGGAGCCCGCGACGCTCCGTCTCGTCGAAGCCCGCTGGCGTGTCCTCGGTGCCCTCGTCGAGGCCGAGTCCGGGGCCGGGGCGCCGCGGGATCACGCCGCTCGGGCGTCCTTGGCAAATGCCCTCGCGACCGTCCGAGGCCAGCTACACGGCCTACGCGAGACGGACGTCATCGCGCGCCGGGCGGATGCGGACCGAGCACTCGCAGAGTGGATCGCGCTGGACCCGGAGCGGGAGCAGGAGTTCGGTGGACGGCTCGAGGAGCTCGGACAGTTGCAGGTCGAGAAGGTCGATCTCGCTCCCGGCCTCGAGGCGTTTCTGGGGCTCACCGATGACGAGCTCTCCTCCGCCACGCTGCGGCGATCTCTCTACGGCTTCCAACTCCTGAACGCGAGACAGAGCGGCGCTGGGGCTGAGGTCGTTGCGGAGCTGACGCAGCAGATCGAAGAAGTCCAGGACCAGTCGCCCGCCTTGGACAGTGCCTTTGTCGCGGAACGAATCCGCGCGTTCGCTCGCCTATACGGCCCCGACTCTCGTCTCGTCACCGGGATCCTCCGTGGGGAGACGATCGAGGCGAGGGCGGGGATGGTGGTTCGCAGCTCGTTGATGGCCCGTGCGAGTTCGGCACTCGCGAGTATCGAGCACCTGACGATCGCCGACCCCGGCATCGCCTTCGTCCGCGGGTACATCCCCACGTACGTCGCCTTCCTGCGAGCGGCGACTCCCCTCTTGGAGCGGGAGAGCGAGCTCTCCACGGTCGTAGCCCGCGCGCGATTCGCGCTCCGGGGTCGGGACGTGGCGCCGGACGCGGATGGCACCCTCAGGGTGTCCGATGGTCGGATTCGAGGGCTGGATGATGTCGAGGCGACCGCTCCCGCGTTCACGACGCTCTTCGGTCTGTACGACCGTCACTACGCCTACTTCGGCCGAACCGAGTGGGCGCTTCCCGGGCGATGGATCGAGGCTCGGGGTTCGCTCGACCTCGCGACGCCCCTCAACGTGGTCGTCGATACCGACGTCCTCGCTGGAAGTTCTGGGTCGCCGATCCTCGACGCCGAGTTGGAGCTCATCGGCGTCGTCTTCGACCGGAACCGGGCAAGTCTCTCTGGTGACTACGTGTTCCCCGGGGGGGCGGCCCGAGCGATCGGCGTCGACGTGCGGGGTCTCCTCGAGGTTTTGTCGGTCATCTACGGTGCAGGACACCTCGTCGGAGAGATGACGAGCGCACGATAAGCTTTCGGTGCCCAGAAGGAACGCGCACCTTTGCTCGTAGAAGTCGTGTGACGGCGTGAGCCGGCCGTATCGCGGCACGGCCACGCCGAGATCCAGCCCTGGAGGGATCGATGGCGAACAGCGTCGGCAACAGTCTGGCCCTGATGAAGGCCAGCATGAACGTGCTCAAGCTCGACAAAGAGCTCCTCGTGTTCCCGCTCATGTCGGGCATCGCGAGTATGCTGGTCGTGGCCAGCTTCGTGACCCCACTCGTCATGTCCGGCGCGTGGGAAGTCTTCGACGAGAGTGGGGCGGCGAGCTACGGAGCCATGGCGGTGATGTTCGGCTTCTACGTCGTCATGTACACGGTGATGTTCTTCTTCAACGCCGCCCTCGTGGGCGCGGCGTTGATCCGCCTCGACGGCGGCGACCCGACGGTGAGTGATGGCCTGGCGATCGCATCCAAGCGTATGGGTTCGATCATCGGCTACGCCGTGATCGCGGCCACGGTCGGCATGATTCTCCGGATGATCTCCGAGCGAGGCGGCATCTTCGCAAAGATCGCGTCCGCCATCGCCGGGATGGCGTGGACGTTGACGACGTACCTCACGGTTCCGGTCCTCGTGACGAAGGACATCGGTCCGATCGACGCCATCAAAGAGAGCGCGATGATCTTCAAGCGCACCTGGGGTGAGAACGTCGTCGGAAACGCCGGCCTGACCTGGGCGATGCTCTTCCTGTACCTCGGGTGGACGGCCTCGATGTTCGCCATCGGCTGGGTAGCCGGCATGGTCGCGCCTGTGGCCATCGTCGGCGTCGTGGGCGTCGGCATTGTGGGCTACATCTTCTTGGGCCTGATGGGATCGGCCCTGAATGGCATCTACACCGCCGCGCTGTATCGCTTCGCGATGACCGGCGACACCGGCACGTTCGACGCGAATGTGGTCAGCAACGCCTTCCGTGCGAAGTGATCCGAGGGGTGCAATAACGGTGTAACGGTCTGCCCCGGTGTTTGCTTGCAAGCGCTCCGGGGGCCGCCTACAATCGGGGTCCCCTTGAGGTGAGGCGGAACCGCTTCATGGGACCGAACAGGGGCCCGCAGCTACCCGAATCCGGGGTCGGCTGCGGGCCTCAATTCATCGTTACCCGGAGGCTCTCGTATGGCGGCAGGGAAGGAGTACCCCACGGCTCGTATTCGCAATGTGGCGGTTCTGGGGCACGGTGGAGCGGGCAAGACGTCGCTGATCGACTCCATGTGCTTCGTGTCGGGCACGTCCAAGCGATTGGGCAACGTCGACGACAACACGGCGCTCACGATGCATACGCCGGAAGAGCACGCTCACGAGATCTCCATCCAGCTGACGCCCGCCTACGCGGAGCACCTCGATACGAAGATCAATCTGCTCGACACCCCGGGGTATCTGGACTTCACCGGGGACGCACTCGCTGCCGTCCGAGTCGCGGACGCGGCCATCATTGTGGTCAGCGCCACCTCGGGGGTCGAGGTGGGAACGGAGCGCGTGTGGGAGTACTGCGAGGCCCGGGGAATTCCCCGGATCTTTTTCGTTTCGATGATGGACAAGGAGCACGCGGACTTCGACGGCGTCTTCCAGCAGATCAAGAGCCGCCTCACGGAGAGTGCGTTACCGGTCGAGATCCCAGTCGGAGAGGGCTCCGACTTCAAGGGCATCATCAACCTCTTTTCCGAGAAGGCCCACATCTACAAGGCGGGGACGCAGACGGGCGAGTACGACGAGTCGGACATCCCCGACGACTTGAAGGACAAGGAAGCCCAATGGGAGACCGAGCTTCAGGAGACGCTCGCCACGACGGATGAGAACCTGCTCGAGACCTATCTCGAGGGCGGTCAAATCTCTCGCGAGGAAGCGATCGAGGCGATGGCGTTGGGGATGGGGCGTAACGAGGTCTTCCCCGTCTTCTGCGGATCGGCGCCTCAGACGTACGGAATGCGGGCGCTTCTCAAGAAGATCGTCGAGCTTTGCCCCAACCCTTCCGAGGCACAGCCCGAGGTCGTCGACGGCACCGAGTACGTCGCCGAGGATAGCGGCCCGCTCGCAGCGCTCGTCTTCAAGACCGCCGCGGAACCTCACGTCGGGGAGCTGTCGTACTTCCGCATCTTCTCCGGTTCGGTCTCGAACGGCGCCGAAATCTCCAATGCTTCCGACGGGCAGTCGGAGAAGCTGAACCATCTCAGCATCCCGATGGGCAAAGACCGGTTCGAGGTGCCGACGCTCCACGCCGGCGACATCGGTGTGGTCGCCAAGCTCAAGCACACCCACACGAACGACACGCTCTGCGCGAAGGGCCAGAAGATCACGTTGGATCGGATCGACTTCCCGAACGCGGATATCGCCATCGCGATCAAGGGCGCGACGCGAAACGACGAGGACAAGTTGGGGGAAGTACTGCCCAAGCTTCACGAGGAGGATCCCACCTTCTCCGCGGCGTTCAACCCCGAGCTACACCAGACGATCGCCCGCGGTGTGGGTGAGCTGCACCTGGATGTCCAGTTCGAGCGGATGGCCCGGAAGTACGGGGTGAAGGTAGAGACGGAACAGCCGCGCATCGCCTACCGAGAGACGATCACCAAGCCGGCCGAGGGCCAGGGGCGGCACAAGAAGCAGTCGGGTGGACGGGGTCAGTTCGGAGACTGCTGGATTCGGATGAAGCCGCTCCCCTCGGGGTCGGGCTACGAGTTCGTGAACTCGATCAAGGGCGGGGTGATCCCGACCAAGTACATCCCGTCGGTCGACAAAGGGATTCAGGAAGCCTCCGTGCGCGGGGTCGTTGCGGGCTTCCCGCTCGTCGACTTCGCGGCCGAGTGCTACGACGGCTCCTTCCACGCTGTCGACTCGTCGGACATCGCCTTCAAGCTCGCGGGCTCGATCGCCTTCCGAGAGGTCGCCGAGAGGTGTAGGCCGATTCTGCTCGAGCCCGTCGTCGACGTCGCCGTGACGACTCCGGACGAGTACGTCGGGGACATCATGGGCGATCTGACCTCTCGTCGTGGGAAGGTCCAGGGCATGGACCCGGCCAATGGCCGGACGACGGTGAAGGCCCGGGTCCCCGAGTCGGAGCTCTACAAGTACTCCGCGACGCTACGCTCCATCACCCAGGGTCGGGCCCATCACACCCGTCAACTGGCCGGCTACGAAGCGGCCCCGTCGGACGTCGCGAAAAAGGTGAGGGCCGAGCGGGAGGCCGCCGAGGCGCACTAGATGGATCAAGAGGTGACTACAGAGCGGAGGATCGCCGTGCTCGGCGGCGGCAACCTCGGCACGGCACTCGCCTGGGGTTGGGCGCGGGCCGGCCTGGCTTCGTCGGCCTCGATCCATATCACCCGGCGCCATCCCGAGAAGCTCGAAGCCTTCGCCGCGCAGGGCTTCCGCGTCGGGGCCGACAATCGCGCAGCGATCGCCGAGTGTGACGTCATCGTCTTGGCTGTTCAGCCTCAGCAGCTGGATGCCCTTCTGGAGGAGATCGCCCCTGACATCGACTCTCGGCGGCACCGCGTCGTCTCGGTGGTGTCGGGCGCGGAGATCGCCCACCTCGTCGCCGCCCTCCCGTCGGGGACCTCCGTGGTGCGCGCGATGCCGAACACGGCCGTGTCGATCGGGGAGTCGATGACGTGTCTGTCCGCACCCGACGGCGCCGAGGATGCCCTCGATGAGGCCGTTGAGCTCTTCGACGCCGTGGGAGCAACACTGACGATCCGCGAGGAGATGATGATCCCGGCCACTGCACTGTGTGCCTGTGGAGTCGCCTTCTTCCTCCGCTGTATTCGCGCCGCGTCCCAGGGTGGGATCGAGATCGGCTTCCATCCGGAAGAAGCGCTCCTGCTCGCGGGGCAAACCGCTCGAGGCGCCGCCGCCCTGAGCCTCTTGGAGGGCACGCACCCCGAAGCGGAGATCGACCGCGTCACCACGCCGCGAGGGTGCACCATCGCCGGATTGAACGAGATGGAGCACCAAGGCCTCAGCTCCGCCCTGATCAAGGGACTGATCGTCAGCGCGAAGGCCGCCGGCGAGCTGTACGAGTAGGGCTACGCGTTGCGGTACTCAGCTCCGTTCCGCACGGAGTGATTCCAAGGGGTCCGCTCGACTCGCGCGGACCGCGGGGACGGCGCAAGCGATCAAGACGGCCAGGCCGGCCACGAGGGGTGGAGCGACCAACGCCCATGGATCGCGTGCGTCGATCTCGAACAGGAATCCCTCCATCGCGGTCCCGACGAAGAACGATCCGGTCAGTCCGGCCACGACCCCTCCGGCCGTGAGCAAGGCACCCCTCCGGAACACCGAGGCGGCGATGTTCCCGCGCTGCGCCCCCAGGGCTCGACGCACTCCGTACTCACGCACTCGCTGAGACACGGCGTACGCCACGACACCGTACGTGCCCAGGAAGGCCAGGGTGAGGGACAGTCCGGCAAAGACGAGCACGATCGTCGCGAGGAACCGCTCGCGTGCTCGGGCGTCTCGGGCCACCTCACGCAGCGTCGACGCCTGAGTGACCGGCACCGCAGGATCGACCCGACTCACAGCCTCGGCGACGCGCGGGAGGACCGATTCCGGAGCGACGGAGGTTCGAGCGACCACGGATCCGACGCGCATGTAGCCCGGGCCGAACTGCATCTGCTCGTAGCTCAGCGTGAGCTCGGGTTCGACCACGGCTCGGGGTCCTTCTGCGTGCACGTCCCCCACGACGCCGACGATCGTGACCGCGCCGAGGGAGTCGGGCATGAAGAGAGGGTTCACACGGCTCCCGATCGGAGTGGTTCCCGGCCAATAGGTGCGAGCCGCGGTTTCGTTCACCACGCCGACCCAAGGCGTGTCGTCTCGGTCGGATGGCGCGAACGCGCGCCCTTCGAGGATAGGGATTTCCATCAGCTCGAAGTACTCCGTCGAGGTGAGGCCGTAGACGATCGGGACCGATTCGCCGGACGGGGTGACATCCACGATCTGCATGCCTTCCCGACGCAGAGGGTCTCGGAGGGGAAGGATCCGAGCTACCGCCGTCTCCTCCACGCCCGGGATTGTCTCGATCGATTGGAGGAGGGACGACCAGAAGGCGCGCACGTCCCCCAGCTCCGGGTAGCTCGCCGAGGTCACGCCGAGCTGGAACGTCACCCGACCTTCGGTCGTGAAGCCGTCGTCACTCGCGGTGAGGGCACGCACCGTGCCCAGCACGAGGCTTGCGCCGGTGAGGAGGGTGATCGCGACCGCCACCTGTCCCATGACCAGTCCGGAGAGTGTCGCAGCCAACGAACGGTCGGCGCCGACAGAGCCTCTCCAGCCCTTCGTCGCCCCGCGCGTCGACCACAAGGCGGGCAGGGTCCCGAAGAGGAGTGCGGCTAGGAGTGTCGCGGAGACGCTGAACGCCAAGACTCGTCCGTCTACTCCGACGGTGTCTGTCCGGGGGATTTCGGCGGGCGCGAGGCTCAGGAGGAGCTGCACGGCGGGTTGGGACAGCAGGATCCCGACGAGGCCCCCCGTGCCTGCGATGAGCAGGCTCTCCATCACCTGGGCCCGGACGATGCGACTGGTGCCCGCACCCAGCGCCCGCTGAAGCGCCCGTTCCGCCGCCCGGGCTTCGCCGCGAGCCAGGAGCATGCTGGCCACGTTTGCGCAAGCGAGGAGTAGCAGGGCCGCGATCGCGACGAGGAGCAGAAGACCCGCCGACCGGAGCTCGCCGAAGAACCGCTCGTGCGCGTCCCCCGCGACGAAGGAGTGTCCCGGGTGTCCGGGGGAGTGCACACCGGCCCATTCGGTGCGCCACCGCTCGTGTGTCTCTTCGATCTCCACCTGCAGAGTTTCCAGCGTCGCGGACGGCGCCAGGCGCCCAATGCTCGTGAGCCAGTGGCCCGACCGGTCTCCAATGTCGACTCGGCTTTGGGCGATGGGCCGCCAGATTTCGGGCTGAGTCGTGGGTAGCCGTGTCTCTGCACTCAGGACACCAATTACTTCGACCGGCTCGTCCGAGAGGTCGATCATCCTGCCTACGACGCTGGAATCGGAGCCGAAGAGAGAGCTCCACATGTCGTACGAGAGAAGCGCGACCGGGGAGGCGCCACTTGCGATTTCGGCGGGTCCGGGGAGTCGTCCGATGTGCACGCTCGCTCCCACGACCTCGTACAGCTCCCCCCACGTCCACGCGACCGAGACGCGGCGCGCGTTGCCGAAGCCGGTCAGCGTTTCTTGGTCTTCGCCGAAGGAGCCGAGCGCCTCGAGCGCTCGCGACTGCTGCGCGTAGTCGTAGTGTTCGGCCAAGGAGAGCCCGAACGCCTCGGCCTGACCGCCGAAGGTGGTCCACATCGAGACGAGCCGATCGGACTCGGGGTAGGGGAGTGGTTCGAGCACGACGGCGTCGACGACGGTGAAGACCGTGTTCGCGGAGCCGATGCCGAGGGCGACCGTGAGGATCGCGATCGCCGAGAAGCCGGGTCGCCTCCGTAGGCTGCGCACACCCCATCGGACGTCTCGCCCGAAGTCCCTGATCGTTTCCACTGCTCCCCTCCCTGAGTCGTGCGCGCCGGCCCTTCGGCGCTCCCGTGGTCCGTTGATCACTGCGTCGCTCGCCGCCCTCGTGAGGACGCCCAGCCGGCGCCATCCACGCGCTTGGCTGAGGTCACGCTCGAAGAAGTCCACCATCTCGTCGCCGTATCGCGCCCGGAATCGGGCGGGATAGAGCCACAGGAGGGCGGCGTACCACTGCCCCCACCCCGTTCGCCCGGCCTGGCCGACCCCTTCAGGCACCTCGGGCCGCCTCCGCGAGCGCAACCACATCGGGTTCGCGAGCGAGCGAGGACAGGCGACTGGCTTCGGCGCGCAGTGCTTCTCGCCCAATGTCCGTCAGCTCGTAGTGCTTCCGTCTTGGGTCCGCGTCGTTCGACGGCGGAGCCGCCGTTCGCGCCCAGCCTCGCTCTTCGAGTCGTGCGATCAGGCGATAGAGGCCACCCGCATCGAGGTCGACGGCGCCGTTCGAACGTTCGAGCACGGCCTTCTTGATTCCGTATCCGTGGGCCGCCCCCCCGTTCAACACCAGAAGAACGAAGAACATGTGGGGCGGCAGAGGGGCCGAGTCGGGCATGGCGAGCCTCGATTGGTGACGGCGACATATATGACGACGTCACATAGTCAAAAAGAGTTGCAACCGAAGCAACCCGTTGCCTGTCGAATGACCTATAGGTAGACTGACCTATACTAGTCACTCTACAGACAATCATGGACGTACACGATCACCTCCCGCTCGCGCCCCGCGACCTCATGATTTTGGCGGTCTTGGCTGAAGCTCCGCTCCACGGATACGGCATCGTGAAAGCGGTCGAGGCTCGGTCCGAGGCCGGCGTTCTGCTCGACCCCGCCAACCTGTACCGAGTGCTGCGTCGCATGGCTCGCCTGGCGTGGATCGAGCAGGCCGAAGAGGGGAGGGATGGGCGCCGCCGCACGTACGAGATCACCTCGGCGGGGCGTGAGGTGCTGAGCGCAGAGCTCGGCCGACTAGAGCGGCTGCTGTCACACGCTCGGCCCGCCGTATCGGGAGGGTAGCGATGCGGCGGAGCACCTGGGCGAGCCGCCTGTACCGCGTCTTGCTCCACGTCCTACCCCCCGCCGTCGTGCGCGACGACGGGGCCGAAATGGTGGATGTATTCGAGGCTCAGCTGGACGACGCGCAGGGCCTGGGTGCGCGGCTCGGTCGGTGCGCCAGCGCATACCTGCGCTTGCCGGGCGTCGCGCTCTTGGAGTGGCGGGATTGGTGGACGAACGACACACGGGATAGAGGAGGCGGTTGGGATATGGACGCATGGACGAGGTACAGTCGGGTCGCGTTGCGATCACTCAGGAAGTCACCTGCGTTTGCGGTGACATCGATCGTCCTGGTCGGGCTCGGCGTCGGGGCGGTAACGACGATCTTCACGCTCTTCGATCACATCCTGTTGCGGCCCCTGCCGTATCCGGACTCCGATCGGTTGATCACCGTCGAAATGGGATCCCACTCCGGCCCCAGCTACCAGGCGTTCACCGAACAAGACGGGGTCGACGCGTGGGCCGGCGGATGGGAAGAGACGGCCAACCTCATCGGTGAAGGGGACCCCATCCGAGTGACACTCGCATCCGTGACGGAGTCGTTCTTCCCCTTCTTCGGTGCGCGTCCGACGGTCGGCCGCCTCTTTGCGGGGGGCGATGACGCCACCGCGGGTGCCGTCGTCGTCACGCACGCGGGGTGGGAGACGCTCTTCGGGGCGGACCCCGACTTCGTCGGCCGAACGGTTCGGATCGATGAGAACGCGTACACGGTGATCGGCGTCCTGGACCCGTCCTTCGAACACCCGGAGAACATCGTGGCCGCCGGCACCGAGTTCTTCCGGCTCATCGACTGGGGAGCGGAAGAGGTCAACAACGTCTCCTACTATATGCTCGAGGTCGCGGGCCGCATGGCTCCGGGGGTCACGATCGAAGAGCTGCAGCCGCGGTTCGACGCCTTGGCCGAACGACTCGCCCGCGCCCATCCGGACGAGTTGATCAACCGCGACGGTGAGTGGTCCCCCAAGCCGCTCGCCGAACTCCAGACGTCTACGGTAGGGGAGCTCGCCGGCGGCCTTCGACTCCTCCTCGGTGCCGTCGGCCTCCTGCTGCTCGTCGCCTGTCTCAACGTGGCGCACCTCTTCCTGGCTCGAGGGCTCGGCCGAACGCAGGAGATGTCGATTCGACGCGCCCTCGGTGCCCGCAGCGGTGGCCTCGTGCAGCAACTCCTGACGGAAAGCCTGGTCGTGGCTGCCGCGGGCTTCGCACTCGGCTTGCTCCTGGCTTGGCAGGGCCTGGAGATGTTGATGCGGCTGAATCCCCACGGGCTACCGATGGCCGACACGGTCTCGATCGACCTTCGAATCGCACTCTTCGCGGGCGGCTTGTCTGCCTTCACCGCGGTGCTCTTCGGACTCCTCCCCGCGCTTCGTACGATCGGGGCGGACCTCGCGCCCGGCCTGCGTGGCACGGCGCGGACGAGTACGTCCTCGCGGAGCACGAGCCGCCTCCGGGGCGGACTGGTCATCGCGGAGGTCGCGCTATCGCTCGTTCTCGTGGCTCAGGCGGGACTCCTCCTCAAGAGCTTCCTTCAGGTTCAGGCCCACGACCTCGGCTTCGAGTCGGAGCAGGTGTGGACCGTACCCCTGACCCCGACCCACATCGAGTCTCCCGAGGAGTACCGGTTGGCGATGAACGACGTCTTGGCATCGCTTCGGACGGTGCCCGGTGTCCTCTCCGCCGGCTTCGGCTTCACGATGCCCTTCGAGTTCAGCGGAGGTGGCCGGTGTTGCTGGAGTCGGCGCGGAATCGAGATCGATGGGGAGCGGAACGAGACCTTGAGGATCATGCTGCACCCGATCTCCGAGGGGTACTTCGAGACGCTCGGGGCACCGCTGGAGGCCGGAGAGATGTGGACGGCGGCCACGGAAGGCACGTCACCCGTGTCGGGTGTCATCACGGAGCGCCTCGCGATCGATGCGTTCGGGTCGGCCGAAGCCGCACTGGGTCACTTCCTGGGAGACCCTGAGGGCCTCTACGTCCAAGTCGTCGGAGTGGCGCCGGACATCAAGCACTACGGCCTGGATCAGGCGGACCAAACCGCGATCTACCTGCCGATGTCGGTGGTCCCGTTCCCGATTCCGATGGCGCACATGGCGGTTCGTGTCGAGGGAGAGCCGCCCGCGGGACTCGCGCGCTCTCTTCGAGAAGCGGTGTGGCGGGAGCAGCCGACGTTGCCGGTGCCGACCGTGCAGCCGATCCAGGTCATGCTCGACGACTCACTCGCGGGTCGGCGCTTCGACTCGGCCATCTTCGGAGCGTTCGGGATGTTGGCGCTCCTCCTCGCGGCGGCCGGGCTGTACGGCACTCTTTCGTACAACGTGCGGCAGCAGCACCGCGAGCTGGGGATTCGGCTCGCGCTCGGAGCGGGTCGGGGCCGGGTCGAACGAGACGTGGTCCAGCGTGGCCTCCTCCTCGCCGTCGTCGGTGGTGTGATCGGGCTCGGGGGTGCGGTGTGGATCGGGCGCCTTCTCCAGTCTCGACTGTACGAAGTCGAGGCCGGAGATCCGATCGCCCTGGGCGGCGCAGCCTTGGCACTCGTGGCGGCCGCCGGCCTGGCGAGCTGGCTCCCTGCGCGTCGAGCAGGGCGAACCGACCCGCTCGAAACGCTCAAAGCCGAGTAGGGTTCACACTCCGAACTGCGAGAAGTGGTGGTCGATGTGTCGGAAGGCATATCGACCCCACTCCCCTCGGGTCAGCGTGCCCCACGCGTAGTGAGGGGCGAGCGTGCGGCCGTCCGTGGCCACGAAGCGCCGGATTAGCTCGGTGAGCTCGGCGACGTCGCGATCGAAGTCACCGGGACGCGTCCCGTCCCGCTCGGCGTCCACGGCCGCGGACGTCGGCACGCCCTTCGGCCACGGGATCGGCAGTGTGAACGCGTACACGCGCATCAGGAACCGGGTGATGTCCGGATCTCGGCTTCGGAGAGGGCGATCTCCGAGGATCGCACGGAACGAATCCGCGAGGTGACACACGGCCTGGTGAGGGGTCATCCGCCCCCACTGACGGGTATGGTCAGGAGAGAGATCTTCCAGCCTTCGGATGAGCTCTGCGTGGGTCGGCGAATCGAAGATCGAAGCGAACATCGCGGGATTACAAAGGGTCGTGGACGCCCGGTTGCGAGCCCATAATATTAGAGTGACGCTGCGTCCCGCTCCGCAGCGAAAACCAGACCAGAGTCCTCCGGGCTCCCAGCGGGTGCCGAGGCACTCGAAAGGCGACCACATGCCGTCCAAAGTTACGGCTCTGCCGGTCAAGCGGTCCTGGGGCAAAACGATGCGCCCCGATGCGTGGTGGGTTCAGCCCGTCGCCGTCTTCACCGTCTTTACCGGATTCATCATTTACTCCACCTGGGCTGCGTTCCAGGGCGACAACTACTACTTCGAGAATCTGCTGTCGCCCTTCTACTCGCCGGAGATCTGGGGTGAGTCGTCGCACGCGCTCATGCAGCGGGAAGGGACCCCGGGATGGTGGCCGGGCTTCCTACCCTACTCGCCTGCGTTCCTGATCCTCTGGGCTCCGGTCTCGTTCCGGCTGACGTGTTACTACTACCGAGGCGCGTACTACAAGGCGTACTGGCCTGGCCCGCCGTCCTGCTCCGTCGGGACGCCCGGGAAGGGATACATGGGAGAACGGAAGTTCCCTCTCATCATCCAGAACCTTCACCGCTACGCGCTCCCCTTCGCGCTCCTCCTCCTCGTCTTTCTCACGTACGACGCGTGGGCGGCGATGTGGTTTACGACTGCGGACGGTACCAAGGAGTTCGGCCTAAGCCTCGGGACGATCATCCTGACGCTGAACGTCATCTTCCTCGGCGGCTACACCTTCGGCTGTCACTCCCTGCGCCATCTCGTGGGCGGTGGAATCGACATCTTGTCCAGGCGACCCATTCGGAAGGCCGCGTTCGACTGCGTCAGCTGTTTGAACGCCCGTCACATGGCCTGGGCCTGGACGAGCCTTCTCTGGGTCGCGTTCACGGATGTGTTCGTTCGCCTGTGCGCGATGGGTGTCTGGTCGAATCCGAGGTTCTTCTAATGTCTGGATACCAAGAATTCGACCACGACGTCATCATCATCGGCGCCGGGGGCGCCGGTCTCCGGGCCGCCATCGAGGCCGCCGCCGCAGGGGTCAGCGTCGGACTGATCTGTAAGTCGCTCCTCGGGAAGGCACATACCGTGATGGCCGAGGGCGGCATGGCCGCGGCCATGGCCAATGTCGACGAACGCGATGGGTGGCAGGTCCACTTCGCGGATACGATGCGCGGCGGGCAATACCTGAACAATTGGCGCATGGCGGAGCTCCACGCGAAGGAGTCCCCGGAACGAGCGCGTGAGCTCGAGTCGTGGGGCGCCCTCTTCGACCGCACGCCGGACGGACGGATCCTCCAACGGAACTTCGGCGGACACGCCTATCCTAGACTGGCTCACGTCGGTGACCGCACCGGTCTCGAGATGATCCGGACCCTCCAGGATCACGGGATCCATCAGGGTATCGACGTCCACATGGAGGTGACGATCACCTCCCTGCTGAAGGACGGCGAACGATGCGTCGGCGCCTTCGGATACGATCGCGAGCAGGGCCGTTTCCGGGTGTACAAGGCCAAGGCAGTCGTTCTCGCCACAGGCGGTCTCGGGCAGGCCTTCCTCGTGACGAGCAACAGCTGGGAAGGCACCGGTGACGGGCACTCGCTCGGGTACCACGCGGGGGCCGAGTTGGTGGACATGGAGTTCATCCAGTTCCACCCGACCGGCATGGTGTGGCCACCGTCCGTGCGAGGCATCCTCGTGACCGAGGGTGTGCGCGGCGAGGGTGGGATTCTGAAGAACAGCGAAGGCAAGCGCTTCATGTTCGACGACATTCCGCCGCTCTACGTCGACCAGACGGCCGACAGTGCCGAAGAGGGATGGCGGTACGTCACCGGAGACCGGAACGCGCGGCGTCCTCCCGAGCTACTGACGCGGGACCACGTGGCCCGGAAGATCGTCAAGGAAGTACAAGAGGGTCGCGGCAGCCCACACGGTGGCGCCTTCCTCGACATCGCGTGGATCAAGGAGCACATCAAGGACTCCGAGGCCCACATCAAGAAGAAGCTCCCCAGTATGTACCACCAGTTCAAAGAGCTGGCGGGCATCGACATCACGAAGGAGCCGATGGAAGTGGGGCCGACCACGCACTACGCGATGGGCGGGATCATGGTCGACGCCGATACGCAGATGACCACCACCGTGCCGGGGCTCTTCGCCGCGGGCGAAGTCGGTGGAGGGCTCCACGGCGCCAACCGCCTCGGCGGCAACTCTCTCTCGGACTTGGTCGTGTTCGGGAAGCGTGCCGGTGAGTACGCGGCGAAGTTCGCCAAGGACAATCCGACCGTTTCGATCTCCGACGCATCGATCGAGGAGGCCGCCAAGGAGGCTTTGGCGCCGCTCGAGCGAGAGCACTCCAGGGAGGGGCCGTTCCAGCTGCAGTACCGCCTCCAGTCGCTGATGCAGGAGAAAGTCGGGATCGCCCGGACCGAAGAAGGGCTCACCGAGGCGGTGGATGAAATCGGGGTCATCCGAGGCGAACTGTCCGCGGTCGGCGCCGGCGGGAATCGGTGGTTCAACCCCGGCTGGCACACCGCGCTGGACATGAAGCACCTCCTCACGGTCGCGGAAGCGATCACCGTGGGGGCGCGAGCGCGGAAAGAGAGCAGAGGAGCTCACTCGAGGTTGGATCATCTCGAAAAGGACCCGGCGTGGGGCACCTTCAACCACGTCATTCGGAAGGCCGACGACGGCTCGATGCACGTCGAGCGACGTGACATTCCCGAGATCCGGGACGAGCTGAAGACCATCATCGAGGAGCAAGGCTGATGAGCACCGCGACCTTCAAGGTGTGGCGGGGAGACTCCAGCGGCGGCGACTTCGAGACGTATGACGTCGAGCTGGAACCCGGCTACGTCGTCCTCGATGCCATTCATAAGATCCAGGCGGAGCAGGCGAACGACCTGGCCTGCCGCTGGAACTGCAAGGCGGGCAAATGCGGCTCGTGTTCTGCCGAGATCAACGGCTCGCCTAGGCTGATGTGCATGACCCGGGTGGAAGATCTGCCCGAGGACAAGCCGATCACTGTCGAGCCGATGAGGACGTTCCCGGTCCAAAAGGACCTCGTCACCGACGTCTCGTGGAACTACGAGGTGAAGGCGGCGATCCAGCCGATGACGCCCAAAGCGCCCGACTTCGAGGATGGGTCGTGGCGGATGGCGCAGTACGACGTCGAGCGGCCGCAGGAGTTCCGGAAGTGCATCGAGTGCTTCCTGTGCCAGAACGTCTGCCACGTGCTGCGCGACCACCAGATGCACGACAAGTTCGCTGGCCCACGCCACTTCGTCTTCGCGGCGCAGGCAGAAATGAACCCGATCGACACGGGGGACCGTGTCGCCCACCTGCGCGAGGACATGGGCATCGGGTACTGCAACATCACGAAGTGTTGCACGAAGGTGTGCCCGGAGCACATCACGATTACCGACAACGCGATCATTCCGCTCAAGGAACGCGTTGTGGATCGCTCGTATGATCCGATCGCCGCGCTGATCCGGATGGTGAAGGGCGAGTAAGCCCACTTCGTACACGGCGTAGGAAGCAACGGACCCGTCCGGCAACGCCGGGCGGGTCCGAGTGCGTCCATTTCTTGCATAGCTGTATTCCCGCTCAGCACTTCTTGCTACTTGTGGGTCAAGGAAGTTGAGCGCCTGGGTTGACCGTGTGCACGTAAGCTGCGTGAACTTTTGCACGGTCTGCGGTGTGGAACGCGAGGGTCGGAATGGGGAGGGGCGAGATGGTGATGCAGGCGCCGGAGTCGACGAAACACGCGGATCTCACGGGCATGAGGGACGTCCTCGAGATCGCCGATCGTGTGGCGGGTGGTCGTTCTTCAGTCCTCGTCCTCGGTGAGACAGGTGCAGGCAAAGAGTGGCTCGCGCGCAGGATTCACGAGCGGAGCGATCGCCCGGGGCCCTTTGTGGCCGTGAACTGTGCCGCCATTCCGGACGGCCTCGCGGAGTCGGAGTTGTTCGGACACGTGCGGGGTGCGTTCACCGGGGCGCTAAAGAACCGCCGCGGCCACTTCGAAGTCGCGGACCAGGGCACACTCTTCCTGGACGAAGTCGCCGACCTGACCAAGTCGACGCAGGTCCGCCTGTTGCGTGCGCTGCAGGAGCGAGTGATCCAGCCGGTCGGGTCGGAGCGCAGCGTTCCTGTCGACGTGCGCGTCATCGCCGCGACGAACCGATCCTTGGCGGACGCCGTGGACAACGGGGACTTCCGCAAGGACCTGTACTACCGAATCGCCGTGGTCACCCTGGACGTACCACCGCTACGTGAACGGCCGGGGGATATTCGAGATCTCGTCGGGCTCTGGGTCGAGCGGTTGGCGAGTGAGCTTGGACGCCCGACGCCGACGGTCGATTCCTCGGCATGGGCCGCGCTCCTCGGGTACACGTGGCCCGGCAACATCCGGGAGCTCGTCAACGTGCTCGAGCGCGCTTCACTCCTCGATGTCGACGGGGTGATCTCCGAGGACGACCTGCCCATGACGGTGAGCGGGGTGAACGGGGCGGTCCATGAACCGGTGGTACCACGAGGGGAACAGGTTCCCTACGACGTCGCGCGAAGTGCAGCGCTCTCGAGATTCGAGATTCGGTACCTGAGCGACCTCTTGGTTTTCGTGAATGGTCGCGTCGGCGAGGCGGCGCGGGTGTCGGGGATGAGCCCTCGCTCTCTGTACAACAAGATGCGCCAACATGGCCTCCGCAAAGAGGACTTTCGGGCCTAGCGGGACCGCCTGGGCTGCACGCGAATCACCGCGTTTCGACGCCGCGTCCCCCCTTCGCTTTTTGAGCACGTCCGTGCCGGTTCGGCATTCGGGCTACCGATCTGTTGTGCCGGAGTGGTATGCACATGCGATCGGCAGTGTCATAACGCGTTGTCGGCAAGCTAGTTAAGCTGCCCAGGCAGGGGTCCGACACTGGCATACCAATTGCCAATTACCGCTGGGATGGGTGGTGGTGTGGAGGAGGGGTTCGTGCACCCTAGAGTCAACGGAGGACCCATGACTCCTAGGACGTTTGTTTCACACCTCGCGAGAGCGGCACGCAATCTGACGATTGCGCTCGCTCTCGCAGCGTTCGGCGCCCTGCCAGCAGTGGCGCAGAACACGGGCACCGTGACCGGACTGGTCCGCGATGCAGTCAGCCTGGCCCCGCTAGCGGGCGCCCAGGTGGCGATCGAGGGCACCGGGATCGGCGGCTTGGTCAACAACGTT
>JBCCEZ010000061.1:0-26043 GCA_039030015.1 Gemmatimonadota bacterium | reverse complement strand
GTCCTCGAGGTACGGGTTCGACTCCCGTCGGTCACCTATCTGCAACGTCAGAGTCTCAACGTGTCGGCTGGCATGGGCGAGCCAGGCGGACTGTAAATCCGTCGCCTTCGGGCTGTGGGGGTTCGAATCCCTCCTGGCACACTCAGGGCCTCAACACCTCCGTGACCGTAACGGAAGAACGGACCTGGTTCTTACCCAGGGCATCCCGGTTCGAATCCGGGCGGGGGTACTCGGTGATGTGATTCGACCCGCACGGGTCGCTGGGGGGCCGACGCGCGAACGCGGCCACAATTCGGTTATCGCCCTTACCTCCGACCCCGCTGTCTTCATCCGTGCGGGTCGCCTGGTCCTGTAGGGGAGTTTGGCCGTCCCCGCCGCGTTGTCAGCGCGGAGATCGCGGGTTCGAATCCCGCCAGGACCGTACTAGCCCCCTGGTGCAACGGCAGCACGCCGGGCTCTGGACCCGGAGATGGTGGTTCGAATCCATCGGGGGTTGTGGAAGGGGTGTAGCTCAGCGGTTGAGCTCCAGCCAGACAAGCTGGTCGACGTGGGTTCGAATCCCACCGCCCCTATCCCCCGCCCGGAGGGACAGCGGTCTACGAAACCGCGAGTCGGTGGTTCGAATCCATCCGGGGGAATACGCGGAAACTGCAACAACACGGGGACGTGGCCAAACTGGGTAAGGCTCCGGCTTTGCAAGCCGAGGATTGTGGGTTCGAGTCCCACCGTCTCCATCTGCCGAGGTAGCTCAGTCGGGTAGAGCTCGCGGGTGAAATCCGCGGAAGACGCAGGTTCAAATCCTGCTCTCGGCACTCCTCGGGCGCTCGATCCGCCACGATCCGGTGATCGCGCCTCCCTACGTCCGTAGCTCGGTCGGTAGAGCGTCCGCCTGATACGCGGAAGGTCGTTGGTTCGAATCCAACCGGGCGTACTGCCGCACCTCTGCGGCCCCATGCGGGTGTGGTGTTCAACGGCGAGCACGACGGCCTTCCAAGCCGGAGGTAGGGGTTCGAATCCCCTCACCCGTTCTTCCGATCCGTACGGATCACCCTCCTGAGAGTGGCGCAGTTGGTTAGCGCACCGGCTTTGGAAGCCGGGGGTCGCTGGTTCGAGTCCAGCCTCTCAGACTCCCCTGCCCCAGGGACTGATTCTCCGCCCGGCCTCCGAAGCTGGGACGGCCGGTTCAACTCCGGCTGGGGCGATGCCGATGCGATGGCCGAGCGGCGAGGCGGCGGGCCGCAAACCCGTACACGTCGGTTCGAATCCGACTCGCATCTTCACCCCCATGCCCCGTGGCGCGACTGGACGCGCGGCCGCCTTCTAAGCGGATGGATGCCGGTTCGAGTCCGGCCGGGGCGATCAACACTTCGTTCAGTGCGCATGCATCGCGGCTCGGTCCGCCCTGAGGGGCCGACGAGTCGATACACACAGGACCGCGGGTCGCTGCTGGTCGGTTATCTGGTAACCACCCGGTTCGAACCCGGGCGCGACCTCACGAGGTCGTAGACCCGACCGCATCTCTTCATCCGCGCGTCCAACTCTCTTCGCGCCGGGGCCGACCGTGCCCCGGCGCTCACAACCCCTATCACGGGGCACACGCCTCGTGATCCCACCCACACTCGACCAGGAGGCGAGCAGTGGACTACACGAAGCACTTTGCAACTCGGCTGCGTCGGCTGGTGACTCCCCAGTCGGCTCCGATCCCGGGAACGGACCAGGTAATGAACACCGCCGGAGGGTTCGCCTTCGAGGTGAGCCCGTGGGACCGGCTCGATCGTTTCCTAACGCTCGGGACCGAGGGCGGGACGTACTATATCTCCGAGCGTGCGCTCACGATCGAGAACGCACACGTCGTCGCGGAGCTGATCCGCGAGGACGGCCCGCGGGTCATCGAGCGCACGATCGAGATCAGCACGTCCGGTCGCGCACCGCGTAACGATCCGGCTCTGTACGTGCTTGCGATGGCCGCCGGACTCGGCAACGAGTCCACGCGTGCTGCCGCGCTCGAGGCAATGCCTCGGGTCGCGCGTACCGCTACGCACCTCTTCCACTGGCTGCACTTCGTGCAGGCCTTCCGAGGATGGGGGCGTGGGGTGCGCCGGGCGGTGGCCGGGTGGTACACCGACAAGGACGCAGACCGTGTCGCCTACCAGGTGCTCAAGTACCCGTCCCGAGACGGTTGGGCACACCGCGATGCACTGCGCCTCGCTCACGCAAAGCCTCCGACCACGACGCACGACCTGATCTTCCGGTACGCCGTGAAGGGATGGGAGGCTGTGGACGGCGCGGAGGGTGTGGACCCCGACGTCATGGCGACCTTCGATGCGGTGCGCTCCCTCTCCGGGAGCACGCCGGGGGAGGCCGCACGGCTGATCTCGGAGCACGGATTGGTTCGAGAGATGGTTCCGACGGAGCTCCTCCGACACGCAGAGGTGTGGGAGGCTCTACTGGAGCGCATGCCGTTGATGGCGATGATTCGGAACCTAGGAGTCATGACTCGCGTGGGACTGTTGGCGCCTATGGCGCGGGCGTCCGACCGGGTCGCGGCGCGGATCGGTGACGGAGAGGTGCTACGCAAGGCGCGTGTGCATCCCATCGCGATCCTCACGGCGCTCAAGACGTACGCGTCCGGACGTGGAGTTCGCGGCCGGGGGTCGTGGGAGCCGGTGACGAAGGTCGTCGACGCACTGGACCGGGCCTTCTACCTCTCGTTCGGGAACGTGTCTGGATCGGGGAGGCGGACGATGCTCGCATTGGACGTCTCCGGCTCGATGGGCATGGGTGTGGCCGGGATGCCGTACCTGAGCTGCCGCGACGCATCGGCGGCGATGGCGCTGGTCACCGCGGCAACGGAGCCGTACCACATGTTCACGGCGTTCACTGCGGGATCGCACTCGTTTCGGGGATGGCAGACCGGACTTCAGAAGATCGACGTGTCGCCGCGGCAGCGTCTCGACGATGTGGTACAGCGGATTGGAGCGATGCCGTTCGGGGCGACGGACTGCGCGCTCCCGATGCTGGAGGCGATGAAGCACCTCTGGGAGATCGATGCGTTCGTCGTGTACACCGATTCGGAGACGTGGGCGGGTGAGATCCACCCGGTTCAGGCGCTCCGGCAGTACCGACAGCGGATGGGGATTCCGGCGAAGCTGATCGTCGTGGCGATGGCGTCGAACGGGTTCAGCATCGCGGACCCGGACGACGCGGGGATGCTCGACGTGGTGGGCTTCGATGCTGCTACGCCGGAGCTGATCTCTCGCTTCGCCGCGTAGAGACGAAGGGCCGAGGGGGTGGCGGCGAACGCCGCCCCCTCGGATGAATCAAGACGAATCGAATCCATAGAGAACAACAAAGAAGAAGACAGAGAACGAAGATCATGAAGACGATCATCGGACAGCACGACGAGCAGACCCTGATCCAGCTGGAGAAGGTCGCCGAGACCGCCGAGCGCGTCGCGCTCATGGCGGATGGTCACCGCGGGTACGTGATGCCTATCGGTGGGATCGCTGCATACCGCGGTCAGGTCTCTCCGATCGGTGTTGGTGTAGACATCGCATGCGGAAACGCGGCCATTCGGACGGACCTCGTTCGCTCCGACATCGCGGACAACCTCGAGGACCTCGCGGACGCGATCGCAGCGTCCATCGGCTTCGGGATGACCCGCCCGACGAACCGAGCGGACGACGCACCCGTCGACCACGAACTATTCGAGGCTCCCGCCTGGGACGCCTTCCCGGCTGCCGTGCGTGGCAACCTGCGCGAGCGTGCGCGGACACAGCTCGGTACCGTCGGTGGCGGAAACCACTACGTCGACGTCTTCGTCGACGAGTCGGACCGCGTGTGGGTCGGGGTACACTTCGGCTCGCGCGGACTCGGCTTCATCACGGCACATGGCATCGTGGCGTTGGCTCAGGGAGGGGCGTGGAGCGACCTCCAGCCGCACAACGCCGCGAACATGAACCGTGAGGTGCTGCTCGACCTCGACACGGCCCTGGGTGACACCTACTGGACGCTGATGTCGTTGGCCGGAGAATACGCATACGCCGGCCGTGAGTGGGTGGCACGAAAGGTCGTGTCGATCCTGGGAGGGACCGAACAGGACCTCGTCCACAACCACCACAACTACGCCTGGAAGGAGGACCACGGAGAGGGTGAGGTCGTGGTCGTCCGGAAGGGGGCGACTCCGGCGTTCGCGGGTCAGCGCGGCTTCGTCGGTGGATCGATGGGGGACAAGTCGGTCATCCTCACGGGGACCGAGGAGTCCAACGCGGACCACATGTTCTCGACCGTACACGGTGCGGGCCGAGTCATGGGTCGAATGCAGGCGAAGGGAAAGTGGCGGAAGGGCCGCCAGGTGCAGCGGGGTCGCGTGAGCCATGAAGCGATGGCGAAGGCGACCGAGGGCGTCGTCCTCCGCGGAGGCGACCTCGACGAGGCGCCCCAGGTCTACCGGAAGCTCGACTCGGTGCTGGAGGTTCAGCCCGGAATCGAAATCCTGGAAACGCTCACGCCTCTGATCGTGTGCATGGCGCCGTCTCGGACCGTCGACCCCTTCAAGAACGAAGGGCGTCGGCGGGGCCGGGGAAAGAAGCGAGGTCGAGGAGCCCGAGACTAGGGCTCCTCGGCCTCGCCGTTTCCGAACAGGTTCAGCTCCGCGGCCTCCACCGCGCGCCGATACTCCGCCCACTCGGCGCCGAACCACTCGTCGGCGCGGGCGTCGAGGTCGGCTGCTGCCTGCTCGGCGCGCTCCAGGTGTCGGATGGCGGCCTGACTCGGCTCCTGCCACCGGCCCGAGCCGAGCTCACTCGAGGCCGTACGGAGGCGAGCCGCCGTTCCGGTCGAGTCCACGCGACGGCGCTGACCGGACGTACCGACAATCGATTCGAACAACGCCTCGAGAGCGTCGTCGACCCGATCCCCATGTGCCTGCAACGAGTCGGCCTCGGCCCCCTCCCGGTCGTCGAGGAGGGAGTACACCCGCTCGATCGTCTCGCGAGCATCCCGAATCCGATCGGCGACATCCGTCGTGCGACGCTGGGCGTCGAGCAGCCGATCGTGGAGTGCATCGACGCGGGCCGCCGTCGATGCATCGAAGCCGATCCTCGGATCGGGCAGGATGTGGAGGGTGGTCTCGGCGGTGTCCGCTCCCGCAATGACCTGTACTGCGTAGTCACCCGGCAGCGCCAGCGGCCCTCCCGGCTCCGACGCCGACTCCGGGTCGCTCGGTGCGGCACGGTTTGCGGGTCGAGCACCAGCCCGCTCCATCCCCCACTGGACCTGATGGACCCCCGGTCCACCTGGCCCGCTGAGACGACGAATGACCTCGGATCCCGCCAGGATCTGAATCGTCACGTCTTCGGCATCGCTCCCATCATCCTCCGCTTCGTCGTTCGTCGAGTCCGACTCCTCGGGTATCCAATAGCGGATGCGCGCACCGAAGTCTCGGTTCTCACCTTGGTAGAGGAAGTCACCGGGGAAAATCGCGCCGGGCTGCTGCGCGATGTCGGCCTGGTGCGCATCCAACCCGGGGTAGACGTGGAGACGATCCGGGACCCCACCACGCGCGAGCGTACGGAGAGGACGGATGTCGTCGAGGACGAGGAAGGACCGTCCGAAGGTCCCCAACACCAGGTCGTGCTCCCGCGGCTGGATGACCATGTCCCGAACCGCGGTCGCCGGTACCCCGTTCGTCCAGCGATCCCACTTCGCCCCATCATCGATCGACAGCCAGAGGCCACGATCGGTGCCGACGAAGATCAACCCCTCGACCTCCGGGTCCTGGACCACGGCGAGCGCATAACCGTCGACCTCCTCGGCGATCCGCCTCCACGAATCGCCGAAGTTCTCGGTGTGATAGACGTACGGCGTCCAGTCGTCTCGCCGGTGGTCCTCGATGACGACGAAGGCCTCGCCTGCGGCGTGAGCGGAAGCGTGAATCTGGGGCACCCACGCCCCGGACGGAGCACCCGGCATCCGGTCGATCAGGTTGGTCCAGGTCGCTCCACCGTCTCGAGTGAGCTGGACGTTTCCATCGTCCGTTCCGACCCACACCACGCCGTCCTGCACCGGGCTCGGCGCGATCGCCACGATCGTCGTGTTGTTCTCCGCACCGGTGACGTCGGAGGTCAATCCGCCGGACTCGGCCTGGTTCTGCCGAGCCGGATCATTGGTCGTCAGGTCGGGGCTGACGCTCCGCCACGTCAGGCCGTCGTCATCGCTGACGTGGAGGAACTGCGAGCCGAACCAGACTCGACCCAACCGGATCGGATCCATCGCGAGCGCCGCGTTCCAGTTGAAGCGCAGGTCCGCTTCGTCCCGGTGGGAGGGGCGCACGCGTCGGAAGGTCGAGGTGCTCCGGTCGTAGCGGAGTAGAGACCCACCCTGGTGCATCACGTAGCCGAATCGGTCGTTCCGCGGGTCCGGCGCCATGTCGAAGCCGTCCGCGCAGCAGCCGAGGTTCTCCCACTGGTGGTTCTGGATGCCCTGGAAATTCCACGCGTAGGAGGGGCCTCGGAACGAGTCGTTGTCCTGAGCACCGCCGTAGATGTTGTAGGGCGTCTGGTTGTCCACGTTGACGTGGTAGAACTGACCGATCGGCAGATTGTGGACGACCTGCCACTTCCGCCCCCGGTCCCTCGAAATCGCGACGCCCCCGTCGTTGCCGTCGATGATGAACGACGGATCGTCGGGGTGGATCCACCACGCGTGGTGGTCGACGTGCACGACGGCGCCTGAGACCCACGTCTCGAAGTTCTGTCCACCGTCCTCGGACACGTCGACCCGCCCCGCGATCCGGTACACCCGGTTCTCGTTCCGGGGATCGACGAAAATGTCGGCATAGTAGAAGGGCCGTGGGTTCACACCCTCTTCCGAGTTCACCGTCTCGAAGGTGCGACCGCCGTCCTCGGACCGGAGCATCTGGTTCCGCGACGCCTCGGCGAGCGCATAGACGACGTCCGGCTCACTCGGCGAAATCGCGAGTCCGACCCGACCGAGTTCACCGTCGGGCAGCCCGTCGTCCGCCGTGCGCTGCGTCCACGTCGTACCCGCGTCGTACGTGACATGAATGCCCGATCCCGGCCCGCCGGACGTGAAGCCCCAGGGCTCACGGCGGTGACTCCACATCGCCGCGATCAACTTGTCGGGATTGCGCGGGTCCATGACCAGGTCGGCCGCACCGGTGCGTTCATCGACGAAGAGCGTGCGTTCCCACGTCTCTCCGCCATCGTGCGTCCGGTACACGCCCCGTTCTTCGGAGTCGCCGAAAGGGCTTCCCACCACAGCCAGGTACGCGACGTCCGAGTCCGTAGGGTGGAGTAGGATGCGATGGATTGCACGAGACTCCGCGAGCCCGAGGTGCGTCCACGTCTCTCCACCGTCGATCGTCTTGTAGACGCCGTTCCCGTGATTCACCGAGTTGCGGGGATTCCCCTCCCCGGTGCCGACCCAAATCACATCCGGGTTCGACTGGTCCACCGCGATCGCACCGATCGACTGCACAGGCTGATCGTCGAAGATCGGGTCCCAGGTCGTGCCCCCGTTCACCGAACGCCACACACCGCCCGCAGCTGCCCCAACGTAGATGACATCCGGATCGTCGATCAGCGCATCGATCGCATTGATGCGTCCTCCCTGACCCGACGGACCGACGCTCCTGGCCGTGAGTGTGGACAGCGCGTCGAAGGGCACTTGGGCCGAAGTCGGCCCGGTGAGCACGCCGATCGAGAACACGGCATAGGCCAGGGCCACAGACGATCGAACCCGCATGAGATCTCCAGATTGAGCAGCCAGCTCGACCCTGGCGCGGGTCGGCGGCCGATAACCTGGCGAGGGTCGGCGAAGTTGGCACGCGGAACCGTGTCATCACGTACTGAGAACGGCGTACGTTGACCGTCACTCGCGACGATCAGGGAGGAATGATGAAGGGATTACGTGTGATGGGGATGGCGTTGGTGACCAGCCTGACGCTCGTGTCGCCGAACGAAGCGTCAGCCCAAGACTCGAGGGCCGAGGTGGCTCGTACGATCGAGATCGCGAGCCAGAAGATCATCGGACTCGCCGAAACGATGACGCAGGAGCAGTACGCGTGGCGCCCGACCGAGGGCGTCCGCTCGGTGTCGGAAGTGTACATGCACATCGCGGGCACAAACTGGTGGTTCCCCACCCTGGTCGGTGCGACACCGCCGGCTCCCTCGGGCGTCACCGCCAACTACGGCGCGACGGTACCGCCCTTGGAACAGGTCTTGGAGAAGGAGGCTATCGTGGCCGCCCTCCGCACCTCGTTCGACTTCCTGCTGGAGTCGGTTCGGAACGCGCCCGCCGACCAACTGGAGGATCCGATCAACATGTTCGGCACGCCGACCACCGTGCGCGGCGTTCTGATCGAGACGACGATCCACCTTCACGAGCACCTGGGTCAGTCGATCGCGTACGCGCGGGCACAAGGCGTCACTCCGCCCTGGAGCTGACCGAGGCCGGCCTGACACCAGGCCCATTCGACCCGCCCGGCCCATCCGGCCGGGCGGGTCGGGGCCTCAGCTGATCATGAAGCGTACGGTGTCGAGCACGGTACCCTGAGCATCACGTACTTCGACCCTCCACTCCCCCGTCCACTCGGGCGGGATGTTCCGGCTGCTCCACGTGCGCCACGGAGAGCCACCGATGGTCAATTCGACCGTATCCTCGTGGGGACCGTGGATCCACACGTGTTGAATTGTGGTCCCTTCTGCCCCGGAAACTCTGGACCATAGGAAGAGTGTGCCGATCTCGGGGCTGAATTCGTCGGCCTCTCCTTCGATCATCCGATCGACGACGGCCGTGCCCAGAGCGACTTCGGCGGAGGCCTGACCTGCAGCGGGCTGCGCGAACAGTCCCATCAGTGCAACGGCAGGAAGGCCAAGAGTCATCAGGCGCTTCATCGTGCTCCCCCTAGTTGAGCGGTCGGCGCCGTGTCGCCAGTGACCGGCGCACACCGCGACATGAAGCAAGAGCGGGGCCAAGATCCCGGTGCGGCCGTTGCCACGGGGGACGCATCGTGTCTCTTGTGTTCGTGCGCTTCCCCCGACGTCCCCCACCGACACGATGTCTCCCAGACTCTACGTACTGCGACACGGCCGCTCCGAAGCGAACGCGCAGGGGCTCATCGCCTCTTCACTGGCGACCGCCGGAGAACACTTCGGACTGACGGACGAGGGCCGCATGCAGGTACGGTCGAACGTCGGCCGGATCGCGTCTGAAATCGGACGGCCGGTGACGATTCTCGCCTCGCCCCTCCTGCGCACGAAAGAGACCGCAGAGATCGCACGCGAGGTCCTCGGGGGAGAAGTCGAGGCAGAGCCTCGTCTGATCGAGCGTGACTTCGGGGAGCTCGAACTCGAGCCGGACACTCGATACGAAGAGGTGTGGAGGGTCGATCGTTCGAGCCCTCATCACCACACATTCGGAGCTGAACCGCCGGCCGCGGTGCTCGAGCGCGTTCGAGCCGTGGCCGACGACGCCGTCCGGACGCGAGCGGGAACCGTGCTTCTGGTCACCCACGGCGACGTCGCGTCGATCCTGCTGAGCGCGGCCCGGGGTGCACCGCTGACCCGACACCGAGAGGTCGGCGCCCTGGCCACCGGCGAACTCACCCCCATCGATTGGCCGCCCGCTGCAACGGGACCCATCTTCGACCCCTGATCATCGAGCCACACGAGGGTGAGAGACCGGATGCACATGGGGAGTCCACGATCGACGAGCGCCCGATGGCGCACGATGTCCGTTCTCTTGCCGCTGATGGTCGCTGCCTGTGACGGCGCTCCGACGCCCGATGGCGGAACGGACTCGCCGGAGACCGGCACGGTCGCGCCGATCCTCGTCGCACACCGGGGCGCTTCTGCGTACGCCCCGGAGCATACCATCGCCTCGTACGAACTGGGGATCGAACAAGGCGCCGACTACATCGAGCCGGACCTCCAGATCACGAGCGACGGCGTCTTGATCGCGTTCCACGACCTCACGCTGGAGCGAACCACGAACGTCGCGGAGGTCTTTCCCGATCGCTTCGAGGAGGTCGAGGTCGACGGCGAGACGCGACGCGTCTGGCCGGTCAACGACTTTTCGTGGGACGAGATCCAGACGTTGGACGCGGGAAGCTGGTTCGACGCGTCGTTTGCCGACACCCGAGTCCCCTCCTTCGACGAGGTGGTCGAGGTCGCCAAGGGACGCGCCGGTCTCTTCATCGAAACGAAGGCACCCGAGGTGTACGGAGATCGCGGCTTCGACATGGAGGCACTCCTCCTCAACGCGCTCCGGCGGGCCGGACTCGACACACCGGGCGCGGATCCAGAAACACCGGTCATCATCCAGTCGTTCAGCCCCGCCAGTTTGGAGCTTCTCCGGGTCGAGCACGGCACGGAGCTTCCCCTGGCACTCTTGATCGGGGGCCGCGAGGCCGCGGAGGAGTGGTTGTCCGCGGATGGCCTGGCCCGCGCCGCCGAATTCGTGACGGGCATCGGACCGAACAAGGCGATCTTGGTCGAGGACCGGACGATCATCGAACGCGCGCACGAACTCGGCCTCGACGTCGTCCCGTGGACCTTCCGAGCCAACCGGCCGGGCGACGGGTTCGATGGCGTCGAGGCGGAGATGCGCTACTTCCTCGACGAACTCGGCGTCGACGGCATCATCACGGACAATCCAGACCTCTTCCCCGCGACCGCACCACGAGGGACTCCGTAACACGGTGCGCGCCCGTCGATGCTTCGCCGCGCTCGCGGTCGCATGCTCGACCCTCGCGTGCTCCGCGCCGCTGGTGGAAGACTGCGTCCGTGGCGACCTCGACGCGCGCTACTGCGACCGAGACAACGACCTCGTCGCGGACGTCTCACACGAGGGCCTCCTGCTCGACCCGGCCACACTCGTCTTCGCCTATACGCCTGTCGAGGATCCGGCCCAGTTCCGCGGCGTGTGGAGCGACTTCCTCCAGCATCTCGAGGAGATCGTCGATCGCGAGGTCCTCTTCTTTCCCGTCCAGTCGAACGCCGCGCAAATCGAAGCGATGCGCGCCGGACGACTCCACGTGGCTGGATTTAATACGGGGAGCGTTCCGCTCGCCGTGAACTGCGCAGGCTTCAGACCGCTCGCGATGATGGCCCGCGCTGACGGCACCTTCGGCTACGAAATGGAGCTGCTTACACGCCACGACAGCGGACTCGAACGAGTGGAGGACCTCCGTGGCCGTTCGCTCGCGTTCACCTCACCCACGTCGAACAGTGGCTTCAAGGCGCCATCCGTTCTCCTCGAAGCCGAGTTCGGCATGGTCGCGGAACAGGACTTCGACGTGGTCTTCTCGGGGCGCCACGACAACTCGGTGCTGGGTGTCCTGCAGGGTGACTACGAAGCTGCAGCGGTCGCGAACCAGGTCATCGACCAGGTTCTGGCGCGAGGCGTCGGGAGCCGAGACGATCTGCGCGTTCTGTACACATCCGTCTCCTTTCCCACCACCGCGTACGGCGTATCCAACCGCCTCGCCCCCGACATTGCGGAAGGAGTGCGCGAGGCGTTTCGCACCTTCCCTTGGGAGGGAAGCGGGCTCGACGCCGAGTTTCAGGACGAAGACGGGTTCATCGACATCACCTACCAGGAGCACTGGGAGGTGATCCGAACCATCGACCAGGCATCGGGAACGAGCTGGGGGTGCCGATGAGTGATCAGCAGGGGGCAACCCCGGTCCTCGAGGTGCGCGACCTGACGGTGGGGTACGCGTCTCAAGCGCACGTCCTCCGGGAGGTGACGTTCTCGGTGGCTCGTCGAGAGGTCGTCGGCCTGGTGGGAGCGTCCGGCGCGGGGAAGAGCACCCTGCTCCGAGCGATCCAGCGCCTCGTCGAGCCCACGTCGGGCTCGGTACGACTCGAGGGCCGGGAGGTGACCGCCCTCTCGTCGGCCGAGCTTCGCGAGGCCCGCCGTGCCATGGGGATGATCTTCCAGGAGCACGCCCTCGTAGATCGGCTCACTGTGATGGAGAACATCCTGGTGGGTACGCTGGGCCGGACCAGCTTGTGGACCGCGATGCGTCGCCGCTTCCCCCAAGACGACGTCACCGAGGCGTTTCAACTCTTGGACCGCGTAGGGCTGTCGGGGTTCGAGGACCGCCGATGTGACGAGCTGTCCGGCGGGCAGAAGCAGCGCGTGGGGATCGCCCGCGCGCTCATTCAGAAGCCCGCGCTGCTCCTCGTGGACGAACCGACGGCGAGTCTGGATCCCGCCGCGTCGGTCCGGATTATGACGTTGCTGTCCGAGGTCTGTGCCGAGCACGGACTGGCGGCCGTCATCAATCTCCACGACGTCCCACTGGCTCGACGTTTCTGTCCGAGAATCCTCGGCCTCGAGAGCGGACGCATCATCTTCGATGGCTCTCCCGACGCGCTGGGCGACGACGTCCTCGAGCGAGTGTACGGAGCCGAGGCCATCACACCACACGAGAGCGGATGACCGAGGGCGCAGCCCGCTCCTGGCAACGACCCTCCCGCCTTCGCGGCGCCAGGGCGTGGCTCCTGTCGGGTCTTGTCGCGGCCTACCTCGTCGGCGCGGCCGTCACCATCGATGTCGATGCTGCCCGGATCGTGGAAGGAGCCGGTCGCGCCGCCGACTTCTTCGGAGGCTTGTTGCGTCCAGACTTTCTGACGCGGGGAGTCGAGATACGATCCGGACTCGTCGAGAGCCTCGCGATGACCCTCGTGTCCACCGCGATCGGGTTTACGCTGTCGATTCCGTTGGGACTCGGCGCGGCCCGCAATGTCGTCCCGAGCCCCGTGTACTCGGCGTGTCGCGCACTCCTCGCCGTCTTTCGAGCATTCCACCCCGTCCTGGTGGCCATCGTCTTCGTGGCCATGTTCGGCTTCGGGGCCTTCGCGGGCGTGATGACGCTCGTCGTCGCGACGGTCGGATTCATCGGTAAGCTCCTGGCTGAAGCCGTCGAGGAGATCGACCCGGCACCGCTTGAGGCTCTGACGGTGGTGGGAGCGAGCTGGCCGACGCGAATCGTCTTCGCGGTCCTCCCTCAGGTCATGCCGCGGATCCTCGGCCTCTCGCTGTATCGACTCGACATCAACTTCCGCGAGTCGGCGATCATCGGGCTGGTGGGCGCAGGCGGAATTGGTGCCACGCTGATCACGGCCTTCGCCCGGTACGAGTTCGAATCCGTCTCGGCGATCCTCCTTCTGATCGTCGCCATTCTCTTCATCGGCGAGTTGGTGTCCGGTCGGATCCGGCGAGGGCTACTCTGATGGCTGCGCCCGAGACGTGGACGTGGCGCTCGGCTTCGGAGCAGCGCGCGCGATGGGCGGCCTCCATGGCTGGCGCGCTCTGCCTGGCCTGGGCCGGGAGCTACGTCTCCAATCGAACGACCTGGGCGTTCGTGGCAGACGCGGGCGTGCAGCTGAGAGACCTCGGCTCCAGGCTCTTTCCGCCGGATGGGTCGTACCTCTCGGCTCTGGTTCAGCCGCTGATCGATACGCTGCACATCGCGACGCTCGGTACGGCGCTCGGGGTCTGCCTAGCCCTCCCCCTCGCCTTCCTCTCGGCTCATACGACGACGCCGTCCACGCGCGTGATCCGGCCGGTCGCGCTCTTCTTGCTCGTGACATCTCGGTCGGTGAACTCGTTGATCTGGGCGCTCATCCTCGTCGTATTCGTCGGCCCGGGTGTTCTTGCAGGCGTGCTCGCGATCGCGCTCCGATCCGTCGGTTTCGTCGGGAAGTTGGTGTACGAGTCGATCG
Organism: Gemmatimonadota bacterium; assembly: GCA_039030015.1. Lineage (GTDB taxonomy): Bacteria > Gemmatimonadota > Gemmatimonadetes > Longimicrobiales > Gaopeijiaceae > UBA2589. Next base: position 12,286 of record JBCCEZ010000061.1, on the reverse strand, counting down.
AAGAAGCGCCTCGACTTCCGGTCACGGCGCTGCACACCACGGGTGCGAGTCGGACACAGGCGCTCGCCTTCGGCCTGCTCCCCCACGTGCTCCCCACCATCGCAGGCGTGATCGTCTACCGGTGGGAGATCAACATCCGGGAAGCGACGATCCTCGGCATCGTCGGCGCCGGGGGACTGGGCATGGCGCTACAGGCCTCGATCGACGCTCTGGCGTGGTCCCGGGTCAGCGTGGTGCTCGCCGTGATCCTCGCCACAGTCGTCTTGGCCGAGTGGATCTCCGCTCGAGTCCGAGGGGCGCTTCGATAAGCTCCCCTGCGGCAGCAGGGCTGCCGATTAGGCCACCGCCCGACCGCGCTCGCTGCTGGGTTCGTCCACCTCGTCTGCGCCGCTCGATTCCAGCGACGGCTTCGACGCGGCACTCGCACGCCCCATCTGGATCGTGCCGTTCACCCGGCCGCCCTCTTCCATCACGAGTCGATCCGTTTTGACGTCTCCAGAGACGACGGCCGTGGACGACACGGTCAGGCGGCTACGAACCTGCACACCACCCTCGACCGAACCGTGGATGGTCACTTCCTGTGCATCGATCCCACCGAGTACGACTCCGCTCTTCTTCACGTCGACGATCGGAGCCTTCACACGCCCGGTGACCCGACCGGCCACGACGAAGACCTGGCCCTTTTTTCCGCCTTGCGGCACGGAGACGTCTCCGTCGATCACACCACCTTCACCGAGCTCGAGCCCGTTCGCGGTGACCGAACCGGCGACCGTTCCCTGGATTCGGATGTGACCGTCCGTAACGCAATCACCGGTAACGACGAAGCCCCGTCCGATCACGGACTGGCTGGGCACCGCCGAGCCTTTGGGCGTCGAATCCACTGCTGCGTTCCGATCTTTCGCGTTCCTGTTCAGCATGCGTCCCCCCGTGCGCGCGTGACCTTGTCTCCACTACACGCAGGACCCGTGCCGAAAACGGCCGCTTCCCGCCTCGCCGCCTCTACCGAGTGAAGGCAGACAGCCGGTTGGTCGTCTCGTTGCTACTGACCTGGGCCGCGCCCGCGATCACGAAGATCTCGTCTCCGACGGTGACCGCGCCGAGACCGTGGCGAGGAACAGGCATCGCCGTGATCTCCGCCCAGGTGTCCGTGCTCGGGTCGTACTCCCACGACTCGCGATGCACCCCGCCACCCCCGGACTCGAAGTACTCCCCGCCGAAGACGTAGAGGCGGCCGTCGAGAGCCGCGGCTGCGATGCCTCCCTGGGCATTCGGCATGGGAGCCAGCGTCGTCCACTCACCGGTCTGCAGATCGAACATCTCGTTGGTGGCTACGTTGCCTCCACCCACGACGCGACCGCCCACCACGTACAGCTTGTCGTCGATCACGGCTCCGGCCCCACTGTTCCGCGCGATCGACGAGGACGTCGCGAATGCGACACCGTACGACTCCGTGTCGAAGACTTGGAGGCTGGCCACGTCCCCCTGATCGGTCCACTCCGCGTTCGCACTTCCGGTGGGGGCTCGCCCCGTGGCGATGTAGATCATCCGGCCCGCGTGAACAGCGACCGTCTCGGACTGCGGCGTAAGTAACTCGGCGACTTTGACCCAGCTGTCGGTCGCGTCGTCGAGGCGCAGAATATCCGTACTCGCACTCCAGCGCCCGCCATTCGCGGCGATGAAGCCGCCGATCGAAAACAGCTCGGCGCCGGTGGATACGAGGTAGGGGTGGTGACGAGGCTCAGGGAGTGAGGGGCCCTCGCTCCACTCATCCGCCGTAGGATCGTAGATGTAGACACGGTCCGAGATGTTCCCGTCCGACTCGGCCACGTCGGGACTCAGGCCTCCCGCGAGGTAGATGCGGCCCTGATGGAGTGCGGGATACACCTCCTGCACCCGGTAGGGGATGTCCGCCTTGACCTCCCAGGAGCCTACGGGTGCCTCGGGCGCTTCCGGCGTGACGGATTCTTCAGGCGTGGCACACGCCAGGATGGCGACCAGGAGGAGGGAAAGCGTCCGCATGAGGGTCCTTGGGCTGGGGAGTCCATCGCGATCCTGCGTGTGGATCGCGTGGCCGGTCGGGGCAGAGAATAGTTCAGGACGATCGTGGGAAACCATACGCCTGCGACCGGTCCGAGTGTCGCGTCGAGCCGCTCGGTTGCCCTCCGCGGGCGCGACCCGAAGCTTGGGTCGTTCGCCTACCCGCTGCTCGCCACCCGACCCTTGCCCCGCACGGCCTCATGACGACGCCCGTCGACGCCCGTGACTCGCTCTGCTCCGACGACGATGCGGAGGCCCTCGGCGCGCCCGTTCACCGCGATGTCGCCGCGCACCTCCGAGCGCTCCAGCGAGAGGCCCAAGACGCCGGATTCGACCTGCGCGTCTTCAGCGGCTTCCGTGGATTCGAGCAGCAACTCTCGATCTGGAATCGCAAAGTGGGCGGCGAACTGGCCGTCCTGGATTCGAACGCAGTCCCGATCGATATCGAACGCCTCGACGATCGTGCGTTGATGTTCGCGATCCTCCGTTGGTCCGCGCTCCCGGGCACGTCGAGACACCATTGGGGGACTGAGGTGGACGTCTTCGACGCGGCGGCGCGCCCGGAGGGCTACGAGATCGAGCTGATCCCGGAGGAGGTCGAGGGGGACGGGATGTTCGCCCCGATGCACGACTGGATCGACCAGCGTATGTCCCTCGGTCAAGCACACGGATTCTTCCGACCGTACGATCGAGACCGAGGCGGGGTCGCGCCGGAACGGTGGCACCTCAGTCACCGACCCGTCGCGATCCGATACGAAGAAGCTTGGACGACGGACGCACTTCGGGCGGTATTGGCGAACTCGGACATCGCCCTCAAAGCGACCGTCCTCGAACACCTCGACGAGATTTGGAGCCGATACGTGATCAACATCAACCGTCCGACATGACATCGACTCCCCTCCGAGCTCGCCAAGATCGAGGAGCGCACCACCTCGAACCCGACCACTACGGTCGATCCGTCCTCGGGCACCCTCTCGAAGTTTGGATGCCCTCGGGTCGATGCCGTCTCCTGATCTTCGCATCGATCCATGGGAACGAGGGGGAGACCACAGCGGCGCTCTCCCTCGCGCTTCGACACCTCGAACAGTCGTCACCGCACTGTGCGGTCGTCCTCGCGGCCAATCCGGACGGACTCCTTCGAGGCACCCGCGGGAACGCTCGCGGGGTCGAGTTGAACCGAAACTTCCCGACCAAAGACTGGCGACCCGGTCCCGTCCCGCACCGGGAGACGTTGGGGGATCCGCGTGATGTCGCGTTGAGCCCGGGTGACGGGCCTGGCTCGGAGCCGGAAACCCAGGCCCTCATGAAGCTCGTCGCGGATCTGCAACCCGACTCTGTGGTCGCCCTTCACTCGCCCCTCGAGTGTATCGACGACGCCGAGAGCGGCCCTCTCGCGCACTGGCTTGCAGAGCGCACGGGAATGCCTCTCGTGCAGGACGTGGGCTATCCCACACCGGGATCGTTCGGAACGTGGGGCGGCGAGCAGGGGCTGTCGGTGGTGACCTACGAGTTCCCCCTCATCACCCCTGACGAAGCCGTGCGTCTCCACGTCCCCGTGCTCGTAGAACTCCTCACCCGAATGCCCGCGTAGCCATGGCTCTCAACGTCATCTGGGTCGGCTTCTTCCTCGTCGCGTTCGTGGTCGCGCTCGTGCGTCTCGTCGTCTTCAACGACACCGAGATCTTCACGGACATCGTCAACAGCACGTTCGAGATGGCCGCCACTGGCTTCGAGATCTCACTCGGCCTCACCGGAGTCCTGACGCTGTGGCTCGGACTGATGCGCGTGGGGGAGAAGGGTGGGATGGTCGCAGCGCTGGCTACCGTCGTACGCCCCTTCTTCCGAAGGCTGTTCCCGGAGCTTCCGCCAGATCACCCGGTCTTCGGGTCGATCATCATGAACTTCGCCGCCAACATGCTCGGGCTCGACAACGCGGCGACGCCTCTCGGGCTCAAGGCGATGCAGGAGCTCCAGGAGCTCAACCCCGTCAAGGATACCGCATCAAACGCGCAGATCACCTTCCTGGTGCTCAATACGTCGGGACTGACCGTGATCCCGATCAGCATCATGGTCTACCGCGCGCAGCTCGGCGCCGCTAACCCGTCGGACGTCTTCATCCCGATCCTGCTCACGACGTTCTTCGCGAGCATGGCGGGCTTGGGCGCCGTCGCCGTCGCGCAGCGCATCAACCTCTTCGACCGGGTCATTCTCGCCTACTTGGGCGGACTGACGGGAGCGATCGGACTCACCCTGTGGTACTTCGCGAATCTACCTCAGGAGCAGGTGGAGATCGTCTCGACCCTCGTCGCCAATGTGCTCCTCCTCTCGATCATCACGCTCTTCACCACCACGGCGATGGTTCGGAAGGTGAACGTCTACGAGGCGTTCATCGAGGGCGCGAAGGAGGGCTTCCCGGTCGCGGTGAAGATCATCCCGTACCTGGTCGCCATCCTCGTCGCGATCGGCGTCTTCCGTGCCTCGGGTGCGCTCGACCTCTTGGTCGCCGGTGTGGGCTCCGTGGTGGCCGCGCTCGGCTTCAACACGGACTTCGTCGAGGCCCTGCCCACCGCGCTCATGAAGCCCCTCAGTGGAAGCGGCGCGCGAGGGATGATGGTCGACGCGATGGAGACACACGGCGCGGACTCCTTCGTGGGCCGACTGGCCAGCACCTTCCAAGGCTCCACCGACACCACCTTCTACATCATCGCGCTGTACTTCGGCTCGGTGTCGATTCGGAAGACACGGCACGCCGTGACGTGTGGCCTCATCGCGGACTTCGCGGGCATCATCGCCGCGATCTTCATCGCCTACATCTTCTTCGGAGGCGCGTGAGTACCGCCGCGCGGTCACTCCTCTTCGGGCAAGTCCGGTAGCCGGTACACCGTGCTCTTCCACAAGGGCTGCTGGTAGAGGATCCCGCCGTGAGGTCGGCCTACACCGGCTCGCTCGAAGACGAACGCGAAGACTTCGTCCGCCCGGGCCTCGGGCACGACGACGCTGATCACGTCCTTCTCCGCGGCCTCTCCGACGCCCCGCCACGCCAGCGGTGTCATCCGCCCCGTGCCCCGAGCGTGATGGAGGGTGGCGGTGATGAGACCGAGCTCCTCCTTGAGCGCTTCCAGGACAGGCATCGCGCGCCCGTGGGGGAGGATGCAGGTGATGAGCTTCTCACCTTCGAGGAGCTTCATGTCCGCGAGCCTCGTTTCTTCGAGAGCTCGTCCACCAACTCGCGAGGTACGAAGGTAGCCACCTTCTCGAGGGGTCCCAGCGTCATGATCCCCATCCCGGGTGTGTCGAGCTTACCGGCCAGATACATCGCCTCGAAGACCCGGTCTGCCTGATCGTTTGCGACGATGATCGTGATGACTTCCTTCTCGACCTCCACGGCCAGGCCGAGGATGCCGAGTCGTTCGCGGACGCCGACTCCCTGCCCGTAGTGGACGGTGGCTCCCTGAGCACCGGCATCCTGCGCGGCCTTCACGACGTCGTCGGCGACGCCCCTCTGCACGATGCAGGTGATCAGGGACGCGTCGGTCAGTACGGTGATGCTTCGTTCTTTCATGAGGCCACACCCGGTTCCGCTGCTTCGCCCACGGAGAGCAGCTCTTGATCACTCGCGGCGTGCTTGCGACGGATCTTCCAGTCGATCCACAAGCCGGTACCCATCACGGAGACGATCGGACCGATCGACGCCATCGCCAGAATTCCGAAGCCGTCCATCGCACCCGCCGCTTCTCCGAAGCCGAGACCCATCGCCAGAACGAGCGGGACCGTGACCGGGCCCGTCGTCACCCCCGCGCTGTCCCAGGCGATGTTCACGAACTCCTCCGTCGACAGCCACGTGAGTACGAGTGCGATCGCGTATCCGGGTACGAGCAGCCACACGAGGGACCAGTCGTAGATGATTCTCGCCACCCCGATGGCGATGCCGGTGCCCACCCCGAAGGAGACCGCGTACATGAGCGTCGACTTCCGGAACGCCCCGTTGGTAAGGTTGTCGACCGTCAGCCCGAGAGCGTTGAGCGCAGGCTCGGCCAGCGTCGCGCCGAAGCCGAGGAACCACGCAAAGCCGATCGCTACGGCCGTCCCGACCGCGACTGCATAGAGGGGCGAGCCGGTCACCGCGTCGATCGGCGAGAAGGCAGCCGGCGCGAGGCTGCCGGCTTGGGAGCCGAGAGCCGACAGTCCGTAGGTCAGCCCGAGGTTGAAGGTGATCATCCCGAGCACGCAGAGGAGGATGCCGTACGCGGTGATCATCGGGTTGGACAGTTTGTGTCGGACGACGACGAGCAGGACGAAGAGTAGGAAGAGCACCAGGGGCACGATCGCGCGTACGCCACCGACGATCTCGAGCCCCGGCGAGACCGTCATCCAACCACCGGCCGTGGCGGCGGCCCCCGCCTGCGCCGCCTGGACGACCTCTTCGGGAGACATCGTTTGGGCCACGAAGAGCGCCAAGGTCTGAACGGCGATCACGGGAAAGAGCGAGGCGAGCGTCACGATCCCGAAGCCGGAGAGAGACGAGTCACCTCGTCCGGCAGCGCTCGCGATCCCGACGCCGAGTGCGAGCACGAGGGGCACCGTAACCGGACCCGTCGTCACCGCGCCGGCGTCCCACGCGAGCCCCAAGACCGGGGCCAGGTCGGGGTTCTGCGAGAGGTAGAGGGTAAGCGCGAGCAGAGGCAGGAGCGTGATGTACACCAACCGCTTCAGGCTCCAGTCGAACAGGAACCTCAGTGTGCCGAGTAGCGCCGCGAGCCCAACGCCGACCGCGACGACGAGGACCAAGGCTTCGGACCACTCGTTCAGAAGAGCGTACAGGTACGGAGCGGTCGTCACATCGACGAACTGGCCCGCCGTCTTGAGGGCGCCGATGGCCGGTTCGGCAAACGTCACGCCGATGCCGAGCAAGAAGACGACGAACAAGACCACGTGCATCGGGGAGGCCACGGGGAGAGTCGTGCCCAACGTCTCTCCGAACGGCATCAGACCGACCTTGAGGCCCTCCATGAAGAGCATGAGCCCGAGAATCACCGCGAGCAGGCCCGCGGCGAGCATCCCGGCGTCTGCGATGTTCTGCCGGAGGATCACGATCTGGAAGAGGAGCAAATACAGAGCCAGCGGGACGACGGCCCGCACTTGCTCCCACAAACGGCTGGAGGTGTACGGAGCGATCAGCCGGTACGCATCCAGGGGCCGAACTCGGACTCGGTACCCCGGGGAGTCCGTACGCACCCGGACCAGGTCGTTGAAGCTGACGACGTTCTGACGAACCGTCGCCATCCGTACGAAGGCGCCGAAGCGAATCTTGTCGCTCACGGCCTACTCCCCGTCCTCGATCCAGGCGTGAGCGCGTAGATCACTCAGGCTCGCGAACTCCAGAGCGGATACATGTGTCGCCTCGAGGACCACCCGCGGAGCCTTCCCGGCCCGGTGCGCCTCCGCCCAGCGAGAGGCGCACAGACACCACGAGTCCCCGGGCTTCAGGCCAGGGAAGTGGTACTCCGGACGTGGGGTGCTCAGGTCGTTCCCCACGGACTTCGAGAAGGCGAGGAATTCGGCCGTCATGCGCGCGCAGACGACGTGTACCCCGAGGTCTCCCTGCCCCGTTCGGCAGCACCCGTCGCGAAAAAACCCGGTGAGTGGGTCGTGCGAACAGTCCAAGAGCTCGGTGCCCAACACATTTCGTGGACGCCCGGTCTGCGACACGACGGGTCCTCTCTGAAGGGGGGGCGATCAGGTTGGCCGGAGCAACGTACACTCTCGTCACACTGTCGCCACGGGGCGGTGCCGGCGGCTACGTGAAGATCGCCGCCCCTCGACGCTGTTCGAGCTCCTCGCGGATCTCGTGCGCACGCGCTTCGGTGATGTCGTAGTCCCGCATGAACCAGATCGCGAGCAGCGCTCCCGTCACAGGCACGAGCGTATACGCAATGCGAAGACCGGTGACCGCGCCCGGAGGCTGTGTCGCGGCATCGGGGACGAAGCCCACCAGGCCCATGATCAGCCCGCTGAGCCCCCCCGCGAAGGCCAGGCCGAACTTCACCATCCACCAGTAGATCGCCGCGAAGGTGCCCTCTCTTCGCGTCCCGGTGTTCAACTCGTCCAGGTCGCACACATCGGCCGTCATCGACGTCATGAGGGTGAACAGCCCGCCGATCCCGAAGGAGAAGAAGGGGATCGGGGCGAGCATGAGCAGAGGATTCCCGGGACGGAAGGCGAACCAGAAGAGCACGTACCCGATCAGGGAGATCGCCTGGGTGACGAGGAAGGTGTTCTTCTTTCCCATGCGCTGGGACATGAAGGTGATGATGGGGATCACCAAGAACGTCGTGGCGAGGGCGCTCGCCGTACCGAACCACGCCGTCCAATTCCCGGCGGCGTCGGCGTCGCCACCGAAGAGGTGGTAGACGATGATGAAGAAGGAAAACGCGCCGACGACGTTGAACGAGTTGAACACCAGGAAGGTCGATAGACAGAGCTTCCGGAAGGGCGCGCATCGGAAGGCCTCTCGGACTCCCTCCATGAAGACGCGCGTGTTCTCCCCGATGTTCTCTCGGGACAGCTCCTGCAGATGCTCGGCATCGACGGTGGACGGGCTCTTCACGAAGACGGCGGGGACCAGCGCCATCGCCATACAGCCGAGACCGACCCAGATGCCGAGTTCGCGCACGGCAGCGGCGGGGGTTTCGAAGAGGTCCTGGTCGTACATCAAAGGCCAAAACCACGGGACGATGACCCAGGCCCACTGCCCGATCCACTGTGCCACCGCCATGAGCCGAGTCCGCTCGTGGAAGTCGCGACTCATCTCGTAGCCCATCGCCACGAACGGCGTCCCGAAGATCGTGATCCCGATGTAGAAGCACATCGAACCGGTCAGGAAGTACGTGAAGTTGAACGCGAGGCTGTTCGTCTCGTACAGCTGCCACATGGCGATGTACGACACCCCGGTGATGATGGCGCCGACGAACATGTAGGGGCGTCGTCGGCCCCAGCGGGAGCGGGTGTTGTCCGAGATGAACCCCATGAAGGGGTCCGTCACCGCGTCCAGGAGGCGGGGCGTGAAGAAGAGCACCCCCCAGAGGAAGGGTGAAAACCCGAGGCCCTGAACAAGGACGACCATGAAGACACCCAGCGCGGCCGGGAACATCTGGTTGCCCAACATCCCGATCCCGTACGCGACCTTCTGGCCGAAGGGGACTCGGTCTTCGGGTGCGGTCGTCGTGTAGGAGGCCACGGTGTCTCTCCGTAGGATCGGGGCCCCCGAGCCTACATCATGCCTCCGCCGATCGCGAGAATCGTCAAGCCGCTCAGCGCCCACACGATCTCGTCACGCCGCTCCAATAGGAGATGCGTCGTGAGGATCGCCCCGATCGGCGTCGTGAAGGCGTAGACCGTGAAGAAGGTGACGAAGAGATCGGTGATGAAGGCGAGAGAACGGAAGCCATCACCGCCGCTCATCGCCTGGAGGACGTCGAGCAAGGTGAATCCGATGGTGAACACGGCCCCCAGCTGGAGGTAGAGCCGGACCTCTGCTCGCGCCTTCTTCCGGAACCACGCCGTGAGCGGGCCCAAGAAGGGCCGGAACATCAGAGAGAGAGGGCCACCCGGATCGTTGAAGCGGTAGTAGAGCCGGAGCCGATCACTCCAACGATCCAGATCTCGGAGGAGTGGTAGCGTCGGATCCCAGCGAGCGCCGAAGATCGTGATGGCGACCAGGGCGAGGACCGCGGCCAACGCCTCGAAATCGCCCCGCGACATGCTCGTCGCACCAAGTAGCGATCCGGCGATCACCAAGACCAGGGCGTCTCCGATGAGCCGTGCCCGACCCTGTCGCCGTTCGGCCCACAGTGGAGGACCCTCTAGATCTTCCCGCGTCGGCAACTCGGGCATGAAGGCCATCTCGACCGGCGGGAGTCCGTCCGCCTCACGGTCGCTCTGCTCCTCGTTTCGCTCCTCGACCATGCGTTTCACGAAGAAAGCGTCGATGAGCCACCACACACCACCGCCCCCACCTGTCGCGAGCATGAGGAGACCCGTTCCGATCTTCCCCACGTAGAGCCGGTGGCCACCCATGAGCCCCGTGACTAACCACAGGGCCCAGGCGAGTCGCAGGTCCTTCTTTCGGTACGTGTAGACTTCGTCGAGCACGTCGACGGAGAAGTCGGGGGCGCGCTCGGGGAGGTGCGAGTTCATGAGGTAGGATACCGAATCGGTGCGGCGAGCGCCTTCGATGTCCGCGCCCCCTCGAGCCCCGTCAGTCACGGCCCGCTGGATCCGTAGCGCGCGGGCGGAGTCGGTCGCCCAGCTCCGCGATGTGAGGTGAGACGAAGCTTCCGATCAGCCGACGCGCTTCGGCGACGGCCTCGGATGTCGAGTTCTCACCGCTCTCGACGCTGCTCGCGAGTCCGAGGAGCGGCATGTACAACTCGGCGGTCTCACCCTGGAGCATGATGGCGAACTGCGCGTGCTCAGCGATGATCTCATTCCACTCCGCGCGCACGCCGGCCCAGTAATCGGCGGTGGCGGACCAATACGCATCCGCAGCGTGCGTGGGATAGTCGTCGAACCGGTCGTACGTGTTCACGCCGACTTCACGGACGAGGACGTGCGGATGATCGTCCAGCACGACCTTCGAATTGTCCTGCTCGTGAACCCAGCCGTCGGGGGTGAGCACGTGGCGGTTCACCGCGTCGACCGCGTGGTAGTCGTCACGAGTCGTCATGTCACGACGGGGGAGGGGCCGCCACTCCCTGGGCGGGCTCCACTCAGCCAACCCGTTTTGGTAGCTCCAGACCGCGACGGCTCCGTAGCGGGGGCTGTCGTCGACCTGATAAACGGTCTGCGACCATGCCCCGGCTCGCTCGGACTCGGGCAATTCGTGCCACGCCCATGCGTTGCCCCCGATGAACTTGAGGACACCTTCGGGCTCGTAGTGCCAGTCCTGACGCCAATGCTTGATCACCATGGGCGCATGAGGAGGCCCAGCGACGAGCAGGTGTTGCAGACTGATGAAGTCGCCTCGGTCTTCGACCACCCGAACCGACTCGTGCGCACCGGACACCTTCGGCTCCTTCACCTCGTAGCCGTCGACGAAGGACACCGTCTCCGTGAAGTCGAAGGTCACGTCGTAGTCACCGGCCATGGCCAGAATGGACTCGCGGTCGCGTTCGAACTTCGCCTGGTCAGCTTCCGTCGCAGGGGGCGGCGTTGCACGGACCGGCGCAACGGGGTCCGAGGTCGCTGGGCTCGCCGCGGCACAGGCGCCGAGAATGAGGGTCGATAAGACCAGAGCGCCCGAGTGAGTCAGAGTACGCGTCGCCATGTGCAGCCCGTAGGAGAGTCATTGGGATGAGATCCGGGCTAGATGATAATGAATCTCAATCGCACATGGCTACTGGACCGATGAAAAAGTCCGGCGCCTACTCCCTGTCACACGCGGCAGGGGTCCGTCGTTTCCACCACGGAGCGTCTGACAACCGAGGCCAACGTCCCGTCGGGCCGGCCCATGACGCCCCCCTGGAACCCCAGTGACGATGGAGCGTCGAAAATGCGAAGAGTCGGTTGGGCGTCGTCCGCCCGCGCAGCGGTAGCGATCACCGCGGCGGTCATCGGTGTTGCCGGTTGCTCGGATACCGAGCAAGTCGTGGGATACGCGCCGGTCTACCTCAGCTACGCGGAGCTCCGAGCGCCAGTCGCAGCGGCGGACCCCGTAGAGCTCGAAGAAACGGGCAAGATCTACGTCAAAGACAGCTACATCTATGTCAACGAGCTCTTCAAGGGCGTCCACGTCATCGACAACACCAACCCGTCGTCGCCGCAGAGGATTGCCTTCATCCCGATCCCCGGCAGCGTCGACATGGCCATCAAGGGGACCACGCTGTACGCCGACACCTACGTGGACCTCGTTGCGATCGACATCACCGACCCGTTGAATGCCTTCGAGGTCGCACGGATCGAGGACGCCTTTCCGTATTCGACCCCGTGGCCCTGGATGTTGGGCGACTTCGTCGCGGGCGGCCCGGTCGAGACGCCCGATCCCAGCCTCGGGGTCGTGGTGGGATGGGAGGAGACGCTCATCGAGCGACCCCGCAGTGACGTGTTCTTCGATGTCGCGCTCGAGAGCGCGGCAACCAGCAGCACCGGCAGATTCGCTGCCCTGGCAAAACCCATATTGGCGATATCACCTTCGCGCAAATTCACCTCGGCCGGGCTGCCAGCCCCTTCAACCAGCACCAGATCATACTGG
>JBCCEZ010000060.1:0-27867 GCA_039030015.1 Gemmatimonadota bacterium | reverse complement strand
TGTGTCAGGGCGTCCCGGTTGATGTACGTACCCTCGCCGAGCCGCGACGCGATCACGTCCCGCCGTCGGCTCGTGTCCGTCCACGCCGTGTCGGTCTCGAGCGGCTGGTTCAACGCCACGCGGACGGCCTGCATCCCGAGCTCCCGGTTTTCGACGTAAATGGAGTCGAGCTGGACCTGCCGATTCTCGGCGTTTTCGGCGAGTAGGGCGAAGCCCATCTCGCGGTCCGAACGGTCACTCCCGCCGAAGCGACGCTCAAGTTCATTCCCGACTTCCCGAAGCGGAACGATCTGCTTCTCGAAGTAGAGGCGCTGGAATCCGCCGACCCGATCGCTCTGGACTTCGTGGACCACGCCGTCGTAGAGCGTGAGGTACAGATCGGTACGCGAATCGTTGAACGCCATCTCTCCCGAGGCGGCATATGTCGTACGCTGACGCTCCGGATCGTTGGAATCGAAGATGGTGACGTTCTCCATCTCGTTCTCTTCGTGGTCGATCCGGTCGGCGGTCAAGAAGAAGCGTTCCAAGCCAGCCTCCGTGCGCAGTTCGTTCACGACCTGCTCACGGAGTTCGAGGGTCGGACTCTTGCGACCGATGTCGAGCAGGAGGTTCTTTAGCGCGTGGTTCGACTCGGGGAGGACGGTGTCGTTGAAGAAGAGCATCACCAAGGTGGCGATGATCCCGAGCCCGAAGATCGGGGTCATGATGCGGCTGGGCCGGACCCCACCCGCCGACATCGCCGTAATCTCGTTCGATTCCGCCATCTCGCTGAACGCGTACAGCACCGCCACCAAGACGGACATGGGGAGCGACAGCGCGATCGTATGAGGTAGGGACAGAATCAAGAACTCGCCGATGACGCTCCACGGAAGGCCTTTGCCGACCAGCGAATCCACGCGCTGCGCGATCGCGTTCACGAAGATCAGTCCCGTGATCGCGGTCAGGGCGAATAGGAAGGGCCCGAGGTGGGCCCGGATGAGGTATCGGGCGAGAACGCCTTTGCGCATCGGTTCGGTGCTCGTGTCGGCGTGATTCCGCGACTCGTTACACTGGTCGGGGCGCTGATGGTCCCCGGAATCGCAGCCACCCTCGACGATGGCGCGTCCGCCCCCTGGATGGAAGAGTCCGGCCGGATTGCGATGCCCGTCGATACGATCCTGCGCCCGGACCTGAGCATCCTGCCGGCCACCGTGCGTGCGGGCCTCGCGGCCCGACCCGACGAACCCCACGTGACCCTCGGAATGCGGCGCATTCAGGCCTCGCAGATTCGACTCCCGTCACCCGACGGGGTAGCCGCCGAGGGGGTCGCTCCCGGTGCGGACGGACCGCTCGTCGTCGAATCGCTCGAGACGATCGTCCTCCGGGATCGTGTGGCGTCGTTCGGGCGATTCGGGCGCGACCTCTTCTTACCTCCCGAACCCCCGGGGCCGGTGATCCCGGCGGAGCCTCAGGAGGGGCGCTTCGTCAGCGAGTACGCCGACCTCGCACTCAACGTCCGAAGCCGGATGGAATTGGGCGGCGACTGGACGCGTTTCGAGCCGTGCGATGCCCGCTTCGGCGTGGGATGTAACCCCAGCCTCCTCCCTCAGCTGAGTCCCGAGCTTCAGTTCGGCGTTCAGGTCAACGGGACGATCCTCGACCGCGTGGTCGTGGACGTCGACTTCGATCAGGCCCGTGAAGACGCGAATCGGATCAACTTCTTCTACGAGGGTGGCGAAGACGACGTGCTCCGACGACTCGAGGTCGGGGACGTCACCTTCCGCCTTCCTCAATCGCGATTCCTGACCGAGGGCATCCCGGCGGGGAACTTCGGTTTCCAGGCGGAGGGCCAGATCGGTGCGATCGACTTCCAAACCGTGTGGGCGCAACAGCGCGGTGACCTGAACAACCGGACCTTCCGGCTCACCGGCTTGGGAGACCAGCGTGCCTTCGTTCAGGAGGACACCCTCGTCTTGGACGACGCCGACTACGTCCGGGGGCAGTTCTTCTTCCTCGTCGATCCGTCGACGATCGATCGCTACCCCCACATCGACGCGCTTCAACTCGATCCGTCGTCGGCACCCGCCCTGGTGGCTCCGGGTGATCAGCCGATCCAGCTCTACCGCTTCGAAGACGACCCTCAGTTCCGACAGCAGGTCGAAGGCTTCATCCAGGCCGACGCCGTTGCCGACGATGGCGTATCGCCGGTGCGTGAGTCCGGGTGGTTCCGGAACCTCCAGGAGGGCGTCGACTTCTTCGTTCACCCCAGCGGCCTCTGGCTCGCGCTCCGGCAGCCGCTCAGTCGCGAAGAGATGTTGGCGGTGACGTACATCACCGCGGTCGGAGACACCGTCGGGGACTACAACCCCGAGCTGACCTACAACCAGGGCGGGCGACCCGAGCTGCGCCTCCTGAAAGCATCCGGTGCGAACCATCAGCCCGGGAGGCCGACGTGGGACCTGGAGATGCATCAGGTCTATCGCGTGTCGGGGTCGGCCGACGTCGAGCCGGGGTCGGTCGAGCTCACGGTATCCCTCGGTGAGATCTCGGCGGGGCGGACCTTCAAGAGGCGGCCCTCCGGAACCGACATCACCTTCCTTCGGCTCTTCGGGTTGGATGAAGAAGCGCCGGTCGACCGTGTCGATCCGTCCTTCCTCTACTCACCGGGGCAGGAGTTCTTCCAGGATCAACCGCCGGTGCAGGGGACGTTTCTCGTCTTCCCGACGCTCGAGCCCTTCCTCGAACCACCCGAGGTGCCCTCGCTCGGCTTGAGCGAGATCGCGACGCGTCAGATCCTTGGCGACGACGCCAACGATCGGATCTACAACGAGGAGGACCCGTTCGAACGCGTCAACGCGGGCCGATTCCGGCTGACGTTGTCGTACCGGCTCCGGTCGGAGGGGTTGATCTCGTCGTTCTCGCTGGGAGCCTTCGGGATACGAGAGGGGTCTGAACGCATCCGTTTCGGGGACCGCCAGCTGGTGCGGGGAACGGACTACGAGATCGACTACGACGTCGGTCAGGTCCAGCTCCTGGAGCCGGAGATCCTCTTCGCGTCCTCGCCCGATGCCGAAGTCCGCGCGACGTGGGAGCAGCGCTCTCTCTTCCAGGTGACGCCCACCCAGGTGTTCGGCTTCCGGACGAGCGCGGCCCTCGGATCGAAGGGGGGCATCGACCTCCTCGGTCTCTACCAGAGCGAACGCTCGGTGGCGAACCGCCCTGTGTTGGGGACCGAGCCGGGGGCCGCCCTACTCGGCGGACTGAGCGGTCGGTACGACACGCCGGTCGGCTGGATGGATCGCGTCCTCGAGTCGGTGCCGGGCTTGAGCTTTGCGGGGGCCTCGACCTTCTCGGCCGACGGTGAACTGGCCCTGTCGGTTCCCAACCCGAATACGCTCGGCAGCGCCTTCGTCGACGACTTCGATGGCGCCTCCGAACTCCCGATCGCTCTCCAGTCACCCAACTGGCAGTTCGGGGCCGCCCCGGTGGCCCGCGACGGGGCGGACGCGGTACTCCCGCCGATCCTCGACGCCGGGTCGGCCGGGGAGCTCGTATGGCAGCACACCTGGGTGATTCAATCACCGTCCGGCGACTCGATCGGGGTGCACGAGGGGCTCTTCCCGCGCACGGACATCGACAACCAGATCCGCGTGGCCGGGTCCGAGGTCCGAGAAGCCGGGTTGCTGGTCTCCCTCGATCCGGCGAGTCCGGGCACGCCGTCGTGGCGATCCAAGACGACGTCCCTGTCGACCAACGGGTTGGATCTGACGAAGACGGAGTTCCTCGAATTCTATGCGACCGCCTCACAGTCGCTCACGCTCGTGCTCGACTTGGGTACCGTGAGCGAGGATGCGTTCGTTCTCGACGACCAAGGCGCCGTGAATGGGACGCGCACCGATGGTCGGCCGTGGGGTGCCGGTGTGCTGGATCAGGAAGCAGATCCGCGGCTCGGCGAGATATGGAGCGACGCCCGCGATCAGGTGGGCGTCTGGGACGAGTCGTGCCTCGCCGAACGAGGTCAGATCTACCCGGTCGGTGACCCGCGCGCCGTGTGTACGCGCGGCAACGGCAGACCGGATAGTGAGGACCTCGACGCCGACGGCAACCTGGACACCTCCGAGCGGCACCTCCGCTACGTCGTAACGTTGGACGGATCCTCCCCATTCCTCGAGCGATCCCGCACCGAAACCGGCACGGACTTCCAGCTCTATCGCGTACCGATCCGCGGGGCTGGGGCGGTGCAGGTGGGCGGCGCGATCACCGAGGCCGATCTCCGAGCCATCCGACACCTGAGGGTCACGGTGACCGGGACGGGCGGAGACGTGCAGCTCGCGCGGATGAGGCTCGTCGGTTCACGGTGGATCAAGCGCGCCGGGGAAGGCGTGCTCGAAGGCATCGTGGGCGACACGCTCACGGGCATCGGTCGGGTCGAGGTGTCGACGATCTCGTCCGTGACCGAAGGGCAAGACTACGCCTCCCCGCCCGGGGTGTTGGAGGAGCTCGCCGACCCGACGCAGGCGTTCTCCGGGCAAGGCATCGAGTTCGATGAACGGTCGCTCGGTCTACTCTTCGAGGACGTGCCGGACCAAGGTCGAGCCGAGGTGTACTTCCGTTTCCCTCAGCGCCCCCGCGACTTCCTCTCCTATCGGGAGGCGCGGATGTGGGTGCTCCCCAGGGCGGGTGACTTCGGGCCCACGCGGGCGAACCGTTTCTTCTTCAAGGTCGGGAGCGACCCCGAGAACTTCTATCTGTACCGCACACCCCTCGCACCCGCCGTTGCTGGCGGCGTGACGGCCGCCGACTGGCAGCCGGAGATCGTCATCGACTTCGACGAATGGCTGGATCTCCGCCGCCGTGCCGAGGAGCTCCTCTCCATGGCTCCCCCGGCCCCAGGTGATCCCCCCGTTCAGGTATGGTCCGCGGACTCGACGTACGCCGTGGTCTTGGCCGACCGAGGCCGTGCGCCGAACCTGGCCGCCGTCCGCGAGCTGTCGATGGGTGTGTGGAACGAGTCCGGCTTGCCCCAGTCGGGCGAAGTGTGGGTCAACGAACTCCGGCTGGGGCGTGCGGTTCGCGATGCGGGCATCGCCGGCTCGTTCAACGCCGTGCTGGATGGTGCGGGGGTGCTGGTGACGCGGGTGAACGTCACAAACCGCGGCGCCTTCTTCCGGCAGCTCAGGGATCGAGCCACGTACCAAGACGATCGCACGGTGAACGTTCAATCGACCCTCGCCGTCGATCGGTGGTTCCCGGCCGAGTGGGGCCTCGAGGTTCCGGTCACCTTCGACATGTCGCGCGCGAGCCAGGCTCCGGTGTTGCTCGCGAATTCGGACGTCCGGGCGGACCGCATCGACGATCTGCGGGACACCGAGGCCAACCGCCGTCGCTACGGCATCTCAATGCGGAAGCGCACTCGATCGGCGAACCCGGTCGTCTCGTTCCTCGTCGACGGGCTCGACGCGAGGGCCTCGTACAGCACGGCGGACGGGTCGACCGTCACGACGGAGAACGACTCCGAGACCGTCGACGCCGGCGTGGGTTGGTTCCGCGAGCCGGATCCGGCCGAGATCGGTATCGTCCCGGGCTTCGCGAAGGGGGCCGTGCGGACGCTCCTGCCCGGCTTCCTCGAGGACAAAGTCGCCGACGCGCAGCTGCGACTGACCCCGGAGCGGGTTTCGTTGGGAACGTCGTACTTCAAGCAGGACAGTCGGATCGTCCGCTTCGAGGAGATCGTGCGGCAGGCGGACGACGCCAATGCGGTCGCCACGTTGGCCCCGAGAGAACTGGTCCAATTCGTCGCCGACGTACGCCTCCGCCCCCTTCGCCCGTTGACCGCCGACCTGACCTTCCTGTCGACGCGCGATCTCCTGAGTCCGTCCGACGCCACCGCGGACGAGGGCATCCAGGATCTGATCCGGGCGCAGCGTCAGCGTGTGGCGGGCGTCGACTTCGGCTGGGAAACGAATCGGACGCTACGGACGGAGTTGGGCTTCCGGCCATCCATTCTGTCGTGGCTGCGCACCGACTTCGACTGGTCGACCGTCTACCAATCGGATCGCAATACGAACTTCATCGAGCCGGCACCACCCAGCTCGGGGCAGGCGGGGCGGTTGGCCCGGAACGCGCGCGGGCAGAGGGATTGGGGTGGTGTGTTGGGCGTGAATCCGACCGCGATCGCGACGTCGTGGTTCGGCCCCGCGGACGAAGGGGAAAATCCCGACATCACGCAGCTTCGCCAGATCGTGTCGGCGTTACGTCCGATCACGGTCACGTATCGCGACGGGATCACGTCGCGATTCAACCGTGAGGCGGTGGACCCTGCATACGGGTACCAGTTCGGTCTCGGTGACTTCGACGACTTCCGGTTCGTCGGAGCGGACACCGCCTCCACCCTCACGGATCGATCGTCGTGGCGACTGGCCTCCGGCGTCTCCCTCCCCGCGGGCTCCGGCGTTCAGGTCGGCTTCGTCACGAGCGATGCGGAGACGCTGGATACGCGCTCCGATCGTCGGACCGTCCTGAGGACGTGGCCGGACGTTCGCGCCACATTGCCCACGATCCGGCTCCCGAGCTTCACCGGGATCCAGACGATCAATCTCACCTCGGGGATCGTGCGCACCGAGCGGGAGACGACCTTCGGCGGTCGAGCCCTGCAACGCCGATTCGATTCCGACACCCAGGTCCCCGTCGACGTCTCGATCCAATGGCTCCGCACTCTGGTGACGACGTATCGCGGCGCATTCCGCACTGGGACGGGTGTCGACCCGACGGGTGACACCGAGCGCGATCTTGTGAGTCATCGCGTGTCGGTTACGAGTCAGCTCCTGCCTCCGGGTGCGATCGCCCGACGACTCGATCGCCCCATCCGCTTGTCGTTCATCGGCGCCTACCGCTCCGAGCTGAACTGTCGGATCACGGTGGGCGGGGACGAATGTGTGGCCTTCATCGACACCGTAACCCGAACGGCGAGCCTGGCGCTGGACACGAGCGTGGGCGGCTTCGAGTTCGGGCTCCAACTCAGCTACGACGACCGACAGTCCTTCGTGGGTCAACAGACCGGCTCGACCCAATTCCAGGTCGGGCTCTTCGGCCAACTCGACTTCGCCGCGGGCACCCTCCCGTTGGGAGGGAGCTGAGGCACGGTTCGGCAGGGCGCATCGAGACATGGAGGCGGCCCGGAGCCGTCCGCACGCTACGTCATGTCCAACGCCGACACCGCACAGCTTCGACGAGCCGCCTACCTGCTCCTCGCCGTTTCCGTGGTTCGAACCGCCTGGGATGCCTCGCTCCGTTCGCGCTCGCCGGCCGCCCAGGACGTCCTACCCGGGCTGATGGATGCTGCCGAGGAGCGGAGCGCCGTGTTGGAGCGCGCCCGGACCCCGCTGAGTGAGGGGGATCGAATCGATCCGAATCGGGCCGATGTCGTCGAGTTGGATCGGCTTCCGGGGATCGGTCCGGTGGTGGCGGCCGCGATCGTTTCCGCGCGGGACGAGGGAGTGGCCTTTGAGGGGCCCGGCGACCTCGCACGAGTTCCGGGCATCGGCCCGTCGACCGTGGACAAACTCCGGCCGTGGCTCGAGTTCGGTCCGAGGCCGTCGTTGCGCCGGCGGGCGACGGCAGCGGGACGTGCAGGTCCGATTCCGATCGAGGTGAATACGGCACCCGAGGATGAACTCATCGACCTACCCGGCATCGGCCCGGCACTCGCCCAGCGGATCGTCGAGTTGCGCCCCTTTACGAGCGTGAACGACCTGCAGCGTGTCAGCGGGATCGGACCGGCGACGATCGAGCGTTTGAGACCCCTCGTGCGAGTCGGCGGAAGGTGAGGTGATGCCTTGGCTCGCTAGAGTTTTCGGGGGCAGGAGACGAATCTTGTAGATACCCGTACCCCGCACCTATTCTGTACCCGAGAGCGGTCTTCTTCGCCGCCCGCACCCTCGGAGGAATCGAGTCGATGGCCAAGGCCGCTCAAGAGATCCGCCTCGGAGACCTCTTCGTCAAAGAGGGCCTCATCACCGAGCAACAGCTGCAAGAGGGGCTCGCCGAGGCAAAAACGAGCGGCACGCGGATCGGGTACTCGCTCGTGCACCTCGGATTCGTCGCCGAGGAAGAGCTCACGCGGATGCTCGCCAAGCAGTACCGGGTGCCTGCGGTCGACCTCTCCAAAGTCACGGTCGACCCCAAGATCCTGAAGCTCGTCCCGTCGAACGTGGCGCAGAAACATCTCGTGCTTCCGCTCCGGCGTGTGGGCCGGATGCTCACCGTGGCGATGACGAATCCCACGGACTTCTCCGCGATCGACGATCTCAAGTTCATCTCGAAGCTCGAGATCGAGCCGGTCATCGTCGGCGAGTACACCCTTCGTAAGCACCTCGAGAATTACTACGGGAAGGCCGACGAAGAGCAGATCAATGAGATGCTCGACGGGTGGGAGGACTTCGACGACGTCGAGGTCATCGAGGAGGAAGACGACGAAGACTACTCTGCGCTCGCGGCTGAGGTCGACTCTGCCCCGGTGGTGAAGTTCATCAACGGGCTCCTCACCGACGCGGTCTCGAAGGGCGTCTCCGATATCCACATCGAGCCGTACGAGAAAGAGATCCGCGTTCGGTACCGGATCGACGGTGCGCTGCAGGAGGTCATGAAGCCGCCGATGAAGATGAAGGCGGCGCTCACCTCCCGAATCAAGATTCTGTCCGACCTGAACATCGCCGAGCGGCGGGTGCCTCAGGACGGACGCATCAAGCTGAAGATGCGGAACAAGGTCGTCGACTTCCGTGTGTCGACGCTCCCGGTGATCTTCGGCGAGAAGATCGTGCTCCGTATCCTCGACAAGGGGAACCTGACCTTCGATCTGACGAAGTTCGGGTTCGAGCCGAAGGCCGAGAAGGACTTCATGTGGTCCATCTCGAGGCCGTACGGCATGGTCCTCGTGACCGGTCCAACGGGGTCGGGAAAGACGACGACGCTCTACTCGGCGCTGTCTCAGATCAACACCGTCGACACGAACATCATGACGGCTGAGGATCCGGTGGAGTACAACATCCACGGGATCAACCAGGTCTTGGTGCGTTCGGAGATCGGGATGGACTTCCCGGCGGCGCTCAAGGCGTTCCTGCGCCAGGATCCGAACATCATCATGGTCGGTGAGATTCGTGACATCTCGACCGGCGGTATCGCGATCAAGGCGGCGCTCACCGGTCACTTGGTGCTGTCGACGCTCCACACGAACGACTGCCCAGGTACCGTCACGCGTATGCTCGACATGGGGTTGGAGCCGTTCAACGTGGCTTCAGCGCTCAACTTGATCTCGGCGCAGCGTCTCGCCCGTCGGATCTGCAAGAACTGCAAAGTCGAGGCGACGTACGAGGAGGACTTCCTCAAGTCGGCCAAGATCGACCTCGACTGGGTCCACGCGAACACGCTCTACAAGGGCGAAGGATGCGACCAGTGCGGCGGCTCGGGCTACAAGGGCCGGTGCGGCTTCTACGAGGTCATGATCATGTCGACCGGGCTCCGGAAGGCGATCATGAACGAGATGGGCACGGATGAACTCCGCGAGTTGGCGTGCGCCGAGGGCATGCTCACGCTCCGCGAAGACGGACTGAAGAAGGTCGAGCGCGGCGTGACGAGCCTCGATGAAGTGATCAAGGAGACGACGGTCGCCGACTAGCGGCGATCGCACATCTAGGGAAGGGAATCTTCATGAACCAGCCGGCCGCCCCGGCAGGACAGCCCCCCCAGCAGGAACTCAACCTTCGCGTCTTGCTCCAGGAGATGATCTCCCGAGGCGCGTCGGATCTCCATATCACCGTCGGCAACCCCGCGAAGATCCGGATCGATGGGTCGCTGACGGATTCGCAGATCAAGCAGGTCCTCGCACCGAAGGACACGCTCTCGCTGGCGTACTCGATCCTCACGGACAACCAGAAGAAGCGGTTCGAGACCGAGGACGAATTGGACTTCTCGTTCGGCGTGCAGAACCTCTCACGCTTCCGTGGCAACGTGTACAAACAGCGTGGCTGCGTAGCGATGGCGATCCGGCAGATCCCCTACGAGATCGTCACCCTGGAGAAGTTGGGGCTACCCCCGATCTGCAACTCCCTCGCGGAGCGGCCTCGTGGTCTCGTCCTCGTGACTGGCCCGACGGGGTCGGGTAAGTCGACGACGCTGGCCGCGATGGTCGACAAGGTGAACAAGGAGCGGCGCGGTCACATCATCACGATCGAAGACCCGATCGAGTTCATCCACCGGCACCAAGGGTGCATGATCAACCAGCGCGAGGTCGGAGCGGACACGCAGTCCTTCCGTGCCGCCCTCAAATACGCGCTGCGTCAGGACCCCGACGTGATCCTGGTCGGTGAGATGCGAGATCTTGAAACGATCTCCGCCGCGTTGACGATCGCCGAGACCGGTCACTTGGTCTTCGCGACGTTGCACACGAACTCCGCTGCGGAGTCGATCAACCGGATCATCGATGCGTTCCCGGCCCACCAGCAGGGGCAGGTTCGTACACAGCTGGCCTTCGTACTCGAAGGCGTCGTCACGCAGACGCTGATTCCCCGCGCGAAGGGTAAGGGGCGTGTGGTGGCCGCCGAGGTCATGATGTGCACGCCCGCGATCCGGGCCGTGATCCGTGACGAGAAGATCCACCAGATCTATTCATTGATGCAGGCCGGAAAGAAACACGGCATGCAGACGATGAACGACGCGCTTCAGATGCTCTATATGAGAAACGAGATCACACTCGACGATGCACTGAAGCGCTCCGGAGACCCGAACGAGCTGCTACGCGCGGTCGGCGAACCGGTCCCGAACGAGTAACCGACGAGGTAGACAGGCCATGCCCACGTTTTCGTACAGTGCCCGCCCCGCTTCGGGTGGGGAGATGCAGACCGGTGAGCTCGATCTCCCGACCAAGGACGAAGTCCTCGCGCACCTGCATCGGCAGAAGCTGATCCCGGTTTCGGTTCGAGAGAAGCCGCGGGAGCTCAGTATCTCCTTCGGTACGGGGATCACGACGCGAGACATCGTCATATTCACCCGTCAGTTCGCGACGATGATCAACTCGGGCCTCCCGTTGGTTCAGAGTCTCGACATCCTCGCCGAACAGACGGAGAACCAGGCGCTCCGGAAGACGATTTCGGATGTGCTCTACGACGTCGAGTCCGGCCACACGCTCGCCGACGCCATGGGCAAACACCCCAAGGTGTACACGGAGCTCTATGTGAACATGGTCGCCGCCGGTGAGGCCGGTGGTATCCTGGACACGATCCTGCTCCGTCTCGCGACCTTCCTCGAAAAGAACGACGCACTCGTGCGGAAGATCAAAGGCGCCATGATCTACCCGGGCGTGATCTTCTCGGTCGCGGGCGCGGCGATCTGCATCCTGCTGATCTTCGTGATTCCGACCTTCCAGTCGATGTTCGAGTCAGCCGGGATCCCGCTTCCGCTGCCCACCCAGATCGTCATCACGATGTCGGTCTTCCTGCAGGCGTATTGGTGGGCGCTCGGCGCGGGGATCATCCTCTTCGTCTTCCTGTTGCGACAGTACTACCAGACGGATCAAGGGCAGTTGGTCCTCGATCGGCTCCTGCTGGCGATGCCGATTCTGGGTGATCTTCAGCGCAAGTCCGCTGTCGCGCGCTTCACGCGTACGCTCGGGACGCTGGTCTCGTCGGGGGTCTCCATCCTCGAGGGGCTCGAGATCACCGCGAAGACGGCCGGGAACCGGGTGATCCACGACGCGGTCATGGGCTCACGTGCCTCGATCGCGGGTGGTGAGACGATTGCCGGCCCGCTGAAGGAGTCGGGCGTCTTCCCCCCGATGGTCGTGCAGATGATCAACGTCGGTGAACAGACCGGTGGCCTCGACGAGATGCTCTCCAAGATCGCCGACTTCTACGACGACGAGGTCGACACGGCGGTCGAGGCGCTGCTGGCTGCGATGGAGCCGATCATGATCGTCGTGCTCGGCGTCATCGTCGGTGGCATGATCGTCGCCATGTA
This sequence comes from Gemmatimonadota bacterium, assembly GCA_039030015.1. Classification (GTDB taxonomy): domain Bacteria; phylum Gemmatimonadota; class Gemmatimonadetes; order Longimicrobiales; family Gaopeijiaceae; genus UBA2589. The sequence continues at coordinate 15,879 of JBCCEZ010000060.1, read as the reverse complement.
CCTGCCGATCTTCGACATGATCAACGCGGTGCAGTAGACCGAGCGAGCCGAAGCCTCGCGATTCGAGCGGGCGTCGTCCTTCGGGGCGGCGCCCGTTTTCTCGTAGCTGGGCGGACCGTACGCCATTCGGCGGATGGATTCGAGTGGCATCCGCCGCGAGACTGTCACCATGTCCAACCCTCCTCGTCGACGCCCGCGGCCGTGGCTGTTCGTCCTGATCGGGACGCTGGTCGCCTCCCCCCCCGGCCTGGCCGCCCAATCCGGCAATCCGAGTGCGCACTTCGGGGCCTCGACGCTGCCGGACACCGTGCGGTCGGTGACGGTGGGCCTCCACCTCGATCGCTTCACTCCGTTCGCTCAGGTGCTCGACGGACGTCGCCGATACAACGACCTGGAGCAGACGGTCGGGTTCAACATGCTGCATGCCTCGGTCGTACGGGCCGTGTCCGAACACCGGATCTTCGTGCGCTTCAGTGGGCAGCTCGGGCTTGGCCACAACCAGCCGACCGAGTGGATCCAGCGGCGATTGCACGCGCTCGTCGGCTACGATCCGGTCGAAGTCGTCGATCCGCGGAACCATGCCCTCGACGGCGCGGCCACCATCGAAGCGTGGGTGTGGGGAGTGACGCAGCCCGATCTGTTCGTGGGGGTGGGGGCTACCGCGGGCACGCCGTACATCGAGGGCTACGCCTTCGCCGGCTTCGCTCGGCGACTCGGCGACGGGCCCTCTCTCTCATCTGTACTTCGCGGTGGGGTGGCCCGAGGGGGCTCGATCTTCCCCAGCGAGACGCTGGCCGGCGCCTACGCGTCTGTCGAGGTGCGCGTCGACCTCCCGCTGGCCGAATGGTTCGAGCGTGCGTGGGTGCCGACGTTGTTCGTCGGCGTCACCGAGGACACGGGCTTCTTCTCTGATTCCCGGCTCGGCCCACGGCCGGAGCGGAATGGCACATTCGGCTTCACCGCGCCTAGCGGACGGTGGTCCGTCGAATTCTGGAACGAGTATTTCGGGGGCGCGTGGCAAGACATCGGCCCCACGGGTGGAGGCCGATTTTCGTGGCGTCTGGGAGGGGAGTGAGGCGTCGTCAGCCTCAGGTGCCTACCCGACGAGCCCGCTGACCGCCGCTCCGGCAGCCGCGACGGCGAGCACGGCGACCCAGAGGAGTGGGTTCGCCCAGATCGGCCGGATCTCCTTTTGGACATCCGCCTTCCGATGCTCGTTGATCGCGATGGTCATGTTCCCGTCGTCGTCCTTGCGGCCTTCGAGAAGGCGATCGGACAAGAGGGCGTTCACGGCTTTCTGATATTTCTCAGGCGCCGTGGAGAATCCGGAGATCTCGGACGGGCGACGGTAGGAATCGGTCTGGGACAGCTCTTTCAGAATCGTCTTTCGCGGCGACATGTCGTAATCGAGAACTAGGAACGGTGAGGTCTCGTACAGCAGTTGGACGACCGTACGTACCCGAGGGTTGCGAAGTTGCACTCTTCGAGAGGTCTCCAACGCGAGTCAGGACTCCCGAGAGGGCACGGAGACGTCGCTCGACCGCTGTCGCGGGCCGAGGGTGGACGCCGCTGCCGAAGTTGATGAGGATCGTGCGTCCGCGGGCACCGTCTACGCCGTGCCCGCTCCCCCTGAACGGGGAATGCCGTCGTGCCCGAGCAACCTTGGACGCTACTACTCCTGGCCGCCGCCGGGTTGGTGGCGGGCACGATCAACTCGATCGCGGGTGGCGGCTCCTTGCTGACGCTTCCGCTGCTGATCTTTCTCGGCTTGCCGCCCACCGTCGCGAACGCGACCAACCGCATCGCGGTCTTCATCGGTGGGATCGGGGCCACGATGTCCTTCCACAAGCGGCAGCTGATCCCCTACGCGTGGGTCCGGTTCGGGCTGCCCCCCGCGCTGATCGGCGTCGTGCTGGGCACGTGGGGCGCCACCCAGATCGGCGACCTGGCGTTCGAGCGCGCGCTGGCCTTCGTGCTCGTCCTCGGGGCAGGGTGGATGATCTGGAGACCGAAGAACACCGAGGAGGGTGAGGACGCGCCCATCCCCGAGGGCTCTCGACGGTACCTCCTCCTCCTCGCCTTCTTCGGACTGGGTTGCTACAGCGGCTTCATCCAGGCGGGCGTCGGCTTCCTCTTCATGGCACTCCTCTCGTCGCACGGCCTCGACCTGGTGCGCTGTAACGCCGTGAAGGTCCCCCTCATCCTGGTTTTCGCCGGACTCGCCATGGTGCTCTTCGCGATGAACGGCCTCCTGGATTGGACGGCTGGGCTGTCGCTCGCCGCGGGGCAGTTCTTCGGCGCCCGGCTCGGAGTGCACCTCCAAGTCCTGAAGGGACAGGCATGGGTCCGGAACGTGCTGATGGTCACGATCGTCGTCTTCGCGATCCGGCTGCTCACGCGATGACGAAGAGCGGCATCGGCGGGAGTGCCCTGCATGGTGTCGGCGGCACCGACCTGGTCGAGCTGGGTCGAATCGCGTCGAGTGTTGGCCCTAGGGTTCTCCTCAAGCTCGAGAGTCAGAACCCGACGGGGAGCATGAAGGATCGCATGGCGCTCGCCATGGTCCGCGCCGCTCAGGCGGACGGCTCGCTGCGACCCGGAGGCTCGGTGGTCGAGTATACCGGTGGAAGCACCGGCGTATCGCTCGCCTTCGTCTGTGCGGTCGAGGGCATTCCCCTCCGTATCGTGAGCTCCGATGCGTTCGCGCGAGAGAAGCTGGACCACATGCGGCTCCTCGGTGCGGAGGTGGAGATCATCGAGAGCGTCGGGGGCCGGATGACAGGTGACCTGACCCGCGCAATGGTCGCTCGGGCGGAAGAACTCGCGGACGCTCCGGGCTCGGTCCTCACCGATCAACTCAAAAATCCGGCGCCCATCGGTGCGTACCGGGAGATGGCGGACGAGATCTGGGCCCAGACGAGCGGCCAGGTGAGCGCGTTCGTGCAGTCGGTGGGTACGGCGGGTTCGGTCCGAGGCGTCGGTGAACGCCTACGGGAACTCGATGACAGCTGCCGGATCGTGGCCGTGGAGCCTGCCGAGTCTGCCGTGCTTTCCGGTGGCGAGACGGGCGGTCACGGGATCGACGGCGTAGGGGCGGGTTTCGTCGTGCCGCTCTGGCACGACGGGGTCGCCGACGAGATCGAACGGGTGTCGACGGAGGAGGCCATCGCGATGGCCGTTCGGCTCGGCCGAGAGGAGGGCCTATTCGGCGGATCGTCCACCGGGGCGAACGTCGTCGCTGCTCTTCGGCTGGCGCGACGGCTCGACGAGGGCGCCACCATCGTGACGGTCATGTGCGATACCGGGATGAAGTACCTGAGCAATCCGGCGTACTTCGGCGCGTAGGGTCGAGCCACCCAACCGACGACGCGCTTGCAGTCGCAAACGTACCCAAGTACGATGTCGATATAACTCGAACTCGATATAGGGTATGAGACTCACACTACCTACGGCGACGGTGCTCGAAGCGCTTGTGCACGGCCACGGTTACGGCTTCGAAGTCGTCGAGGTCACAGGGATTCGGGCCGGCACGGTGTACCCTGTGCTGCGCAGACTCGAAGAACACGGCTACGTCCGATCGAGCTGGGAGGACCCCGAGCGCGCCCGACGCGAGGGACGCCCGTCGCGACGCAACTACGAATTGACCTCGGAGGGGCGTCGATTGGCGGTCGAGGCAGCAGAGCGATATCCAGGGGTTGGGCGCATGTTTGGGCCGCGATCGCTCGAACGGCCGGCCGATGCCTAGCAGACGCTCGAGATGACCGGCGCGCGGTTCGTGGTCCGGCTGGTGTCGATCCTCGTCCCGTCTGACCGCCGAGAACGATGGGTCGACGAGTGGGTCGCCGAACTCCACCACTACGAGGTGCACCTGAAGGGCGGCGGTCGCTCCGCCAGCTCGACGGCGGCACGGGTATGCCTTCGGGCCATCGAGTCGGTTGGCGATGCCGCGTGGCTGCGATGGCGGCAGGGTCCCCCCGGCAGCACGGGCTTAGTGCGACACTCCCTCGTCGGCCTCGTTCGCAGACCGTCGTTCACCCTGTCCGTGATCGCGACACTCGGGCTCGGCCTCGGGGCCTCGACGGCCATCTTCACGTTGGCCGATGCGTTACTCCTGCGGCCGCTTCCGTTCCCGGAGCCGGAACGACTCGTTGTTGTGTCCGACGCGCGTTCCCCGAACCGCGGAGTCGACGCGGAGTCTCTCGACTTTTGGCGAGAGCAGGATCGGCTCTTCCTCGACGTGAGGGCCCGCGTCGGCACGTCGGTCGTGTTGACCGGGGCGGGCCAAGCAAGGAGTTATCGCGCCGAGAGCGTCGAGCCGGGCTTTCTGGATGTTCTGGGCGTCCGGCCGATCCTGGGACGTCCGTTCACGGCTGACGATGCGGCGGGGGAAGCACGAGTTGTTCTGCTTGCCGATGAGGTCTGGCGAGAGGCCTTCGCGCGCGACCGTGACGTCGTTGGACGATCGATCGAGCTCAACGGCGAGGCACACACCGTCATTGGGGTTTTGCCTCCAGGGGTCCGCCGGATGCCCGGCGGGTTGGTGCACCTCCTTCTGCCCATGCGGGAGCCCCCGTTCGCCAGACTGACCACACTCGCGCGGCTGCACCCGGACATCCCGATCGATGTTGCTCAACAACGAGTGCGAGAGCTGTGGACCGGCTGGTCAGAGGAGCGCGGCCTCACCGACAGCGGTCAGGTCACCCTCTTCTCTCTGGATCGCGGGCAGGGGAGTGAGACCCGCAACGGACTGCTTGCGCTGGCCGCAGCGGTGGCGTGCCTCTTCCTTACGGCGTGCGCGAACGCGGCGGGATTGCTCCTCCTTCGCGGAGCTACCCGAACCCCAGAGTTCCAGCTCCGTGCGGCGATCGGCGCCTCCCGCTACTCCCTCGTCGGTCTCGTCCTCGTCGAGAGCCTGATCCTCGCGATGGCTGCGGGCGCCTTCGGATTGCTCGTGGCGTGGTGGAGCGTTCGAGGCTTGTTGGGCCTCATGCCGTCGACGGTGGTGCGGTTCAGCTACAACCCGATTTCAATCGACGAGCGAGTGTTCGCCTTTGGCTTCGCACTGACCGTGCTGACTGGGCTCGCCTTCGGCCTCGTCCCTGCGATGCGGGCCGGCCGAGCCGTCGCGGCTCGGGCCGGTCGCACGGTAACGGCGTCCGGGAGCGACGTACGCCTTCGTGCCATGCTGCAAGTCACTCAGGTGGCGTTGGCCATGTTGCTTCTCGTCGGGGCTGGGTTGTTTGGGAGGAGCTTCGAGCGTCTCATGGATGACGACCCAGGGTACGACCCGGCTTCGCTCGTCGCGCTCGAGTTGACCTCCTTGGAGCGCCTTCGCGGGCAAGAGCGCACAACGGCCGCCGCTCAGGCTCTCGACGAGCGACTTCGAGGGCTCCCCGGGGTCGCCGGAGTCACCCGGTCGGGTGGCACGGGCTTCCTCTTCGACTACACGCTCGAGACCGAGGAGCGGCCCGCCTGGGATCCGCCCACCATCTACATGCCTCATCAGTACGTAGACACGGCCTTCTTCAATACGATGGGGATCGCGCTTCGAGCAGGCCGCGGTTTCGTAGCGTCCGATGTGGACAACGGAGCCCTCGTCATCATCGATGAAGACCTCGCCGACGCACTGTGGCCCAACGAGCCGGCGGTCGGTCGACGGTTCCGCACTCGCGACGATGAGTGGCTCACCGTGATCGGCGTCACCGAGAACGTGAAGCTGGATGGTCCGATCGAGCCGTTCGGGCCCTACTACATTTTCTACCCGGCCTCGCCTGAGGAGCTGCGGAATGGCACGGTCGCGATCCGGAGCGTGGGTGATCCCCGAGATCTGACCCGGCCGATCCGAGCGACGGTCTCCGAGGTCGATCCCGATCAACCGATCCGTTCGCTCCTCACGGGCACCGAGGTCACGCGGGAAACCGTCGCCGACACCCGCCTGCTGGCGGTGATCACTCGTTACCTCGCCGTAGCCGGCCTACTCTTGGCCGTCGTCGGGGTCTACGGGTTCGTGTCGTTTAGTGTCGCCCAGCGACATCGTGAGATCGGTATCCGGGTCGCGCTTGGCGCGGACATCCCACGCGTCGTCGGGGCGGTGTTTCGGTCGGGCCTCGGCCTCGGCATGGTCGGAGTCGCAACTGGCCTTGTCGGGGTGTTCGCCGCGAGCCGCTTTCTCCCGGTTTTGCTGTACGAGACCCAACCGCTCGATCCCCTCGTCATCGCGTTCGCGGCCACTGCTCTCTTGGTGGCGTGCGCCGGGGCTCTGCTTGGGCCGGCTCACCGAGCGGCGTCAGCCGATCCGGCTGATACGCTGCGGAGCGAGTGACGGATCGTCCTGAGGCGGGTGAGGCGTAGGTCCGACTCGCGGCACCTCATGATCCAGAGGACCTGGTGCGCCGCACCACACCAGACGCGACGTGGTCCGCGACGTTCAGGAGTTGTGCCCGACTACCACCGTCGCATGCCAGCTGAGACATCCCGCTCAGTGCACTGACGACGGCCGCCGCGAGCGTCGCTGGCGTCGCCGACAGATCATGTCCAGCGCGCCGAGCCTCGACGAACCGCTGTCGAAGATCCCTTCGTAACGCGTCTCTGGGTCGCTGCGTGATGATCGCCGCCTGCGAGTCGCGGGGGGATGCGGTGCCACCGCTCTCGAAGATGGCACAGCCCGGGGGGGTATCGTCCCCCGTGTAGACGCGCGCCAGCCCGCGCATGAGCGTGCGGACGAGTTCGGCGGGGTCACCGTCATGAGGCTCTGAGATCAAGGCGAGCCACGGCGCCACATGCGTCTCTTCGTAGCGTTCGATCGCTCGGCGGAAGAGGCGCTCTTTGCTCCCGAACGCGTTGTAGATGCTCGATGGCCCGAGCCCGAGGGCTGCGCTCAGGTCGGCGATCGATGTCCGGTCGTACCCCCGCGACCAGAAGAGCGTCAGGGCGATGTCGATCGCTTCGTGTTCAGGGACGAGTCGTGGTCGCGGCATGCGTGCGTGGCTCCGTTTTGTAACGACTACTCAAGAATCGGCTTGCTCTCAAGTAGCTTCGGGATATTTTGGAGTGGTCGATTCAAAATGCCATCGAGAATCCGATGACACGCTCCATTCCCGCTCTCGCTGCGGCCGTCCTGATCTCGCTCGGATGCCAGCCCCGTCCCGCGCCCCCCGTGGACGACCCGGTGGAGGGACCGGTCGAGGCGGTCACGCACCCGGAGACGGGGATCGCCTTGCCACGCGACTACCGGGAGACGTTCACCAACTACCTCAGCCTCGACCGAGTGCAGAACCACAACCAGATCATCCGCCTTTTCGCGAACGACGTGGCGATGCGTGGGCCCGACGCTGCCAACGATCTACCGAATGGCTCGGTCATCGTGGCCGAGGTCTACCGGGCCAAACTCGACGCCGAGGGAGAGGTCGAGCTGTCGGCGCTCGGGCGGCGCATTCGAGATGGCATGGCGGTGATCGCGGTGATGGAGCGCGGCGACCACCTCGGCGCCGGGTACCCCGAGGGCCTGTCGAACGGGCAGTGGGACTTCGCCGCCTTCACACCCGAAGGCGCGCCGGCCGGCGCCGACCTGAACACGTGTCGCGCCTGTCACGCACCTCTGACGGAGACGGATCACCTCTTTTCGATCGAGCACATCCGAGAGTAGGGCCCCTCACGACGAACGCCGGACCACCCGAAGGTGGTCCGGCGCGCGTCCCGCGACTCGGTGGGTGGCGTCGCGCCACCCGCGCCCGACTAGTACCGGTAGTGGTTCGGCTTGTACGGCCCCGCCTTGGGGACGTTGATGTACGAAGCCTGGTCGTCGCTGAGCTCGGTCAGCTTTGCTCCGAGCTTGTCGAGGTGTAGACGGGCCACCTTCTCGTCGAGGTGCTTAGGCAGGACGTAGACCTTGTTCTCGTACTTGTCCGTGTTCTGCGCGAGCTCGATCTGAGCGATCACCTGGTTGGTGAAGGATGCCGACATCACGAAGCTCGGGTGGCCGGTGGCGCAGCCCAGGTTCATCAGACGACCCTCGGCGAGGATCAGCACGGAGTGGCCGTCCGGGAAGGTCCACTCGTGGTACTGTGGCTTGATCTCTTCCTTCCGGATGCCGTCCAGACGCTCCAGGCCGGCCATGTCGATCTCGTTATCGAAGTGGCCGATGTTGGCGACGATCGCCTTGTCCTTCATGCGACCCATGTGGTCGGCCGTGATGATGTCCTTGTTGCCGGTCGCCGTGATGAAGACGTCGGCCGAACCGAGCACGTCCTCGAGGGTCACGACCGAGAATCCTTCCATCGTGGCCTGGAGTGCGCAGATCGGATCGATCTCCGTGATGGAGACACGCGCGCCCTGCGCCTTCAGCGCCTGGGCGCAGCCCTTGCCGACGTCGCCGTAGCCGAGGACGACGCAGCTCTTCCCGGACAGCATGACGTCGGTGGCGCGGTTGAGGCCGTCGATCACCGAGTGACGGCAGCCGTACAGGTTGTCGAACTTCGACTTCGTCACCGAGTCGTTGACGTTGATCGCGGGGAAGAGGAGGGTACCCGCTTCCTCCATCTCGTAGAGGCGGTGCACGCCAGTGGTCGTCTCCTCGCTGACGCCGCGCATGTCTTTCGTGATGCGGGCCCACTTCCCGGGATCTTCGGAGAGCGTCGTACGGAGCAGCTCGAGGATGACACCCCACTCCTCCGGCTCCGAATCGGCGTCGAACGCCGGGACGTTGTCGGCGGTCGCGTACTCGACGCCTTTGTGCATCAGGAGGGTCGCGTCGCCACCGTCGTCGACGAGCACGTCCGGGCCGGAGCCGTCCGGCCAGGTGAGCATCTGGTCCGTGCACCACCAGTACTCCTCGAGCGTCTCACCCTTCCAGGCGAAGACGGCGGCACCCTTGGGGTCGTCGACGGTGCCTTCTCGACCGACCGCCACGGCGGCTGCCGCGTGATCCTGCGTAGAGAAGATGTTGCACGACGCCCAGCGGACGTCGGCGCCGAGGTCCATGAGCGTCTCGATGAGGACGGCGGTCTGCACGGTCATGTGAAGGGACCCCGCGACCTTCAGGCCCGCGAGCGGCTGCTGTGGGCCGTATTCGTCGCGCGCGGCCATGAGGCCGGGCATCTCGTGCTCGGCGAGGCGGATTTCGTTGCGTCCCCAGTCGGCGAGCGACAGGTCGGCAACCTTGAACGCGGGACGGTCGGTGGCGACCGCAGGCGAGTCGGGCAGTACGGCGGTATCGGTCATAGGATCAGCGTCGGTTCAGGACGTTGCGGTGGAAAGAAAGAGAAGAGGGCCGCTCGCATCCGGGTCGGGTTGCAGCGGCTGTATACGGATCGATACGAAGTCGGCCGAGGCCAACCACGCTTCCATCGTCGAAGGCTCGAAGCCGGGCCACACGTGACCCATCTCCTCGGCATACCGCTCACCGCGCTCGTGGTGCCGCATATCGAGGAGTACGACCCGTCCTCCCGGGCGGAGCACACGTTGGGCCTCCGAGAGGACGGCCTTCGGATCGACGACGTAGTGGAGGACGAGCGCCAAGAAGGCGACGTCGACCGAGTCGGACTGGAGGGGAAGGGCCTCGAGCTCGGCCCGATGAAGCTCGACGTTGTCGACGTCTTGGAGTCGCGCTTCCGCCGCCGTCAGCATCTCGGCGGAGCGGTCGAGGCCAAGGACCTGGGAGACGAAGGGAGCCAGTCGGGCGGCGAGTGCCCCCGTCCCGACGCCGAGATCGGCGACCACCCACGTCGGATCGAGGAGCCCCAAAAGGGGAGCCAAGCCCGTCGCCGACCCGAACAACTCCGCGCGAATTTCATCCCACTGTCGGGCGGAGCGGGCGAAGTACTCCGAAGCCCGCAGTCGGCGTTCCTCGAGGAGGCGGAGGGCTCTCTCCCGATCGCGGGACCAGACGCCGCGGGCCTCGATCTCTTCACGGACCAGCGCCCAGAGGCTGGTCGACGCATCGTCGAGTGAAGACGAGAGTCGGTAGTGCCGATTGCGCCCCTCGGCGCGCGCCTCGACCCAACCCTCCGACGCGAGCGTCCGCAGATGACGGCTCACGGATGGCTGTGCGGCCTGCAAGGCGGTGCACAGCTCGGAGACGGTGAATTCGCTCAGCTCGAGCAGTGAGAGGATCCGCGCGCGCGTCTCGTCGCCGAGCACGCTGATCCGCTCTAGAATCGGAGGTGGGGCAAAAGCATTCATGTATGTGAATATGAATATACGAAATGAATGGTGGCCTCAACCCTTTCTGTAGGTAGCTTCGACCCGGAATCGACGCGCTCACCAACCCCCAGGCTCGTGGCCCACTCACACGCTCCTCACGACGATGTCGTCTATCCGGAAGCGATCCCGTTCATCCTGACCCACCTGGTTTGTTTCGGAGCGATTTGGACCGGGGTGACGGTGGAAGCACTTCTCGTATGCGTCGCGCTGTATCTCGCACGGATGTGGGCGATTACCGCGGGCTTCCATCGCTACTTCAGTCATCGGTCGTACAAGACGAGCCGGGTGATGCAGTTTCTGATCGCCTTCCTCGGGCAGACCTCGGCGCAGCGCGGGGTGATCTGGTGGGCGGCAGTGCATCGGCACCACCACCTGCACTCCGATACGGAGCACGACGTTCACTCTCCCCGGCACCACGGGTTCTGGTATTCCCACGTCGGATGGATCTTCAACCCGAGCAATTGGGAACCCGACTACGGCACGGTCCGAGACCTCACGAAGTACCCGGAGCTCGTGTGGCTCGACAAGAACGGACACCTGTGCGCGATCCTCATGGGCTTCGCCGTGTGGGCGATCGGAGGGTGGTCGATGCTGGTCGTCGGGTTCTTCTGGAGCACGGTCCTCCTCTTCCACGGCACCTTCTTCATCAACTCGCTCGCGCACGTCTCCGGGGAGCAGCGCTACCTGACCGGCGACGATTCGCGGAACAGCTTCCTGCTGGCGCTCATCACGCTCGGGGAAGGGTGGCACAACAACCACCACCACTATCAGAGCTCGACGCGGCAGGGCTTTCGGTGGTGGGAAGTCGACATCTCCTACTACGTGCTGCGGGCGATGGCTGCGATCGGTCTGGTGTGGGACCTCCGCGAGCCGCCGGCCGCGATCGTCGAAGGGGAGCGTCCGGTCGGACGGAAGGTGATCGAGAAGGTGGCGGGTGAGTTGGCCGGTGCGTTCGCGATCGACGGCATCGCCACCTCGGTTCGGGACGCGTGGGACGAGGCTCCGGGGCTGGGTGATCTGGCGGCCGCCGCTCAGCGGGCGCGCAACGAAGTCGAGGAGAGACTCGCCGAGCTCTCGCTACCCCACCTGCCGACGGTCCCCGAACTGCGCGAGAAGGCTGAGGAGATGTTCGCGGAGAGCGCATCGCTCGATGTGATCGTTCAACGCGCCCATGAGCTCCTGGCCGCCGCCGTCGCGGCTCATGTAACCGAGGCCGCGCTCGCCGGAGCCACCTGACGCGACTCTGCGGTCATCGACCGCTCGAGGCGTCGCACCCTGTTGTCCTCCAGCGCGGGATCGTGTACTCTATCGCCTAGATGAGAATGAGTCTCAATCCCATTCTGCTTCTGGCGAGTTGGACCTCTGTCCGTTCGCGTTCGTCATAGCCGATGGTTCACGGCGGACGGAGGTCATCGCCAGGAGCGGATGGGGGCCCACCGAGGGCGGCCTGTGTGTGACGCGAACGCTGGACCACTTCGACCCGACGACTTCCAGATCCTGAGTTGCAACCAGTGCGGTCAGGTTGACCGGTGCACCTGCTGCGGTCAGTGGCAGTTGTCGATGGGTGCTCTCGTGATGGTGAGGGACCGGTCCTGGTTCGTCGCCCTGGCCGATCAGCTGCGCGGCAGAGTCGCAGGGCGCCCGGGCTTCGCGGGCCTCGCGGACGGTCCGATCGGCGTCGAGATCGCCAACGGGACGGCGGTCATGATGCAGCGCGAACACGCCGTGGACCTACTCGAGCTCCTCGACGAGGCGTGCGTGCGTAGCGCCGGCTTCACGACTCAACCGGTCGAGGCCTGAGGGGCGGACGTGGTGAGAACATGGTGGGGAAGGGTTGTGGGCTTGGGCGCCCTGTGTGCCCTCGGTGCCTGCGGAGAGCCTTTGGTCGCGACGCCGGAACCGCTCGAGCCAGGGCGACGTCTCGCGGGCGGGGCGACCACCGTCGACGACGGCACGAGTCACGGTTTTTCGATCCCCGCCCCCAACCTCGACCCGGATCGCCTGGACTTCCACCTCGATGGCGACCTCGCCTTCGAGCAGGTGTTCGTGCGGGCCCCGGCACCGGTCAACCCCGGGCTCGGTCCAGTCTTCAACGCGCAAGCGTGCGATCAGTGCCACGACAGAGACGGGCGGACGCGGGACGCCTTCCTGATGCGTCTCAGCTTGCCGACGGAGCCGGGGGCCGCGCCTACACCCGTCCCCGCGTACGGAATCCAGTTGCAAGACCAGTCGGTGTTTGGCACGCCACCAGAGGGCCGGATCGACATGAACTGGACGGAGGTTCCGGGCGTGTACGCGGATGGGACACCGTACAGCCTTCGGCGCCCTGATCCCGTCATGGTCGACGCCTACGCCGGGCTTCCCGCGGAGGTGCGGACGTCGGTTCGCATGCCACGGCCGGTCTTCGGCCTGGGCCTACTCGAGGCGATCTCGGACGCCACGCTCCTCGGATTGGCCGATGCTGCGGATGCGGACGGTGACGGGATCTCGGGCCGGGTCAATCGCCTTCGTAGCGCGATCGACGGGGCCGAGGTGATCGGCCGATTCGGATGGAAGGCCAACCAGCCCTCCCTACTCGAGCAAACTGCTGCTGCCTATCGCGAAGACATGGGCGTAACGAATTCGATCTTCCCGGCCGAGACGTCTTCCGGTCAGCTCGGCCAGGACGACTCGCTCGGAGACGATCCTGAGCTCTCCGACGAGGAGTTGGCGGCGGCGACCTTTTATGTACAAACGCTCGCCGTTCCGGCCGCGCGTCGAATCGAAGATGCCGAGGTCGTCACCGGTGAGCGGCTCTTCCGGGACGCCGGGTGCACCGGGTGCCACGTCCCCCGGTTGGAGACGGGGACGTTCTCGGACGTGCCCGAGGTGTCGCGGCAGGTCATCTACCCCTACACCGACCTCCTGCTTCACGACATGGGCCCCGAACTCGCGGACGGGCGCTCCGACTGGGATGCGACGGGCAGCGAATGGAGGACCCCTCCTCTCTGGGGGATCGGGTTGTCGCGTCTCGTAAACGGTCACACGGACCTGCTTCACGACGGTCGAGCCCGCTCACCCGAGGAGGCCATCCTCTGGCACGGAGGCGAGGGCGCCTCGTCCAGGGACTTCTTCCGAAACCTAAGCGCGCTCGAGCGGGACGCGCTGATCGCATTCTTAGAGTCGCTCTGATGAAACGCTTACGAACCGCAGGCCTCTTCGCCGCGGTTGTTCTCTTCGCCGATCGGCCGGCGCTCGCCGCTCAGGACCTGTTCACGATCGACGGGTACGGGGAGTTTCTGTACCAGCGCTTCGACTACGGGCCGAACCAGAACCTCCCGAACGGATCCGAGCCGGACTCACGCGCGGCGACGGACATTCGCCGGTTCAACCTCGGTTTCGAGAGCCGCTTCACCGATGATCTCACGTTCTCGCTCGAGGTAGAATTCGAGCACGGCGGGACCGGGTCGGCGTTGGAGCTCGAGTACGAGGAGTTCGGCGAGTTCGAGTTCGAGGTGGAGAAGGGGGGGGAGGTCCAGCTCGAGCGGATTCACCTCACGAGGCACTTCTCTCCGGCGTTCAACGTGCGGCTAGGCGAGATCCTCGTGCCGGTCGGGCTGACGAACTCGTATCACGTCCCGACGGAGTACCTCGGTACGATGAGGCCGGAGTCGGAGTCGAACATCATCCCGCTCACCTGGCATGAGACGGGGGTTGCCGCCTTCGGTGTCGTTCGTGGGGTTCGGTACCGGGTCCAGGTCGTGAACGGTCTCGACGCGACGGGCTTCTCCTCTCGCAATTGGATCGTCGAAGGAAAGCAACAGAAGTTCGAAAGCTCGATCGCGACCGACCTGGGCTTCGCCGCTCGGCTCGAGGCGTCCCCGATGACCGGCCTCACGGTCGGCGTGTCCGGTTATCGCGGGAACTCGACGGGGAATCGCCCGAAGAACGACATGGAGGGAATCGACGGCAAGGTCACGATCGGTGCCGCGCATGCCCTCTTCAGATCGGGCCCGCTCGTGGCGCGTGCCGGCGTTCTGCACGGCCGGCTCCAGAACTCCGCTTTGATCAGCGCCCGGAACGCGGGGCTCTCCCGCAACATTCAGAGCCCGAGGACACCCGTAGGCAGCGCCGCGCTCGGGTGGAGTGTCGAGGCCGGTGTCGATGTCGGTCCCTGGCTCGACCCGGAGGGAGGGACCCGACTCGTCCCCTTCGCGCGCTACGAGCGATACGACCCGATGCACGACACGGCAGACGCGGTCTTCGACGTGCCGCGCTTCGAGACAGCGGTCGCCACGGTCGGAATCTCCTGGTTCTGGACCTCCGGCGTGGCCTTCAAGGCCGACTACAGCATGCGTGAGGTCGGTCGGGGGGCGTTCAACGACGAGAACACCTTCACACTCGCCCTCGCGTTCGCAGAGACGTTGTTCACTCAGTAGGACCTTTTCCGGAGAACCGATATGAAGCGCTGGGCAGGTGTGGGCGCGCTCGCCGTCCTGATGACACTGGGCGCGTGCGACGAAGACACCCCGACCGAAGTCGATGACGGCTTCGACTTCACCGAGATCATCGAGGCGTATGTCGATCAAACAGTGGTCGCCACGTACGCCGACCTAGAGACGCAGGCCACGGCCCTGAGGGCCGCGGTCGCCGCCTTCGACGGGGACCAGAGCCAGGCGAACCTCGACGCTGCCGCAAACGCCTGGATCGCGTCGCGGGAGCCCTGGGAGGCGAGCGAGGGCTTTCTCTTTGGTCCCGTCGCCTTCCTCGGCCTCGACCCGTCGCTGGACAGCTGGCCGCTCGACCAGGCGCAGCTCGACGACGTGCTCGCGTCGAGCTTCGACCTGTCGCCCGACTTCATCCGTGAGGGTTTGAACGCCACCCTTCGGGGCTTCCACACCGTGGAGTTCCTCCTCTTCCGCGACGGCCAACCGCGCACCGCCGGTGACGTCACCGATCGCGAGCGGGAGTACCTGGTCGCAGCGACCGAAGTCCTCTTCGAGGACGCCACCCTGCTACAGGAGGCGTGGACGTCGGCTGTCGACGGTGTCGGGCCGCGTGCGTTCGCCGACGAGTTCCGAAACGCTGGTCAGGCCGGGAGCCGCTACCTGTCCCAGACCGAGGCGATTCTCGAACTCATCGAAGGCATGATCGTGATCGCGGACGAGGTCGGGAACGGCAAGATCAACGACCCGTTCACCGAACAGGATCCGGCGATCGTCGAGTCCTGGTTCTCGTGGAACTCCCTAACGGACTTCGCGAACAACGTGCGGAGCATTCAGAACGCGTATCTCGGCGGGTACCACAAGGGGACTCGCGGCACGGGCTTGAATAGCTACGTGGCCGGTGAGGATCCCGCGCTCGACACGCGCATTCAAGCCGAGATCCAGGCGGCGTTGGATGCGGTCGGTGATGTTCCGGAACCCTTCCGGAGCAACCTCGACGCGAACGCCGAGATCAACGCTGCGATCGCCGCGTTGAATACGCTGGTCGCGACGTTCGAGAACGATCTCAAGGCCCTGGTCCGCGGCGACTAGGCTACGAGGAGCCAGCGGCCAGGGGGGTCGGCGCTCCGCGTGGGGTGCGGCGGACCAAACCGGGTCTGGGGCACCCGTATCGCCAGCCCGGGTGACCCCCGGCCGCCCGGCCCGGGATACGTGGGGGCCCCACCCCCGACACCGCCGATGGTCGTGACCACCC
>JBCCEZ010000059.1:0-28373 GCA_039030015.1 Gemmatimonadota bacterium | reverse complement strand
GTGCGCGCCTCGGTGGCCTTCGGCGTGACGGAGGCGGTCGGGCGACTCCTGATCGAACGCCTCGAGTCCGGCGATTCGCTCGAGAGTCCGTTCAACCTGTAAGACCCGTACCGGGCCGCCTCAGCGCAGCCCGATCGTCCGATCGATCGGTTGGCCGCACATCGAGCCTACCACGGTGGCAGACGCCATCGTTTCGTCGGACCGACCCGAGAGCGTGACGTCGAAGGTGCACGCCCCCTCGCGGTCGGACTGCTGCCAGCGAACCTCCCCGCTCGCTCGGCCCGCCCACTCGACCCGTCCAAAGCCGTCGTGACGAACAGAAACAGAGGCCATGCTCCGAGGCGAACCGGACACCGTGAAGCGGTGCTCACCACTCCGATCGACGCCGCAACCATCGTGAATCTGGGTCAGATCGTAGTCGACTCGCTCACCCCCGGTCGCGTCCGCTCGAACGAGAGCGGCCACGGCCAGCCCTACGCGGCCCGCGGCGGGGCACCGAACCTCGGCCTCGAAGTCCACCGCCCAACCAACCGGATCGGCGTCGAGCAGCGGGAGCCCCGAAGGGCGCGGCGGGACGACGCTCGTCACGTCGAACGTGGCGAACATCGTCGCCGCCGCGAGCTCCTCAGCTTCCTGGAGCGTGAGTTCGTTTAACGCGAGACCAGGACTGCCCCCGCAGCCCATCACGAGCGTGCCAAAAGCGACGCCAAGAAACGTCTTGGCAGCTCGGAACACGGTCACACCCCCCCAGAGGTGAACGCCGCGGCTCAGCGGCAAGAACTCATTGAGAGATTGTCGGGGGGCGGCGGGATTTCTTTAGCGGACCCGTCGGCCGAGAGGGAGCACCCGGAGGGCCGGGTCCGACGAAAGGCTGGATGGGTGTGTTCTGGACCGTGTATATAGTGGGCGCACTCCTCGGACCCACCGGATATCGTGCGTCCCAAGATCTATATCGTCGACGACGACCGGATGTTCGCGACTCTCCTCGAGGCCAACCTCGGGCGAGCGGGCGAGTTCGACGTGCGCATCTTCCAGAATCCGCTGGAGTGCCTTGAGGTCATGGTGGACGACCCCCCGGACGCGCTACTGACCGACCTGTACATGCCCGAGATGGACGGGTCCGAGGTCGCCCGACGCGTCCGCGAGCGCTCGCCCCACCTGCCCATCTTCGTGCTCACGGCTCGGAGCGACGTCGACACGGCGATCGAGGCGATGAAGGCGGGCGCCAACGAGTACTTCTCCAAGCCGGTCAACGTCACCGAACTCACGACGATCCTCCGCAAAGCGCTCGAAGCACGCCCTCTCCTCGAGGAAGCGTCGAGTGCTCGGAAGGAACGGCGAGCCCGGTACAGCCTGTCTGCGTTGATCGGTGAACACCCCCGGATGGACGCCGTCCGTGACTTCATCCGAGGCGTGGCATCGGCGCGAACCGTGTCCGTGCTCTTTCTCGGTGAGAGTGGAGTCGGGAAGAACCTCGCTGCCCGTATCGTGCACCACGCCAGTGAAGAATCGACGGGCCGCTTCGTCGAGCTGAACTGCGCGGCGCTCCCGCCATCCCTCCTCGAGGCAGAACTCTTCGGCTACATGCGAGGAGCCTTCACCGACGCGCGGGAGAGCAAACCGGGCCTGGTCGAAGTCGCGGACGGAGGCACCCTCTTCCTCGACGAGATCGCGGAGCTCCCCCTGGCCCTTCAGGTGAAGCTTCTGAACTTCCTGGAGTCCCGGACGTTCCGCCGACTCGGAGGCACCCGTGAGCTGAGCGTCGACCTACGCGTCATCACCGCGACGAACCGACCACTCGAAGAACTCGTCGCGGAGCAGGCATTCCGTCAGGACCTGTACTACCGGATCTCGGTCGCCAGCCACACCCTTCCCTCATTGAGGGACATCGCCTCCGACATCCCGCTGCTGGCAGAGACCTTCGTGCGGAAGCTCTCCCGAGAGTTGGGCAAAGACGTCGAACGCATCTCACCCGAGGCGCTCGAAGTCCTGCAGGGATGGAGCTGGCCGGGCAATGCTCGAGAGCTCCACAACGTGCTCGAGCGGGCGCTGATCTTCTCCAAGGGCCGAGAGCTGAAGGTGAAGGACCTCCCGCCTCTCATCGGCGCCGAGCGCACCGGAGACGTCCCCTTTCCGATGCCCCGGGACCTCACGCTCAAGCAGGTGGAACGAGAGTACATCCGGCTGACGCTCGAAGCCCACGGGGACAATGTCGCCGACACCGCCGAGAGCCTCGGAATCTCTCGGAAGAACCTCTGGGAAAAGAGGAAGCGGCACGGTCTTCCGACCTGATCGACGTGCGGGTGATGTGACCGCACTCCCGGCTCACGGTCCATAAAGACGTACCTCGCGGGGGGCGCCACCCACGTCTCCCGTTCCCCCAAGACTCCCCCCAATCCCCCCCCGACGCCTTCCCCCGAGGTGTCGTGTCCGAAATCGCACGTCCGATTTCGGTAACCCCAGGCGTCCGCGAACGGTAACCTCGCTCGGTTTTCGGACACAGCCCAAACCGCGTAACTCGTTGTAGTTATTACGTATACGTGTTTGGCACACCCCATGCCATATCGCGCGGTCGACAGGCACGACGCCCACGAACTCCACAGCACCGACCCGTGACCCGACTCAAGCCCGCATCGACCCGACCTCAGCACGACGCCCGGCGCTCCGCCGGCCGCCGTGTCGTGCGGGTGTTCGGGTTGCTCGCGGTGCTGGCTGTTGGGGTCGCAGCCTCGGCGGACCAGGCCGCCGCCCAGTCGCAGCTGATCTGGGAGAACCTCTTCGCCGATGGTCAGGTCCCCACGCCGGTGACGATCGACGGGACGACGGTGACGCTCACCGGCCAAGATCCGTTCGGAATCGGCACCGGCGGGAACTTCGCGGTCAGCACCGGCACCCGGGGCAACCACGCCGGCTTTTGGCTGACCGGCATGGACGCCACGAACCAGTCGCAGTTCATGACGGCGACGCTCTCGTTCAGCCAGCAGGTCGAGTCACTCGAGTTCTCCCTGTTGGACATCGACACGAACAACGACTTCCACGACTCGATCACCGTCGTCGGATGGGACGGCGCGACCCCGTTCGCCCCGACCACGGTCTTCATCGGTACGGCCGTGAACGAGGTCAGCCCAGGCGTCTACACGGGTCTGGCCAGCATCGGGAACTTCTCCACCGACGCGAACGTGGACGTGCGCTTCGACCAGTTGGTCGATTCGGTCACGCTGATGTACGGCCCCGGGCCGCGAGCCTCGGCCAACCCTGCGCTACAGATCATGGGCTTCTCCGATCTGTCGTGGACGCTGCCGTGCATCGCCACCCAAACGGTCAGCACGACGGCGGAGCTCCGTGGTGCCGTCGCCAACAGCTGCGTCACGCTGATCCTCATGAATCCGGGGACGTACGACCTGACGGCGAGCGGCTCCGGACAGCTCTTCGTCGATCAAGACAAGACGTTCCGCAACGTGGGTGGCGGCGAAGTCATCATCGACGGGGCCGGCGCCTCTCGCGTGATGGACCTGCGCGGCGGCATCACGGTCGAGATCGATGGGCTGACGATCACCGGCGGCTCTGCCGGGAACGGCGCGGGAATTCGGACCCGCTCCGACCTGACCATCCGGAACAGCACGATCCGCGGGAACAGTGGGACCAACGGTGGAGGACTCTTCCACCGCTTGGGCACCGTGCGGATGGAGAACGTCACGGTCTCCGGGAACAGCTCTACCAACAATGGTGGCGGGCTCGACCTGCGCGCTGGCTCCGAGCTGATCCACGTCACTGTGGCCAACAACTCGGCCAACAACCAGGGCGGCGGGCTTCGGTCTCGGTCGGCCACGGTCTCACTCGCGAACACGATCGTCGCCGACAACACACAGGGCTCGGGCGGCATGGTGATGGGCACGATCACCTCGGTCGGCGTGAACCTCGTCGAAGGGGGCTGCGCCGGCTGTACCGGGGCGGACCTCACCGGTGATCCGACCCTCCTCCCGCTCGCGCTGAACGGCGGGATCTCCGAGAACCACGCGCTCGATCCGTCGAGCATCGCGATCGATGCCGGCGCCGTCGGCTCCGGCCTCGCCACGGATCAACGCGGCGTCGCGCGCCCGATCGGCGCCGGGTTCGACCTCGGCGCGTACGAGGCGCAGCCGAGCGTGGCCGTCACCGTGGCGGGGAGCACCGCGACCGTCGATCGGCTACCGAGCAACGGCACCCTCTATAGTGAAGCCTTCACGGTCACGAACACCGGACCGTCCGCGTCCGACTACATCCTGACCGCCACGGCCACGGGCTCCGCCGTCGTGATCGACTCGATCCGCGGCGCTGGGCTCACCTTTGGCACCCCGGCCGACTCGGCCCGTACCGCCGTTCTCGCGGCGGGGGGCGGCTCCGTCCTCGTCACCGTCTTCTACAACGTCACGGACGTCTCGGCCGGAACGACGGATCCGATCGACCTCGACGCCACGAGCGCGGTCGTCTCCTCGGTGAACGCCGCCGATCAGACGACCGTCACGGTCGTGCGCCCTTCGCTCGGCATGACGAAGCTCGCGTCTCTCACGGGAGACACGATCCCCGGCGCGGCCGTCTCGTACCAGATGACGGTCACCAACCTCGGCACCGAAGCCGCGGCCCAGGTCGTGGTCGTCGACTCCCTCCCCCCGGAAGTCGACTACCTCCTCGGTACGACCTCCGAGACGCTGCCCTCGGGCATCAACGCCACGCTCGAGTTCGACGACGGCTCGGACAGCTGGACTTACTCCCCGGTCTCGCAGGGCTGCGGCGCTGCGACCGGTTCCGATCGCTGTGTCCGCGCCATCCGCTGGACGCTCGACACCCCTCTTCCGGCCACGGCGCCCGACAACGCCGCCGTGTTCCGCTTCACCGCCGGTATCCGCTGATGAACCCCCTCAAGGAGCTACGCCATGACGCGCGCCCGCGCTCGGCCGCCGCCGAACTGACCCACGGCGAGACACGCAACTCGCCCACGACACCCAGCCCGACGGACCACTCGCGGTCCAGCGCGGGCTCGAACTCCCACATCAGGAGACATCCCATGCGGAAGGGACTCATCCTCGGCTTCGGCCTCCTGGCGTTGGCGCTTCCGGCGTCGGCCCAGGTCGCGGAGCCCCAAGCGCTCACGATCGCAGCCGAAAACGTGACGGCTGCATCGACCGAGCGAGCCAGCGCCCAGGCGGGCGCGACGCTACCCGGTGACGTCATCGAGTACCGACTGACGTTCACCAACCACCAGGCCGGCGCCGTATCCGACGTCGTCCTGAACGATCCGATCCCGAACGGACTCGTCTTCGTTCCGGGGTCCGTCACGGCGAGCAGGGAGGATCTGCTCGTCGAGTACTCGATCGATGACGGCGCCAGCTGGACCGAGCGCCCGACGGTCGAGGTGGAGGTCGCCGGAGAGGCGGTCACCCGACCCGCTCCGGCCGAGGCGTACACGCACGTCCGCTGGACGATCACCGGCTCGGTAAACCCGGGCGCACAGGTCACGGCGCGCTTCCGCGCGGTGGTGGCCGAACCCAACCAACCCAACTCGCTACGAGGTAACGACTGATGAACCGCACCACATGGGCCCGAAAGGGGTCCGCGTTGCTGTGGGCCGCCCTGATGGGTGTGCTCATTGCGGGTGCTGGTGAGTCTCTCTCGGCGCAGACCGCCGAAGGGACCACCATCACCAACGTCGCGACCGCGACGTACACCGATGCGAACGGGAACACCTACGCGGCCGAGTCCGGCCAGGTGTCCGTGACCGTCGGCTTCCTCGGCTCACTCGACGTGACGAGCCCGGCGACGAGCACTCCGGCCTCTCCCTCCACGGGGAACACGGTCACCTGGACGATCACGAACAACGGAAACGGATCGGATCAGGTTCAGATCGCGGCCACGAGCTCGGACACGGATGTCGCCGGCATCACAGGCTACGTCTACAACACGGTCACCTATCCCGACCTCGCCACACTGAACGCCCAGCTCGCCTCGGCGGGTGATAGCGTCCCGGCCGGCGGCAGCATCACGATCGACGTGGTCTACGACGTCGGCGCGGGTGAGGGCGGGAACCCGTCGAAC
This sequence comes from Gemmatimonadota bacterium, assembly GCA_039030015.1. Classification (GTDB taxonomy): domain Bacteria; phylum Gemmatimonadota; class Gemmatimonadetes; order Longimicrobiales; family Gaopeijiaceae; genus UBA2589. Next base: position 22,301 of record JBCCEZ010000059.1, on the reverse strand, counting down.
GTGGAAGTCACGGCGACGTCGACCCGAGCAGGTGGAGACAGCAACGCGGCGACGACGGTCGTCACGCCCGACCTCACGGGTACGGTCACCGTCGCAGCGGATAACGCGACGATCGACCGACTTCCGTCGAACGGAACGCTCTACGTCGAGTCGTTCACGGTCACCAGCAACATCACCGGTACGACGACGCTCGACCTGCTCGCGTCGCTCGACGGTACGAACGCGGCCACGCTGACCATTCAGCGCATCCGCATCGATGGTGGCGCGTGGATCGCGGGTGCCGGGACGTCGACGTCCTTCACCAGCGGCCAGATCAGCACGGTCGAAGTCGAGTACTCCGTGGACGGCGCGGTCACCGACGCCGGAAGCAGCTCGACGCTCACGCTCTCCGCGACGGCCTCGGCCGTGGGCGGAACCCCGAGCGATTCCGACGACCACGCCGTGACGATCATCGCACCGCTCCTGGCGGTCGCGAAGTCGGTCCACGCCTCCCAGGCGGATGCCGAGGCGGGTGCTCCGGCACTGGCCACCAACCCGCAACCCGGCGCGACGATCTGGTACCGGGTCGCCGTGACGAACAGCGGTACGGCACCCGCAGACCTCTCGGCACCGGGCGCGGTGACCGATGACTTCTCGGGTCTGCCGGTCACCTATGCGGGCACAGTCACCGATGCGGCGAGCGCCGTGTCGTTCGACACGCTCGGCGAAGCCGGTGGTGTGATCACGGCAACGCTGGCGAGCCTCGCACCGGGTGCGACGGCCTTCTTCGTGTTCTCGGTCACGATCAACTGATCGGCTGAGCGCGAGCTGAACTGATGAACCCTTCCGCGGTTCTCCGTAGCGAGAGGCTCCGGCCCCTCACCCGCCTCGCGGCGGCGTGGGGGGTCTGGGCCGCGCTCGGCCTGGCGACAGCGAACCCGCTCCGTGCCCAGAGCACGGGTGGTTCGATGACGCCTGCTGGAACCGTGGTCGAGAACGAAGCCACCGTGACGTATCAGACGCAAAACGGCACGGAGATCAGCAGCTCTGGTTCGGTTTCGTTCACCGTAGGACAGGTCGCCGGCGTCGACATCGACCCTCCCCGCATCGCCATCTCGGAAGCCGGCCGAGACGTGGTGTTCTCCCATGACGTCATCAACGTCGGAAACGGGGCCGACGCCTTCGACGTCATCGCAAACTCCCCGAGCGGTTGGGCGACGCAGCTCTTCCATGATGTCGATGGAGACCAACGACTCACCGCCGCAGACACCCTTCTGACGACGGCACTCCCGGTACCCTTCGGAGGCCGTGAACCCGTCCTCGTTGTCGTGACCGTGCCCCTTTCCGCCACACAGGGCACGATCGAAGCCATCACCGCGACGGCGATCAGCGCCTTCGACGGTGCTACGACGGACGCCGTGATCGACGAGGTCCGCCTCATCGACGCCGGCATCGATCCCCAGATCACCAAAGCGGTCGACCGGGACCAGGCAGCTCCGGACGACCTTCTGACCTTCACGATCGGCGTGCGCCTCGACGGTGCCGGCGCGCGCGACAGCGTCTTCTTCGAGGACAAGATCCCGGCCTTCGCCCAATACGAAGCGGGCACGCTTCAGTGGGACGGGCAGACGCTGACGGACCAGGCGGATACCGACGCCGGCGTCTTCGACCCCGGCACCGGAACACTCCGCGTCGATCTGACGTCCCTCCCGGCGGACACCGACGCCACGATCCTTCTCCAACTCCGTGTGGACGACGACGCACCCGTCGGTGCCCAGGTCGTCAACCGCGGACAACTCTTCGTCTACACGCCGGCCGGCGTCCTCGAGGAAGAGTCGGCCCCGGCGGCCACGACGGTTGCTGCCCCGCAACTCGAGCTCACCAAGACGGTCGAAGGGCTCGACCCGGCCACGACGGGCGACACCCTGACCTACACCATCACGGTGACGAACCCGAGCGCCGCACTCGCCGCGACGTCGTTGACCGTGATCGACACCCTCCCGGCCCCGCTCGAGCTCGCTTCGGCCAGCCCCGCCCCGATTCAAAACGGCGCCGTGCTGCAGTGGACGATCGATCGGATAGAGCCCGGCCAGGCGATCGACCTCCGGATCGTCACGACGATCCCCGAGATCACGGACACGACGGCCATCGTGAACACGGCCTACCTCATCCGAGATGGTGCAACCGGAGAGGCTGCGGCATCCGGCGCGCGCACCCTCATGCCGGGCCTCGACGCGAGCCTCGACCTCGATCTCCAAGCGGAGGTCGTCGAAGTCGGCATCGGTGAGGCGCTCCCTCTCCAGGCCACCGTGACCAACGACGGCCAGGCCACGGTCGCGGACATGCTCGTGAAGCTCGCCCTCCCCGAGGGCACGCAATTCATCCGGGAAGCCACCCTGACCGGTTCCTTCACGGCCGACCGCCCCACACCGGCCCTGATCACGGAAGCCGACGGTGCCCGACTCGAGCTGCCTGCGGACTTCGTCGAGTCGCCGCTGCAGATCGATTCGTTCGCTGTCGAGGGCGACACACTGCGTGTTTGGGTGCCGGGCGAGCTCCGCCCCCTGGAGTCGCTCCGCTTCCGCTACCGCTTGATGGTGAACAGCGCTCCGGACGGCGTGCTCCTCAACGAAGCGATCGCACAGGCGCGCCGCGGCACACTCTCAGCGACCTCGACGATCGCCGTCGCGTCGAACCAGGCGCAGGCGATCGTCGGCCTCACGCGGAACCGGGCGCTGGAGACGCGCACGGTGATCGGTAAGGTCTACCACGACATCGACGGCGACGGCTTCCAGGACGAAGACGAGCCCGGCGTGCCGCGCGTCGACATCATCACCGCCGACGGCCAAATCGTCACCACGGACTCCTTCGGGAAGTTCTCCCTCAACAACCTCCGCCCCGGGCGCCACGCACTACGCGTCGATCCGCTTTCGGTCCCCGAAGGCCTTACGCTGCGGACGCGAGGCATCGGTCAGCGGATGCAGGTCGTCGAGGTGAACGGATGGAACTCTCCGCGCGCGAGCTTCGCGCTCGACGGTGACGCCGGCGCGATCGAATCGACCGTCGATCCCACCCTCGAAGCGTCCGACGCCGACGATGCGGGGGGCGCCTCCGAGACAGCGGGGACCGAGCTCGGCCTCCGAGCACCCGGCGCCGACGTACGCGCCGAGAAGCCGGAGTCGATCCGTGTCGAGGCACTCCGCTCCGACGAAGACCGCGAGGCGGATGCAGGTTCTGCGTTCCTGCACGGTCCGTCGATCCGCATCCTCGATCCGGTCGACGGTCTGGTCGCCCCCACGAACCGCGTGTACATCGGCGTCGAGGGCGAGCCGATGAAGTCCGCCACCCTCTACCGAAACGAGGAGGTCGTCGAGGAGATCACGCTACTTCCCAACGGCGTCGGCGACTTCGTCGGTGTGGAGCTCCAGCCCGGGCCGCAGACGTTCCGGGTACAGACGGTGAACTCCTGGGGCAACGAGCGGTGGGACGCCATCCAGGTGCACCAGTCGGGTCCGGTTGCCGGGGTGGTCCGCGAAGACGACCGGGTCACGGTGAGCGCGGACGGGCGCACCCCCACCACGACCCGCGTTCGCCTCCTCGACGCCTGGGGGGTGCCCGTCGTGAATCGCCCGTTCGTCACGGTCGAGTTGGACGAAGCGACCTTCCTCGGGGCCGACGTCGATCCGTCGTCCGTTGGTCACCAGTTGGCCGCCGACCCGACCGGCTGGGTCGAGGTGGCCTTCGTGGGCGGACGCACCACCGGTGAGTCGACCCTTCGGGTGATGGCTCCGGACGCAGGGGCGAGCATCGACGTTCAGACCTTCGCCCCTGTCCGCCCCCTCTTCGTGACCGGTGTCGGCCAGCTTTCGATCGGGTCCGGTGGAGAAGACTTCGGCGCGATCACCGCGCAGGGGCGCCTGACCGACGAGACGGCCCTGACTCTTTCGTACGACACGCGGAAGCTGGACCAGGGCCGTGACGTCTTCGGGCTCAACTTCGATCCCCTCGAGGAAGGCCAGCAGCCGATCCTCGGGGACGCCAGCAGCCAGCGCTCGCTCTCGTCCTCGCGGTATCAGTTCTCCGCGCGGGTCGAGCGTGGCCTCGACTGGTTCATGTTCGGCGACGTGCAGACGAGTGGCTTTTCCGATGGCCTGTCCCTCGCTCGCTACGGTCGGTCCCTCCCGGGTGCAGCCGCGCGGGTCACCACCGGCAACGTCGTATGGAACGCCTTCGGCGCATCGACAACCCAAGCGCTCCAACAGCTCCAGCTCCGCGGAGAGGGCTCGTCGGGTCCGTACGAACTCGGCCCCGGTGTACTGCCCGGTACGGAGGAAGTGCGCGTCGAGGTACGGGCCCTCGAGAACCCGACCCGCATCCTCAGCGAAAAGCGCCTGACCCGCTTCGCCGAGTACCAGATCGACTACCAGCGCGGCATCCTCCTCCTGAAGCAGCCGATCCCTGCGGCCGATCCCTTCGGCAACCCGATGTTCCTCGTCGTCACGTACGAAGGCGAGTCCGGAGGCGATCGGTCTCCCGTCTTCGGTGTACGCGCGTCGAGCGACCTTCCCGTCTCGCTCGGGCCTGTCGCGGACGAAGTCCCGGTCACGATGAGCTACGTCTACGACGACCAGCCGGGCCGCACCTTCCAGCTCGGCGCCTTCCAAACGGGCGTGCGTCGGGACGACGGGCTCGAGGTATCGGCGGAGGTGGCCGTCGCCAGCGGCTCCGACTCGACCGGTGTCGCGACCAAGGTGCGGGCCCAGGCTCCGTTGATGGATGGTCGGGCACAGCTGCAGGCCGAGTGGTCCCGAGTCGGCGACGAATTCGCGAACCCCGCGAACATCGCGCTCCGGCCGGGCACCGAAGAGCTGCGTGCGAGCGCGGACGTCCAGGTCGGCGAAGGCCGCGCCACCGCGGCGTACGAGAAGCAGAACTTCTCCGAGCGTGACCTCGAGCGCAGCCGCGCCACCGTCGGATACGCGCAGAACGTCCGCGAGGACGTCGCGGTCGAGGCCCGTCTGGCCGCCGACGCAACCTCCGGCTCCGGCCAGGACAACTCTTCGGGCGCGGGGGAATACAAGGTCACCTACTCCGCGACGGACCGTCTGGATCTCTTCGCCGAAGGTCGCAACGAGTTGTGGTCCAATGGAAACGGCCTCGCGAACCGCGGCGCGTACGTGGGCGGGGGCGCGACCTTCCAGCTCACGGAAGCCTTCGGAGTGCAGGCCCGCCACCTCCGCGTGTCCCCGGCCGGCGATGCGAACCCGTATGGGCTCACGAGCTTCGGCCTCACGTCGCAGCTACGCGAGGGCACGAAGGCGTGGGGTCAGTACGAGATCACCGGTGGTATCGACGGCGAGCGCAACGCCGCAATCGTCGGGCTGAACCACCGGTTCCGGATCGGCTCCGATTGGCGCTTCAACACGATGATCGAGCGCCGCAACGGTGTCGCGGGCGCCACGCTCGGTGACCCGGTGCTCGCCTCGCCGTTCGATCAGCCCGAAGGCAACTACACGTCGGCGTCGTTCGGCACCGAGTACCTCCCGGAGAACAAGCCGTACCGGGCGTCGCTCCGCGCCGAGAACCGGGACGGCAACCTCTCGTCGACCCGCCTCGCCACCGTCGCGGGGGACATCGCGTTCAACGCAGGGCTCGGTCTCCTGAGCCGCTCGGAATTCGTGGAGCGCGACGTCTTCGGCTCGCTCACGACCCGCTACACGCGGGAGCGCTCGACGCTGTGGGGACTCGCGTACCGCCCCACGCAGCGCGACGACCTCAACATCCTCTTCAAGTTCGGCTGGAAGGACGCCATCAACCCCTTCGGGTCCGGCGTGCTCGCCACCGAGGGAGATGAGAGCCGCCTCATCGCGGCGATGGAGGCGATCTGGACGCCGCGCGCCGACGTCGAGCTCGGCGCCCGCTTCGCGACCCGCTCCACGCAGCTCGGTACCCCGCTGACCGACGCGACCACGATCATCACGCGGAACCAGACCGACTTTGTCGGCGTCAGGGGCCGTTGGTACGCCAACGAGTGGATCGGTGGGGAGCTGGAGGCTCGTGGCCTGATGAGCGCGCTGGCGCCGGGCGCCATCTGGGACGTCGCGCCGAGCGTCGTCGTCTCGCCCTACGAGGCGTTGGAGCTCGAAGTCGGGTACCGCTTCGGCGATTTGCAGGACCCGGACTTCGCGGTAAAGTCGGGCGAAGGCTTCTTCCTGACGATCGGAACGCGCGTGACTGAGGACCTCATCAGCTCGGCCGCCGACTTCTGGCGCGAGCGCTTCGGAGGCTGACGTGAGCGACCAAGCCCTTTCCCGTGAGTCCACCGCCTTCATGCGCTGCCGCGTACGCCGCGCCCTCGCGGCGATCGTGGTGGCCACGCTCGCCTTCTTCAGCTTCGTCGCGTCCGCCGCGGCTCAGGACCGCGGTACGATCGAAGTCTCCGCCTTCGCCCAACGCACGGCCTTCGATGAAGGGACGACCCTGACCTTCGGTACCGCGCCGGGCCTCGGGGCATCTCTCGGGGTCTTTCCGATGCAGAACGTGTCACTCGAGTTGGCGACCTCGTTCACGTGGACGCACCCCGAGGCACCCCCACGTGTCGGCGTGTCGTGGGTCCCGCTTCGCGTGCGCGCAGTCTACCACGTACCGGCGACGGAGACCTTCTACCCGATGCTCGGTGTCGGCCTCGTGCGGAACGGGTACGGCAACACCTTCGACAACTCGGATTCCGGGGCCGCCGCCCTCCTCGGATTCAAGACGTACATCAACGACCGACTCGCCTTCCGCGGAGACGTTCAACTCGATCTGGTCGGCGGCCCGTTCAACGAAGGGGCCACGGTGAACGGCACCACCGTCACGAGTCATTCGAACTGGACGCTCTCGGCGGGCCTCTCGTACGACTTCGGCCGGGGCCGCTTCCGCGACACCGACGGCGACGGGGTTCACGATCGGCGGGACCTGTGCCCCGCGACACCGAGCGGCGTCAGCGTCGGCGCGGACGGTTGCCGCCTCGACGAGGACGGAGACGGCGTCTTCGACGAGGACGATCGGTGTCCGCTGACCCCACCGGGCGTCTCGGTAGACCGTTCGGGTTGTCGCCTCGACGGCGACGGTGACCGGGTCTTCGACGAGGACGACCGGTGCCCTGCCACACCTCGCAGCGTGGCCGTGGACCCGGATGGTTGTGCGCTCGATACGGATCGGGACCGCGTGCCGGACTACCAGGACGAGTGCGCGGGCACACCGTTCGGCGTCGGAGTCGACGCGGTCGGCTGTCGCCTGGACGAGGACGGCGATGGGGTGTGGGACGAAGACGATCTCTGTCCGGGCACCGCGGCCGGCATCGAGGTCGACGAGGACGGCTGTCAGATTTTGTTCGAGGAAGAAGAGGTCGTCCTCGTCCTCGAGGGCGTGACCTTCGAGACTGCGAGCGCCGAGCTGACCGAAGAGGCGCAGCGGATCCTGGACGGCATCGCGTCCGCGCTCGTGGCGAACCCCGAGATCCGGGTGCGGGTGAGTGGGCATACCGACTCGATCGGGGAGCGGGCGTACAACATCTCGCTGTCCCAGAGTCGGGCTGAGTCGGTGGCCTCGTACCTCAGCTCACGCGGGGTCGCGAGCGAACGCATGGAAGCACAGGGCTTCGGTCCAGACCAGCCGGTCGCCACGAACGGCACATCGGAAGGCCGCGCGCAGAACCGGCGCGTCGAGCTCGAGCGTATCGACGAGGGCTGAGCGACACTCTCCCTCGCGCTCGGGCCCCGCGGGCCCGATCTTCCCCGACCTCGGTGGTGAGGGGTCCGGGTGGATCATTCAGGAACGCGGGAGCCGTCATGTCTTCGTACCGATCAGCCGTTGCGAGTCTCACCCTCGTGCTCACCGCCGCGTGCGCTGCTCCGGCCGCGGAAGAAGCGGACACGATGGTGACCGGAAACCCCATCAGCGGCGAGGGCATGCCGAACCCCACGGCCTCGGTCGTACAGAACTGGGGGGAGCTGCCGGAGGGCCGGGAATGGGGCTCGACGGCGGGCATCGACATCGACCCCATCGACGGGCACATCTGGGCGTACGAGCGATGCGGGGCAGGCACCTTCGGCGCGGGCGCCCCCATCACGTGTGAGACCAACCCGGTCGATCCGATCTTCAAGTTCGACCGCAACACGGGTGAGGTGCTCGCGAACTTCGGCGGGGACCTGATGGTGACGCCGCACGGCATTCACGTCGACGCCGAAGGGAACGTTTGGGTCACCGACTTCGCCGGCAATCTCGAGCGCACTCGAGGCCACCAAGTCTTCAAGTTCAGCCCCGAGGGGGAGGTCCTGCTCACCCTGGGGGTCGCGGGTCAACCCGGCTCCGAGCCCGGTCAGTTCAATCAGCCGAACGACGTCGTCACCGGCCCGGACGGGAGCATCTACGTCTCCGACGGCCACAATGGTCAGGGCATGATCAACTTCGCCGCGATGGAAGCGGGACGCGAAGCCGGCCAGACCGCCCGCATCATCAAGTTCTCACCGGAGGGTGAGTATCTGATGGAGTGGGGTCAGCTCGGCGTGTTGCACGGCGAGTTCCGGACACCACATGCCCTCGCCTTCGACTCACAGGGCCGACTCTTCGTGGCGGACCGCGGAAACCACCGGATCGAGATCTTCGACCAGGATGGGAACTATCTCGACTCCCGCTATGCGTACGGTCGCATCAGCGGCATTTACATCACGCCAGACGACATGCTCTACGCGATCGACTCCGAGTCGAGCCCCACGAATCACCCGAACTGGCGCAACGGTGTGCGGATCGGGCACGTGGATGAAGATCGGATCGTCGGCTTCATCCCGCCGTTCGAACGGGAAAGCCGGGTCTACCAAGGGACGGCCGGCGAGGGCGTCGTCGTCGACGCGGACGGGAACGTGTATGCGGCCGAGGGCCCGAATTCGATCGCCCAAGCGGGCGGAGCCTTCACGAAATACGTGACGAGCGGCACGAACTAGCCGTTCGGCGCCGCCTCGCCGGCACAATTCTGCCGATCCGACGCTCCCTTCTCGTGCACCTGCGAGCCGGAACATCCGTTCCGGCGTGAGACCTCTGTACCCACCAACAAGTACAAGTCTAAAGCTTTAACGATCACGTATCACCTGTAAGTCGTTACAAGTAAACGCCTTACAGAATAGATGCCGCCGCACGCCTCTCCGGCACGGCCGAGTCCGACCCTTGCACAAAGGATCGGGTGTACGCGCGGACGTGGCTCGACCACCCCGCACCCAAGGCTGCCCCCCCTGGAGAGCGACATGGTCAGAGATCGGTCAGGAATCACGATCGTCGAGCTGATTCTCGTCATGAGTCTCATCGGCATCGTCACGAGCATCGCGGCCCCGTCGATGCGGTCCGAGCGGTTCCGTATGGACGGAAGCGTCCTCACGGTCGCCAGTACCCTGTCTGCGCAGCAGCGGAACGCCGTCATGCGCCAGCACAACATCGTGTTGGCCTTCGACACGGTGAACGGGACCGTGCGGGTCCACTACGACCTGGACAACGACAACACCGTCGACGCCGGCGAGAACATCAAGGTGGTCGAAGTCGACGACGGCGCAGCGTTCGGTCGAGGCAGCACCACCGCACGCCCGATGAGCTCGTCGTCGATCTCGCTGACGAACACCCAGGACGGACTTCCCGCACTCACCTTCCGCCGCAACGGAAGCGCGAGTGAGGAAGCCATCATCTACCTGACGTCGCAGCGGTGGAAGGCCGCGCGCGGCTCGGCCTACCCGGACGACGGTCGCGCTGTCGAGATCGAACGCGCGACCGGTCGTATTCGCTGCTATTCGCACAACACCGGTGCCTGGAGCCAGACATGTTGACCCCCCAGAAGAACGGCTTCACGCTCGTCGAGGTCACGATCTCGATCCTGATCTTGAGCGTGGCGCTCCTCGGACTCGCGACGACGACTAGCCGGATGATCCAACCCGTCGCCGACGTGGAGAACGAGTTCGTCGCCCTCCAGTCCGTCGAAGATCAGCTCTCGCTCATCTCGTTGGACCCCCGCTACGGCGTGCTCGACACGCTCTACGCCGGTACCGACACGATGGTCAACGGGCTCCCGGGTGCATCCCGCGTCACTGCGCTGACACGTACGACGACGCCCGGTACCGGTGGCAAAACCATCGACTATTGGACCGTCACGGTGACCGTCTCGGGCGGGCGCCTGGTGTCTCCCGTCTCACGTGAGCTCATCCTGGGGGCGTCATGACCACCCGAGAAGCTCGCTCCGGCTTCACGTTGATCGAACTCCTCGTCGCGATCTCGATCTACGGGATTATCCTCACGATCGGCGTCGGCTTCGTGGCCAGTCAGAACCGCGTCTTCCGCGCGGGACTCGACGAGATGGCGGCGATGCAGAACATGCGATACGCGTTGGCGACGCTCGAGATGGACATCCCGACGCTCGGCACGAACGTGCCTACGATCCAACCGTCCCTGGTGTACGCCGACGACGACGTCTTGGCCTTCACCGGCGACTATGCGTCGAACATCGCCAACGACGTCTTCTCGACGTACATCGATCTCGGCGCCCCGAACGGCCAGGTCTCCGCCCCGTCACCGCGCTCGGTCAACATTCCGAACTCGGCGATCACTTGGCCGGACACCCTATATCTGAGCAGCGCCGGTACCCGAAGCCCGGCAGAACTGCTCGTCGTGTGGTTCGAAGCAGACACGACGACAGCGAGGACCGACGACTTCGTCCTCTTCCGCGAGGTCAACGGGGGAGGGGCAGAGCCGGTCGCCCGCAACATCCTGAGGAACGGCTCTGACCCGTTCTTCACCTTCATGCAGCGAGTCGACTACGCGAGCGCCCCGTCGGCCTTGGCGACGATCGCGGACACCGTCCTGCCGATCTACCACTCGTCCACGTTCAACCGTGTGCCGGCCGATACGGCCGAGTCCGCCCTCGCGGACTCGATCCGTGCGGTCCGCGTGAGCTTCCAGAGCACGAACGGGCTGAGCGGTACGCACGAACGAGTCGTGGGCGCGTCGCGCATGATCTCCATGCCCAACGCCGGCTTCAGCCTGCTGCAGACGTGTGGAGACGAGCCGATCCTCGGGGATACTCTCGGAGCCCAGCTCGTCGACCTCGGTGGCGGCGACTACGTGTCCCGCCTCACCTGGAATGCAGCCGTCGATGAGACCGCGGGTGAGCTGGATGTCGCCCGGTACGTCATCTACCGACAAGCGTTGCCCATGACCTCGGACTGGGGTGATCCCTACCTCAGCATCCCGGCAGGATTCCCGAGCTATCAGTACGACGACGCGTCGCTCGTCTCCGGGAACGTGTACGTCTACGCCGTCGCTGCGCAGGACTGCACACCGATGCTCTCCTCACTCGAGCTCTCGCCCGCGGTGATCGTGCCATGACCGCGCGTACAGAACCCAACCCGCTGGATCGAACGATGCAGACCCCCGTCCAAAACCGACCGTCCGCGCAGGCGCGCGGATCCGACGAACGCGGCTTCGCGCTCATCATGACCGTACTCGCGGTCCTGATCGTCGGCTCCCTCGTCGCGGCCGCCACGATCCTGAGCTCCAACCACCTTCTCATCAACAACTATTACGAGCGGGAGTCGCAGCTCTCCCTGATCGCCGATGCCGGTGTCGACCTGGCGCGCGCGGCGCTCAACGGGGTGGACTCCATCTATCCCGACTCTGGCTACACGATTCTTCAAAACGGAACGGCCGTCACGGACGCCTCGGGCACCACAATTCCCGGCGTTCGTCGCTGGATCTACGCCGGTCCGTCGGGTGTGACCTCGGGTCAGTACGGCGTCTTCGGCTCCATCATCGCCGTGGTTGAAGACCAGGGGGGCGCGCGCGTGATTCGTCGCTCCCAGGTCTACCAGGAGAGCTTCTCGAAGTACGCCTACTTCACGGACATCGAGCCGTCGAGCATTTGGTTCGGTGGTGGCGACCAGATCTTCGGGCCGGTCCACAGCAACTCGGAACTCAAGCTGCACTCGACCGGGGTGACCTTCCACGGAACGGTTCGGACCGCTTCTACCGTCCGAAACCCGGGCAACGGCACCTTCCACCAAGGCTACACGGAAGGCGTGCCCAACATCCCGATGCCGTCCACGGCGGACCTCAACAAGCTTCAGGTTCAGGCCACCTCCGGAAATACGGCGATCGTCGGAGACTCGAACGGCGGTTCCGGTGAAGCCACCACCCGCCTCGAGTTCATCGCCATCGACCTCAACGGGGACGGCGATACGAGCGACGACAACGAGGGCTTCATGCGTGTCTACCAGTCGACGAACGCCGACTGGGTCACGGCCACGGGCAACGAAGAGGCTTCGGACCAGTGTGGCGCGTACTACAGCGGCACCTTCGTGACGACCAACAACCACCCGCACGGGGGCAACGACGCCCAGGCCGCGCTCAAGACCGCGACGAGCCGATGCTACCTGGGCGGTCACGACTCGATCGCGGGCTCGTTCCGCGCCACCACCGACGGATACGGCTCCTGGCTCACCTACCCAGGCACCGTGAGCTCGCTCGTGACAGCCACCGGGCGCGCGGACGCGAACTACCTCTTCCCGATCAACCGTGCGCTCAACCCGAACTTCAAGGGTGTAATCCACGTCACGGGTAAAGTTGTCGTCAGCGGGGTGATCCGCGGGCGCATCACGATCGCCGCCACCGACGACATCATCATCGGGGACGACATCACCTACGTGACGGATCCCGGTGCGGGTACGTGCGTCGACATCGCCGGCTACTTCGCGGGCGACGACGTCATCGTGGCCGACAACGACCTCAACGCGCCGGCGTACGTGGCCGGAACGGGTGTGGACGACTACTACACGCTCGACGACACCTCGGACGAGTTCATTCACGGGACGGTGCTCGCCCTCTCGAACTTCACCGTCCAGAACTACAACTCCGGGTCGAACAACGATGAGGCGTGTGAGGGATCCGCGTGGGGTCGGGGCTGCCTCTACCTCACCGGCGGCATCATCCAGGCGCAGCGTGGTGCGGTCGGTCTGTCCTCCGGCCGTGGATACGTGAAGCGGTACTCGTACGACCAGTGCGGGGCGACGTCACCGCCTCCGTACTTCCCGACCACGGGCGTCTTCGCGAAGGGCCAGTACTACAACGTCGACCCGTCGGGCTTCAACATCGACACCTACTTCGCGCTGATCACACCGTAGGGGATCGGGTGTGCGTCACACCGCTCCAGGGAGGATCGTTCTCCCTGCGCGCACGACGCAGACCGAGCTCATACGGAGCAGGACGATGAAGGCACATAGAGCAGCGGTGGTCATGGCAGGCGCTGGGATTCTTCTCGGCGCATGTGGTGACGACCTCCTCGGACCGAGCGATCCGATCACCGAGCTGCCGCGGGCGTTGACCGCGGTCGAAGCGGCCCTGATCACCGAGTCGAACACCTTCGGGTTCGAGCTCCTGGGTGAGGTCGTGTCGAACGACGATCGGCCGAACGTCGTGTTGTCTCCGCTCTCTGCTTCGATGGCCCTCGGGATGACGTTGAACGGTGCGGACGGCACGACCTTCGACGCCATGCGGGAGACGCTCGGCTTCGACGGGATGTCCCAAGCCGAGATCAACGAAGCATACCGCGGACTGATCACCCTGCTGACCGAGCTGGACCCGGCCGTGCAGTTCGACATCGCCAACTCGATCTGGGCCAACGAGAACGTCACGGTCCTCGACAGCTTCCTCGACGCGGTTCGGGACGCGTTCAACGCCCAGACGGAGAGCCGAGACTTCTCGGACTCCGCCACGCTCGATGCGATCAACGAGTGGGTGAGCGAACAGACCGACGGTTCGATCGACTCGATCCTGGAGTCTCTCGACCCCGCGCTCGTCATGCTCCTGATCAACGCGATCTACTTCGACGGGGCGTGGACGACGCAGTTCGACGAGGACGACACCAGTCGCCGCGACTTCTTCCGCGAGGACGGGAGCACCGTCTCCGTGGACATGATGAACATCTCCGACGTCGAGCTCCCGCTGGGCGGCGGGCCCGGCTACCAAGCGGTCGAACTCCCGTACGGTGGTGGTGCCTTCTCCATGCTCGTCGTCGTCCCCGGCGAGGAGCCGCGTGACTTCGCGGCTTCGCTCGATGACGCGATGTGGACGAACATCGTGTCGGGTCTTTCGCCTGTCGAAGTCGATGGCGTCTCGATTCCCAAGTTCGAGCTCTCGTACGACGTCTTCCTGAATGACGCGCTCCGCGAGATGGGGATGGACGTCGCGTTCAAGCCGGGCGCGGACTTCACTCGGATGAGCCCGATCGGGAATCAGCTCTGCATCGACTTCGTCCGCCAGAAGACGTTCATTCAAGTGGACGAGCGCGGGACGAAAGCCGCTGCGGTGACGGCGGTCGGCATCGGCCCGACCTCCTTCATCGGTCTGTTCGCCGATCGTCCCTTCGTGTTCGCAATCCGGGAACGGCTCAGTGGGACGATCCTCTTCACCGGCTACGTGAGCGACCCGACCGCGGAGGATCCGGGGCCGGAGCCCTTCGAGAAGACGTGCGGCTAAGAACGATCCGTCATGCCGGCGCGGCGTCCTCCCCGGTGTCCCCGAGCCGAGCGGAGATCTCACGCAGACGGATGACCTGCTGCACGTAGTAGGGGAAGGCCTCGAGATCACCCGTGAACTGGAAGACGTACATCAGCGCGGCGAATACGAAGCCGTATTCGGCGGTCTGATCGACGAGGGCCACCGGGGCGTACACGAGTAGTGCGATCACCGCGACGAAGATGACCGCGTAGTTCACGGTCTCTAGGTCGGACAACCGGATGCTCCATCGCATCAGGGTGCGGAAGTGAGTGCGCGCCACGACCGGATCCGGGGAGGCGATCGCGTCGACTTGGCCCTCCAGCTCGTCGTTGAAGCCTTCGTTCAAGCGGTAGTTCAAGCGCCCCGTGAGGGCGTACTGCACAACGACCACGAGCACGACGCCGAGGCAACCGAGGAAGACGGGAATGTTGATCGTCGCGAGGATGACGAGCGTGCCCACGAGGCTGATCGAGCCGTTGGCGACACCGGGAAGTGACGTTTCGAGGAACTGCACGAACTCACTGAGAAGTCGAGTCCGTGCGACCACGGTCGAAACGTCCGTGCCTCGGGCGCGTTCGCGCTCGACCAGCTCCGACGCCGTGGTCTCGTAGATCGCCGCGTACGCGCGAGTGTCGTACGCGCGTCGCGCTGAACCCAAGATCACGGCAGCCGCCACCAAGGCACCGAAGGCGATCACGCCGTTCATGCTGTCCACCAGGAGGCCGTTGATCGCCAGCCCGATGAAGAGCGGAAACAGGACGGTCACGACCGACTCCAGGACGACGAGCACCGTCGTGATCGACACGCGTACCCAGAACCGGCGCACGAGACCGGAGATCGTCACGGCCTGTTCCGAAGACACTACGACTCTTCGCTCATCCTGATCTGATACCGACGCTCCGCGTACTGCCCATCCTCGATCCACAGTCGGCGCGCGCGTTTCTCGATCACCGGTCGAACGAAGCGCTCGAAGGTGTTCATAAAGACGTGGAACTGGGGGCGGTCCGACGTCGCCAGCGTCGCCTCGATGACCGCGGAGCGCCCCGCATCGATGGGCGTGGCATGCGTCTCGACGACCGAGCCCACTCCCTCACCTCGGATGATCGTCATGACGATCGTGCGTGGATCGGGGCAGTCGAAGACCGCGTCGACCTCCATACCGACGCGCTTGGTGATGCGATACACGACGCGCACGGTGATCGACTCGTCGTCCTTCTCGATGACCCGGAGGTCGCCGAACGAGTGCGGATGGAAGTGCGCTCCGTGCCACGGGTCGAGTCGGTTCGCCACCACGTCACGAGGATCGCAATTCGCCTCCAGTCGCATCACTGCACCGAAGTGGTCGGCAGGGCGAGGAGGCACGATCGGGAGGTCGGTGACGTCGTCGCCCTCGGACTCGGGCCGAATCCAGAACAGGACGCCATCGTCGTGCGAGAGGAGCGGCTTCCACTTTCCGAGTCCTTCGACGCCGAGCTTCAGCCCGTGCCACGGACAGACGACGCACCCTTCCGACACGTGTCCGTCGGACATTCGTGCGCCCATGTGCGGGCAGCTGTCCGGCGCGATCGCCAGCCCGTGTTCGGCCCGCCACACGACATAGTCTTCACCGGCGATGCGGTAGTGATGCGCCCCGTCGCCGATGGCATCCGACGCATCGACGACGTACCAGCCTCCAGACGGCTTCACGAGGGCGCGCTCCAGCGCGGCGTCGATCCATGCGGGCTGCGCTTGCTTCCAATCCGGCAACGTCGAAATCGACTCTGCGGGAGGCAGCTTCCGCCCGATGTTGAAGTAGTTCGACCGACTCATCCCTTCCCTCCGGGAAGCCACGCGAGGAGGCCGCGCGGCGGTACCGTACGCACGGGCTCGGTTCGGACGCCATACGCAGCCAACACATGGTTCGCCGCGAGGAAGCCCGACGCCGCCGCTCTCTCCATCAGCGCACTCGGGAACGGCAGCCGCACCAGGTCACCGGCCAGGGCGATCTCCGCGAACGGAGTCTCGACGGTCGGGCGGTTGGCGAACGAGCCGGGCGCGAACGCCGGGCAATCCTGTCGCACGAGGTACCGTTCCTCGAGTACCGTCGCGTCCCTGGTTTCGGGGTACAAATGGTGCAGCCCCGAGAGGAGGGACGCACGCATCTCCGCCTCGGGCACGTCCGGGTCGACCGCGTAGGCGTGCAGTTCGACGACCGATCCCCCGTGCGCCTCGGCCCAATCGCGCGACTCGTCTTCGAACAGATGGTAGAGGGAGATGTTGTCGAGGGGCCCGAGTCCGGTCGTGCCGATGAACGGCGCGCGCCCCGGCTCGGTCGGTGTGCCGAGCCACAGACGCCACACCACGAAGGGGTTCGTCAGCGCAAGTTCGGAGATGGAGGTGCGCCACGCCTCGTCGTCGAGGGCTGGCGACGCCCCGACGACGTCCTGAAGCGCAGGGACCGGGAGTGCGAGCACGACGACATCGGCCGTCACCTCACTCCGATCGGTGCGCACGGACCATCGCGCCCCAGGCCGCTCCACCGACTCGGCCGAAACACCCATCTGCAGCTCGACCCCGATTTCGGTGAGATGCTCGGCGAAGGGATCCCAGAGAGCGTGAGAGAAGGGGCGTCGCGACACGTCGAACACGAGTCCTTCCGGATTCCCCGTAAAGTAGAAGTGGAACATCATGAGGAGCTCGCCGGCGGACATCTCGCGTTCCGGATTGAAGAACGAGTGCGCGAAGACGTCGAAAAAGAGGCGGCGCGCCTTGGGCGGGAAGTTGAGCGAATCGAGATACGCACCCGCGTCGTCGCCGTCCCGGCGCCCGTAGGTGCGGTCGCGATCGTAGGTGAGCATCTCGAGAGCCCGAGGGACGCTGACCCGAGTGAGCTCTCGGAGGTTGATCGCGGAGGAGCGACGGACGAGCGTCGCCAAATTCGCTGGGGTGCTCGTGGGGAGTCCGTGGAAGCTCTGCTCCTCTCCATCGGGTCCGTGGATCGGGTAGTCGTCCAGCGGCTCGAGGAAGTCGAGCTCCGGATCCACGCGTCGAAGCAGCGCTTGGAGGTTGTAGTACTGACGGAAGAAGGCGTGAAAGCCGCGCTCCATCTCGAAGGGCGTCCCGTCCGAGAGGTGGTCGGTCCATGCACCCGCCCTTCCCCCGAGGTACTCCTCGCGTTCGATCAGGGTGACGTCGAGCCCGCGCTCCGCCAGCACGACGGCCGCGGCGACACCGGCGATCCCTCCGCCCACGACCGCGGCGCGCGTGCCATGTGGCGCCTGGGCCGCCCCTCCCGGCCTCGGATGGATCGTGTGATGCGACGGAGACATCAGCGTGGGGCGTCCGCCAAGAAGCTGTGCACGACGCCCCGCTGCCACCCTCCCATCGTCTCCGTTCGAACCGACTGGAAGCCGGCTCTACGCATGCGCTCCTCGAGTTCGGCCACCGAGTCGAAGTCCAGCACGCTGCGACGGAGGTATCGGAAGATCTTCGTCGAGCGCGCGAAGATCAGCCCGAGCGGAATCACGATTCCGAGCGTCACGATGTTCCACATGGCGGTGGCCCAGGCCGACCCACGGACCGAGTACTCGTGGAGACAGATCGTCCCCCCTTCCGCGAGCAAGCCGGAGAGGCGCTCGAGACAGAGGTCCGGGTCGGGCACGTTTCGGATTCCGTACGCCATGAGGATCCCGTCATACGGCCCCTCGGCACCGCTCGCCGCCGGATCCATCGCATCCCCGTGAATCCACTCCACGTCCGAGAGATCAGCTTTCCCTCTGGCTTCCTCGAGCATTCCAGCGGAAGCGTCGAGGCCGGTGATCCGAGCGTCGGGATACGCGGCACGCACCCCGGCGGTCGAGATTCCGGTTCCACAGCAGAGGTCGAGGATCCGTGCCCCGGCCGGGAGCTTCATTCGCTCGGCACTGATTCGGAGGTGCCGGGCGTACCCGGGATTCATCGCGCTCAGTAGGTCGTAGCTGCGCGCGACTCGATCGAATTCTCCGGGAACCGCCTTCTTCGCTTCGGGTGAGGTCACGGCATCACTCATTCAACCCTCCAGTGGAAGCACGTCCCGCGGGTAGTCGAGCACGCGGGTTGGGGGACGTGTAGGCGACGAGCCCACGCGTCCGGGGAGATCGAGGAGCGAGCGTCCGATGCTGCGCCCCATCAGCAGGAGCTTCCCGCTCATGCTCACGAACGCCCGGCCGGCGAGCGGGTCACACTCTTGAGCCCGAACACGAACACCGATCGCCGAGTACACACTCCGCGCCGTCCGAATCGATACCGAGGCTCGCCACGGGAGCGCGTAGATGCCGGCATCGCCCGAACGGTAGAAGCGATCGGCAATCGTCAGGAGGCGTTCGATGGTGCGGGCCACCGCTCCCCGTGCGTCGTCGGGGAATGCCTGCCCGAGGCGCTCGTCCAACCCTCCCGCTCCCTCCTCGGCGAGGAGTTCGTCGGGGAGGTACAGCCGGTCCCGACCCCAATCCTCTTCGACATCCCGGCAGATGTTGGTGATCTGCATCGCCATCCCGAGATGTGCCGCGTTCCGGAGCGCTTCGTCGTCCCGCACGCCCATGACGTGGCACATCATCGTGCCGACGCAGCCGGCCACGTAGTAGCAGTAGTCGTACAGGTCCTGAAGTGTGCGGTAGCGGGTGCGGTCGACGTCCATCCGCATGCCGACCAGGAGGTCTTCCGCGTAGCGGCGCGGAATCGCGCACGCGGTTACCGTCGCCTGAAAATCCCGTAGAATCGGATCCGCCAGAGAAACGGCCCCGTAGATGTCGTCGAGCTCCGCCTGGAGGGCGGCGAGGGCAGCGGGCTGATCGGACTCACCGACGAGGTCGACGGCGTCGTCAGCGCGTCGGCACCAGGCGTAGAGCGCCACGGCGTGGTCCCGTGCCTCGGGGGGGAGCGCGCGCGACGCGAGTGCGAAGCTCTTCGAGTGGGTCCGGATGCTATCCCGGCTCGCCTCACTCGCCGTCATCATCCGAAGTCCTGGAGGACGAGCTCGGCGGTGGCCTTCGCGGAGTTCACGACGCCGGGGACTCCCGCGCCCGGGTGCGTTCCCGCTCCGACCAGGTACAGACCAGGGATCTTCGAGTCGCGATTGTGCGGCCGGAACCACGCGCTCTGGGTCAATGTGGGAGCCACGGAAAACGCCGAGCCGAGGTGGGCCCCGAGCTTCCGCTCGAAGTCGAGGGGCGTCATCCAGCTCTTTGTAATCACGTGCTTCCTGAGGTCGGGGAGAACGCCCTCGAGGTACGTGAGGATCTTCTCCGCGTACGGCGCCGCCTCGGTATCCCAATCGATGCGCGCGCTCCCCAAATGCGGTACGGGCGCGAGCACGTAGAATGCTTCACAGCCCTCCGGCGCCAGCGACGCGTCGGTGATCGTCGGGGCGTGAAGGTAGAGGCTGAAGTCGTCGGGAAGGTCCGGTCCGTTGAAGATCTCCCGCAGGAGTTCCTTGTACCGCGGACCGAAGAGGATCGTGTGGTGGGCGACCGAGTCGTCGTATCGGCGATCCGTCCCGAAGTAGAGGACGAAGAGCGACATCGACCAGTCCATCCGCTCGAGGCGCTTCGCCGTACGGGCCGCATCCCGGTTCGACGAGAACAGAGTCCGGTACGTATGCACGACGTCGGCATTCGACACGACGGCGTCGAAGGCCTCGCCTTGGACCTCGTCGGTGTCGATCCGGTGCACCGGTCGCCCGTTGGCTCCATCGAGTTCGATCGAGCGCACCGGGGCGTCGAGGCGAAGCTCACCTCCGAGCTCTTCGTAGAGCCGGACGAGCGCCTGGACGAGCGCTCCTGTGCCGCCGCGTGGGAAGTACACCCCCCATTGCCGCTCGAGGTGATGGATGAGGGTGTAGATCGCGCTTGTGTCGAAGGGGTTCCCTCCCACGAGCAGCGAGTGGAAGGACAGCGCTTGGCGGACGTGCTCGTCCTTCACGAAGCGCGCGACGGCTCGGTAGACCGACCGGTCTGCGCGTAGACGGATCAACTCGGGCGCCACTCGGACCATGTCCGAAAACTTCAAGAACGGCGTATGGGCGAGATCGGTGTATCCCGCATCGAAGACCTCGCGTGCGTAGTGCACGAACGCGCGGTACCCCGCCACATCAGGCGGGTGGATGCGCTCGATCTGCGAGACCATCGAATCGACGTCCCCGTCGTAGTCGAACGAGAGGCCGTCCTCCCACAGCAGTCGATAGAAGGGCGCCACAGGAATCATCTCGACGTAGTCCTTCACGTCTCGCCCCGCCTCGGCGAAGAGCTCGTCGAAGAGGTTGGGCGCGGTGATGACCGTCGGACCACCGTCGAAGGTGAACCCGTCCTGTTCGTACACGTAGGCGCGGCCGCCCGGTTTGTCGCGAGCCTCGAACAGAGTCGTCTGGATCCCGGCGGTCTGAAGCCGGATCGCCGCCGTGAGTCCCCCGAAACCGCTACCCACGACAGCCACGCGCGTGGCCGTAGACATTACGAGAAGGCGCTCCGTAGTGCGGTGACCTCGGCCATCACCGCCGACCGAGCACTCTCGTCGGCGTCGATCGTCTGCAGTCTGCTCACGACCCGTTCGAAGTGACGATCGATGTGAGCCGGCGCTCGGTCGCGCAGCGCTTCCACGAGGGTCGACGCAACCTCGTCCAAGTCCTCCGCCGAGTCCGCACTCTGAAGGGCCACGACCAGATCGTCGAAGCCGGTGCCCAGCTCGGCGGCCCACGCCCAAGGCCATGTCGGACGTTGGAAGATCAGGTCCTCCGCCCCCTTCTCCCGCCGCCGCGGGACGGCAATGCTGCTCCAGTCGTCCAGCATCTGAAGTGCGATTCCGAGTTCGACCCCGAAGGCCTCGATCGAGGCGAGTCGATCTCCGACCGCTCCCGCCGCGCGTGCACCCATCGTCGTCGCGAGGCCCATCAGGGAGCCCGTCTTCAACGACGTCGACGTCGACACGACGTCGGCGACCGACGTCCGTGCCACCGTCGAGACACGTACCGACAAGTCGAGCGCTTGACCCTGATGGCAGCGAAGCAGGCCTTCGTTCACGTCCTGGAGCAGGGCGAGCCTACGGACCGGCTCGACGTCGACGCGCGATACGAGGCCGACGGCGAGGAAGTAGAGCCAGTTCGCCATGTTCAGCGCCACCGGCATCCCATATCGACGGTGGACGGCCGGCTCTCCTCGGCGCGTCGACGAATCGTCCTGGATGTCGTCGACGACCAACGAACCGACGTGCAGGAGCTCGAGGGTGATCGGCAAGGCGTCCGGGAGGGTGCCCGGGAGACCGCCCGCGAGGACCCAACCGTGCTCGACCATGCGGCCTCTCACGCCTTTGCCGTTGCGGGAGAGGATGTCCCGCGCCGGATCGAGAAGGGCGCGATCCCACAGCTCGCCCTCGACTACCCCGTCTACCCACAGCGAAGCCGGCAGCTGCTCCAAGACGTCGACCAACGCCTGTTGGCGCGGTGCGTCGAGGTGGACGTGGGAGGTCGTGAGGCTCATGGGTCAGCCCGTCGGCCGATCCGGTGACGGATCGAAAGACCGGGTGGCGGCCGACCCACCAGAAGGCGAACGCGATCCGACCACGAGAGTCGAAGCGCGTAGAAATTCCGGAGAATCGGGCGTGGTAATCGGTAGACTCGGGCGAATATGGGGTGCCGTCGAGCTGGTGGATACCAGCGGAACAAAAGTCGGTTGAGGAAGCGCGGGAACCGACTCTGGCGCCTGTGCTCGCGCGACAAATCCGCAAGCGCAGAGCCAAAAAGTGCG
>JBCCEZ010000058.1:0-30125 GCA_039030015.1 Gemmatimonadota bacterium | reverse complement strand
CCTTCGGAGACCGCCCTCTGCCATAGAGCCCGGACGGCGTCGGCCGGTCCGTACACGGTCCACGCGTCGGGCCAAATCTCTTCGGTCCGCACGACCAGAAGCCCCTGTCCGGACCGATCGATCGTCCACCATCGATACTCGGGAGCGTCCACGAGCTCGTTCGGCTCGACCCTGAGGGCGAGGGCCAGGCGCGAGATCATCGAAGCCGCGTCGGGACCCGCGAACGTGATCGAGGCCGTGGCTCCGGAGACATCTTCGACCTTGGCGAAGCGCGGCGGGAGAAACTTCCCAAAGTGCTCCATGAGTCCGCTTAGCCCTGCGACCGGTACATCGAGCAGAAAGCCGACGTCCTCCTCGCCCCCGGCGCGCAGTGCGACGAGGTCCGAGATCATCTTCCCCTTGGGGGTCAGGACGGCGTGGTACGACCCCTCGGCCGTCGCCACCCCATCTGCTTCGGCGTCCGATCCACTCGTCGCATCCGACGCCGGACCATCGGGAAGGCGTCCCGTGAGCACACCGTTGAGCATCTGCGCCGGGGCCCGTCCCCGTACAGTGAGCCGCGCCCGGTGGCTTCGGTCGAACACCGCCACGCCGGTCGTGGCGGCCGAGTACTCGGCCTGGGGACCGCCGAAGTGGCGTACGAGCCGTCGGCCGTGGTAGTCCACGACGATGCCTCCGGCGGCTTCCAGAGTGTCGAGGAGGGGGCTCGTGTGCATGTCACTCATCTTCAGATGGAAGCGTCGTCCGTACCATCCCACTCACCCGCCCGCAGCTCGCGAACCATCTCGAGAACGTCGGCCTTGTCTCCCGCGGTCGGCGAGACGCGGAGGTACGCCTCGAGTTGATCCGCAGCCTCGGAGAGCCTGCCGAGCTTCGCCAGGAGCATCCCTCGAGAGCGGCTGATGAGCGGCGCCGTCGGGAGGATCATGAGCATGCGTTCCACGACGGCGAGTGCCCGCCGGTCGTCCCCGACCTTGGTGTAGATGCTCTTCAGGCCAGTCAGCAGACGGACCAGAATGTCGCGTTTGCTGGACGGGCGAAGGAATGCATCTCGCATGGCGACGACGCCGCCGTACCCCTGGTCGAGAATCTCCTGGGCCTGGTCTTCGAAGCGAATGGCGCCGCCGTCGTACGGATCGACCAGTAGGCGAATCGCCGAACCACGGTATCGAACTAGGAAGCGTCCCGGAAAGTTGACCCCTTCGACCGGCAAGCCGAGGCGCCATCCCACCTCGAGGAGCACGATCCCCAAGGTGATCGGAGCACCGACGCCTCGGTCGAGGACGTCGTTGAGGAAAGAGTTCCTCGGGTCGTGGTGGGCAGCCCGGTTGCCAGCCAGCTTCCGCCGCTCATACAGCGTCGAGATGATCTCGTTCAGCACGACCAAGGGAGCGGACTCGTTCGCCAAGCGGTCCTTCACCTCTTCGGCCACTTGATCGAGCCGCGCCAGGTACAACTCGACCGAGAGCTGTGGATACTCTTCCTTCGCGATCAATAGCGCGGCCCTAGCCAGATCCAACTCCGACTCGGAGCGATTGAGCTCCTCGGCGAGAAGGTGGCGGGGGGTACGCTGCATCGGGCTCACGACAAACTGGCTTCAGGTGCGTGGGGAACGGGCGGTGTGGTCGGGGCGTTCTCTACCCGCCGGACGCTGGGTGTTTCCGCTTTTCCTGGACCGATCGGACCGCGAACTTCGTGGCGTACCGTTCAGGCGGAGCGAGTCACCGCACACCAACCACGCTCGACCGAGGAGGGCACATGGCTGACGAGCCGAGGGACCAGAGGCCGGAGATCCGGCTTTCCCAGCTCAGCCACGGCGCTGGGTGAGCGTGTAAACTCGGCATGTCCGAGCTGACGCAGGTTCTGCGTCACATCGTTCCAGTAGACGATCCCAATGCCTTGGTCGGTCAGGCCACCGGTGACGATGCCGCCGTGTATCGACTCTCCGATGACCGCGCACTCGTGGCCACGGCGGATTTCTTCACGCCTATCGTCGACGACCCGTACGACTTCGGTCGAATTGCGGCGACGAACGCGCTCTCGGACATCTACGCGATGGGCGCGAAGCCCCTCTTCGTTCTCAATCTCGTCGGCTTCCCGCGATCGCTCCTGGGGGAGGGCCTCCTGGACGAAATCCTCAGAGGCGGAAGCGACGTAGCAGCCAGCGTAGGCGTGCCGACGTTGGGCGGGCACTCGATCGACGACGCGGAGCCGAAGTACGGATTGGTCGCCATCGGAGAGGTGGACCCGAACGCGATGGTCACGAACGCTCACGCTCAGCCCGGCGATCAGCTCGTGCTGACCAAGGCTCTCGGCTCGGGAATCGTCGCGACGGCCATCAAGGCCGGCACAGCGAGCCCGGAGGTGGTCCGAGTAGCGGTCGAGTCGATGGCGACCCTGAATGCAGGCGCCGCCGAGGTGATGAAGGCCCTCGGCGTCCGCTGCGCGACCGACATCACCGGCTTCGGCCTGCTCGGCCACCTACACAGCCTCGTGCGGGCATCGGGCGTCGGGGCCCGGATCGTAGGCGCGGACGTCCCCATCCTGCCCGGCGCTCGAGAACTCATGGCGGCCGGGCATGTCCCAGGAGGGAGCAGGCGAAACCTCACTGATCTCGCGGCCGACGTGGACTTCGAGGATCACGTCGAAGGCGACACCCGGATGTTGCTGGCCGATGCGCAAACCTCGGGAGGTCTCTTGATGTGCGTGCCGCCCGACAGCGTTGCCGAGGCCCTCTCCTCGTTGAACGGAAAAAGCCCGGTCGCCTCGGTGATCGGGGAGATCACCGAGGGACCGGGCGGACGGATTCAGGTAATCTGAACCGGTATTCTACTTCTTAGCCGGCTTCTTCTTCGCGGCCTTTTTCTTAGCGGGCGCCTTCTTGGCGGGAGTCTTCTTCTTCGCCGCTGTGCGCTTGGCTTTGGCCCCACCGGCGAGCGCGACTTCGATCACGTCGTCCAGCGTCTCGGCGAGATGGAAGCTCATCGCATCGCGGACGTCCTTCGGGATGTCCTCGATGTCCGCCTCGTTGTCGATCGGGAGGATGATCTCACGGATGCCCGCCCGCACCGCGCCGAGCACCTTCTCCTTCACGCCACCGATCGGCAAAACGCGGCCCGTGAGCGTCAACTCCCCTGTCATCGAAACGTCCCGTCGCACCTTCCGGCCCGACACGGCAGACACAAGCGCCGTCGCCATCGTGATTCCCGCCGATGGTCCGTCTTTCGGAATGGCCCCCGCCGGGACGTGGATATGCACTTCGACCTTCCGAAGAGAATCCTCCGGAATACCGAGACGGTCCGCGTTGGCCTTGGCATAGGACAACGCGGCCCGGCCCGACTCCTTCATGACATCGCCGAGTTGCCCGGTCAGAACGAAGCCACCTTCGCCAGGCATGACGCTCGCCTCGACGAACATGATGTCGCCACCCATCGGGGTGTAGAACATGCCGGTGGCGACACCGCGGGTGTCGTGGTCGGCCATTCGTTCGGGATGCACCCGCGGACGACCCAACAGCTCTCTCACATCGTCCGGCGTTGCATCGATCTTCTCGAGCTTACCGCCCGCGATGCGACGCGCCACCTTCCGCGCGAACTTCCCGACCTCGCGCTCGAGCTGACGAACACCGGCCTCGCGCGTGTAGTTCTGAATGATCGTGAGAATGGCGTCGTCGGTGAGCTTCAGTTCGTCCTCGGTGAGGCTGTTCTCCTTCCGCTGCCGCCGGACGAGATAGCGCTTCACGATCTCGAGCTTCTCCGCCTCCGTATACCCAGCGAAGTCGACCCGCTCCATGCGGTCCAACAGTGGCCCCGGGATGCGATCCAGGTAGTTGGCCGTCGCGACGAACAACACCTCGGACAGATCGAAGGGAATACCGAGGTAGTGGTCGACGAAGGTCGAGTTCTGCGCAGGGTCGAGTACCTCCAAGAGGGCCGAGCTCGGGTCACCCTGGAACGACTGCCCCAGCTTGTCGACCTCGTCGAGTAGGAAGACGGGGTTCTTGCTCTTGGCTTGCCGCATGCCCTGGATGATTCGGCCAGGCATCGCGCCGACATAGGTCCGTCTGTGGCCCCGAATGTCGGCCTCGTCGCGAGCTCCTCCGAGTGAGATCCTGACGTACTCCCGTCCCAACGAACGGGCGATCGACTGAGCGATCGAGGTCTTCCCGACGCCCGGCGGTCCAACGAACAGCAGGATCGGCCCTCGGCCCGCACCGTTGTCGTGCGCGTCGCCCGTGTCGGCTTCGGAATCCTCGGCGTCGCCACCCTCCGACTTCTCGTCCTCGGCAGCCGCTGCACGATCAAGCGCGAGTTTGCGAACCGCCAGGAATTCGAGGACGCGATCCTTCACGTCCTCCAGACCATAGTGGTCGCTGTCGAGAATGTCCTCCGCCAAGGCGAGGTCGATCTTCTCCTCGCTGCGCTCGTTCCACGGCAGCTCGGTGATCCACTCCAAGAAGGTTCGAATGACTTGGTATTCGGCCGACTGTGGGCTGGTACGCTCGAGTCTGCGCAGCTCGCGGTCCACCTCACTGCGCTGTTCTTCTGAAAGGTCGAGTTCTTCGAGGCGCTGACGCATCTCTTCGACGTCGTCGCGCTCCTCCTCCTCGCCCAGCTCCTTCTGAATCGCCTTGAGCTGTTCGCGCAACAGCATCTCGCGCTGCCGCTCGCCCAGCTCGGATTGGACTTTGGCCTGGATGTCCTCTTGGGCATCGATCCGAGCGAGCTCGCGTTCGACCGCCAGAAGACATGCACGCATGCGCTCCTCGTCGTCGAGCAGCTCGAGCAGCTCTTGTTTGTCCGGGGTCTCGAGCTCGAGATAGAAGGCGACTAGGTCCGCGAACGGGCCCGGTTCGTCCACGCCCTGGATGAGCTGATTCAGCGCCTCCGCGGGGACTCCCCGCCTCGTACCCAGCTCAGCCGCTCGGTCGCGGAGCTCCTGATCCAAAGCCTGGAAGGCGGGGTCGGCTTCATTCCGCGGCTCGAGAGTCTGCATCTCGAGCAACGCGGCGTTGAGCATCGCCTGCCCTTCGTGGTCGTACGACAACGCTTGGGCTCGGCCCTCGCCTTGTACGAGAAGCTGGACGCCGCCTCGTACTCGGTGGGTCTGGATGATGCGAACGACCGTGCCAACCGTGTACAGGTACTCCGGCAACGGATCGTCCACGTTCTCGCGTTGCGCGACGGCAAAGAGCCGTCGGTCGCCGTCCAAAGCCTCTTGCACCGCCTCGACGGTGCCGGGCCGTCCGGCTGAAATCGGGACCGCGACGCCCGGATACACGACGGTGTCGCGTAGCGGGAGCACGGGAAGTGTAAAACGCTCGGCCATCGGTTCGTTCTGTTCCTCTCCCCCGACCTCGTCGGGCTCGGGGGTCAGTTCGTCGTCAGACAGCGTAGATCTCCGGCGTTCGGTGTGTTGGAATCGAGACCACGTCCCGGTCAGGGACGGCGGATGAGCGCCGGGTGAGACGTGGGGTGCAGCTTCCTTGCCACAATTCTGCCCCGGAATTGTGCCCAAAGCGCAGGACGGACTGCCATCCTGACGGCGCTCCGAGGCGCCCATTGCGCCACTTTTTCACCCTCCCGGCGGCCGTTAGGTTGGCACCTCCTCACTCCTCGCGCCACCGGTTGAATGTCACCGATGAGCGATTCCCTCGCAGGGATCACGTGGTTTCGGGGCTCGTCCATCCGAATCCGCAGATCCGGTCTGGAGATCCACGTCGATCCGCTCGGCGTGGATGAGGATTCCGAGGCGGACTTCGTCCTCCTCACGCACCCGCATTACGACAACTTCTCGGAAGAGGACATCGCACGGGTGCGCGGACCCGGAACGGTTCTCATCGCCCCGGCTTCCATGAAAAAGCAGCTCGACGGCGCCGATCACTTCATGCGTCCGGGAGACATGCTCCAACTCGACGGCTTCGACGTGCTCGCAGTACCCGCCCACAACGTCGACAAGAAATTCCACACCCCCGAACAGGGCTGGCTCGGCTACGTCTTCACCGTCGATGGAGCGACGTACTACCACGCCGGGGACACCGACTTCCTGCCCGCGATGTTCGGCATCCGTTGCGACGTCGCATTTCTTCCGGCAGGTGGTCACTACACGATGGGCGTGGAAGACGCCGCCCGGGCGGGTGAGGCCTGCGGTGCAGAGGCGATCGTGCCGATCCACTGGGGAGAGCCGCACGGTACCGCGGAGGACATCGAAGAACTCCGCTCGCTCTTCAGCCGGACCGTGCACGTACTCGAACGGCACGCCTGACGCGGGTCTCGCCTAATCCGTCGCCGCGCCCGACATTCCCGGCCCCCTTATTCCGTGGGACGGTGGCGATGCGAAGCAGAATCCTCCTCATGACGCTGGCGACTATGACCCAGCCCCTGGCAGCTCAAACGACGTCGATGATGACGGGTCCAGTTCGAAGCCCCGCGACCTACTCGGGTCGTTCGACCGTGTACGCACCGAACGGCGTCGTGGCTACGAGCCAACCGTTGGCCACGACGGCCGCCCTACGAATTCTGGACCAGGGCGGGAACGCGATCGACGCCGCCGTGGCGGCTGCCGCCGTGCTGAACGTCACGGAGCCGCACATGACGGGCATGGGCGGGGACATGTTCGCGATCCTCTGGTCCGCCGAGGAGGGCCGCCTGGTCGGTCTCGACGCAAGCGGGAAGTCGGGTTCGAAGACGGACTACGATGCACTCGTGGCCGAAGGGGCCGAGCGCGTGCCTGGCTCCGGCGCTCGCTCCGTCACGGTGCCCGGGGCGCTCGCGGGATGGAGCGACCTCGTCGAGACGTATGGCGAGCTGACCCTGGCGGAGGTGCTGGCCCCCGCGATCCAAATCGCGGAGGAGGGATTTCCGGTCACTCCGATCATCGCGCAGGATTGGGCCGGGACCGTGGAGGGGCTCCGCCGAGACCCAGGATCCGCGGCTACCTACCTCGTCGACGGTGAAGCCCCCAAAGCGGGCGACTGGCATCGTAACGCCGATCTCGCGCGGACCTTTCAACGAATCGCGGATCACGGTCCGGAGACGTTCTACGGCGGGGATTTGGGCGCGGAGGTGGTCGCCGGCCTGGAAGAGCTGGGTGGCTACCTCACACTGGACGATCTGGCTCACCACGAGTCACGCTGGGTGGAACCGCTCAGCATCGACTACAAGAACTACACGCTCTACGAGCTCCCGCCCGCGGGCCAAGGCATCGCAGCCCTCCAGATGCTGAAGATGGTGGAGGGGGTCGACTTCTCGGACATCCGGCACAACTCGGCTGAGTATCTGCACCTCCTGATCGAGGCCAAGAAGCTCGCCTACGCCGACCTCTCTCGGTACGTGGCCGACCCGGACCATATGGACGTCAGTACGGATGCGCTCCTCGATCCAGCCTACCTGGCTGGCCGTGCTTCGATGATCGATCCGACCACGGCCGCCGACCGGCCAGACGCCGGTCATTTCGCCACGGACTCGGAAACGATCTACCTGACGGCGGCGGATCGGCACGGAAACATGATCTCGTTCATCAACTCGATCTACGGCTACTTCGGAGCTCGTGTCGTCGTGCCCGGAACGGGATTGATGCTGCAGAACCGCGGCGGCGGATTCACGTTGGAGGAAGGCCACCCCAACCAGATCGCTCCGAACAAGAGACCGTTCCACACCATCATTCCGGCGTTTGCGACGAAGGACGGGGCGCCGTGGCTCTCCTTCGGCGTCATGAGCGGCTCGATGCAGCCACAGGGCCACGTTCAGGTGCTCCTCAACATCGTCGAATACGGGATGGATCCTCAGGAGGCCATCGACGCGGCACGCTTCCGACACTTTTCAGGCACGCGTGTCGCGATCGAAAACCTCGATCCTGAGGTGGCCGCTCGGTTGGAGGCCATGGGCCACACGCTCCGCGACCCGGAGGGCGTGGCGTTCGGAGGCGCTCAGGCGATCCTGAAGCTCGCCCGCGGTTGGGCGGCAGGGTCCGATCCGCGAAAAGACGGCATGGCGGCGGGGAACTGATGGCCGAGTCCGGCTCGATCATACCCTTCGACCGTATCCCCGACGGCTTCGCGGAGCGGATCGACGACCCTCCCATGGCGCCCGTCGAACCCCGGCCTGCGGCCACGATCGTCCTCCTACGGGACGGAGCCGACGGGCTCGAGTTGCTCTTGATGAAGCGAAACAGGAGCGCCGGCTTCGTCCCGGGTGCCTTCGTCTTCCCCGGCGGCCGGGTGGACTCGGCCGACGCGTCGGAGGACATGCTCGCTCTCATCGACGGACTCGACCCGGACGAAGCTGCGCGCAGGCTCGAAATCGAGGACGGGGACACACCGGCGATCGCCTACTATCTGGCCGCGTTGCGTGAGGCCTTCGAAGAGACGGGAATCCTCGTCGGACTCCGATCCGACGGGACCCCTCCCCCTGCGGCCGCCGACAGTTCCGACGTGGATCGGATCCGCGACGAACTGATGACCGATGCCATCAGCTTTGCCGAAGCCGTGGGTCGGCTCGAGTGCAGGATCGCCGCAGACGATATCGAATACATCGCACACTGGATCACCCCGAGACCCGAGCCTCGCCGATACGACACGCGATTCTTCGCGGCTCATGTGCCGTCCGACGCGACCCCAATCGTAGATCCGCGAGAGATGAGCGACGCCCTGTGGATTCGCCCCACGGATGCGCTGCGCCGCTGCGACGAGGGCTCGCTCCCGATGGTCTTCCCGACGATCAAGACGATCGAGCAACTCACGGCCTTCGAGAGTGCAGACGAGGCGCTGGCTGCATACGGAAGAGCTCCGGTGCGGACGATTCTGCCCACCCTGGTGATCACTCCCACGGGTATCGGGCTGGAGATCGACGAGGACTGATCCCGCGCCCTACCGACCTTTTTCCTTGCTCCGACGCTACGAGCGGTGAGAGTTAGGCGGGTGCAGATCCGCAATTCCCAGGCTGCGATCGCGATGAATCGATCCTCGATCCTGTTCACCCTGGCCGTCGCTTCCGTGGTGGGCACTTCCGGTGCCTCCGCGCAGGTCCAGGGGTCGGCCCCGCTCGAAGTTCTCTACGGGTTCACCCTGATAGACGGGACCGGTGCTCCTCCTATGGAGGACGCCGCGATGGCGATTCGGGGCAATGAGATTCTGACCGTCTCGAGCCGTCTCGAGCTCCTCTCCGGGCCCAACGCCCCGCGGGACGCCATCGTCACCAATCTCGGCGGCGGATTTGTCATCCCGGGCCTCATCGACGCGCACGTTCACCTCGCCACCGTTCCGAACCGCGAACGAGCGGAAGCCGAGCTGTACCGGATGCTCTACGGCGGCATCGTTGCCGTTCGAGACATGGCGGGCGACGCCCGTGCCCTCGCATCTCTGGCGCGAGACACCCGTCTAGGCCAGGTCGTCGGCCCCGACGTCTATTACGCCGCGCTGATGGCCGGACCGACCTTCCTCGCCGATCCACGGCCGCAGTCGTCCGCGGCCGGAGAGGTGGCCGGAGAAGTGCCGTGGATGCAGGCCATCACGCCGGAGACGGACCTCGCGGAAGCCGTCTCTTTGGCCCGCGGGACGTACGCCAGCGGCATCAAGATCTACGCGAACCTCGAGCCCGGGTTGGTGAACGACATTACCGCGGAGGCCCATCGTCAGGGGGCCAAGGTCTGGGCCCACAGCATGGTCTTCCCGACGCGCCCACTCGAGGTCGTACGCAGCGGGGCCGACGTGATCTCCCACGTCTGTCGAATCGCGTGGGAGGGGATGGCGGACGCCCCGACCGAGTACCACCACGATCAGGTCCCGCTCTTCGGCAACTTCTCGGCGGCCTCCCCGGTCTTCACCGAGTTCTTCGACGAGATGCGGCGTAACGGCACGATTCTCGACGCCACCCTATCGATGTACGCGCGGATCGCGAACGAGCCGAACAACCCTCGGTCCGACCGATGCGAGCTGGAGTTCGCTCGGCAGCTTGTCCTCCGGGCCTACGAAGAGGGAGTGCCGATCGCGGCCGGAACGGACTTCACCACTCCCCAGGACGACCCGTATCCCGCTCTGTTCACCGAGATCGAAGAACTCGTCCAGGGCGCAGGGCTCCCTCCCATGGCAGCGATCGAAGCCGGAACGCGCGTCGCCGCCGAGGCGATCGGGGTCGAGGACCGATACGGCACCCTGGAGCACGGTCGTCCCGTCTCGTTCGTCCTCCTCGCAGCGGACCCGCTCGAAGACATCGAGAACATTCGATCGATCCGCGCGGTGTGGAAGAACGGTGAGCGCTTCGATCGTGGCGCCTACCGGCCTCAGATCATGGCCACCGACAACCTCCAACAGGTCCAGCAGCGCGGACCTCAGTCCGCTCAACAGGCACTCGACGCCTGGCTCGGGCTCTGGCGTCGGTACGACCTCGACCGACTGGGCGACGTCTTCCTTCAAGACCGGGTGCTGACGTATTTCGCCTCCGACTCCGAGGGTGTGATCGAGGGGTGGGACGCTGTGCGCCAATACCACATCGATCGTGGCTTCGTGAGCGGAGGTTTCGCGATCACCGACGAGCTGTGGTTGGAAGACGCGCTCATCTCGGACTTCGAGGACACCGCGGTGGTGAGCGCGGTATGGCACTTCGGAAATCCGCTACAACCGAACGAAGCCGGCCGCGGACCCTTCTCCATGGTTCTCGTGCGCACCTCCGCAGGGTACCGGGTCTCGCACGTGAACATGGCCAACTACCCGCGCGCGACGACGCCGGGCGGCTGACGTCACCACATCACGTCCCACAGCCCCCGTACGCTATCCGACCCGGGGAAGACACGGTTCACCTGAGAGGACGTCAGGTCGAACGTGCCGGCAATCACACCCTTGAGCACCGCTCTCGTATCGAGGGTCGGCTCCAGGTCTCGCCCCTGATAGAGGGCCCGGTCGGACAGCCCCGGCCAGTCCGCTACGACCGCGCTGCGGGCTACGCCCGGGCCGATAACGAAGCCCGCGCCACCGGTGCCGTGATCCGTACCCTGCGTGCCATTGGGCCGCGCCGTGCGCCCGAACTCGGTCATGACGACTACGGTCGTGTCGGCCCACGCCTGCCCCATTTCCCTACGGAAGGTGAGCACTCCCTCCGCGAGCTGTGCGAGGAGTCGGTCGAGCTGCCCTCCCTGCATGCCTTGGTTGGCGTGGGTGTCCCAACCGCTGAATTCGAGCGCCGCCACGTTCGGCCCGTCGGGCTCGCGGAGGAACCGCGCCGCAGCGGTCATGATCGAGTCGACACGCCCCGGGCCTCGACGGCCTCCCCCATTCATGTCGTCCATTTCGGGAGCGACGTCGCGGAGCTGCAGGGCCGCCTCGAAGCGATCGTGTAACGCGGGATCCGACCGGTACAACACGCCGAGCCGATCGAGGTATCCGTCGTCGACCGCTCCCAGCTGGGCAGGAGACCACGAGGACACCGGGTGAGCACCGCTTAGTGAGCGCGGCATGCCGGCGGCCACCGCGATCCCGGCCCGATCTCCGTCCATGACCTGGAGGAGTCGATTCAACCAACCGTCCGATGAACCCTCCGGGCGGGCGAGCCCCGTCTCGAGGATCGCCTGCCCGTCGAAGTGCGAGCGGGTCCGGTAGGGAATGGACATCGCGTGTAACGCGACCAGCTCGTTCTCCTCCCACAGCGTCGTCCACGGAGTGAGGCCACTCGCGAGCCCGAAGTCTCCGTCCAGCATCGACACTTCCTGTCGACTGAAGGCCATTCGGCCACGCAGTCCCTCGTACGAGGGATCGCCCACGGGCACGACGGCCGCGAGACCGTCGAAGCCACCGCGGAGAAGTACGAAGACCAGTTTGCCCTGACCCGGTACCTGAGCGAACCGGACCGTCGGCATCGCGAAGGTGGCTACGCCGCCCACGCACATGCCGCGAAGGAATGATCTGCGATCCATGCTCACCTCCACTGGAAGGCCGGGCCACCGATGGCCAGCGCTACGCGTTCGTCCATACCAATGCTCGAATCCGTGAGTAGGCCACGAACGGCGTCGGCGTCCTCGGGGGCCACGACGGACAAGAGCTGAGCCGCATCGAGGCCGCCGTTGCCCCGACGCCCCACGAAGCGGCGAGACATCGATCGCGCCAACTCGGCGCGACTCATCAGGGCCTCCGGGTCTGCCCACTCACCGCGCGTGTCCCCGTAGCCCTTCGGTGAAGACGGGGCCCAGGGCGTGTGCCGTAGCTGTCGGAGCAGCTGAGGGACCGAGTCCGGCACATCGTCGAAGTGCGCCGCCCGCAGGACGGCGACGATCCACTCCTGTGGCGTCCGGAACTTCCGGTGCGGCGTCTCCCAGACGTCGGGGAGGTCGACGAGCGCTTCGGCCACGCGTTGGAGGTCTCCGCCCGACGAGGTGAAGACCTCGGCGATCTCGTCGACTGCTCCGGGCGGCGGGTCGTCCGACACGAAGTGCCGCACGAGCTTTGCCGCCAAGAACCGAGCAGTCTCGGGCCGCCCGCAAAGGTCACGGATGACATGCTCGCCCTCCCCCACGCCGGAGGCACGGTATCGCCGACCGAGCACCGTCTTGTCACCGGGCTCGTGTAGCACCGCGCGGAACACGAAGCGCATCGACGCCTCCTGGGTCGAGCCCGGACCTACGCCATCCACCGTCCATCCGGTGAGGATCCGCGCGAGTGCTTCCACATCGTCCTGCGCGTACCCGCCGTCTACGCCGACCGTGTGCAGCTCGAGAAGCTCGCGAGCGTAATTCTCGTTCAGCCCCCGCGCCCGGCCTCGCCGAGCCGTTCGCCGACCAGCTTGAGACTCCGGCCCGATCGACTGGAAATTGTCGAGGTAGAAGAGCATCGCCGGGTGACGGGCCGTCGCGAGTACCAGCTCATCGAAACGGCCCAAGACGTGAGGTCGGATCGCCTGCCTCTCGTAGTGGCCCGCGAGCGCGGCTACCTGCTGCTTTGCAGCCGTCGACACGCACAGATGGTTGGACCAGAAGGCGACCCATCGCTCCAAAAAGGGGCGCTCGGTTCGAACGCGCTCGGACAGCATGGCAGTGCTCTCCCGCACGGCGTGTTCCCGAAGGGCAGCCCGCGCCTCTGCGAGGGCGGCCTGATCACGTTGAGCTCGAGCGCGCCGCAAGGCGGAGAACACGTCCCCGGCCTCGGCGAGCGAGGGAAGATCGCTCGCCCAAGAGCCCGCACGCGACGACCCCGACAGCTGCGACAAGACCCAACCTTTCGGGTCGTTGAGCCGCTCGGCTTCACCGATCCGAGCTCCGAGCCCAAACCGGTTCAATGCCCTCATCTCACGTCGCATGCTGTCTCCTCTCTCT
Source organism: Gemmatimonadota bacterium (assembly GCA_039030015.1). Taxonomy (GTDB): domain Bacteria; phylum Gemmatimonadota; class Gemmatimonadetes; order Longimicrobiales; family Gaopeijiaceae; genus UBA2589. The sequence continues at coordinate 16,829 of JBCCEZ010000058.1, read as the reverse complement.
TCGACGTAGAGACCACCCGTCCTCTGCTCGTTAGTTTCTCCACCTAGACGTACGTATGACCGGAGACGTCACAATGCGCGCCGGCGGTATCCTCCTCCTTACCCTCGCCCTGGGCGCATGCGCGCAGGTTGGCCCATCCGACGACGAGACCGCTCGGGAGGCCGAGCTGACGATCCGATCGTTGATGGCGGCGTGGGAGCGCGGCGACCAGGAGCTGCTCGAAGAGCTCTTCTGGCCCGAGGCCACCTACGACGACTTTCCGAACCAGCACACGTATCAGGGCGTGCAGGAGATCATCGGCTACGTCGACGCCCTCCACGCGTGGGCCGACGACGTCCTCTGGAACGTCGGACGGGTGCACGTCACCGAATCTGGAGCCGTCGCCGAGTGGGTCTTCTCGGCGGTACAGGCGAGGCCGATCGGCAACCAGGTATCGATCGGAACCGGCGCCGAAGTCGTGACCAACGGCGTGACGATCATCGAACTCGAAGGGAGTCGTATCATCCGAGCCGCGGACTACACCGACACCGCGCCTATGCTGCTCCAACTCGGATCGAGGATCGAACTACCGGGTGGCACCGTCTTGGAGCTCGATGACGGACGCTGACGGACCTCAACGATGGCTGCTCGTGGGCTCAGGGGGGGCGGGGAAATCGACCCTGGCTCGGACGATGGCAGAGCGTCTCGGCCTGCCGCTCATCCATCTGGACCGGGAGTACTGGGGCCCGAAGTGGGCCAAGCCAGCGACGGAGGAGTGGCGGGCGCGAGCCGAGGCACTCGCCGCCGGGGATCGCTGGGTGATGGACGGCAACTACTCCGGAACGCTCGACGTCCGAATGCCTCGCGCCCAGGTCGTCGTGCTCCTCGACATGTCGCCGTGGCGGTGCGTGTGGAGGGTCGTCAAACGTCGTTGGCTCGACCGGGAGCGACCGGACATTCCAGAGGATTGTGACGATCAGTTGAACTGGGAGTTCATCCACTGGATCGTTTCGTACCGCCGACGTTCCCTCCCACGGGTACTGCGCCGACTCGACGAGCACCCACACCTCGACATCGTGCGGCTTCGCCGTCCCGCGGAGGTCGACGCCTTCGTCGAATCGCTCGGATCGAAGAGCTACATCTGGCGGTAGGCCGGTCCGCTTCCGCCCTCCCGGGGCGTCCACCGGGGACCGAGGATGTCGGTCGCCTTGCAATCGACACAGTTCGGCGCATTCACGATCAGCTTGTCACCATCCCGCTCGTACACGCCCGCGGGGCACAGGTGGACGTACATCTCCGCCGCTTCCGGGCTCACGTCCTCGCCGACGATCAGGTGCGATGGGATATCGTCCCTCGTCTGGTTCCCAGACTTGTAGACGGCATCCACCTTGCTGAAGGTCAGCGTGCCGTCCGGCACGATCTTCTCGGGAGCTGACCCGAGCCGCTTCGTCTCGGCCGCGTCTTCCTCGACCGAGATCTTCGACCCGGGCACGGCACCGCCGGTCAGCGTCATGAGACCGGCCTTCACGCCACCCACGAAGAAGCCACCCTTGAAGGCGAGCCGCATGTTCCGGCGCCCTTTGAGGTCCTTCATGATGACGCTCTCGTTCACCGCGTCGGTGTAGCCGGCCAACGCCGAGGCCGACGTGTCCCCGTTCTTCAACGCCTCGAAGATCTGACGGGCGGCCATGATGCCGGAGTGCATCGCGTAGTGGATGCCCTTGAGGGAGCTGACCTCCACGTATCCGGCCGCATCTCCCACGATGATCAAACCATCGCCGTGCCGCTCGTCCGGGACCGAGTAGTAGCCTCCCTCGGGAATCGTCTTGGCGCCCCACTCGATCATCTCCCCGCCCTCGAGGACCTCCCGGAAGAGCGGGTGGAGCTTCATCCGCTGCAGCGTATCGTGTACGTCGAAGCGCGCGTCGGCGTAGTCCAGTCCGACGACGAGCCCGACCGCGACCGTGGTGTCGGACATCGGGTACATGAAGGAGCCGCCGAACGCGTCGGTCGGAAGGGGCCACGCCATCGTGTGCACGATCCGATCGAGAGGCTTCTTCACCTCCCACAGCTCCTTAACGCCGAGGGCGTAGATCTGCGGGTTCTGCGAGGTGATGCCCTTCCAGTCCAACCACGCCTGCGAGAGAGGCCCGCGGGTACCCTCGGACAGCACGGTCACCTTGGCCGTCAGGTCGACGGCGGGCATCGCGTCCGCGCTCGCGGGTTCGCCGTCACGACCCAATCCGGACGGCGTGGTGCGCACCCCGATGACGTCGCTGCCTTCCACGAGGAGCGAGTCGACCGGGAAGCCCGGAAAAACGTTCACACCCAGTCCCTCGGCCTGCTCGCCCATCCAACGACAGATCTCGGAGATGGAGCCGATCCAATTCCCGTGATTCTTCATCGTCGGGGGCGTCGGGATCCGGAATGACTTCGATTCCGTCAGAACGTACACCGCCTCCTTGTCGACCGGCTGTCGGAGCGGGAGGTCGTCCATCGAGAGGTCCGGGAAGAGTTCACGGAACGCACTCGGGTTCACGACGGCGCCCGACAAGTTGTGCTCGCCGAGCTGCCCGGCCTTCTCGAGCACGGCAATCTCGACGTCGCCGATCCCGTCCCCGCCCTCGTTGTCCTTCTGAACGAGGCGAGCCAGTTCGATGGCGCCGGCCAACCCGGCGGGCCCGCCGCCGACGAAGACCACGTCCATCGGGATTGCCTCTTCGTCCGGCTGATCCGCGACGATGAAGCGGTCCTGAGGAAGGGGCGGTTGGTCGTCGAGTGAACGGACCGACGTGCGGAGGACGCTGGTGCCCTCGGCCATGGGGACTCCGGGAGACGATGGGTCGGGATCCGCGCCGTGAGACGCGTGTATCGATTCGACCTCAAAGATCGCCAACTCGGTCTTTGGACTCTACCCTTCCGAGCCGTGCCCCCCGAGCGCGCTACGGTTTTCGACCCCATACGACGGAGTGCCCGCATGTCCCAGGACCGTCCGACGACCCTCGGTGCCCTCAGGGCATCCGGCTACGCCAGCCGCACGGTAAAGGACGAAATGCGGGCGAACCTCGTCCGAAAGCTGAAGGCGGGTGAGGAGCTGTTCCCGGGCGTTCAGGGGTACGACGAAACAGTCACGCCTCAGATCGTGAACGCGGTGTTGGCGAAGCACGACTTCATTCTGCTCGGCCTCCGGGGCCAGGCGAAGAGCCGCATCCTCCGCCAGCTCGCCCTCCTCATGGATCCCGAGGTCCCGATCCTCGCGGGCAGCGAGGTCAACGACGACCCTCTCGCGCCGATCTCGAAGTACGGGAAGCAGCTCATTGCGGAGAACGGCGACGACACACCGATCGAGTGGATCGACCGAGACGCTCGATACGTCGAGAAGCTCGCGACGCCGGACGTGACGATCGCCGACATGATCGGTGATGTGGACCCGATCAAGGCGGCACGCGGCGGGCACATCCTCGGCGACGAGCTGACGATCCACTACGGCCTGCTACCCCGGGCGAACCGGGGTGTGTTCGCGATCAACGAACTTCCCGACCTCGCGGGGAAGATCCAGGTCGGTCTCTTCAACATCCTCCAAGAGGGGGATGTGCAGGTGAAGGGTTACCCGATCCGGTTGGCTCTGGACCTGATGATGGTGTTCACGGCGAACCCGGAGGACTACACGGCGCGCGGGAAGATCATCACCCCGCTCAAGGACCGAATCGGCGCCGAGATCCGGACGCACTACCCGGAAGAGATCGAGACCGGTATCGACATCACCCGCCAAGAGGCCTGGACCGGGCGGGACGGCTCGTGTGTCGAGATCCCGGACTTCGTTGAAGAAGCGATCGAGCGGGTCGCCTTCATCGCTCGGAACGACAAGAGAATCGACCAACGGTCGGGCGTCAGCCAACGGTTGCCGATCACCGTGACCGAGACCGTGGTGTCGAACGCCGAACGGCGCGCCCTCCGGCACGGTGAGGACGTCGCCGTACCGCGCATGGCCGACCTCTACGCATCCCTGCCCGCCATCACGGGGAAGATGGAGCTCGAGTACGAAGGCGAGCTCCACGGGGGCGACCGCATCGCGCGGGAGCTCATCCAACAGGCGGCGTCACAGACGTTCGACGTGCGGGCCGCGGGAGCGGACGTCGACGCGATCATCGACTACTTCGAGACCGGGGGCGCACTGCAGGTGGGAGACGACGCGTCCGGGGCCGCCTGCGTGAAGGGCTTCCAGACGGTTCCGGGGCTACTCGACCTCATCGGAGCCGTGGGCCTCGCACCGGATTCCGCATCGGACGGGCACAGGGCCGCCGCGTGCGAGCTGGTCCTCGAAGCGTTGGTCGCGCAGAAGAGGATCAGCCGTAGCTCAGCGGGATACGCTCGCGCACCGCACCAAGGTCCCGAGCACGGGAAGGGATACCAAGGCTTCGATCCGATGGGCGGCTTGAGCCTTTAGGCCACGGCGGTCAGGCAGCGCTCATACGCGCCGCTGTGAGTCCCCGCTCCACGTCCTCCCACAAGTCCTCCGGAGACTCCAGGCCGACCGAGAGTCGGAGGAGGTCATCGGGGATACCGATGCGTTGGCGATCTTCGGCGTCCACGATCCGGTGCGTGAGCAGTGCCGGGGCCTGGATTAGCGAATCGACCGAGCCCAGAGAGACCGCCGGCGTGATCAAACGCAGGGCCTCGACCATTCTGGCCGCCGCGTGAGCGCCTCCGTCGATGCAGAAGGAAAGCACCGATCCTGGCCCTGACTGCTGTGTGGCGAGTAGTCGTCTGCTTCGAGCGTCATCGTCGACTCCCGGGAAGTAGACACGCCTCACCGCTGGATGACCGCCGAGTCGTGCGGCGAGCTCCCGAGCACCTGCCTCCTGCGCACGCACCCGCACGGGGAGCGTCTGGAGGCCACGGTGAAGGAGATACGCTGCCATCGGGTGCATCAACCCACCGGTCGCAATCCGGACCTGCCGAAGTCGTCGCGACCACTCGCGGCTGGTTGCGACGATGCCTCCCATCGCGTCCCCGTGGCCACCGATAAACTTCGTGGCACTGTGAATGACGAGGTCGGCTCCGAGCGGTAGAGGCTGTTGGAGCACCGGGGTGGCAAAGGTCGAGTCGATGGCCACCGGGACGAGTCGCCCGATGCGGTTGGATGCGCTTCTAGCCGCCCGGGCGACGGCCGCAATGTCCACCAGGTGAAGCGTCGGGTTGGCCGGAGTCTCCGCGAAGACCATCAACGTCGATTCGTCGATCGCGACGTCGACCTCGGCCTCCTCGACCCAACGAACCCGGGGGCCCAGCAGACCGGAGGAGAACAGGTGGTCGGTCCCGCCGTAGGTGGGACGGATCGCCACGATGTTCTCGTCGGCCCCGACACCGGCGGAGCGCGAGGCCATCACGGCGGCGGTGATCGCAGCCATTCCCGACGCGAAGGCTACTGCGTCTTCAGCGCCTTCAAGCGCGGCCACGGCATGCTCCAACCGCGTGCCGTTCGGGTTCGATAGTCGGCCGTAGACGCGATTGGGGACGTCGTCTTCGCCCTCGATGAGCCGATCGAGAGAAGAGGCGACGACGCTCGTTCTTTCGAACCCGTACGTCGTAGACAAGTCGATCGGGGTCGCGTGGGGCCGTCCGCCTTCTTGGTCCCCACGCCCTCGTGGAGCCCGTCCGGAGTGTACGGCTCTCGTCTCGAGTCTCATCTCGCCCCGCAGGATGTTGTGACGTGCAATGCCCTTCATGGATGGATATCATTCGGCTTAGGCACAAATACTCCAAATATTCTTCGGAAATGAGCGATCTCGCAGAGCTGGACCGAATCGATCGAGCCATTCTCGTGCAGCTGGCGAAGAATGCACGCGCTACGAACAAGGAGGTCGCTGGAGAGGTGGGCTTGTCCCAGTCCGCGTGCCTCGAACGCATCCGACGCCTCGTGAACCGCGGGGTCGTGCGCGGCTGGCACGCCGACGTCGCACCGGAGGCCTTCGGCATCGGCGTGCGCGCCATGGTCTCGATCCAGCTCAAGAAGCACACGCGCGCAGCGGTCGCACGTTTCGAAGCGGCTGTCCTCGACGTACCTCAGGTCGTGGCGCTCTACCACACGACCGGCCAAACCGACTTTCTCGCCCACGTCGTGGCGCGAGACATGGATCAGCTGCGTGACTTCACCCTGGACGCCATCACGAGCCTCCCTCAAACGAGCCGGGTCGAGACCTCGTTGATCTTCCGCTCGACGGAAAAGAGGAGTTGGCCCGACCTCCAGGGCGACGCGTAGGGCCTACTTGCCGCCGTCGACCGGGAGCACCACGCCGCTGATCCACTCGGCTTGCTCGGAGGCGAGGAAGAGAACCGCGTGCGCGATGTCGGCGGGCGTACCCAGCCTTCTAAGCGCGATCCCGTCGAGTAGGGCGTGCTGTCCGTCGTGGCCGAGTGCATCCCACTGCCTTCGGGTCGACTCGTTCGAGAGAACGAAGCCAGGCGCGATGCTGTTGACGGTGATTCCGAACGGGCCCAGTTCGTGCGCGAGCTGGCGGGTGAGCCCGATCACCCCGGCCTTCGCTGCAGCGTAGGCCTGGATCCCCGTCTTGCTCACGCCGAGGCCCGCGCCGGATGAGATGTTGATGATCCGCCCTCGCCCCGCCGCCTTCATCGTCGGCGCAACCGCCTGGGACGTCCAAAACGCAGCGGTCTGATTCACGGCGACGATCGACTCCCAGTCCGGGCCATCGACGTCCTCGAGCGCTCGACCAACCTGTCCGAGGACTCCCCCGGCATTGTTCACGAGCACGTCGATCCGACCGGTGAGCTTGAGGACCATCTCGATCCAGGAGTACACCCTGTCACGGTCGGTGACGTCCACCCTCGTGCCCCAACACGACTCCCCGATCAGGTTCACGGTTTCGGTCAGCCCCTCCGGGTCGATGTCGCAGATGTACACGTTCGCTCCGCGCATCTGGAAGGCACCGGCGATCGTACGTCCGAACCCCGACGCTCCACCCGTGATCAGCACGGACTGATCTCGGAACGGGTCGGCCTTCATCGACGTCATGACCAACCTCCATCCGTAAGTCGGGCTCGCGTCTCCGCGACCGCGATCGACCAGACGCGCTCCATGACCTCCGGCGGACGTTCATACCATCCTCCGAACGAACCGTCGCCGATTCGGGCCCGAAAGCCCGAGAGGGAGATGTCGTCGCGACCCGATAGATCGACGGGTGGCTTGTGACGATCGGGGAGCTCGACCCCGGCCACCCGGGTCCAGGGAAACGTCTCCATCCACGACGCGTGGGAGGCGTCCGGATCGACCTCGTCGATCGCGGCTCGAACGTTCGGAGCCGACCACCAATCGTGCCATCGGACGTCGACCTCCGCTTTGCGCTCTGCCCAGGCGCGCACCGCTTCACGAGCAGGACTGTTGCCGCCGTGCCCGTTCACGATCAAGAGACGACGAAAGCCGTGGCGTCGCACCGAGGCCAACATCTCCGTGAGCACCTGTTCGTACACGTTGGGGGACAACGACACCGTGCCGGGATAGCCCATGAAATAAGGCGTGATCCCGTAGGCGAGCGCGGGAAAAACCGGAATCCCGAGAGGCTCGGCCGCCTCCACGGAGACCCGTTCGGCCAAGATCGAATCGGTAGCGAGGCTGATGAGGGCGTGCTGTTCGGTCGAGCCCAGGGGGAGGATGCACCGATCGTCGTGGGCCAAATACGCCTCGACCATCTCCCACGTCATATCCGCAATCTTCACGCCGCCTCCCCCGACTCCGTTGCACGCCATGCGGCGAAGATCTTCTGCTGCGCCACAGGAAGCGCGAGGGCGTCACCGTCGGAGGCGTCCACCCACCGCGCACCCGGCCCGGCCTCGGGCGTCGGACCACTCGTGCGTACCACCACGGGTCGGTACGTCGCGTCGATGTGTGTGAAGCGATGTCGGACCACGGGCAACTCGAGTCGGCCGACGGGTTCCAGGCCGTACGCTCCAGCCAGCTCATCGGGCGCCTCTTCCGGAAACGCCCAGAGGCCGCCGAGCAGTCCGTCGGGTGGCCTGCGTGTCAGCAGGACTCGTCCTTCGTGTTCGAGCACGACGATAGCGATCTCGGTCTGCCGCACTGATGCTCGCTTCGAAGGGGCGGGTCGCTCCAATACCGTTCCAGCCGCGTGCGCAGCACAGTGGGTCCGTACCGGACACGTCGCACACCTCGGTGCTCGGGGTGTGCAGACGGTGGCGCCGAACTCCATCAAGGACTGATTCCAATCCCCGGGCCGAGCCGGGTCGACCAACTCCTCTGCCCGGCGCCGCAGCCACGCAGCCGTGGGTCGGGGGATGTCGAAGAGGCGCGCCAGGACTCGCTTCACATTTCCGTCGACCGCGGGGGCAACGACGCCGAACGCGATCGAGGCGACAGCCCCGGCCGTGTACTCTCCCACTCCGGGAAGCGATCGGAGGGTCATGAGATCGCCGGGCACCTCACCGTCGTGCCGATCGCGCACGACCTGTGCAGCCCCGTGGAGGTGGCGAGCCCGACGGTAATACCCGAGCCCCTCCCATGCCTTCATCACTTCGTCCTCGGGCGCCGATGCAAGCGCCTCGAGGTCGGGGAACCGTTCCACCCAGCGTTCGTAGTACCGGATCACGGTTTCGACCCGGGTCTGCTGCAGCATGATCTCCGAAACCCAGATGCGATACGGGTCGGTTTCGCGACGCCACGGCAAGTCGCGAGCGGCGCGATCGTAGAGATCGAGAAGGCCTCGTCGAAGCGCTCCGGCTTCGCTCGGGGAGAGCGGTTCGTACTTCATGGCGGGAAGCTACCCCGCCGGATAGCATGGTGTCATGCGCTTCACGACCTACTCCAAATACAAGGGCGGCTGGCTCGACGCGCTCAACCTCGAGTCGCTGCTCGAACACCTGTCCGACTTCCTCATGGACGGCGGCTTCGCCGGCGGCCCGCACTATCACCCCGATTGGGGTTGGTCCGGGGACGAGGACGTCAATTCGACGGACGCGTTGAAGCATGCGCTTCTGAAGGCGCTCCTCGAAAGCGGCCAACTCACACCGGAGATGATCGAAGAGCTCCGGGGTGAGGGGCAAGGCGACGAGGAGATCCAGAAGCAGATCGCCGAGCTTCTCGACGACCTCATCTCGCGAATGGCCGAGGAAGGGTACATCGACCTGGAGACCGGGAATCCCCAGCTTCCGGGCGCGACGTACGATGTCACGGGTCAGGGCAAGATCGACGAGGCGAAGCAGGCCGCCCAACAGGTCAACTTCAGCCTGACACAAAAGGGGATGGACTTCCTGGGCTACCGAGCGCTCAAAGGGCTCCTCGGCGCCTTGGGCAAGTCGAGCGCGGGCTCCCACGACACGCCCCACCTGTCGACCGGTGTGGAAGCCGAGGCCGCATCACGGCCGTACGAGTTCGGCGACACGATGAACCTCGATATTCCGGCCACGCTCAAGAACGCAATCGAGCGGGAGGGTTTGAAGGTGCCGTTGGACCTGAACTACGGGGACCTGATGGTCCATCAGTCCGAGTACAGGTCGTCCTGCGCCACGGTCCTGCTCCTCGACATCAGCCACTCGATGGTGCTGTACGGGGAGGATCGTTTCGCCCCTGCAAAGCGCGTCGCGCTGGCGATGTCTCACATGATTCGGACGCAGTTTCCGGGTGACTCGCTTCGTGTGGTCACCTTCGGAGATCGGGCCGAAGAGATTCCGCTCTCGCAGTTGGCCAAGGCACAGGTCGGGCCCTTCCACACCAACACGGCGGAAGGTCTCGAGATCGCACGCCGGATCCTGACATCGCAGAAAAAGGACATGCGGCAGATCGTGATGATCACCGACGGGAAGCCGAGCGCCATGACGCTCCCGGACGGGCGGGTCTACACGAATTCGGGCGGCCTCGACCCGATGATCCTGAAGCGGACGTACCAAGAGGTCTCCGCCTGCAGGAAGAGCGGGATCCTCATCAACACATTCATGCTGGCGAACGACCCATACCTCGTGCAGTTCGTGCAAAAGGTGTCGGAGATCGCGCGCGGAAAGGCGTACTTCACGAGCACGATGACGCTCGGGCAGTACATCATGATGGACTTCATGCGGAACAAGCGGAGGCGGGCGGGATGACGGGGACGACGATGGACTCTGAAGAAGGCTGTAGACGACGGCCCTGGCACCGAGCGTTCTTATTGGCCGCCTTGGCATCCGCCGCGGCCTGCTCGGAGCCGCCACCGCCGGAACGAACGGGCGAGACCGGACCCGCGGCTCGGCCGAACTTCAGCATCCGTCTCGACTCGCAATCGTCCGACCCGGCAGAGTTCCAACTCGTCGAGGACGACGACGGCTTCCGTGTGCAGACGGGCCCGGCCGGGATCGCGTACCGGACCGACGATCTGATCCTCACGGGGGACCTGCACGCGCAGGCCACCTTCCGACAGTACGACGTGCCTGTCGGGTACCGAGAGGCGTACGGAATCTTCGTCGGGGGCATCGACCTCGAGGGCCCGGACCTGGAGTACACGTACCTCCTGGTTCGGCCGACCGGGGACTTCCTTATCAAACGTCGAATTGGTGAGGTCACGGAAACGCTCATCGACTGGACGCCCCATCCCGCCGTGCACACGGTCCAGGAGGAAGGCGACCAACCGGTGAACACGCTGAGTATCGACGTCTACGCCGGAGAGGCCCACTTCGTCGTGAATGGAGACGAAGTGCACGTGGAGACCGCATCTCGAGTACGCCCCTACGGGGTCGCCGGAGTACGTGTGAACCACCGGCTCGACGTACGAGTGGATCGCTGGATCCTGCGCGAGACCGCCGACGGATCCTGACCTCCGTGTAGAAGAGGGCCGGGGCGGAACGACCTACGCGGGTGTCTCGACCGGGCCGGTGCGACCGGCGGCAGCGGCCTCGCGGGCCGCATCGAGAAGGGGAAGGGCTCGCAGTCTCGCCATGACTTCCAGGAAGACCGCTTCGGCGACCAATCCCACTACGGCCAACGTCACGCCGAGGCGCGCCCCGTTCTCGCCCATGGGGCCCAACAGAATGGGCGCGGCGGCAAGGATCACGACAATGCGGAGCACGGCGCTCCGACCGACGAGTCCGGTGCAACCGGCTCGAACGAAGAGGCCCTGGTAGTACTGCCGGTGCCCGTAGAGGAGCGGGTAGAGGGCCGCGACGGGGAAGGCGAGGCCAGCCGGCTCGAGAAGTGACGGGTCGAGTCGGAAGCCCGTCCACAGGATCGCCTCTCTGACCGCCGGAATCGCCAAGATGCCCAAGAAGAGCGTGACCGCGATCGCGAGGCCGGTCGCATACCCCCGCACCCTTGCATGAGTATCTCGGCACTCGACGAGCGCCAACGATGCGTGTTGGAGCTGACCCACCGGAGCCGCCAGGAACCACGCGACCGCCTCTACGACAGTGAACGCCGCGATCGAGCAGTCCGGTTCCGGTGTCCGAGCGAGCACCGAGTTGATGATGAGCGGCGTGCTCCACCAGAGCATCACGTTCAGCATCAAAGGCGTCGAGAAGGACACGAGCTTGTCCTCCTCGTCTGCGTCCGCTGCACGTTCCTCCGGCGTGGGAGTGGGGGCTGGCGAGAGGGTCACCAGAATGGCCTCCACTCCGAGACCGACCGTGAACGCCACGCCGCCGAGCCAAGCCCCCGCTGGGGTGAGGGTCAGTCCGAATGCGATCACGCCCAGCGTCATCGTGCGGGCGCCGGTGGCGAAGGCGATCGGACCTGTGCGGTGTCCTGCGACCAGCCGCCCCTGATGGAACGCTCGCATGCCGGTGAGGGCCGGCACGAGCCAGAGCGCGGTCATCGCGGACATCGCCTCGTCGAGGATCGCGTCTCGCACGCCGACGATTTCCTGGAAGACGAAGATGCCCACGGGCGTGTAGGCGACGAGTGCCGCGACTCCCGACAGGAGGACCGCCACCAGAGCGGTGAAGCGCTTCACGGAGCGCACATCGCCCGTGCTGAGTAGGCGCTGGGCCGCGACCTGCTGGACCACCAGCAGTGGTGCGTAGATCACCCCGATCAGAGCGAACGCTACCCCGTAGCCCGAAAGCGATGTCGCCGGGTCCTGTGTGCGCGCCAGCGCGGCGGCAAGGAGAGGGTTCGTGGCCGTCAGCAAGTAACTCGTCGCGACGAGCGGGAGGTAGAAGGCCGCGAACCTTCGAGGGCTGATCGTACCGGCGGGCTCGAGCGTCACGAGCCGTCCCGACGCATGTCGCTCTTGATACGAGCGAGCGTCTCGGCCGCGAAGAGCCCGTCGGGCTCGTCTGGGCGCTCGGCCGCGATACGAGCGAGGAGCGGGGCGGCCTTCTCAGGAGCTCCCATCTTGGTCTCGTAGAGCTCGACGAGCTCTCGACAGGTGAGGAGTCGCTGGCCGGGCGTCATCCCGGCCTCGGCGAGGCCACGCTTGAACCAACGGGCGGCACCCTCGTAGTCCTGGAGCCGATCGCGCTGGAGACGGGCTACCCGGATGTAGGGGACCGGATCTTCAGGCCCCTCTAGGATCGCGTCTTCGAACGCGGTCACCGCCATCTCGTACTCCCCCCGTGCGGCGTACGTCTCCGCGAGGGAGTACTCGCGTTTGCGAGGTGTGGACGCCCCGGAGGGAGCGTACAGCGTAGCTCCGGCACGACCCGCGCCCGCGAGGATGATCAGAGGGATGAAGTAGGACGCAGCCCATCCGACCACCGTGGTGACGAGCAGGAGACCGATCCCCCCCTGACCTTGCACATAGAGAAAGACGCCCAGCAGAAGGCCCAGGAATCCACCGACGAAGGACCACCCCAGAACTCGGAATCGCGCGACGGAGTCGAACGAGTCTCGGTCTCGTGGCGCACTCGGCCTTGACTCGTACACACGGCGCACCGGTTCGTCCTTCGAGCTGCGGTCCGAGCCGGACACGGTCAGACTTCCGGCCGATCGCCCTCGTCGATGCCGTACAACTCGTCTTGCTCACGGGTCTTCTTCCGGAGCCATAGCCCCGCGCCGGCCACCATCCCGAGGGGGAGAAGACTGAGGAAGGCCGTTGTGACGATAAAAGCTTGCCGATTCTCATCGCTCGAATCGAAGCAAACCGGACAGGCGAGCACGGCTTCGGGCAGGAGCGCTACGAGAGCGACTGCCACGACGAGGGGGAGTGCGCTCCTCACAGGTACACCTTCCAGTACAGGAATGGCCAGACGAGAACGACGAAGTACCAGAAGGCGGACACCGTCCCGAGTTGAGACGCAGTGAGCGTCCCTTTGTCCAAACGATCGAAGGCCCAGAACAATGCGATGAGCGCGCCGACCGCATGGAACGCGTGCGTACCCACGATGAGGTAGAAGAAGCCGCCGTAGGTGCTGGACTGCATGGTGAGCCCCTCGGCGAGCAAGGCTGCCCACTCGACGCCCTGGAACCCGACGAAGACGAGACCGAGCATCACTGCGAAAAGCAGCGGGATGCGCGCCGCCTCCGCCTCACGACGGTACGCGAACCAGGCGAAGACCAGCACCACCCCACTCACGAAGAGTGCGAGCGAGTTGAGCGCGGTCTCCTGCACGGGGAGCCGAGGCTGTCCGTACGGGGGCCACATCTGACCCGCCGACTGGGACTTCACGATGGCGTGAGCGGAGATGAGTCCGGCGAAGAACATCACCTCGGTGAAGATGAAGATGAGCATGCCGAGCACCCCGTTCGGGATGATCGGCTCCCGCTTCACGGGTGCCGGCCTCTGATCGATCGGGTAGGTCGCCGACTCTGCACTCATCTCAACAACGATCCTTCATCCGCCCACCGGCGGAAAAAACCTTCGTCTACTGGTTCGGGTTGAAGCTCATGACGTAGTCCGCCATCAACCCGAGCTGCTCCTCGTCGTACAGGGCGCCCCACGGAGCCATCAGCGCCGAGGCACCTACGGCCGCACCGCCATCTCGAATCACCGTGATGATCCGGTCCCGGTCACGTCCTTCCCAGAAGGCCGGATCGGTGAAGTCGGCGGGTGCCGGATCGAGCGCGACTCCGGCTGCTCCATCACCCGCGCCGCCGGCACCGTGGCACGTCGCGCAGACGATCCCGTAGGACGAGGCGGCGCTGAAGGCGGCCGGCTCGGCCTCGACGACCTCGGTCGCCGCTTCGTCGCCTTCCTCGTCCTCGTACCCACCGAGCCCGCGCTCCACCGCTGCCTGAGCAGCGAGATTCTCCCAGTTGTTGCCCCGATGGTTCAGCACGTCCGGTGAGATACCGGCCACCATCAGGACCATGAGGATCAAGGACGTGGTCAGAAGCCACTTCATGATCCGCTTTTCGACGTTCAGGTGCATGAACTCGTTGATGACGAGTCGCGCCTTCCAGATGGCGATCCCGAATGCCGTCACGAGCGTGATCCACCGCAGGCCCGTGACCTCACCGACTTCCGGCCCGATCACACTGATGATGAAGAGGACCAACAGTGTGACGTAGATCTTGAAGTAGTGGCCCGTACCGTGGCCGTGCTCTTCGTGACCGTGCTCGTCGTTGTGCTCTGTGTTCTCAGACATAGCGCTCGACCTCTACTTCGCGATGTAGAGAAGCGGGAAGAGGAAGATCCAGACCACGTCGACGAAGTGCCAATAGATGCCGATGATCTCGACCCTGTGGAGCATTCGCCCCCGGTACGCACCGACCGCCACGATGCCCATGATGATCGCCCCCGCGATCACGTGGAGCGCGTGCAGACCCGCCGCCGTGTAGTAGAAGGACCAGAAGGTGTTCGCGGTGATCGTGTAGCCGTGCGAGATCTCGGTGTACCACTCGAACGACTTGATCATCAGGAAGGTCAGCGCCCCCCCGATCGTGAAGACGAGCAGCTTCGCGGCCTTCTTCCCGTCGCCGTGCTCTGCGGCTTGGTGGGCCAGCACCGCGGTGAAGCTGGATGTGAGGAGCACGAAGGTGTTGACGGCTCCGATCCAGGTCTGGGTGTGTGAAGCGGCCTCGGCCCACTCGGGGTGGCCGATCCGGTGCATCAGGTACGCACCGAGAAGGCCGCCGAAGATGACGACTTCTGAGGCCAAGACCCACCATATCGCCAGGCGATGCGTTGGGATCCCGGTGGCGCTCCGGTCCGTTGCGATCGGTCGTCCGCTCATCAGTTCGGCAGGTGTTGGGGCCAGTAGTCTTCTTCACGATCCGGGTGACCGTACTCGTACGGTCCCCGATACACGTTCGGTAGCTCGTCGACCGGCCAGTTGCCGTGAGGCGGCGGCGAGACGGTCGTCCACTCGAGCGTGTTGGCCTTCCACGGGTTCTTCCCGGCCTTTTCGCCCTTCCAGAGGCTGTAGAACCAGTTGTAGAAGAACACCAACTGGAAGGCGAGCATCACCAGCAGGGCGATCGTCGCGATCTGCCGGAGCTGGTACATCTCCGGGCCCGCCAGCTCGGGGAAGTGCTGGAAGTTGTAGATCCGGCGGTGCTGACCGTTCATCCCGAGTACGAAGAGCGGGATGAAGATGAAGTTGAACGGGATGATCGTGCCCCAGAAGTGAATCTTCCCGAGGGTGTCGTTCATCATCTTCCCGAACATCTTCGGGAACCAGTACGTGAATCCACAGAACGTCCCGATGATGGCAATCGGGAAGAACGTGTAGTGGAAGTGGGCGAGGACGAAGTACGTGTCGTGGAAGTAGATGTCCGCGCCACTCGCGCCGAGGAAGATCCCCGTCACGCCGCCGATGAGGAACTCGGCCATGAAGGCGAGCGCCCACAGCATCGGTGTCGTGAGGCGAATCGAGCCGCCGTATAAGGTGGCGATGATCACGAAACACATCTCCGCAATCGGCACGGAGATGAGGAGCGTCGTGATCGTGAAGACGTTCGCCATGCGCGGATCGATGCCCGCGATGAACTGGTGGTGCGCCCAGACGAAGAAGGACAGGACGCCGGTCGCGACCGCCGTATAGAGCACCATCTTGTAGCCGAAGATCTTCTTGCGGGCGAACGTCGCGATGACGTCGACCGTCATGCCGATCGCCGGCAGGAGCACCACGTACACCTCCGGGTGCCCGAAGAACCAGAAGAGGTGCTGCCAGAGGATCGGGTCACCGCCCCGCGCCGGATCGTAGAAGCCGGTGCCGAGCGTCTGGTCGAAGAAGAGCATCACCGCGCCCGCGATGAGCGGCCCGACCGAGAGCATGAAGAGGATGCTCGCGATCACGATCATCCAGAGCACGAGCGGGATGTCGTACGCCTTCATGCCTGGAGCGCGCGAGTTCATCAGGGTGACGATGAAGTTGATACCGCCTAACAAGAAGGCGACGAACTCCAAGGCCACGGCAAGGAGCCATAAGGAGGCTCCTAATCCGGTGAGGTTGTAGTCCGCGTTCGCGGAGAGCGGGGGATACGACGTCCACGCACCACCGAAGCCACCCCCCTCGACGAAGAGCGAGATCAGCAGGATGACCGCGCTGACCAGGAAGATCTGGTACGAGAGGCGGTTGATCTTGGGGAAGACCATGTCGTCCGCGCCGATCATCAGCGGGATCAGGTAGTTCCCGAAGGCGGCGATCAAGACCGGCATCGCCACCCAGAAGATCATGATCGTGCCGTGGTTCGTGACCAGGGCGTTGTACTCACCCGGCGAAACCTGGCCGAAGCCCGGAACGGAGATGCCCGGGAAGGCGAGCTGCATGCGGAACACGTACGACATGAAGCCGCCGATCACCGCCATGAACATGCCGGTGAACATGTACTGCATCGCGATGATCTTGTGGTCCGTCGACCAGATGTACTTCAGGATCCCGGTCGGACCGTGGTGATCGTCGTGTACGTGATGATCGTGATGGACGTCGACTGCGGTGTCTGCCATGGGAAGTCAGCCCCTACGGTGTGG
>JBCCEZ010000057.1:0-30725 GCA_039030015.1 Gemmatimonadota bacterium | reverse complement strand
TTCCTGAGAGCCTCGTCGAACTCCTCGAGCATCTGCTGCACGCCCATCGCAGTGTGACGGGCGACAGCGACGGCTTCGGTTGACCCGGACCGTCGGGCCAGTTCGATCGCCTCGAGCACCGTCTCCTTAGCCCGAGGCAGGTTGCCCCGCTCACGCAGCACACCCGCGATACCGGTCAGAGCCAAAGCCGTCTTCGCATCCAAACGCTCGAGGCGTGCGATGTCGATGGCGGTCTGGTACCACTGGTCCGCGAGCTCCCACTGAGCACGCCGTCGCAGGAGTCGACCGGAAAAGCGGGCCGCCTCGATCGCCACGTCGGCGTCGTGGAGGCGACTGGCCAGGTCGAAGGCGACCGCGTACGCCTGCAGCGCCCCGTAGACGTGATCCTCGGCCTCCGCGAAGCTGCCGATGTCGAGCATGGCGTGAGCCAAGGCCCCGACATCCGACACTTCGAACGCAGCAAGTGCAGCTTGGTAGGGATCTTCTTCCGCGGGCGCGAGCGGTCCGGCCGCGGCGAGCTCACTCCGCAGTCTGCGCGTTGTCTCGACGCGTTCCGCCTCGTCGACCGTGAGGTCCTCGTCCACCATCAAGCGGCCGAGCCGTCCAACGGCGAACCGACGCTCGATCATGGCGCGCACCAACGGCTTGTCGTCCTTGCCGTCCAAGTCCCGGAGGAAGGCGCTACCGCCGACTCCGGTCATCAGGGAACTACCCGAGCCCAGATCCTTGTGGAGCACGACCGCCGAGCATTCGCCGACAAGAAACATGATCCGCTCGCGGGCCGCGTCGGACAGGCGTGCGCGCCGCGTGAAGGCGTCCGCGACGATGAACCATCCGCGCGCGCCGTCGCTGCCTAGTGCGACCGCGAAGGTGCTCCCGGCGGCATGAGTCTCGTCCAAGGTACCCGGTACACCGGCTTCCCAAGCCCTGGACAGCGGCTGAGAGGGGAAGTACTGGCGAGGCGGAGAACACGCATAGTCCAGCACGAAGAACGGGTGGGCGTGGTCGGGTCCGTACTCATCGACCCACACGACGCCGACGCGATCTGCCCCGGCCAATCCCGCGATTTCCGCGAGCAACCCGAAGAGGGCCGTCCGATCCGGATCGGGGGCGGCGAACACGCGTGTACGTGCCAACCTCTGTTGCCGACGATCGCGGTACTCGTCGAGCTGTAGAACGTCCGCTGTCGACATCTACGAGGGGTTGGCGGGACCTGTTACACATTCAACTTACTCGCTCCTTATCTACGGGCACAACGTCGTAAGTCACTGATCCGACATGGCTTCACGCTTCAAGGAACTAGGCGCAGACTCCGGCATGATCGTCATGGCGGCGATCTGGGGACTCAACTTCTCCGTCGTCAAAGCCGCACTGACGGAATTGCCTCCGCTCGCCTTCAACGCGCTGCGATTCCCGCTTGCCGTAGTGGCGATGGCGATCCTGCTGCGCAGTACCCGAGGAGCCCGTTTTCCCGACCGCGAGGACATCGGGCGCATCGTCCTCCTCGGGGTTCTCGGCAACATCGCGTACCAGCTCTGCTTCATCATCGGCATCGACTGGACGCGCGCAGGAAACGCGAGCCTCCTCCTCTCCACGACTCCGATCTGGACGGTGATCCTCTCGGCCGCTGCGGGTCACGAGCGGCCGAATCGGTGGATCGTGGGCGGGGTCACCGGAATGTTCGTCGGCATGATCCTCGTCGTGCTCGGTGGGACGGACGAGTTGTCTCTCGGGTCGCAGACGCTACGCGGCGACCTGCTGATGGTGGTGGCCTCCATCCTCTGGTCGATCTATACGGTGCTCGGCCAGCGTCCCGTCGCGAAGTACGGATCTCTCCGCATGACCGCGTGGACTCTGTACGTCGGGACGCCGGCACTGGTCCTGATGGGTGTCCCGGACGTGGTGGGCACGTCGCTGGCCGATGTCTCGCTCGCGGCGTGGGGTGGCGTGGTCTATGCCGGCGTCTTCGCCATCGGGGTCGCGTACCTACTCTGGTACCGCGGCGTAGAGCGACTGGGGAACAACCGTACGGCCGTCTACTCGAACCTCGTCCCTGTCTTCGCGCTGATCACGGCGTGGCTCTGGCTCGCAGAAGTGCCTTCACCGCTCCAAATCGGCGGAGCCGTCGTGATCCTCGTGTCCCTCACCGCTGCGCGGCTGGGTCAGTCGGAAGGTCCGAGCTGACGGGTCGGATCGGCGCCCAGGCGCGCCCGGTGCACGATCTCCGGGAATTCGTAGTACAGCACCCCGTCCTGGGAGATATCGGACCGGACCCGGAAGCCGTCGTCCATCGACTCGAGGATCTTCTCGGCCGCGGGTAGCGCGAGGTTCAGGTCCGACGCGACCTCGGTCACCGTCAGCGTTCCTCCGCGCATGCCCGCGAGCTTCAGGATCTTGCGCTGAAGGCCCTGCATGATCGCCTTCCGTCGGTCCATCAGCCCCTGCCAACCCCAGTAGAAGGTCAGCGAGCCACCACCGCCGAGGACGGACCCGAACGCGACGGCCGCCATCTCCCATTCGACGAAGCCGACCATCACCATGAGGCTGGCCATGAGGACCATCGCCGTCCCGAGGATCCGGCGCTTGATACCCCCGCTGGGAAGGGGTTCGTCGGGCTCGGCCTCGATGAGGCGTTTCTCCGGCTCCGGGCCTGTGACCGCGAGCGCCCGAGAGGCGTTCTCCCACCCGAGCCCACATCGGGGACAGACCAGGTGCTTCCGACGCGCCAACCAGTAGACGAGCCCACCGAAGCCGTATGTGAACAACGAAGCGCCCACCAACAAGCCGACGTGACCGGCCCGGCGGAAGTACGGCATTCCCTCGCCCTGATACGAGCAGCGCGGACAGCGGCGGACACCGGACGGCCGGGCGATCGCCTGTCCAACCGGAGTGGACGTGCCGCACGTCGGGCAGCGCACCGCTCCGGGCTGAAGGCTCTCACCGCATGTGGAACAACGCATCGATGTCGTAAGCCGTCTCGTTTTGGTTGAACCCTCGTCCCTACGGACGCGATTGGGAGAAGATTCAGTCGTTCACCCAATCATTCTTCTACTGAATGCGGACGATCCGCAGCCGCATTCCGGCCAGCGGGAGGCTCGCGCCTCCGCCCTGACCCCCGAGGCGCAAGGTGGTCGAGCCACCTTGCCCCGGTGTCACAATGTAGTACCGCACCGCGGCGGACCGCAGCGATCCAGATACCTCGGTATCGCTCCCGCCGATTTCTTCCGGCTCGAGGGGATACGGAGAGCCTAGATACTCCCGAAGGTCCACACTCGGGTAGTCCCTCGGGCCAGGGATCGGAGAGGGGCCGTCCAGCCACAACGCCGTCCACCAATCAGACAACAGGTCGGGCCACGAGGTTCCCGTCTCGGCCTCCACGTTGGCCACGCCGGTTCGTGTGGTCTGCGTGAGATCTCGAACGATGCCTTCGCCGAAGTGGTCCTCGAGGTAGAGGACGTGTAGGAAGCCACCGCCCCGCTCCGACAGCGTCCCCGATCCGAACGACACGAGGAGCGACACCGTGTCCGGTCCCGCCATGTACCGGCGCGCACGCTCGATGGCGCCGACCCGGAAGAGGGCCGCGGCCTCGTCGTCACCTCGTTCGTCGTAGGCGCGCGCGACGGCCTCCTCGGCAAACTGCGCCAGCCCTTCCGACAGCCACACCGCGTCGTTGCCCTCGCCACCCCGCTGCAGGACCCGCTCATTGAAGTTCACCATGTGCTGGAACTCGTGAGCGAGAATCGCGGGGGTCACCGCCTGCAAGCGATCCTTCGGCCTGGGGTCGGAGAAGTCACCGTTCGGATCGGGGGCCAGTGTGTAGAAGACCTCCGCTCCGTTGCTTCCGTTCTCGTCCGGAAGCAGGTCCACACCGATGAAGAAGCCGCCGACGAAGCCGGTCGCGCCCCGGGCGGTCATCGCGTTCACCACGGGGGTGAAGAGGACGACGATCCGCTGGTTGGCATCGAGGTCGGAGGGCGTGCCGAAGCGGTCGGTGACCGTCGGGTAGATCACGTCGTCGAACTGGTCGGAGAACGCCTGGAGGTCCTCGGCGGTGTACCCACCGGCCGGAGCGTCCTCATCCACGAAGAACGCCGCACGCTCGCCTACGAAACGCGCCACGGCGGACACCTCGGCGAAGTCGCCGGGGTTCCGGTACACGAAGAAGTCCCGCCGCTCACCGACCGTCGGGACGGGTTGAGGTCCGACGCTGCGTGCGTGAGGCGGCCCGAGGGGACGGGCTCGCACACGTTCGTCTTCGAACGCACGGAGCCGTCGTTCGAATCGGGCGTGCACGGTGCTCTCTCGCGTCACCGACCGCGGGGCTTCGGCGAGACGCAGCTGCGCCGGAGTCGGCCCGGTGTCGTCGAGGAGCGTGAAGGTGAACGGGTGCGCCGCGGCGCCGATCGAACTCCCGCTCTGCACCATGACGAGGTACTGGGCATCCGTGTACCCGGGCAACGTCGGGCAGGCGAAGCCCTCCGGATCGTCCACGTCGAGAACACCACCCACCGGCAGCGTCTCGATCGGGCCGGCCTCGATCAGCGTCAACGGCTGGCCGGATGACGCGACCACGCCGAGCTGGGTCGTCACGGACACGGCCCGCGCGGGCAGACACGCGGGTACTTCGACGGTGATCGACGTGCGGGTGGCCGCGATCACACGGCCGCGGATACCCGAGAAGAGCACGACGTTCTGCTCGGCGTTCGGGCTGAAGTTGCGCCCTTGCAGAACCACCGTCTCGCCCGGGGTAGCAGCCGAAGGTGAGACCGAATCGAGCTCGGGGCGGTCGACCGACTCGAGTTGGAAGAGCACCGTTGCACCCTCCTGACCTCGAACGGTGGCGCGGACGAGGATGACGCCGATCGCACTCCCGAGACGCACGGTCGCCACGGCAGAGCCGCGTTCGTCGCTGGACACGTTCGCGTTCCCCACGATCTCCGCGCCCCCCTGCTCCACCCGGAACTCGACGATCGCATTCTCGACCGGCAGCCCGGTGCGCAGTGAGGTCAGCGAAACCTGGAGTGGCACCGGAAGGGTCTGATCGACTGTTCCGAACTGATCGTCCCCGCCGGCGATCTCGATCTCCACGGGCGGAATCAGCACCTCCGCGGTGCCGGGACCGCAGCCGTTCAGGAGGGTCAGGACAGCGACCCAACACGCCCGCGAACGACTCAACCAACCCATCGGAGGATCACCTCGGCGACCGGTCCAGCGTCAACAGGTCGACGATCGGCGCCCCGGTCAGGGCCGATGCCCCGGTCCTGACCCTGCCGGTGATCGCCACCGATTCCAACGGGACGAGCCCCTCCACCTCGGACAGCCGATCGACCGGCACGGCCACGTAGACAAAGGGCCCGTCGGCTCCGCCGAAGCGAGCGAGCAAGAAGGGCTCACCTTCGAAGAAGTCCGTGCGCACGGCCTCGGCCCGCTCCAACGAGATGAACTGGAGCGTCCACTCCACCACACGCCCGGCGTAGAGCTCCGGATCGGCCTGGAGCGCATCGGGCTCGACGGCCTCCGCTTCGACGGCGACGGGCGTGGGACCCTCCCCTTCGGCAGCCTCGGCTTCGGGGAGCCACATCCAGCCCTCGAGCCGTACCCGAGCCCACCCGCCCTCCCGCCGAACCACGACGACGTCGCTCGACGGTGCGGCCACGGCGAGCGTGTCTCCATCGGGAGCGGCGAGAATCGGCCCACCCACCTCCCCGACGGTCCGCACACCCCCGGGGGCCCGCGCCGCAGGTCCGGACGTCGACGGTGCGGCTGACGGCACGACCGGGTTGGGCGTACCCGACACACCGCCGAGAGACTCCGACCACACCCAACCGACCCTCGTCACGCGCACCCAGTTGGCGTCACGGCTCAACTCCTCGAGCAGGGCTCCTTCTTCCAGTCGGGCCAAGATCGAACCACTCGGTGCGGCACGGAGGTTCTCCCCTCCGGACTCGCTAATGACGAGGTCCATCCCGGGCTCATCGCTCGGCGCGACCGACGGAAGCCACACCCAGCCCTCCAGCTCGACCTGAGTCCAGTTACCTTCCGTGGTCAGGACGCGAAGCATCGAACCGGCGGACAGTCGAGCGAGAATGACCCCGTTGGGCTCACGTCGGAAGTTCTCCTCGAGGCGGAGTTCCATGGGTTCCTGCCCGGCTACGGCCGGAGGAAATCCCAGTCCGATCGTCGTGAGGAGCAACGCCGCCCCGAGGGTGCGTCGTCGAAGGTGCTGCGTAGCGGAAACGATCACGTGCGTCCGGTGGTACAAGGTGCGGCCGTAATCGGCGCAAGCACTGACATGCCAAGAATTTGCCGGCGTCCATATGGAGCGTCAATCAATTTGAGATCCCTTGTTCCGGAGGCACACATTCCTTCGATGACGGACTCGGTGTCCGCTCGGGCCGTTTTTCTCGGCCTCGTAGCTGTGCTGGTCGTCCCGATGATGGTGGCAGCACAGAGCATACCATCGCCGTACGAGTACATCGAACGCCGTCAAGAAACCGGCGTGTGGGCGACGTGGATGAGCACCGCCACCGGTCGGTTCGGATACGGCCCGCAGGGCGGGTTCGGCGTCGGGGGGCGGTACGCGATCGAACTGTCGGGCCCCATCTCGTTCGAGGGGGTCGTCGGCCTCATCGACGGAGAGCGTGACGTCGTTGATCCCGGGCGCGTGGAAGGGGATCGCGTGATCGGCCAGGCCGACGCCAAGGTCACGACGATCGATGCCCGCCTACGCTTCAGCTTCCCCGGTCGTCGGATGTGGAACCGCATCAGTCCGTTCTTCTATGCGGGCGGCGGGATCGCGATCGATGCGTCGAGCAGCTCCGACCTCGACGACGTGCTCCTTCCCGAGGACGTGTTCGAGTTCGGCACGAGCTTCTACGGCACGCTCGGCGTCGGGTCCCGCTGGTTCGTGACCGATCGGATTGCGTTGCGGGGCGACGCCACGTTTTCGCTCTGGGAGCTCGACACCCCACCGGGGTTCGCCGATCCCGATCGTGACTTCGAGAATGTCGATGACGGCGAGTGGCTATGGGGTCGGCAAGTGACGATCAGCCTCCTCTGGCGGTGGTGACCGAGTCTCCGTGACGCCAGAGCGGAACGGCGCCGGCTTCGAGCAACGGGTCGCAGACTGGATCGAGGTCGAGGCGGCGCGTGAACGGACCCTGTCGTCCGCCTCCCTGATGGGCACCGAAACGGTCCCACTCGACCAGGCATCGGGTCGGGCGCTCGCCGAGCCGATCGAGGCGACGGCCACCCTACCTCCGTGGGACAACAGCGCCATGGATGGCTATGCCACCCGGGGGGCGGATGTCCGTGGCGCATCGTCATCGACACCGAAACGCCTCCCCGTCTCCGGAGTGGTCCGTGCCGGTGACCCGGTGATGGACACGATGGCGCCAGGAAGCGCGGTGCGCATCATGACGGGCGCACCCGTCCCGACCGACGCCGATACGATCATTCGGGTCGAGGACACCGACGGGGAGGAAACGCCGGGCTTCGTGGCCGTCCGCGACGACCGCGACGTCGGGCGCCACATCCGGCCGGCGGGCCAGGATCTCACGAAGGGGATGCAGCTCTTTCCGGCGGGGCACTCGATCGGGCCGGGCACCATCGGCGTGCTCGCCGCCGCCGGACGCGCCGAAGCCCTCGTGCATCGCTCGCCGTCGGTGGCCCTCCTCGCGACGGGAGATGAGCTACGGACGCCGGAGCAGTACGCCGACGTAGAGGCCGGTCGAGGCGTGCCCGAGTCCAACGGCACGATGTTGGCGGCGGCCACGCGAGCGATTGGCGCCCACCCCCTCCCGTTGGGGATCGCGGCGGACCGATCGGAAATCATTCGTGAGAAGCTCGACGCCGCCGAGAGCGCCGACGTCCTCGTCACGATCGGAGGGGCTTCGATGGGTGAGGCCGATCTGGTGAAACGGGTGCTCGACGACTACGGCTTCGAGCAGGACTTCTGGCGGGTTCGCATGCGCCCGGGCAGTCCGATCAGCTTCGGTTGGATCCCCAGGGATGGCCGGCGGCAGCCCGTCTTCGGCCTCCCGGGCAACCCCTCGTCGGCCTTCGTGACCTTCGAGCTCTTCGTGCGTCCCTTCCTGCTTCGAATGGCGGGACATACGGAGGTCCAGCGTCCGATCGTGCCGTGTACCGCGACCGAGCGCTTTTCGACTCCCGCAGCGCTGACGTATTTCCAGCGTGTACGGTTGCGGCCGGGCCCGGAGGGGCTGACCGCGGGCCTCACCGGGCCTCAGCTCTCCGGGCTGGTGCGCGGATTGGCATCGGCAGACGGCCTCGCCGTGATTCCGCCGGACGTGGACGTGGTCGAAGCCGGGGACCCGGTCGACGTGGTCTGGTTCGGCGGTGTGCACGGAAGCCCGATGGGGTGACGCTGCGACGGCTTCGGGGGAGCGTGCTTCTCTATGTCATGCTCGTCCTCCCCGGCTGCGCACTCCCCACGTGGCCTGCCGAAGCTCCTCTCACCTCGGGCTTCGGCCTCCGCTTCATGGGCCTGAGCCCAGACCTCCACCGCGGCGTCGATCTGGACCTCCCGGTCGGGACCCCGGTCGTGTCGATGACCTCCGGTAGGGTTCGCTTCGCCGGCACGATGCGGGGCTTCGGCCAGGTCGTCTTTATCGACCATGCGGGGGGGTACATGACGGTGTACGCCCACCTCTCCGACATCAACGTGGACGCCGGTCAGCGCGTGTCCCGCGCCGAGCAGATCGGGCTCAGCGGAGCGACAGGCAGCGTCACCGGCCCACACCTCCACTTCGAGGTGTGGCGTCATGGGCGCCCCGTCGATCCGGTCGCCGTGCTCGGGGGTCCTCCCGGCTAGTCGGCCGCCTTCAGCGCGGCGATTTCCTCGGAGAGCTTCGGCACGACTTCGAAGAGGTCACCCACGATCCCGTAGTCCGCGACCGAGAAGATCGGCGCATCGGCATCACGGTTGATCGCGACGATCGTCTTGGCCGTGCGCATCCCCGCGAGGTGCTGAATGGCGCCCGAGATTCCGACGGCGAAGTACAGCTTGGGCGCGACCGTCTTCCCGGTCTGACCCACCTGCTCACCGTGCGGACGCCAGCCGGCGTCGACCACGGCGCGGGACGCCCCCAACGCGACCCCGGAGCCGATGGCATCCCGGAGTCCTTCGAGGAGACCCCAGTGCTCGGGCCCCTTCATCCCTCGTCCACCCGAAACGACGATCGACGCCTCGGAGACGTCGACCTGCCCCTCGGAGGCCGAGTTGCGTCCGACGACGCGAACCCGCCACGCCGAGGCGTCGACCTCAGGGGTGAAGGCGTCCACCGTGCCCGCGGCGCTATGCTCGCCCACCGCGAAAACGTTGGGGCGGATCGACACCATGGCCGGCGTGGCATCGATCTCGAGCGTCGCGAACGCCTTCCCAGAGAAGACGGGACGAACCACCGTCACCGTCCCGCCATCGGCCTTCAGCGACGTGACGTCTGTCGCGAGCGGGACGTCGAGGAGGGCGGCCACGCGAGGCGCGAGGTCCTTCCCCAGCGTCGACGCCGTGAACACGACCGCGGAGTACCCACCCTCCCGCACCCGATCCGCAACGATGCCGGCATACCCCTCGGGGTTGTATTCGCCCAGCGCCTCGTGCTCGCCAACGAAGACGGTCTCGGCACCGACGGTTCCGAGCCCTTCGGCTCCTGCGGACAGGCCCGGTGCGCCGAGCACGAGGGCATGCGCAGATCCGCCGAGGGAGCCGGCCAGCGTGGCGGCGGCACTGATCGCTTCGCGACCGGCCGAGCCGATCTGTCCGTCTCTCTGTTCAGCAAAGGCGAGTACGTTCGCCATCGTCGTTGACTCCGGGTCGTTCGTGGGTGGGGGTCGAGTTCTGGAGTGCGCGCGTCGCGTCAGAGCGCGTTGGCTTCTTCGCGAAGGAGGCGTACGAGTTCGCCGACGGCGTCGGCGCCTTCACCGACGATGCGCCCTTCGGCGCGCGCCGGGGGCTCGGCCAATCCGGTGAGGCGGATGCGTGCCTCGACGGTCGCCGCGGGCTTCTCTTCGAGCGGCTTCTTCTTCGCCGCCATAATGCCCTTCAAGGCAGCGAGGCGAGGCTCGTTGGGCCCCTTCGTCATGCAGAGAACGGCGGGTAGGTCGACCTCGACCGTTTCGCTCCCGCCTTCGACCTCTCGCTGGCACGTCGCGACGGAGCCGGCCACCTCGAAGGAGGAGACCCCGGTGACGCAGGGACGTCCGGCCAGCGCGGCCACCATCGGGCCGACCTGCGACTGGTCGTCATCTGCGGCCTTCACGCCGAAGAGGAAGAGGGGTGCGTCGTGTCCCTCGAGCTCCGCAGCGATCGCCTTTGCCGTCGCCAGACCGTCGAGCGTCACGTCACCCGTGAGGAGGACCGCCTTGTCGGCCCCCATCGCGAGCCCCTTGCGGAGGGTCTCCTGAGACGAGGAATCCCCGAGAGTCAGAAGGGTCACCTCGCCCTCACCGTGGCCTTCCTTGAGCCGGAGAGCGGCCTCGACAGCAAACGCGTCGTAGGGGCTGAGGTCGTATTTGATGCCGGCCTTGTCGATGGCCGTGCCGCTCTCGTCGACCTTGATACGGGCCTCGGTATCAGGCACCCGCTTCACACACACGATGACGTTCAACGCGAGTCTCCACGCAGTGGTTCAGGCTTGTGCGGAAATTCCCGCACAGACCCGAAAGATAGCGAAAAATCGCTACAGCGTGGCGCCCAGAATCGCGAAGCCTAGCGCGGCCACACCACCCCCGATAAGCGCGTACGGAATCTGTGTACGCACATGGTCGACGTGGTCGGTTGCCGCCGCCATGGACGAAATGATGGTGGTGTCGGAGATCGGCGAGCAGTGGTCCCCGAAGATGCCTCCAGCGAGGGAGGCCGCGACGAACGGCGCCAATGGCAGTCCCAACGTGGCGGCGGCCGGCACCGCGATCGGAAGCATGATCGCGAAGGTGCCCCAGCTCGTCCCCGTGGAAAACGCGATGCCGCCACTCACGAGGAACAACAAGGGCAGATAGACGAAATTCGGCATCGCACCGGCGGTGATCTGCGCCACATATTCCCCGGTGCGCAGATCCCGAATCGAGTCGCCGAGGGCGAGCGCGAGGAGGAGGATCAGAGCGAGGGGCACCAACGCGCCGGCGCCCTTGAGACCGACCTTCACGAGCTGGTCGACGGTGAAGATCCGCTGTCCGAGCAACAACACCCACGCCACGCCCAAACCGGTCATGACGGACCAGAGGACACTCGTCGACCCGGAGCCCTCGCGGATGTCCCCGTTCCCGGTGATCCAGAGGGCGAGCGGCATGAAGAGGACCATCGCCGTAATCGGCAGAATCATGTTGGCGGCCCGGGCGGGAATGCCGGGGTCGGGCGCCGTGGACAGGACCTCTTCGTCGATCATCGGAGTCGAGTCCGGCCAGAGCACCTGCCCTTCCCGGGCGCGTGCCTCGGCCTTCTTCATCGGACCGATATCGATCCCGAACAGGATGACCGCCAGCACCAACAGGACGGCGGCGAAGGCGTAGAAGTTGAAGGCGATCGACTGGATGAAGACACCGAGCGCATTCTCCACGCCCAAGCCTTCCAACAGCTGAAGGTTGTACGCCCCCCACGCGTTCAGGGGGATCAGAATGCAGATCGGAGCCGACGTCGAATCGATGATGTACGCCAGCTTCTCACGGGAGCACTTGTACCGATCGAAGAGGGGGCGGGACACGGTCCCTGCCACCAGGACGGTGATGTTCGATTCGATGAAGATCACGACGCCGGCCAGCCAGGCGAGAAGCTGAGATCGCTTGGCGGAGTCGACCCACCGGCGCTCCTCGAGCACCTGCACGAAGCCTTGGACACCGCCACTCGCCTGTACGGTGGCGATAAGAGCCCCGATCACGAGGGTGAACATGATCACACGCGCGTCACCCGCATCCGAGAAGACGGTGACCGTACCTTCGATCGCCGCAGACAGACCTGCGAGCGGATTCCACCCGTTCAGAATCGTCCACGCGAGCCAGAGCCCACCGGCGAGCGACAGATAGACCTGCCGCGTCCAAATCGCGAGACCGATGGCCAGGATCGGGGGCAGGACGGAGGTCCAGTGCGGGTCGATCATCGCGAATTCGGCTGGGCTGGGGTGCGGGGCGTGCGGCTGACGCCCTCTGCGTCGACAACATAGAAACGGTTCGGCCAGGCCGCCGCCACGGTGATCCCGATACGAGGAGATACGCCCACCCGCTCCTCGCCGAGGGAGGAGCCGCGCTCGATCCACAACGGATCGGCGTCGAAGCGGTGGCCGTAGTGGGCCTCGGTGACCCCGAAGGCTTGGGCCAGACGCCCTGGCCCCTCGGCCCACGGTGGGCGTCCGCGGCGTTCCCGCATCGTGTCCACGCCCTCGACCGGCGACACTCCACGGAGGAGGACAGCTTCTCCCTCTCCGTCGCGGCCGGTCACGACGTTCAGGCACCAGTGCACGCCGTAGCTCCGGTACACGTACGCCCGCCCCGCGGGGCCGAACATCACGCGGTTGCGGTCGGTGATGCCGGCTTTGGTCGCCGCGTGAGAGGCCGGGTCTTCGGGGCCCCCGTACGCTTCGGTTTCGACGATGATCCCCGAAACGCGCGCCCCGCCGATCGTGGACACGAGCCGCGATCCGAGCAACGCCCGGGCGACCTCGATCGCCGGACGAGCGAAGAAGACGAGGGGGAGTCGCTCCCCCTCACCGGTCTGGAACGTCGTCAGCCTCGACCGCGCCCTCGGGAACGACTACGTCCGCCACGGCGGCCTCCCGAGCCGCCCGACTTCGAGCCATTCGACTTGGATCCGCTCGCCCGACGGGCGTAGTCCGCACGCCAGGCCTCGAGGAGCTGCTCCGCTCGTTTCGGCGGAATGATCGTCGCGATCTCCTCCGGCCGTTCGTGCATGGCCCGGAATAGATCGGCACCGAGACGTTCGACGAGCGTCTCCGCGGTCTTCTCGCCGACCCCCTTGTACCGGTGGGTCAGGTAGCGTGCGATCGCGCCGGGTTCGGACGGGAGGCCCAGCTGATCGAGCGGCACGTCCGGCGGGGGTGCGTCGGCGACGTCCGAACCCTGCTCGGAGGGCGAGGCGTCGGCGGAACTCGACTCCGCGACCGGGTCGTCGTCCCCATGGTCCCCGTAGTCGACGGCATCGTCGTCCGTGCGGAGATCCTCGAGGTCGTAGTCGGCCTCGGCGGCCTCGGACGCCTCGAATGCGGCTAGCTCGGCTGCGGCCACACCAGTACCCCGTGCGGTATCGCCGTCATCGTCGTCGGACGATGCGTCACCCGTCGACTCGGGAGCAGCGGCTGTTCCCCCGAATCCGAAGATCGAGGACGCGTCGTCCCCGCCGCGACGGCGCGTGCTGCCACGACGTGGCCCGAGACGGAAGCCGAAGAGCCCCCGCTTCGGAGGCTCAACGTCGATGACGGTCGCCTTTCCATCAGACGGTCCGTCCTCCTGTGGCGCACCGGGCTCCTCGGCCGCGGGCCCGTCGTCGGCGTCGTCGTGCTCCGCCGCTTCAGCCTCATCCAAGAGTGAGACGTCCAGATTCCCGGCGTCGGTGCGCACGAGAGAGATCACGCCGTCCTCACGCGCCTGTTCCAGAAACTTGCTGAACTTGGGGAAGCCCAACTCCGTCTCATCGAAGCCCCGATCCCGTTCGAGGATCTTCCGCTTCACGTCGGAATCACGGACGGGATCTCGCCCGGCCTCCTTCAACGCCTCGAGTGCGTCACGGAGGACGTCGTATGCCGCAGCGATCGGATCCTTATCGTCCGAGCCCTGCTCCTCGCCTCCCTGGACCTCGTTGTCCGTCGTCGCTGCCGACGACGAACCACGCCGCTCGCCGCGACCGCGACCGCGTGAACGACTCCGTGAGCGCCCGCCGCGGGAACGCCCGCCCTCGTCACTCCGAGACCGACCACGGCCTGGTCCGACCTCGTACTGGCCGTTCTCCAGCTTCTTCAGCTGCAAGAGTCCTCGAGAGGACGCCTCGGCCAGGAACTTGGAGAACTTGGAGAAGCCGATCGCACCCTCGTCGAAGGTCGGATCGATCTCCTGCATCACCTGCTTGAGGCGATCCGAGCGCATCACATCGCCGCGCTGGACCATCTTGGCGACCGAATCCTTCACCAAGACCCAAGGGTCCCGCGCGGTGCGGTCGAGCTCGGTCGTTTTGGTGAGTCCGGTGAGGCTTGTGTAGGAGTAGTACTCGTCGCAGTTCTGGACGAGGATGTCGGAACTGGACTCTTGGATGCCCACTCCGATCACGTACTTCCCGTACTCCTTCAACTTGAGCACGAGACTCGAGAAGTCGGAATCACCCGTCAGGAGGATGTACGTCCCAATCTCCGGTCGGATGAAGACCAACTCGAGGGCGTCGATCGCCATCCGAATGTCGGTCGCGTTCTTCTTATTGCTCCCGTACGCGGGGGCGAAGATCAGATCGACCGAGGCCTCGGAGAGCGGCACGATGTACTGCGGGTACCGGCGCCAGTCGGCGTAGGCGCGCTGGACACTGACCTTGCCCTTGATGACGTCGGAATCGAGGAGGCTCTTCAGCTCCTTCGAGAGGTCGCTGCGCATCCCCATCGTGACGTTGTCGAAGTCGATGAGGAGGGCGGCGTGCGAGGCGTCTGGCCCCGCAATGCCGGGGCCCGCCTGATGAGGGGCCCGCGTGTACGGCACATTCATAGTTGTCTCGCTTCACATGGTTCGGTTGCGAGACCTCCCCACCTCGTTCGCGTCATTGGATCGCGAAGGAGGTCGGGGAAGCCTTCCGGGCACGCTCCTCTCGAGCGCGGCTTTCCCGTCAGGCCGATTGCCCTTCCGACATCAACATGCGGGAGAGCTCGACCCGTCGTACCTGCCCCGTGTCCGTACGGGGGAGTTCGTCGACGAAACGCACGGAATCGGGGACCTTCTCGTCCGCGAGTGTGTCGCGGCACCAATCCACGATCTCGTGCCCCGTGACGATCGCTCCCTCGACGGGGACGACGCAGGCACAAATGGCTTCGCCGAGGAGCGGATCGGCTACGCCGATCGCTGCCGCCTCACGCACCGCCGGGTGAGCCTCGATGCGAGACTCGACCTCTCGGGGATACACGTTGAAGCCAGATCGAATGATAACGTCACGATTCCGGCCCACCAAATGAAGGAAGCCATCCTCGTCGATGATTCCGAGATCTCCGGTGCGGAAGAAGCCGTCCGCATCGAACGAGTCGGCCGTCTCCTTCGGCTGGCGGTAGTAGCCCAGCATGACGCCCGGGCCTTTGACCCGGATCTCGCCAACACTCTCCTCCGGGAGCTCGACGTCTCCTGCGGCGGTCTCCTCGACGATCCGGACCGATGTCCCCGGCAAAGGGCGCCCCACGGTGAAGCGCCGCTTGTCAGCGCCGTCCCGAGGCCCGGTCGTGCTCACCGTGGACGCGGTCTCGGTGACCGAGTAGCCGGACACCACGGTCGCATCGAACGCCTCGGTGACCGAGGACATCAACTGATCGTCGATGGGGGCCCCCGCCACGACGGCGAGGCGCACCGACGACACATTGCGCGCTCGAGCGTTCATCTGGGCGACCGCTCCGACGAAGAGCGTCGGGATCCCGTAGTACACCGTCGCCGCGTGGCGCTCCGCCGCATCCAACATCGCAGCGGCATCGCCATGCTCGACCAGGACGAGGGAGGCCCCGGCGGTGAGGGTGCCCAGGAGACCTGGCCCCAGCCCGTAGACGTGGAAGAGGGCCGAGATGCCGACCCCGATGTCGTCCTCGTTCAAGCCGATCGCCCCGGCGGTCCCAGCGGCGACCGACAGGAGGTTGCGATGACTGAGCTCGACCCCCTTGGGCTTCCCGCTCGTCCCCGACGTGTACAGCAGAGCGAAACAGTCGCCGGGATCCGCCGCGCCGCCGGCAAAGTCCCTCCCGGATCCCGCCGAGACGAGGTCTTCGAATTGGAAGATCCTATCGTCGTACCAGAGATCCTCTTCCCCGACGGTCACGAGGTGCCGCAGCTCGGGAAGCTGCGGCATGATCTCCTCGAAGAGCTGGAGGAAGTCCACGTCACGATCCTGTTCGATCGTGACGCAGCAGACCGCTTCGGAGTGGCGGAGCATGTACTGCAACTCGAGCGGCGCCAGGTGCGGATTGAGCGGGACGACGATGCCCCCGAGCTTCGCCACCGCGTACATCGACACGGCGAACTCCGGACATGCCGGAAGCACCAGAGCGACGCGATCCCCGGCGCGAACGCCGAGACCCGAAAGGGCCGCCGCGAGCGCTTCGGCTTGGCTCTCGACCTCACCGTACCGGACGACCATCTCGTCGGTGCGGAGATAGGGACGTGCCGGGTCGGACGTCGCACGCGCGGTGAGCGCTGACGCGACGGTCGCTCCTTCGACGCGCTCGAGGAGCGCCTGGGCACCATCCGGACCGTGATTCACGGATGCCATTATAGCGGGTGTGCCAGCTCTGCGACGAGCGCTTCGCGCACGACCGCATCGGGGACAGTGCGGGCGAAGCCTCCGTCGGTCGCCGTGGCGCCGATACGCTCGAGGAGGACGTACCGAGGGCGGCCCGCACGAGCCTTCTTGTCGACGCCGACGTGACGCAAGACATCGTCCGCATCCAGGGCGGGCACCGGCGGTAACCCGAGCGGACGCGTCGCGGCCTCGATGGACGCACGGGTGCCCGCTTCGGTCACACCGAGGATCTCCCCGATCCGCGCCTCGACCCGCATCCCGGCGGCCACCGCGGTACCGTGCCCGACGGCGAACGACGTTTCGGTCTCGATCGCGTGTCCGATGGTATGGCCGAAGTTGAGAATCTCGCGATAGCCCCCTTCGAACTCGTCGTCCGAGACGACCGCGGCCTTGATCGAGACCGAGGCCGCGACGAGGGCTGCGGCGTCCGAACGATCTCCCTCCAAGAGCGCCGACGCTCCAGCGCCGACGGCCTCGAAGTGCCCTGCGTCGCGAATCGCCCCGTGCTTCAACGCCTCGACGAGTCCTTCCGCCATCGGCACCGGGGCCAGAGTCGACAGATGTTCGGTGTCCGCGATCACCCCGACGGGTGGATGGAACGCCCCCACGAGGTTCTTGCCCGCTCGAACGTCGACCCCGGTCTTCCCGCCGATCGCCGCATCGATCATCGCGAGGGACGAGGTCGCGACATGCACGACCGGAACACCCCTCATGTACGTCGCCGCCACGAAGCCCGCCAAATCGGTGGTGACCCCACCACCCAAGGCGACGACGCTCCCGTCCCGTCCCATCCCCGTCTCGAGAATCTCGTCCGTCAGGCGCGACCAGTGCCGACGGATCTTGGACGGCTCACCCGCCTCGAAGGTGTGCATCGTCACGTCGACATCCGCGTGACGCAGGGCCTCGAGCACCGCTTGGCCGTGGAGCGGCGCCACATTCGAATCGGAGATGAGGGCGACTCGTCCGCCCGTCGTCGCCGAGCGGACGAGCTCGCCGACCTGCTCTGACGCGCCGGGCCCGATCCAAACGGGATACGACCCCCGGGACGACGAGACCTCGAGGCGGAGGAGGGTCACGACGGCCCGACCTCCACGGTGACATCCACCGGTGCGCCGACCTGTAGGATCGTGGTGGGGAGCCCCGCCTCGGCAACACGCCGCACGCGCACCGGACCACCGAAGGCGACCTCACGCTCGAGTACGCTCGCTTCGAACGAATCCGCGGACGACTCGTCGTCCCACGCCACGGCATACGTGAGGGTGCGGCTCCCATCTCCGGCCTCCGTCAGCAGATACCGGTCGCCTGCCCACGCGTCGAGGAAGGGCGCATCTCCTGCGCCGAGCACGTCCTCCGCGAGGATACCGAGCTCCAATCGACCGATCTGGTCCGTCAGGACGACCTCGCCCGCCGCCGCGGTCACTGAGACATCAATCGGGGGGCCGGCCAGCGGATCCAGGATTTGTTCGGTGGACAGCGGGAGGTCGTCGCCGAAGAGCGACGTTCGTTCGGTCCCGTTCCAACGCGTGTGCACGTAAATGGCCCCCTCGACGTACGGGAAGATCAGGCCGTCCCGAATCACCCTCGGGGCGTTGGCCAACGCAGGGAACTGGGCCGCGAGTTCCAATGTCGGACGCACCTGGGCGGCGAAGTCCTCGATCGCCGCGAGGTCCGCCGGTTGTCCCGTGACCTGCTCCGTCATGTACTCGAGCATCACGAGGGTCGCCTGCCCTTCCACGACGGCCATCGCAGCCGAGGCGCGATCGCTTCCGATGTCCGGGTCGGTGATGGCGACGAGGTCCGTCGACTGGTCCTGAACCGCGTGGACCAGTTCGTGCGCCAGGAGGGGCCGGAGCGCCATCTCTTGTTGCCCTTCGATGATGAAGAACGCCGTCGAGTCGGGCTCGTAGAAGCCGGCGACCTGCTCCCCGTACAGAGACAGTAGAAGTGCGCGCAGGTCCAAGTCCGGCTCGACGAGGCCGAGCCTGGAGTACACGTCGACCCGAGCGCGAGCTTCGTCGGGCGGCAGGTCCGCGTCCAGCTTCGAGACGAGATAGCGCTCGAGCTCTTCCGAATCACGGACCTCGAGTCGAACGGGCCGCGAAAGCTCCATCCCCGATCGGGCCGCGACGTCCGGCAGGATCTCCGACGCCAGCGAGGCCAGCTCCGGATCGGACGAGACGACGAATTCCGAGCTCGTCTGAGCGGCACACCCCGCACCCATGAGGATGACGGCCAAGAGCAAGAGAAGGGTGGTTCGGCGGTGAATCATCGACTTCGGAGGCTCGGGGACGTGAACGCGGAGCATCGGCGGGAGAGCGGACCCGGTCAACCCGGACCCGTGGTCGCGCACCGGTGTTCCATCAGGGTGACGTGAAGACGCTTGAGGGGCGTCCCTCGAGGGGGCTAGCTTCGGAGCTGTGTTCGGGCTGGCACTCCACTTGCACGGTAGAGACGCAACCCCTCGAACCGGTTGGATCGACGAGATGATGGCACGCGCAAAACCCCGGGTGAAGGCTGCGGCGGATGGGATCCGCGCGAAGCTGGAGCGTTTCTGGTACCCCCGCGAGACGCTCCTCGTCGTCTCCTTCCTCGGGATGCTCTCCCTGGGAGGAGCGTGGGGTGTCTGGAAGAACCTTTGCGCGGGCGACGCGTGTCCTTCGGTCGCGCAGATCAAGACGTTCGAGCACGACCAGAAGAGCCGGATTCTGACCCACGACGGGGTTCAAATCAGCGAGATCGGCTTCGAGAGTCGAACGCCGGTCGAGCTGTCCACCCTGCCGCCGTACGTCGCGCAGGCCGTGATCGCCACGGAGGACAAGCGCTTCTACCGCCACGGCGGCTTCGATCCACTCGGCATCGCCCGGGCCATCGTCGGCGTGTTGACGTTCAACCGGGACCAGGGCGGCGGGAGCACGATCACCCAGCAGCTGGCCCGCAACATGTTCGACGAGATCGGCTTCGACCGTCGATACATCCGAAAGCTCAAGGAAGTGCAGGTCGCCATCGAGCTCGAGTCCTCGTACACGAAGGACCAGATCCTCGAAGCGTACCTCAACGAGATCTACATGGGTCGGGGCTATGGCTTCCAGAGTGCCGCCGAGCGGTACCTCGGGAAGGATGCCCGCGAGATGAACGTGGCCGAGGCGGCGCTCCTCACCGCGATCCTGAACGTCCCCGGCCGGTACGACCCGTTCCGCTTCCCCGATCGGACGCGGGCCCGCCGTGACCTCGTGCTGAATCGCATGGTCTCGGAGGGCTTTCTCGCGAGCGAGGAGGCGGAACGCTGGAAGCAGTGGCCGCTCCCCGAGACGGAGCCCGAGGGCGTCGCGACCGAGTTCGCCCCCTACTTCGGCGAGTGGGTTCGCCAACTCCTCGACGACCGCTTCGGCCAGGAGATCTATTCGGGCGGGTACCGTGTCTACACGACGCTCGACTTCGAGATGCAACGCGCTGCCGAGGCCGCGATGCAAGAGGGTTGGGCCGCCATCGAGTCGGATGCTCGCTTCGAGCACCCCGCCTACGAGGCGCTCGATACGACGTACGCAGCCGGCACGGCCCCGTACCTCCAGGGTGCCTTCGTGGCGCTCGACCCCGCCACAGGTCATGTGCGGGCGCTCGTCGGCGGCCGTGACTTCAACCAATCCAAGTTCGACAGGGCCCGCCAGGCACGCCGGCAGGCTGGTTCGTCCTTCAAGCCGTTCGTGTACACGGCCGCGATTCAAGCGGGCATCCCGGCCTCGTACGTCCTCGAGGACAACGCGGTCGTCTACCCGCAGCTTCAGGGTGAAGACTGGCGGCCAGCCAACTTCGGCGACGAGTTCAAGGGCCCGATGACGATCCGCGAGGGACTCTACTCCTCGACGAACATGATCGCGATCAAGCTCGGATGGGAGGAGGTCGGGATCGAGTCCGTCGCGCAGACCGCCCAGCGCTTCGGGATCCGGACGCCGATCAACCGATTCCCGTCCACGACGATCGGTGCGGCCGAGGTGATTCCACTCCAGGTCGCGGAGGCGTACTCGGCCTTCCCGAATCTGGGCACGAAGGTCCGCCCCTTCCCCATCCTCCGCGTGGAGGATGATCAGGGGAACGTGATTTGGGAGCCGCAGCCTGAGCGGACGGAGGTGCTCGATAGCCTACACGCCCGGATCATGGTCGACATGCTCCAGGACGTGGTGCGCAAAGGGACCGGTTGGCGCCCGGTCCGAGAGGTCGCCGGCCTCGCCTACGCCGTGCCCGCAGCGGGGAAGACGGGGACGACGAACGACGGCACCGACATCTGGTTCGCCGGCTTCACGCCGAACCTGCTCGCGACAGTGTGGTTCGGGATGGATCAGCCACAACCGATCTTCAGACTGTCCTCCGGGACCGTCGCAACGGGTGGCGGCCAGGCCGCGCCGGTGTGGGGGAACTTCATGCGGCGCGTGTACCAGGGCGTCGAGGAAGATCTCGACAGCGGCATCGAGGCTCAGCCCTCCCTGCTCACGGTCCCGAACGACTGGCCGGTTCCGTCCGGGCTGAACGCAGTTCTCGTGGACAATCGGACCGGTCAGCTGGCGTCACGATGGTGCCCGGAGGAAGATCAGTACCTCGAGTACTACGTGCCCGGAACCGAGCCGACCGAACTCTGCGACCGCTCGAACCGACGCTTCCGCTTCCCGCGTGTCCGAGGCTGGCCCAACTAGCGCGCTACGCCAGGCCCGGCACTCTTCACCCACGCGATGCGGACACGGCGTCGTCGATCTTCTCTTTGAGCTCGGCGGCCAGGCGATCGAGTGATCCACGCGCCTGGTCGGATGCCCGTGACGTCGATCGCCCGAGCCGCCGCGCACCGCGCCGGATGCGTGTCCGGGTCTTCGGCCCTGACGTCGGCGCGGTGAGCAGGGCCACCCCCGCCCCGATCACAGCACCGAGGAGGAGCCCCGCAGCGAAGCTCGCGACCTGGCGTTCTTGGTCTGATTCCATGGAGTTCTCCCGGCGGGGGCCACATCTTCCGGTGTATATTAGCCCGGTCGAGAGCCAGCCAGAAACGGCGAGGCGCCTTCTGAAGGAGTCGGGATGAGCAAGAGCGGAGGCTCGCCGCGGGAGATCGCGATCCCCGTGGCCGCGTTCGATGCGCTGCGAAAGGAGATCCAGCAACGTGCGGGGATGCTGGACGCCGTGCGGGCCCTGCACGAAGCCGGGTACCAAGCGGGGCTGGCCGCAGCGCACGCCGTCCATCAAGGCGCGGGGGGCGACTCCTTCCGCCTTTCGGAGGCGGGCTTCTGGACGAATCTCTCCGACTACTTCTCGCGCCGTGGCTGGGGGACCCTCCAGCACTCGGCCGCGCACCCGGCAGTAGGCCTCCTGAGCGCAGACGACTGGGCCGAAGCGGAGCCCGACGACGTGCGCCCGGAAGCGTCGTGCTCGTTCACCGCCGGCTTCCTCTCGGGGCTCTTGTCGCAGCTGGCGGGCGGACCGGTCGCCGTACTGGAGGTCGAATGCCGGACCCGCGGTGACGACCGGTGCGTCTTCGCCTTCGGGTCGGAAACGGCCATCCACGAGGTCTACGGAGCGATGCTCGACGGCGCAGACCTTCAGACCGCCCTTCAGACTCTCTGACCTCTTGAATCGTGGACGGGTGCTCGGGGTGGACTACGGCGAGAAGAGGATCGGGTTGGCCGTGAGCGACGCGACGAGAACCATCGCAACGCCTCTGGACACCGTCCATCGACGGGCCGGGAAGCGACCCCCCGTCGCCCGTCTCGCCGCTGTCGCCACGGAACATGGCGTCGGACAGGTCGTGGTGGGCTTGCCTCTGGGCTTGGACGGCCAGGAAAACGACTGGTGCGCCGAGGTACGCCAGGTCGGTCAGGCGCTCGCCGATCGGATCGACGTGCCTTTGGCCTTCGTCGACGAACGCATGACGTCCGTTCGGGCCGAGCGCGCGGTCCGGAGCGGGGGGCTGAAGAAGAGCGCGCGCGAGCAGAAGGACCGCGTCGACGCAGCCGCGGCCCAACTGATCCTCCAGGCGTGGCTGGACAACCCGGAGATCGCACGATGAGCGAGCGTCCTACGTCCCCGTCTGCCGCTCCACTCCGCGACCTCTTGTCGAAGCGACCGCTCCGAGTGGGCATCGCCGTCGTCGCGGTCGTCATCACGGCTCTCCTACTCGGTGGCGGCGAGGGCGAGCCCGTCTGGATCGAGATTCCGTCGGGCTCGTCGTCCCCTCAGGTCGCGCGGATCCTCGAGGAGAACGACGTCGTGGGCAGCGCTCGATCCTTCCACCTCTATGCGCGCCTCACTCGTGCCGACCGAGACCTCAAGGCCGGGACGTACGAGATGCGGACGGGGAGTTCGGTCCGCTCCGCCCTCCGGGTGTTGCGCCGTGGAGAAGTCGAAACCGTTCCGGTCACGATCCCCGAGGGCCTGGCGGTCTGGCAGCTGGCACCCCTCCTGGTCGAGATCACGGCGACGCCGGAGACCGAGATCGTCGAGACACTGCGGGATCCGGCCCTCGCGGAGCGCCTCGGCGTCCCCGGTCCCACCGTCGAAGGGTACCTCTTCCCCGACACGTACAGATTCGCTCGTGGGGTGTCGATCGAGACTGTCGCGGCCGCGATGGTCGAACGGTACAGCAGCGTCTGGACGGACGAGCGTCGCGCAACCCTCGCGCAGCGGGGGCTGACCGAGCGCGAGATCGTCACGCTCGCCTCGATCGTTCAGACCGAGGCACGGCAAGTCCGAGAGATGCCCCGGATCGCCGGTGTATACCAGAACCGGATCCGAGACGGATGGCTACTCCAGGCCGATCCGACCGTGATTTACGCCCTCGGTGGATACCGGGAGCGTCTACTCTTCGCGGCCATCGATTCCGTGGCGGACAGCCCCTACAACACGTACACGCAGCCCGGACTGCCTCCAGGCCCTATCGCGGCGCCCGGGACGCTCGCGATCGACGCCGCTCTCGCCCCCGAAGAGCACGACTTCTGGTTCTTCGTAGCGGCCCGGGACGGATCCCACGTCTTCACCCAGACGCTGGACGACCACAACGCAGCGATTCAAGAGGTTCGTCGCGTCGACGGCGGAGACTGAGCCACGTCGGACCCCGCGCTGTTTCGTCGGCTCCGGCTGATCGTGATCACGGATGCCCGGATCGCCTCACCGCGATCGATTGTTGATGTCGTCCGCGTCGCGGTCGACGCCGGTGCACCCGCGGTCCAGCTCCGGGAAAAGAAGGCGAGCGCCCGCGAGTTGGCGATGATAGCAGAGGAGCTGCTCGGGATCACACGGCCCGCGGGTGCGCTCCTGTTCGTAAATGACCGCATCGACGTCGCGATTGCGGTGGGCGCGGACGGCGTACACCTCGGGCCCGACGACGTCCCGGTGGCGACGGCGCAGGAGATCTCGCCGGCGGGCTTCCTCATCGGCGCATCCACCGACGAGCCCGATCGCGCGCGTGCCCTCGTCGCGGCGGGCGTCGACTACATCGGTTGCGGCACCGTCTTCGCCACGTCGACGAAGCTGGACGCAGGGGAGCCTATCGGGCTCTCGGGTCTCCAACGGGTCACCGAAGCCGTCCCGGTTCCCGTCGTCGGGATCGGCGGCATTGATGCGTTGGGTTCGCACGACGTCGCGACAAGCACGGATGCCGCGGGCGTCGCTGTGATCGGTTCCGTCATGGGCGCGGACAACCCGGCCGAGGCGGTGCGCTCGATCCTGGCACCCTGGCACCAGAACGACCGCTAAAGACCGCCGCGCTTGAGGAGGCCCTCGACCTCGTCTGCGTTCAGGTAGAAGTCGCCCAGCACCGACCCAGCGTCCGGTCCGTGCCAGTCGGATCCCCCTGACGTGAGCAACCCCGATGTTCGACAGATCGTCTCGAGTCGGAGCAACTCCGTGCGCCGACTCCGAGGGCGGTAGACTTCCAACCCGGCGAGACCGGTCTCCACGAGCTGGGGCAAGAGCTCGTCCACCATGTCTCCCGGCGGATGCGCCCACATGGCGACGCCACCCGACTCGCGCACCACGCCGACCGCCTCCATCGGATCGAGGAGGTGGGCCGGCACGAACGCATCACTGTCGTCACCGATCAGCGTCCGGAACGTCTCTGGAACCGACGACGCGTATCCCGCTTCGACCAGAGCCTTGGCGAGGTGAGGTCGACCGATCACGACTCGGTCGGGACCGGCCGCGCGCTCGACATCTTCGAAGCTCACGTGCACGCCTTGGCCATCGAGTCGCTCGATCATCTCACGCATTCGATCGTCTCGCCGCGTGCGAGCGCGCTCGGCGTGCCGCATCAAGACCGGCGCCGACGGGTCGACGAAGTACCCAAGCACGTGGACGTCCCGACCCCGCCACGCGGAGGAGACCTCGATGCCCGCCAGGACCTGGATCGGCTGCCCTTCCGCGGCGGCCATCGCCGCCGGTACGCCGGCCGCGGTGTCGTGGTCCGTGATCGCGATGACGTCGAGGCGGCCCGCGATCGCGCCTTCGACGACCCGAGCCGGGGACCAGGCCCCATCGGAAGCCGTCGTGTGAATGTGGAGATCGAGTCTCACGGATCGCTCGATTCCGCCTCGGCGCCAAGCCAGGTGAGGGCGTCCTCTCGGTCGCGGAAGACGGAGAGCTCCGTGAGGAGCACGGGACGCGTCACGCCCGCGAACATGCTCGCCTCCCCGAAGTCCTCTTCCAGCGCGGTGAGCACGGCGACGCGCGGTCGATCTGAGCCCTGCCGGAAGCGAGCCAATCGGGATGCGAGCGTGCGCATCTCCTCACGCCGCAGTCCTTCGGAGCTGGCCTCGGTCAGGTCCCACAACGTGGGAGAGTTGACCCGAAATGATGGGTGGGCAGCGAGCCGCCCCATCGCCTCTTCCAAGCCGACCAGTGATACCGCCTCTGCATACCGAACGACCATCACACCACGATGTTCGGTGACCTGAACCGACAACCGCCTCTCCTAGTCGACGTCCTCCGCGAAAATAATCGCGGACGCCGGAACCTCTTGGGGCGGTTCCGTGGATGCGTACTCCGTCAGCAAGGTAACCTGGTCGGCGTCGACCTTCAGCACGCCTCCGGCGACGTGGTACGTGTCGCTGCCGCCGCCAAGACGATCGATGTTCAACGCTCCTGACCCGATCAGGGCGAGCATCGGTGCGTGGCCGGGCAGGATGCCGAGTTGGCCATCCCACGCCGGAGCCACGACCGCCGCGGCTTCGCCCTCGAAGACGATCTCTTCGGCCGAGACCACCCGCACGTTCAGTGAAGCCATGATCGCGGCCCCTTAACCCTCGGCCGCCAGCTTCTCGGCCTCCGCAATCACACCCTCGATGCCGCCCTGCATGTAGAAGGCCTGCTCGGGGAGGTGATCGAACTCACCGTTCGCGACCCGCTCGAACGATTCGATCGTGTCCTCGAGCTTCACGTACTGACCGCTGATGCCCGTGAACTGCTCGGCGACGAAGAACGGCTGGGAGAGGAAGCGCGCGATCCGACGGGCCCGGCCGACGATGATCTTGTCTTCCTCGGTGAGCTCGTCCATCCCGAGAATCGCGATGATGTCCTGGAGATCCTTGTAGCGCTGCAGGATCGCCTGAACCTGGGTGGCGACGTTGTAGTGGCGCTCGCCGACGAACTGCGGATCGAGGATCCGTGACGTCGAATCGAGCGGGTCCACCGCCGGGTAGATGCCCTGCTCCGCGATCGAACGCGAGAGCACCGTCGTGGCATCCAGGTGGGTGAAAGCCGTGGCCGGCGCGGGGTCGGTCAAGTCATCGGCAGGGACGTAGATCGCCTGCACCGACGTGATCGAGCCCTTGTCGGTCGAGGTGATGCGCTCCTGAAGTTCACCCATCTCGGTCCCGAGCGTCGGCTGGTACCCCACCGCG
The DNA here is from genome assembly GCA_039030015.1 of Gemmatimonadota bacterium. GTDB lineage: Bacteria > Gemmatimonadota > Gemmatimonadetes > Longimicrobiales > Gaopeijiaceae > UBA2589. Next base: position 4,361 of record JBCCEZ010000057.1, on the reverse strand, counting down.
GACGGCATCCGGCCCAGCAGCGCGGACACCTCGGCTCCCGCCTGCGTGAAGCGGAAGATGTTGTCGACGAAGAGGAGCACGTCCTGCCCTTCGACGTCCCGGAAGTACTCGGCCATCGTGAGGCCGGAGAGGCCGACACGGAGACGGGCTCCCGGAGGCTCGTTCATCTGGCCGTAGACAAGCGCGGTCGAGCTCAGAACGCCCGCCTCTTTGAACTCGAGCCAGAGGTCGTTGCCCTCACGCGTCCGCTCACCTACGCCGCAGAAGACCGACTTTCCGCCGTGCTCCATCGCGATGTTGTTGATGAGCTCCTGAATGATGACCGTCTTCCCGACGCCAGCGCCGCCGAATAGACCCGTCTTTCCACCCTTCACGTAAGGGGCGAGGAGGTCGACGACCTTGATGCCCGTCTCGAAGATCTCGGTCTTCGGCTCGAGCTGGTCGAAACGCGGAGCGAGACGGTGGATCGGCCAACGCTCGACGGAGGCCGCCGCTTCACCACCGACCGGACCCTGCTCGTCCACCGGATCGCCGAGCACGTTGAGGATGCGACCGAGGGCCGGCTCACCGACCGGCACCGAGATCGAAGCCCCGGTGTCGACGACGTCCATGCCGCGCGTCACCCCGTCGGTCGAAGACATCGAGACGGCGCGGACCTGGCCACGACCGATGTGCTGCTGCACCTCGGCCACGAGCTCGATCTCCTGCCCCGCTTCGTTCGTCGTCTTGAGCGACAGCGCGTTGTAGATCTCCGGCAGGTGGGCCGCGTCGAACTCGACGTCGAGGACCGGACCGATGACCTGCACGACCTTTCCGATGGTTTCTGACATGATATGCGCCTAGTGGCGGAAGTTGAGCTCGTTATTCGAGGGCAGCGGAGCCACCGACGATCTCGGCGATCTCCTGCGTGATCCGGGCCTGACGGGCCCGGTTGTAGCTACGGGTGAGGTGCTCGAGCACGTCACCGGCATTATCGGTCGCGGCCTTCATCGCGGAGCGGCGTGCGCCCTGCTCCGCCGCGGCGTTCTCCACCAACGCGGTGTACACCGCGTTCCGGATGTAGGCCGGAAGAATCCGCTCGAGGATCATGTCCCCGCTCGGCGAAAGGATGTAGACGTCGGCGGACGACGCGTTCTCGTCCCCCGTGACCGGGAGGAGATCCCGCGTGTGCGGGGGCGTCGACATCGCGGAGACGAACTTCGAGCTGACGAGGTAGACCGCGTCGACGTCCCCGTTCTCGAAGCGCTCACGAACAGGGGCCACGATCCGCTCCGCATCGTCCGACGTGGGCGAATCCCCGACGTCGATGTTCTGAGTCGCGATCTCCTCACCCCGGAACTTGAAGTAGGCCACGCCCTTCTTCCCGGCGATGTGTAGCTCGGTCTCGATCCCCTGACCGCGGAGATCCTCCATGAGCGTCCGAGCCTGCTTGATCAGGTTCGAGTTGAAGCCACCGCAGAGGCCGCGGTTGGCCGTGAGCAGGAGCACGGCCGCCCGCTCCACCGACTCCGGCCGACGGAGGATCGGGTACTGCTGGCTCAGCTCCGGGGAGTAGAGCCCACCCACGATCTCGTGCAACGCGTCCGCGTAGGGGCGCGCGGCGTGCACCCGATCCGTCGCGCGCTTGAGCTTCGACGTTGCGACGAGCTCCATCGTGCGCGTGATCTGGCGCGTGTTCTCCACCGATTTGATTCGGCGTTTTACCTCGGCGTCACCTGCCACGTCGTCTCTCCTCTAGAGGTCCGGAGTGGTGTCGGTCAGGCCGACGCGCCGGCCGGCTGATGGTCAGCGGCGAACGCAGCGTTGAAGTCGGTGATCGCCGAGACGAGCTGTTCCGTGAGCTCGTCCGTGAGCTGACCACCCGTACGGATGCCGTCCAGAATGTCTTGGTGCTTGGCGCCCATCGTCTCGTGGAAGCCTCGCTCCCACGCCCGGACGAGATCGATCTCGATGTCGTCTAGGTAGCCGTTCGTCACGGCGTAGATCACGGCGACCTGCTTTTCGACGGCCATCGGCTGGTACTGAGGCTGCTTGAGCATCTCGACGGTCCGGGCCCCTCGGGCCAACTGACGCTGGGTCGCGGCATCAAGGTCGGAGCCGAACTGCGCGAATGCTTCCAACTCTCGATACTGCGCGAGGTCCAGACGCAGTCGGCCGGCGACCTTTTTCATTCCCTTGATCTGCGCCGCACCACCCACACGGGAGACGGAGATACCAACGTTCACCGCGGGGCGGACACCCGAGTTGAAGAGGTCCGGCTCCAAGAAGATCTGGCCATCCGTGATCGAAATGACGTTGGTCGGGATGTACGCCGAGACGTCACCGCCCTGTGTCTCGATGATCGGCAGAGCCGTCAGCGATCCCCCACCCTGCTCGTCCGAGAGCTTGGAAGCCCGCTCGAGGAGGCGCGAGTGCAGGTAGAAGACGTCACCCGGGTACGCTTCGCGTCCCGGAGGCCGGCGGAGCACCAGCGAGAGCTGGCGGTATGCTTGAGCCTGCTTCGATAGATCGTCGTACACGACCAGCGTGTGCTTGCCCTGCCACATGAAGTGCTCGGCAAGTGCCGTGGCGGAATACGGGGCGATGTACTGCATCGGTGCGGGGTCGGATGCGTTCGCGGTGACGACGATCGTGTAGTCCATCGCGCCGTGCTCACGCAGCGTCTCCACCACGTTCCGCACCTTACCCGCTCGCTGACCGACAGCGCAGTAGATGCAGATGACGTCGGTATCCTTCTGATTGATAATCGCGTCGACGGCGACGGCGGTCTTGCCCGTGCCGCGGTCGCCGATGATCAGCTCGCGCTGACCCCGACCGATCGGGATCATCGAGTCGATCGCCTTGATGCCGGTCTGCATCGGCTCACCGACCGGCTGACGCTTCACGATCCCAGGAGCAACGATGTCGATCTGGCGGTTGCCCTCGATGCCGTCGATCGGTCCATGGCCGTCCTGCGGCTCGCCAAGCGGGTTCACGACACGGCCTAGGTAGCCGGCCCCTACGGGAACGTCGAGCACGCGCCCCGTCCGGCGCACTTGATCGCCTTCGTGCAGGCTCGTCCACTCACCCATGATGACGGCACCGATGTTGTCCTCTTCCAGGTTCAACGCCAGCGCGGTCACCGTATCACCGCTATCGGAGGAGGTGATCTCGAGCATCTCCGAGGCCATCGCCTTCGTGAGGCCGTAGATGCGCGCGATACCGTCCTTCACCTCGAGGACTTCACCGATCTCCTCCGCCTGGAGCTCGTCTTCGTACCGCTCGATCTCGTTGAGCAGTACGTCCTTGATCTCGCTGGCGCGGAGCTGGGAGTCGTTGGCCATCTTGATGTGATCCTATATGTGGGGTCGGGTCAGGCGTCGGCCGCCTGGGGCAGCTCGGCCTGGAGCAGCCGTCGACGCATTCCGTCGAGGCGGCGGCGGACCGATCCGTCGTAAATCGTGTCACCGGTTCGAACGACGATCCCGCCGAGGATATCGGGCTCCACGCGAACGTGGGGGATCGCTTCCTTTCCGAGGGCGGCGGACAACCTCTGAGCCACCATCGTCTTCGCAGCGTCGTCGAGGGGACGCGCCACCGTCACCTGCACATGCTCTCGGCCCATGTGGGCATCGAGCAGCGCGTGGTACTGCTGAGAGATCGTCCGAAGCAGACGTTGCCGACGCTTGTCGATCGTCACGAGGACGAAGTTCACGACGAGCTGAGGCAGAGCACTCCCGAAGGCCTTCTTCACCACGGCCTTCTTCGCGTCGTCTTCGATGCGCGGGGTCTCGAGAAAGAGGCGGAACTTCTTATCCGTCTCCACCAGCGACGCGACCGTGCCGATCGCGTCCCCGAACTCCTGGAGAGACCCGTGTTTGCTCGCGAGCGCGAACAGCGTCTCCGCGTAGTTCTTCGCGACAGTTTCGTCGCGCATCAGGCGCTCCCGCTCCCCATCTCACTCAAGTACCGCTCGACGAGCTGACGGTCCTTGGGCTGATCGAGGTTCTCCTGCATGAGTCGGGAGGCGGCCGCCAACGCGAGTTCCACCGATTCCTTGCGCAGGGCGTCGAGGGCGGCATCACGCTCGCGCTCGATCTCGGCGCGAGCCCGATCGACGATCGATTGCGCCTCGACGCGAGCCTTCTCTTCGATCTCCTTCCGCACCGAATCACCCGCGGCTTTGCCTTCCGCGATGAGCTCACTGGCCTGACGACGCGCGTCGGCCAACTGCTCCTTGTGTTCCGCGAGAAGGCGAGCCGCTTCCTCGTTCGCCGAGGAGGCCGCATCGATCTTCGACTGGATCCCCTGCTCTCGCGCGTTGACCGCGTCGAGAATCGGGCCCCATGCGGCCTTCCGCAGGATAAACAGCAAGATGCCGA
>JBCCEZ010000056.1:0-31199 GCA_039030015.1 Gemmatimonadota bacterium | reverse complement strand
CAGCGCAAGCATACTCCTGCTGATGTCAGCCATCAGGTCCGCCCGTAGGCTACCGTACAGTAAAGCGCTGGCCCATACGATGTACGACGTATGACGTACTGAGCGTAGAGCCTCACTAGCCCGCCCTCAGCGCGCTCGCCCGCATATTGTTACACTGCGCTTGCCCGCAATGCGCGCGCCCGCAAGGCGCTCGCCCACAAGGCGCTCGCCTGCAAAGCACTTGCCCGCGGTCGCCCGTAGGCAATGCGAAGACGACGGACATGACTCAGCTCCTCGGGGTGGTGGGCGTCGGTACGTAGAGTACGGGGTGGACCGTCGTGTTCTTCGAGATCCGAATCCCGTCGGCCCCGGGGCCGTGATCGCCGGACCGAAGGCCCTTCGGTCGTCACCCGTCGTCTTCCCACGCCTCCTTCAAGCGCGGGAACTCGCCCGGCACGTTGTACGCACGCGCCACGGCTTCGGGGTCGTCTTGATCTCGTCGTTCCGCCATGAGGAAGACGTAGTAGCCGCAATTCGGCCCGTCGGGATAGCCCCGGCACACGGATGGACGCACCTCGTGCACCGTGCACAGTCGGGTCTCGAGGTCGAGGAACCGGCACGCACTTCCGTAGACCTCGTCCTTCTGATGCCGGAGGACACGCTCACGTGACGTCCAGCCCGGTTTGGTGAACTGCTCCCGAGCATCCTTCTCACTCAACCCGTGGTGCTTCGCGAGCCGCGCGATGTCGCGCTTCGTGATCGCGATACGAGGGTATGTGCAGCAATACGACGGGCAGTTGAGGCAGTCGTAGAAGATCGGGAGCGAGGTCGACACAGAAGGGGCTCGAGGGGGGCCGCGGTCTTCGGGGCGCCGGAAGCTATACGCATCGGCTCGGCCCGACTACTTTGGCCGATCGCCGCGGTTCGCGCGGCCTCATCGCCTTCGTCCGGTCCCCATGCGTTTCTTCTGCCGCCTCGCGATCGCCGTCACGGCCCTCGCCGTCACGACTCCGCCCGCTCTCGCTCAATCGCTCGATGACCTGCTGACCCGAGCCGAGCGGACCAACTTCGTCGAGACGAGCCAGTACGAGGACGTGATGGAGATGTCGGAGGCCCTCGCGAGCCTCTCGGATGACATCCACCTCACGACCTTCGGATATTCGAACGAGGGGCGCGCGCTCCCTCTGCTCGTGCTGGGCGCCCCGGATGCATCTCCGGAGGCCGTGCTCGCGACCGGGAAGACTCGGGTCTTCTTGCAGGGCAACATCCACGCGGGCGAGGTGTGCGGGAAGGAAGCACTCCTCATGCTCCTCCGAGACTACGCGCGAGGGATGTACCCCTCGTGGACGGACGATCTCGTCCTCTTGGTGGCGCCGATCTACAACGCGGACGGCAACGAGCGTATCGACCTGCGGAACCGTCCTCGACAGCACGGTCCGATCGCCGGGATGGGTCAGCGGCCCAACGCTCAGGGGCTCGACCTCAACCGCGACCACATGAAGCTCGACTCTCCTGAGGCACGCTCGCTCGCGGCGATGATGACGGCGTACGATCCCCACGTCGGGGTCGATCTCCATACGACCAACGGGACCCGGCATGCGTACCACCTGACGTACTCGCCACCCCTGCATCCGAACACGCCCGAGGCGATCGACAACCTCCTTCGCGAGGAGTGGCTCCCGACGGTCACCGATCGTATCCGTGAGGAACACGGTTGGGAGTACTACTACTACGGAAACCACAGCCCACGGCGGCCGGGGTGGTACACCTTCGATCACCGGCCCCGCTTCAACAACAACTACATCGGGCTTCGAAACCGCATCGCCATCCTGAGCGAGGCGTACGCATACGACACGTTCGAAGACCGTGTCTTCGCGACGCTCTGGTTCGTCGAGGAGATCCTCGACTTCGCGCAAGAACGAGCGGGAGACATCCGCACGATTACGGCGGAGGCGGACAACACGTCGCTCGTGGGGCATGAGCTCGCGACCCGCGCGACGTTCGAACGGTCTCCGGAGGAGGTGACGATCCTGCTCGGTGAGGTTGCGGAGGAAAGGCACCCCCAGACGGGTGAGGTCATTCTTCGGCGGCTGGAGGCGGTGAACCCGGAGTCGATGTACGAGTACGGGACCTTCGCTCCGACCGAGACGGAATTCGCGCCGGAGCGCTACTACATACTTCCGGAGGCCGCCGATGCGTTGGTGCGTTTGCGCGCCCACGGCGTGGTGACGACTCCGGCTCCGGTCGGGTCACAGGTGCGCGTCGAGCGCTTCCTGATGGACTCGACTACGGTGGCTTCGCGCGCATTCCAGGGTCGGAACGAGCGGACGCTGCACGGATCGTGGGAGGCGACGATGGAGGTGTTGCCCGAGGGCACCGTGGCCGTGGCGGTCGATCAGCCCCTCGGCCGGCTCGTCTTCTCGTTGCTCGAGGCGCGGTCCGACGACGGATTCGCGAATTGGGCGATCCTGGACGACGCGATCGAGGGTGGGGCGTACCCGATTCTTCGAGTACCGCCGGGCGGCTGACGTCTACGCGGTGAAGATTCGCCGCAACGGAAAGCCGACGGGCTTGTTGAGCCGCCGCGCGAGCCATCCCCACGACGTCTGACCGGACGCGATCATCGAGGGGCGCGGGTCATCCCATGCGAAGAGAAGCTGGTGTGCCCCGATCCACGATCGGACGACGTCGCGGGTGCGTGCTTCACCTCGGGCTCGCAACTCGAGTCCGGCGAAGATGTCGTAGTACGGGTGGATGACTGTGCTGCCCACCGTGTACTCGCCCAGCGCTTCGACCTCGAGGTCCTGCGCGTCTCGCCACGCCATCTCCAGCGCGTTGAAACCGCACTGAGAGGCGAACTCGGCATACAGCCATGTGCGGCCATTTACTTCGAGGAGCTTGAAGACCCCGTCTCGCGGATCTTGCTTGAACTCGGCGTTGAAGATTCCTCGATACCCCACGGATTCGAGCATGGGAACGAGGACTCGCTCGGCTTCGGACGTGACGCTCCGATCCACGCTTCGCACTGCACTGCTATTCCCGAAGTCGATCGGGTACTGCCGCATCCGACGGCGGACGAAGAGTCCCTTCAGTTCGCCGTGTCGATCGATGAATCCGTCGAGGAGGTACGAATTCGACGGAGGACCTGGGATGTACTCCTGGACCATCAGTGTGTGGCCCTGGCTGCCGTACTCCGCCACGGCGTCGAGCATCGCCTGTCGACCGTATGGTCGGAGTGACTTACGCACGAAGGCTCCAGAGAAGCGACCGGAGTCCAGCGGCTTGAGGAAGACGTGCTCGAGCGTCTCGTCATCGAGGCGATCCGGCCCCTCGAGTCGCCCGGCTTCCCACGTTCGTGGAGTGGGCACGCCGTGATCCTCGAAGAGGTCGCGGGCCAGCGCCTTGTCCGCGAAGAGGCGCAACGTGTCCGCGCTGGCGGAGCTGGTCGGGAAGCGTGAGCGCAGCGGGCCGGTCAATTCCGCCGCGTCGATCGCGTCGTACTCGGACGTCGGGATCAGTACCGCCTGGTCGATCCCGCACTGGACGAGATTCTCCGCGAGGGATGCATCGTCCGACCACGAGCCCGGTACCGGGCGGAACCAACGGCTCGCCGCCTCCGACCCCGACCGCGCGGATCCTACGTACGTCGGAATTCCAGCACGGCCGAGTGCTCGTATTGCGCCGAGGACGAGGGGACCGTGGCCCGTCACGAGCGCGGGGATGCGACCGGGGGCCGACATGCCCTTACTCGAGCTCTTCGATGTGACGGTCGATCAGCACGCCGCGCTGCTTGAGGTGGCTGCGCACGGCGTGGAAGCACTCGGGGTTCTTCCCGACGATTTCGGGCGGCGTGAGTCCGGGCTCGTTCCACGCGCCGCGAGCCAAGAGCCGGACCATGCCCGTGCACGTGTACCCGGTGGTCCGAGCCATCGACATGGTGTCCGTCTTCACGTTGTACGTGTCGACGAGGTCCCAGACGTGCCGGACCCGCTTCCCGTTCGTGACGCCCTCGATGATGATCCGCATGACGGTGAGATCTTCCTCACCCTCGTTGTACGACCACTCGTCGAAGAGCAGAGCCTCGGTGACATCGCGTGGTCGCACGACGCCCGACGCCGCTTGAATCTCCTGGTCGCTGAAGAAGCCGGCCTCGCGCAGAATCCTCATCCGCACCGCGTGACCCGGATAGCGGAGGGTCTTCTCCACCATGTTCGGAATCTTCACCGTGCTCAGGAGGGAACGGAGCCCGTTCGTGTGGAACGCCTCGAGCGATCCGATCCCCGGGATGTCCAACAGCTCGACATCCGACAACGCGGGTTTCGTGACTTCCTTACCGCCTCGCCGCATCCGCGCGGGCCGCACGTATTCCTCGATGATGTCGGCCGGAGAGAAGGGGGCCTTGTACTCCCACGGCCAGCTCCGCTGCATCGGAAGACCGCCCACGAAGCACATGTAGGACTCGGTCTCGTCCATCTCCTCGAGCGTCCGCCCCAGAATCATGTTGCTGAGACCCGGCGCGACGCCGCAGTCGAAAAAGCAGGGGACGCCGGCGTCGGCGGCCTGCTTCTCCAAACCGAAGGCGTCTTCGGGGAACATCGAGATGTCCACGATCGGGCGCCCTTCTTCGAGCACACGTTGGACCGTCTGGTATCCCATGAAGCCAGGCACCGCGCCCACCACGAGGTCCGCGTCTTTCACGGCCTTGGAGACGGTGTCCGGCTTCGACAAGTCTGCCACGACCCCGTCCGCGCCGACGTGTGTCATGCGTTCGAGGGCCACCGGATCCAGGTCCACCACGAGGACGTCGAAGTCCTCCTCTGCCGCCAAATCACGGACGATCGCGCCACCAACACGACCGCCGCCGAGTACCACGATCTTCACCACGTCCTCCGCGGGGGGGCTATGCCGTTTCGAGCTCGTAGGAACATATGTTCCACGTAGAAGGAATCGCGGGGCCCGGGCGTGTGCAAGGACTTTGTGCTCGGCCGTCATAGGGTCCGAACGCAGGAACGTTGTGGGTGGGGCGACGGACTGTAGTGTGAGGGAGCAAGCAACCGGAGCTGGCCATGAGTTCCATCGATTGGAACGACCTATATAGAACGACCTTTCCGGAGCTCGTTCGCTTTCTGCACCGCAAGGTGTGGGACGCGGAGCGGGCCCGTGATTTGGCGCAGGAAGCCTTCGTACGTGCGCTTCAACACGAACCGAAGAAACCGCGGGCCTGGCTCTTTCAGGTCGCGGCGAACTTGGCCCGCGACGAGGCGCGCACCGTGATCCGGCGCAAGAAGCACCTCGTGCTGCTCAAGACGGAGGCTGAAGTACGGGAGTCCTCGGCCAAGACCCAGGACGCCAAGCTGGACGAACAAGAGCGCTGGGCCGCCGTTCGGGAGGCCTTGGATGCGCTCTCGGAGAAGGACCGGGAAGCACTGCTCCTGTGGGACGCGGGGCAGAGCTACACCGAAATCGCACGACAGTTGAATCTCGCCGTAGGCGCCGTGGGCACGACGTTGTCTCGTGCCCGGAAGCGGTTGGCCAAGGCGTATCAGGAAAGGGAGGAGGCGAATGTCGCACGTCGATGAGGGCGCGCTTCACGCCTATTTGGACGGGGCGCTCGACGAGTATCCGCCTGCGGAGGCGGAGCGGATTCGGAGGCTCTTGGATGAAGACCCGGAGTGGGCGCGGCGCTTGGAGATCGAGCGAGCGGTCCGGTCCGAAGCGCACGGGATCTTGGCGCAGGCGTCGCCGACGGTCGAGCTGCCGAGTCTCGAGGAGCTGCGGGCGTACGTAAAGCGTACACGACCGGCACCGTCGAAGATCTCGGTGCGCATGTACCGCATGGGCTGGGCGGCATCGGTCGTCCTCGCCGTCGGGACGGGGTGGGCCCTGCGGGATGGTCAACTCGCACTGTCGTCGAGCGAGGCCTTCCAAGCGTCGCGGAGCGGGGATGCGCCGGTCGAGACCGCCGGGGTGCCGAGCGTGGCGACTGCCGCGGATGCTTCCCAGCAGGAGCCCGCTGTCGAGGAGATCGAGGGTCTGGTTGCGCCAGCGGCGGAGGCGGCGACGTCCACCCGAGCAGCAGCTCCCGCAGAAGCTGTTCAACGTCAGGTCGCCGCGGCCCCGGCTTCGCCGGCCCTGGAGGCTGCGCCGACCGTGGCGGAGGAAGAGACGCAGCTTCGCGACGAAGTCGTCGCGGTCGGTACGTCCTCGGACGTGGTGGCGGCCGCACCTGCGCCCACGGATGCCGCGTCGACGGACGCCGTCGAGTCCGGGAACGTCTCCGACCTTCTGGCTCCGGCGCGGCTGGCGGACAGTCTGCTGTCCGGCGCCGGCCTGCCTGCCAACGCGTTTGCGGACCTCGGCGTCGCCGAAGAGCAGAAGCGTACCGAAGTCACGGAGGCCGATCCGGAGGCGGGCGCCGGCGCCGCGTCGACGGAAGTGGCGGCGGCGGAGCCCGAGGAAGACGAATCGCGAGAGCGTCGTCGGTCCGACTCACCCGTCGCGATCACCTCCGCACTCGACCAGGCGTCGGCCTCGAGGGGGAATGCTTCGGACGACGACGTCGAACTGGAGATTCTCGCCCCCGGATCGATTCCGGGACTCGACGTCGTCGAGGTGGCGAACTTCCCGGCCGAGGGCACGGTGTATCTCGGATCGCACATCACGCAGCGGATGAGCGATGGCACGCTCATTCACGTCTACCGCCTGGAGGCGGAGGTCGAGCCCGATGTGCTCGGCGTCTTGGCGGAGGGTGAGAACGAGGCGATGGCGCAGATCGACGAGGAGTGGGTCGTGGTACGAGGGAGTCGATCGACGGAGGAATTGGAGGAGTTTATACTCCTCCTCACCCCCGACGAGGGCTGATCCGGGCTCGGGGGACACCGCTCCCCCGAGTAACCGGATGACCTTTTTCGACATCCTCGAACCCTGGGACGGCGTGGGCGTTTTGGTCCGCCGCGACCAGCCGACCGGGACCTGGATCTTCATCGCGCTCCACGACGACACGCTCGGTCCGGCGACCGGCGGATGTCGCATGAAGGTGTACGAGCGCCCCGAGGACGGACTCCGCGATGCGCTCCGCCTCAGTGAAGGCATGACGTACAAGTGGGCCGCGATGGACTTCCCCTTCGGCGGAGGCAAGACGGTTCTGGCCGTGCCTCGGCCCTTGGACGGCGAGGAACGCCGCGGATTGCTGCATCGCTACGGGGCGATCCTGAACTCCCTCGGCGGTCGGTACGGAACCGGTGCCGACCTGGGCACCACCACCGAAGACATGCTGACGATCGCGGAGGTGTCCGAACACGTGATCGGAGTGCATGGTCGGACCGAGGGTCCGATGGATCCGTCTCCCTTCACCGCGCTCGGGGTTTTCGAAGGCATTCGAGCAGCCGTTCGACACGTGCACGGCTCGGACGATCTGTCAGGAAGGCGGATCCTGGTCGAGGGCGTGGGGGCAGTCGGAGGTGACCTCGTCCGTCGACTCGCCGACGCAGGGGCCGCGCTCCTCGTCGCCGACCTAGCCACGGAGGCCGCGACAACGATCGCGGGTCGGTACGGTGGTCACGTCGTACCCCTCGACGAGGTGCCGGACACCGAGTGCGAGGTGTACGCCCCGTGTGCCGTCGGCGCGACGCTCAACCGCGGTTCGATCGAGCGGCTGCGCGCGGGCATCGTCGCGGGCGCGGCAAACAACCAACTCGCCACGCCAGCCGATGCGGCGTCGTTGCACGAGCGGGGGATCGTCTACGCTCCCGACTACGTGATCAACGGGGGCGGCGCGATGGCCTTCACATCCCTCTACCTCGGTGCCGACGTTCCGACGGCAGAGGCACGGGTGCGCGGAATCGGCTCGCGGATTGAAACGATTTTGAAACGCGCGATGGAACGCGATGAATCACCGGTGGCCGCCGCGAGGGAGTTGGCGGAGGGCGTGTTGGCCCGCGGCTCAGCGGAGGGTGTTGTCCAAAATTGAGGACACGCGAAAGGCCCCGGTCCGACGTGGTGCGGACCGGGGCCTTCGCCCTGGGCGCTTGTTCATGTCAGTTCAGCGGACCCTCGCCTTCCGGATACTGCCGGAAGAGGTGATCGAGTCGCAGATACTCCAGGATCCGTGCGGTTCGCAGCGGAATGGAGCGACACCAAACGCTATCGGTAGGCGCCGACATGAGACGTGCGGTCAGGATCAAGGACAGATCCTCGACGTTCGCCTGCTCGGTGCCCGAGAAGTCGAAGACAACATGCTCTTCGACGCTGGACTCTTCGGCGTGCGTTACGAGTTCCTCTCGGAGCTCTCTTTCTTTGTTCTTTTCATCGCCGTTCATCACTGCCTCCCTATGGTACACGGTCACTTCCCCCATTGAGGCGCTGTGTAATAGTTCAAGGATCGTGCCACGCTTTTTGTGACGTTTTCTGCCCTTCTGGCACGTATGGTGTAGTGAATCCCGGACAGGCATACTGTGAGGCTCGGACTCCAACCGTGGAGGCAAGAAGCGGCTTCATGAGGAGAGTGGCGCTAGGACTGGGGATGGCCTTGTTCTTTGGAACAGGCTTGGCGGCACAGGATGCCGCGCGCGCGGACTATTTCCGGTCCGTTGCCTCCTTCTTCAATCTCCCTGCCAACGAGGTCGCGATTCTGAGCGACTGGGATATCGCCGCGGCGGAGATTCCGGTCGTCCTCTTCATGGCCCGTCGGGCGGGTGTCTCGCCCGAGGCGTTGGTCGCGCTTCGTAGCGCGGGGCAATCCTGGGCGGAGCTCGCCGCCCGATATCGCGTCGGACCCGCGGCGTTGCACGTACCCGTGCGTGACGAAGCCGATGCCCGGGTTTTAGCCGAGGTCTATCAGGGCTTCCGGACCACCCCGGTGGGGGACTGGGCGCGGATTCGGCTCACCGACGCCCACATCATCGGATTGGTGAATGTTCGGGTCCTCTCTCAGGCTCTGAACCTCCCTCCGGAGCGGGTTCTGGCAGCGTCCGAGCCGGGAGTGCCATGGGTGGCGCTTCACGCTAGACTCAGCAGGTAACGCTTCACCGTTTCCTGGCTCTAGAGTCACCCATGCCGCGAGCAGACTTCGTCCCCCTGAGCACGTATCGCGAACTCCCCGTCGATGAGATGCGCGAGGCCGCGCAGAGCTTCCTCGACACGATGCGCCGTCGTCGGACGGTGCGGGACTTCTCCGACCGACCCGTACCCCGAGACGTGATCGAGCAGTGCCTCCTGGCCGCCGGGACGGCGCCGAACGGTGCCAACCGTCAGCCGTGGCGGTTCGTCGTGGTCGGGGACGCGGACATCAAGTCGAAGATCCGTGAAGAGGCCGAAATCGAAGAACGCGCCTTCTACAATGGGAAGGCCCCGCAAGAGTGGCTCGACGCTCTCGAGCACCTGGGCACGGACGAGCACAAGCCGTTTCTGGAGCGCGCCCCCTGGCTCATCGTGATCTTCGCGGAGAGCTACGAGATGATGGACGACGGTACGAAGGCCAAGAACTACTACGTCACCGAGTCCGTCGGCATCGCGACGGGGATGCTCATCACCGCGCTGCACCACGCCGGATTGGTGACGCTCACCCACACGCCGTCGCCGATGAAGTTCCTGAACGGACTTCTGGGGCGACCGGACAACGAACGGCCCTTCCTGATCTTGGTGGCGGGCTATCCCGACGAGACCGCGACGGTACCGGACATCAGCAAGAAGCCCATCGACGACATCGCGGTATTCGTGGAGTAACCACGTGGGTCAGGACATCTCAGGCGAGGCGAGAACGCCCGCGGACACTCGGAACTACACGAAGGCACTCCTCCGCGACGTGAAGGCGCTGGAGCGGATGTTGGACGACGGTCTGTTCGAAACCGGAATCCGTCGCATCGGGGCAGAGCAGGAACTCTTCCTCGTCAATCGAGCGCTTCGACCGGCCACGACCGCACTCGAGATCCTGGAGCGGGTCGAGGGCCCGTTCACGACCGAGCTGGCCCTGTACAACCTCGAGGCCAACGTGGAGCCCCGAGTCCTCGAGGGGCAGTGTTTCTCCGACCTCCACGCGCGTGTCGATCAGCTGGTCGACCAGACGCGGGAGGCGGCGGCCGAGGTGGGGACGGAGATCGCGCTGACCGGCATTCTACCGACGCTGACGAAGTCCGATGTGACGCTCGATAACATCACCCCTCGGGCTCGGTACTACGCCCTCAATGAGGCGTGTTCGAAGATGCGCGGTGGGGAGCCGTACAAGCTCCGGATCCAGGGGCAAGACGAGCTGTTCACACAGCACGAGTCCGTGATGCTCGAGTCGTGCAACACGAGCTTCCAAGTGCATCTGCAGGTCGAGCCGGACGAGTTCGCGCATTTCTACAACATCGCTCAGGTCGTGACCGCACCCGCGATGAGTGCCGCGGTGAATTCTCCGGTCCTCTTCGGAAAGTACCTCTGGGACGAGACGCGCATCGCGCTCTTCCAGCAGTCGATCGACACTCGCAGCGGGTCGGTCCACATGCGGGATATGTCGCCCCGGGTTCGATTCGGCGAGGCGTGGGTCAACGACAGCGTGCTCGAGCTCTTCCAGGAGGACATCGCCCGCTTCCGGGTGATGCTGACCCGTCAGGTCGAGGAGGATCCGTTCGAGGTCCTCGAGGCGGGTGGCATTCCGAAGCTCCAGGCGCTGACGCTCCACAATGGTACCGTGTACCGGTGGAACCGTCCGTGCTACGGCGTCGGTGGCGGGAAGCCGCACCTCCGCATCGAGTGCCGGGTGATTCCCTCCGGTCCCTCCGTGATCGACGAGGTCGCCAACGCCGCCTTCTGGATCGGGATGGTGCTCGGCGGCGCGAAGGCGTGGGACGACGTGCGGCAGAATCTCGACTTCGGTGAGGCCAAGTCGAACTTCTTGGCGGCGGCGCGCAACGGGCTCAAGGCCGGCTTCCGCTGGCTCGACGGCAACCTGTGGAGCGCTCCCGACCTTATCCTGGGCGAGTGCCTCCCGCTGGCGCGCGCAGGGCTGGAGGGCGCCGGCGTCGAGACGAGCGATATCGATCGATACCTCGGCGTCGTTCGGGAGCGGGTCGAGGCACGAGTCACGGGCGCCCGCTGGATCACGCGTTCGATCCGGAACATGGGGGACGAGGGGACGAGGTCGGAGCGCCTCGCGGCCGTCACCGCCGGCATGATCACGCGTCAACGGGCGGGAGCGCCCGGTCACGAGTGGGACGACGCCGAGCTCGGCGAGGCCGGTGGGTGGCAGGTCAACTACGAGCGGATCGAACAGCTCATGACGACCTCACTCTTCACGGTCCATGAAGAGGAGCTCGTCGACATGGTCGCCTTCCTCATGGAGAAGAAGCAGATCCGACACGTGCTCGTCGAAGACGACGACCACGCACTGGTCGGGTTGGTCTCCTACCGGTCCGTCCTGCGCCTGATGGCGGAGGGGGTGGACGTCGATGGATCGACGCCAGCCGTCCGTGAGATCATGGAACGGGAGCCCACCACGGTGTCTCCCGAGATGCCGACCCTGGAGGCAATCGAGCTGATGCGCGAGAATCGTGTCTCCTGTTTGCCTGTGGTGAGCGAAGGGAAGCTGGTGGGGATCGTATCCGAGCGGGACTTCATGCCTCTGGCGTACGACCTCCTCGGAGACCGTTTGGGGAAGGACGAGTAGTGGCGGAAACGGAGATCGCGGAAGGAGAGCACGGAACCGACGTCGAGGCGCGGCTCCTCGGCGAGGTCGTGGGAGACCCCGCGGGACCGACGCTCTTGTGCGTTGCGGGCATCCACGGGAACGAGCCGGCCGGAGTGCATGGCGTACTGCGGGTCCTGTCACGACTCGAGGGTCGTGAGGGGGAGCTTCGAGGCAGATTCGTCGCGCTCGCGGGGAACGTCTCGGCCCTGCGCGAGGGCAGGCGGTTCGTCGATCGCGACCTGAACCGAGCGTGGACGGCGGCCCGACTGGCGGACCTGCGCGCCGGAGGCTCCCATACGCCGACGGTCGAGGATCGCGAGCAGATGGAATTGCTCGCGGAGATCGAGCGCGTCATACGGTCGGCGTCCGGTCCGATGTACGCACTCGACCTTCACACCACGTCCGGACCGGGAGGCATTTTCTCGGCCTTCACCGATTCCCTGCCGCACCGCGCGTTCGCGGACGACTTTCCGATCCCCATGATCTTCGGTCTGGAAGAGCTGGTCGACGGCACGCTCCTCAACCTGCTGAGCGAGCACGGTGTGGTCGCGCTCACAGTGGAGACCGGCCAGCATGAGGAGCCCAAGGCGATCGATCGAGCTGAGGCCGCCATCTGGCTCGCTCTCGGCAGCGCTGGAGTCGTGGCTCCGACCGCGATGCCCGCGCCGGCCGAGTTGCGATCGATTCTCGGGGCGGACTCCGCCTCCCTTCCGCGTGCGCTGGAGATGCGGTACAAGCGGGACGTGGAGGACGGAGACGGCTTCGTCATGCGTCCGGGGTATCGAAATTTCGATTCCGTCCGCGAGGGCGACACCGTAGCGGAGGACGCGGACGGGCAGGTCGTCCTGGCCGAGTCCGGTCGTCTTCTCATGCCTCTCTACCAAGAGCAGGGCGAGGACGGGTTCTTTCTCGTCCGAGAGTTCTCGACCTTCTGGATGTCCGTGAGTCTCGGGATGCGTCGGGTCGGCTTGTCTCGGTTGGCGACCTGGTTGCCCGGAGTCAGAAGGGTGCCGGGAACAACCGACGAGGTGATCATCGATCGACGCGTGGCGCGCTTCTTCGCCCGGCAGCTCTTCCACCTGCTCGGCTTCCGACAGCTGGAGGATCGTGGCCGACATCTCGTCATGCGCCGCCGGCGCTTCGACGAAGGTCGCTATCTCCGTAGGCCGCCCGAGCCGAGCTCGCCCTGACCCGTGTGCGGTCGCTTCACCTTGGCGGCGCCGGCCGACGAGCTCGTCGAGGCCTTCGACATCGGTGACCTCACCTTCGAGTACTTCGCCCGCTATAACGTGGCGCCCGGCCAGGAAATTCTCGTGGTCGCCGAAGACCGAAAGGGACGGAGGGCCGGTCGGCTGACCTGGGGCCTGGTGCCGGGTTGGAGCGACGGGACGGGTCGCCCCTTCGTCAACGCACGCGCCGAGACGATCGATTCGAAGCCGAGCTTTCGCGAGGCCTTCGATCGAAGGAGGTGTCTCGTGCCGGCCGATGGCTTCTACGAGTGGCGCCGACCCGAGGACGGGAAGGGGGGTGCGGCGAAGGTCCCGTACTGGTTCCACCCGACTTCGGGAGGGACCGTGGCGTTCGCGGGAATCTGGGAACGGTGGCGACGACCGGGTGCGAGTCCCCTACACACCGTCGCCCTCCTGACGAGCGAGGCCAACGCCGACGTCTCGGAGGTTCATCACCGCATGCCTGTCGTCATCTCCCGTGACGACCACGCGCGGTGGTTGTCCCCGACCGTCCCGGGGAGGGACGTGGGGGACGTACTCGGACCGGCCCCGGCCGGCACCTTCGAGCGTCACGCGGTCGATTCGCGGGTCAACCGGGTGGGCGAAGACGACGTAGGGCTCATCGCGCCTCTGGCCGAGCGCGCCTGACCTCAGTCGTTCGGCGGCGCCCCGCGCTGAGACGCCAGAACTCGACCGGGCAGCGAGTACGAGATCTCTCCATCCTCGACTACGAACTGCCCGTTCACGAGCACGTGGTCGATTCCGGTCGCGTGTTGGTGCGGTTCGAAGAAGGTGGCCTCGTCTCGGATCCCCTCCATGTCGAAGACGACCAGGTCTGCCCAGTAGCCGACGCGGACTTCGCCGCGATCGTCGAGCCCCATGATGCGTGCGGGCAGGGACGTCTGAGATCGAATAGCAGCTTCGACGGAGAGCGCGCCCACCGTTTGCGCGTAGTGCCGAATCTTCCGCGGAAAGGTGCCGTAGAAGCGGGGGTGCACCGAGCCGTCTCCCGGCATCGCGATACCTCCATCCGACGCCGTCGCGACCCACGGCTGGGCGGCGTAGTTCTCGACGTCACTCTCGGACATCGAGAAGCCGCGGAGCCGTCCCCCTCCGCGCCGCTCCGGATCTCCGAGCAACTGGAGGTCGATCGCCATCTGGACGGGATCGACATCCTGTTCATCGGCGAGCTCCTGGAGGTTCTTTCCGATCCACTCCGCGCGCGGGTATTCGAAGACCACGACGCGGTCGGCTCCTCCGCGCCGGCGGATCTCGTGGGCGATGTCCAACCTCACGCGGGCCTCGACCTCGGGATCGGCGAGTCTCGTCCTCAGCATCGCCGCGGGTCCTGGGCCGTCTTCGCCCTCAGGTGAGCGAGTCGCCCACGACGGTATGAGGACGGTGTTCCCGTCCGAGCCCGACGTCGCGTACGGGTACTGATCGGCCCAGACCCGCACACCCTCGTCGCGAGCCCGCTGGATCAGCTGGATCGCGCTCTGACTCGAGCCCCAGAAGTGCGCGCCCTTCGCCTTGATGTGGGACGCGACGACCCGGACTCCACTTCGGCGCCCGACTTCGATCGTCTCCATGATCGCGTCCTGAAGGGTCGGTGGCCCGGGGGCGTCCTGGCTCGGCCAGAACCACATCGGGTCCGCGCCCTCCGAGCGCTCGTGAGAGATGTAGACGCCGTCGTACGGCAGAAGCTCTTCGGCGACGGATGCCACTTCGTCCGTCGTACTCCAACGACCCGGGGTGTACTCGAGTCCGGCCGACATGCCCACCGCTCCCTCGTCGAGAGCTCGGCGGACGAGGGCCCGCATCTCACCCACCTCGGCCGAGGTCGCCGGGCGACGGAAGTCGTCGCCCATGACGAGGCGTCGTACGGTGCCGTGGCCCACCATGAGCATCACGTTTGGACCGACGCCTTGGGACTCGAGGAGGCCGCGCTGGTCTCGAATCGGCCAGGGCGAGCGGCCGTCGTGGTTCACGACCACGGTCGTGACGCCTTGGGAGACGACGTTGGGTGCGGCTTTTCGTTCGACCTCGTCCGTACGGATCGTGGCGCCGCCGTTGATCGCGCTGCCGTCGTCTGCGTGGGAGTGAATGTCGATGAAGCCCGGCGCGACGTAGCGGCCCGTTGCGTCGATCACCCGTTCGGCTGAGGCACCGGGGAGGAGGCCCACCGAGACGATCCGTCCGTCGCGCACCCCGATGTCGGCCCGGAACCAGGGATTACCCGTGCCGTCCAGAACGCGGCCACCCCGGACGAGTAGATCGAACGCTTCGGATTGTGCCGCGACGGACCCAGGGAGGGCCAAAGCGGCAAAGAGGAGCGTCGCGATCCGAGCGTGTCTGTGAGGGCGGTGGCGAATGGTGTCGATCATGGTCGGACCCGCTGTCGGCGTGGGGCAGCGAGATCGTACTCCCCGGGTCGATCACGGGCTACACGGCATCTTGCTCATGACTAGCAGTGTTATACTATAGCGACGCTAGCTTTCGGGAGGCGGTGATCGTGCGGACGACGTTGGGTGAATTCGAACAGCAGGTCTTGCTCGTCATTCTTCGGCTCGGGCGAGAGTCGTACTCGGTCCCGATCGTGGCGGAGCTGGAACGACACACGGGCCGAGAGGTCGCTACGGCCGCCGTGTACATCGCGCTCCGGCGACTGGAGAAGAAGGGTCTCCTGACGTCCCGCTTCGAAGCGCCCGACGAGTCCGGGAGGGCCCGACCCCGCCGGTACTTCGCGTTGACGGACGCAGCACTCGAACCGCTACGCGCATCGCGCAACGCATATCTGTCCCTTTGGGACGGGATCGAACCGGCGCTCGAGGACCGCGGATGAGCGCGGACACCGAGTTGCCTTCATGGGCTCAGGTCGTCGTGCGGCTCACCGTGCCGGAGGACGAGCGAGAGTCGGTGACGTTCGAGTTGGCCGAGGCGTTCGCGGCTCGCGTCTCCGATCGAGGTGACGCCGACGCGCGGCGATGGCTCCGAAGGCAGGTCGCGGGCTTCGCGCTTCGGCTCCCGCGGCTGCGCTCGACGTCGACGAGGACACAGGGAGGTGGGGGGATGAGCACACTGGCATCGATCGGATCCGACGTTCGCTGGGCGGTCCGTACACTTCGGCGCCGTCCGGGCTTCACCGCGGTCGCGGTCGCTA
The DNA here is from genome assembly GCA_039030015.1 of Gemmatimonadota bacterium. Classification (GTDB taxonomy): domain Bacteria; phylum Gemmatimonadota; class Gemmatimonadetes; order Longimicrobiales; family Gaopeijiaceae; genus UBA2589. Next base: position 15,166 of record JBCCEZ010000056.1, on the reverse strand, counting down.
CGCTGGGCCTCGGGATGGGCGCGAACGCCGCGATCCTCACTCTCGCCAACGCGCACTTCTTCTCCGATCTCCCGTACGGTTCGCCGGACGAGCTGGTGTTGCTCTGGGAAACGGGCCGCAACACCGACAACGTGACCACGGTCGCGCCCGGCAACTACTGGAGTTGGAGGGACGAGGCCGCCTCGTTCTCGGACATCGCGGCGTACAACGTCGACTTCGCGACGCTCTCGGGAGACGACACCGCCGAACGGGTGGCCGCGAGCCGTGTGACCCCGAACTTTTTCGACGTGCTCGAGGCGTCCGCAGGGCTGGGCGGGACGTTCGTCGAGTCCGTGGTACGATCGAACTCCGCTCAGGTGATCCTGAGCCACGGTCTATGGACTCGGCGGTACGGAGCGGACCCCGGGCTGATCGGCGAGTCGATCCGCATCGACGGGCGGCCGTTCACCGTCCTGGGGGTCATGCCGCCCACCTTCCGGCAGCCCGAAGCTTCGCTCAGCTGGCAGCGGGCCGAACTCTGGCGACCCATGCTCCTCGACGAGGCCAGGGACGATCATGGGTCACGGTACCTTCGCGCGGTGGCCCGTCTCGAGAACGGGGTCACCGTCGAGTCGGCTCGGGCCGAGATGAACGCGATCGCGTCCCGGCTCTCGGAGGCATTTCCGGATTCGAACGCAGGGCGCGGAGTCCTCACCTTCACGCTCGACGAATATCTGCTCGGCGACGCACGCCCCACACTCGTCATGCTCCTCGTCGCCGGCTTCGGAGTGCTGCTCATCGTCTGTGCGAACGTGGCCAACCTCACGCTGGCTCGTGGCGAGGAACGTCGATCCGAGTTCGCCCTTCGCGCCGCACTCGGCTCTGGAACGGGTCGACTCGTCCGCCAGCTCGCCGTCGAATCCGTTGTGTTGGCCTTGGCGGGTGCCGCGGTGGGGACCGTCGCGTTGTTCGTCGGTCGAGATCTGATGCAGTCGGTGCACGCGAACTTCTTCACGGGGTTGGTCGACGCCGCGGTCGACGGGCGCGTCATCGCGATGACCGCCGCGGGGGCGGTCGCACTCGGACTCGCGTGCTCGCTCCCGCTGGCGCTCATGGCCACGCGCTCCAGCGTACGCGAAGACCTCGCGAGTGGGGGTCGGGGAGGGGGGCGGCGCCGGGACACGGCCCGGACGCTGCTCGTCGTCGGCCAGGTCGGGCTGTCGACGACCCTCGTCGTCTTGGCGGCGCTACTCGCTCGATCGTTCCAGCAACTCGTCTCGGTCGACCCGGGCTTCGACGCTGAGGGCGTGATCGCCTTCTCTCTCGGTCCCTCCTCGGCGGCCTACCCCGAACGGGACGATCACCTGCGGTACCACACGGACGTGTTGACTCAGCTCCGCGGAACGCCGGGTGTGGCCGACGTCGCGTTGGTGTCGGATCTGCTGTTCACGACGGAGAACATGTTCAGCACCGTTCAGATCGACGGCTTGGAATCCGACCCTGCGGACCCTCCGCGTGCCGAGTACCGCATCGTCACCCCGAACTACTTCGACGTACTCTCGATCCCGTTGCTCGAGGGCACGTTGCCCGAAGAGTTCGTGGTCGGAGATGAACTTCCGATCGTGATCAACGCCCAGATGGCGCGACGGTACTGGCCCGCCGGGAACGCGCTCGGGGCAACCGCTCAGATCGAATGGATGGAGCCGAGCCAGGTCAGAATCGTCGCCGTGGTGGGGGACGTCCTGGACGACGGCTATGACGCGACGAGCGACCCCTTCTTCTACCTGCCCTACGGGATGAGCGCTCGCCGCAGGATGGCGTACATGGTGAGAGCGCAGGCGGACCCCGGGCAGCTGGCGGCCCCGTTGACGGGGGTGGTCGCCGCGCACGACCCGGACGTGCCCGTGGGCGATCTCACGCTCATGACGAACCTCCTCGCCGAGTCGGTTACCGGTCCGCGCGCCGCCTCGGGTATCGGCGCACTGCTCGCGATCATCGCCCTGATCGTCTCCGCCACGGGGATCTACGGTGTGATCGCCTACACGGTGCAGAGGAGGACGCGGGAGCTCGGGATCCGCGCTGCCCTGGGTGCGGCCCGGGGTGAGTTGGTCGCGATGGTGGTCCGACAGTCCGGGCGCTCTGTCTTCCTCGGGTTGGCCCTGGGTACGGTCGGCGCGCTGGTCGCGGGCCGGCGGCTCGCCGGGATGTTGTTCGGCGTCCAGGTCTGGGATCCGCTCAGCCTCGTCTCCGCTCTCCTGGTGCTCGGATCCGTTGGGGCGCTGGCCTCGTGGATCCCGGCCCGACGAGCTCTTCGGATCGAACCCCGGGACGCCCTGAGGTCCTGAGCGGTTAGGCGACCCCGGTCGTCACCTCGTCGAAGGCCGCACGGATTCGCCCGAGCCCCTCGAGCAACTCGTCTTCCGGGTTGCCGAAGCCGAGCCGCATGTAGTGATCCATGCCGAAGTGATCCCCGGGAACGATCAGGAGCGAGTGCTCGACTCGGAGTTTCTCGGCGAAGTCCGACGAGTTGATCGGCGCATCGTAGTGCGTGTAGCAGATCGCACCGGCGTCCGGCGGCTGATAGCGGAAGCGACCGTCCTGGGATCCCATCCACTGTTCGAGGACGCCGAGGTTCTTGCGGACGATGGAGCGAGTGCGGGTCCCGATGCGTTCCCGGGCGTCCGGCTGGAGTGCGGCGCATGCGAGCTGGTCCGATACCGACGCCGGCGCGATGGTCGTGTAGTCCGTGCGACCCCAGAGTTCTTCGACGAGTTCGCTCGGTCCCATGATCCACCCCAAACGAAGACCGGGCAGGCCGTACGCCTTCGAGAGCGAGTTGGTCACCAGCACGCGATCGTGGACGCCCCAGAACGAGGGGGTACGCTCCTCACCCGTCTCGGCTCCGGCGTAGACCTCATCCGATAGGATCCAGGCCCCGTGCTTGGCGGTGAGGTCCGCAATCGCCCTCATCGACTCGGTGCTGAGGGCCGCCCCCGTCGGGTTGTTGGGGTTGGTGATCAAGACGAAGGAGGCCCCTGCCTCGAGGGCGTCCTCGAGGGCGTCGATGTCCGGCTGCCACCCCGTCTCCTCCCTGAGGTGCACCGGCATCAGCCGACTGCCGAACGACTCCAACAAGCCAGGCACCTGACCGTACGTCGGGAGGACGATCGCGGCCTTCGCGTCACCTTCGAAGAGGTGCCAGAAGCAGGTGAAGTTCGCCTCGGCTCCTCCGACGGTGACCAGGACCGAGTCGTCGCCCGCTCCGGTGTACTGGTCGGCGATCAGTGCGCGTAGTTCGTCCGAGCCGTTCGACTGGCCGTACCCGAGGAGTGTGCTTCCGAGGTCGATCTCCCGTCCGCTGAGCTCGATGAGTTCGGAGACGGTCAGGGGATGGACTCCGCTCTCGGAGAGGTTGATCTCGACGCGGTGCTCGTACGTCGACTGCCAGCGTTCCATCCGAAAGGGCGTGTATCGCACGGCGGTCTCCACAATGAGTTGGTCTCGGGTTCCGCCGATCCTACGGGGCGGAGCTACGGTTGCAACCCTGGGTGCGTTGATGCTGTCCTATTCTATGCATAAGGTTCTTATGCATAAGATCGTACAACTCGGAGCACGTATGGCTGGCCGACCGCTCGATCTCCTCCGTGGCACACTCGACGTTCTCATCCTCAAGACGCTGAGCAACGGCCCGCTGCACGGCTACGGCGTCTCTCGCTCGATTCGTGATCGCACCCGCGAGACCTTGTCGATCGAAGAGGGCGCCCTGTACCCGGCTCTTCGCCGGCTCGAGAAGCGCGGACTCGTCTCCGCCGAATGGGGCACGACGGACACCGGGCGAGAGGCGAAGTTCTACGCCCTCACTCCCTCCGGCGAAGCCGAGCTCGCCGATGGCGTACGGGACTGGCACCGCTATGTCGAGGCGATGGGCGCCGTCCTCGGACATCCGTCGCGCTGAGGAAGACGATGACCGGGCGGCAGGGAGGAAGACCGGGCCCCATTCGGCGGCACTCGGTGAAGGAGGACGTCGAGCGTGAGGTCCGCTCGCACCTCGCCCTTCGTGGGGAGGAGTTGGAGCGGTCCGGCTGGACCGCTGCGGATGCGCGTGTCGAGGCCGAGCGCCTCTTCGGCGATCGCACCGCGATCGAGCATGAGTGCCGGAAAATCACAGAGAGCCGTGATCGCGCGGTGAGGAGGTGGGAGATGTGGCAGGGGGTGATCCAGGATGTGGTGTACGCGCTTCGGAACCTTCGGCGGAGCCCCGGCTTCGCCCTGACGAGTCTGGTCACGTTGGCGATGGGAATCGGCGCGAACGCGGCGATCTTCTCCGTCACGTACTCCGTGCTTCTGCGCCCTCTGCCCTACGAGGCTCCGGACCAGCTCGTCGACTTCCTGGAGACGGGGAACCGAGGGGGTCGGATGCAGGTGGCGTGGGCGAACTACGTCGACTGGGAGCGAGAGGCGCGATCCTTCGATGGCCTGGCCGCGTACACGGTCGGGCGCTCGACAGTGATCGGGGCCGACCGGCCGTTGCGCACGAGCGTGGCGAGTGTCTCCGGTGACTTCTGGACGGTCTTTCGTCTGGCGCCGGTCACCGGCCGCTTCCTGACTCCCGACGAGCACACACCTGCGGGGGCACCCAGCATCGTCGTAGGGCACAGCCTGTGGCAGAACGAACTGAACGGGGCGCCGATCGAGGACATCACTCTGGAGGTATCGGGTCGGCGGGCCCAGGTCGTCGGCGTGGCTCCGCCAGACTTCGACTTCCCTGGGGGTGCCGAGGTGTGGGCTGCTGCGGAACCGCACGGGAACACGTCGAGGACGTCCCACAACTGGCGGGTGGTCGGACGCCTGAACGGAAGCACGACCGTCGATGCTGCGGAGCAGGAACTCGACGCCATGACCAAACGGATCGTCCAGGACGAGGCCGACGCCGACCCGGACTTTCTGGCCGCCGGCGTCGCCGCGACCCCGTTGCGCGAGACCCTCGTCGGCGCCTCGCGGACTCCCCTCCTGCTCCTCTTCGGCGCCGCAGGACTCGTCCTCCTCGTCGCGTGCACCAACTTGGCCAGCACCCTTTTGGCCCGCGGCACGAGTCGCGCGCGGGAGCTCGCCATCCGGTCCTCGTTGGGAGCCGGCCGCTCGCGCGTCGTTCGACAGCTGCTCACGGAGAGTCTCGTCCTCGCTCTGGCTGGAGGTGCCGCGGGAGTCGGCGTCGCGATGATGGTGACGCGCGTCCTCCGCTCGGTTGGGCCGGCCACGCTGCCGCGGATCGACGAACTCGCGGTCGATGTGCGCGTGCTTCTCTTCGCGACGGTGGTGGCTGCGGTCTCGACGCTGCTCTTCGGCCTCTATCCGGCACTACGCCTGACGCGTGGCGACGCGGAAGCGGCACTCTCCGGGGGGCGGGGCAACTCACTCGGACATCGAGGGCCTGTGTGGCGGATTCTAGTCGGCACGGAGGTGGCGTTGGCCCTCGTACTCCTCGTCGGGTCGGGCCTCATGGTGCGTTCGGTCCAGAGCCTGCTCGATCAAGAAACCGGGTTCGACGGGTCCGACGTGGCGACGACGGAGCTCGCCCTGTCGAGGCTGAAATACGAAAGCGGACAAGATCACGCTCGGTGGTACGAAGGACTGCTCGCGGAGTTGAGCGCGACACCCGGTATCCGGTCGGCGGGCCTCATGAGCGAGATCCCCGGGGGAGGGAGCCTTCCGAACGGCCGGATCGAGCTGGACGGTGACCTGAGCAAGACCGGGATCGCCGGCTACGTGGTGGCGAGTCCCGAGGCGTTCGACGCGCTCGACATTCCACTGATTCGCGGACGGTTCTTCGGCCCTCAGGATGGTCCGGACGATGCACACGTGGTGTTGGTGAGCCAAGGGTTCGCCGAGGCGACGTGGCCCGGTGAGGACCCGATCGGCAAGCAGGTCACGAGCGGGGGCATGGACGACTTCTGGGAGCAGCGCATCTTCGCCACCGTCGTGGGTGTGGTCGGCGACGTACGCATGCGGCATGTGGCGACCGAGCCGTACCCGACGATCTACTGGGCGTATCGGCAGCGACCCTTCCGTCTCCAATTCGGCGCAGAGGTCGTCGCCGAGGCGGAAGGAGGCAACGCCGCGTCGCTGATCGGGGCGGTCCGGACCACCGTGGAACGACTGGATGCGGACGTTCCCGTGGATGTCGTGCCTCATCAGGCGGTCATCGACCGGGCACTCGCTTCCCAGCGCTTCATGACGATGCTCCTCGGGGCGTTCTCCATCATCGGCCTCCTCCTGGCGGCCGTCGGCATCTATGGAGTCGTCGCGTACTCCGTGGCACGCCGTCGTCGCGAAATGGGCATTCGGGTCGCACTGGGGGCGCAACCGTCGTCGGTCGGAGCGATGGTCGTACGGTCGTCGATGCGGCTCGTCCTGGGCGGGATCGTCGTCGGACTCGTGGGTGCGGTGTTCGGGGCGCGCGTTCTTGAGAGTCAGCTGTACGAGGTCGAGCCCGGCGACCCGTTGACGCTATTCGGAGTCACGGCGGTGCTCCTTGGGACCGCACTCCTGGCGAGCTGGCTGCCTGCCCGCGCGGGGACTCGAACCGACCCGATGATCACAATGAGGGCCGAGTAGCGCGGGGGCGCTCCCGGGTAGCCGAACATCTCGTCAGGGGCCAGCGCTGGGTTAGATTCCGCGTCCGCCGCACTCCCCTCGTCGAGACCCATGCGCAAGGTCCTCCTGATCATCCTCGACGGCTGGGGGCCCTCGGACTTCGAGGGCTCCCCGAGCGTCGAGAACGCCATCGAGCAGGCGTCTGTGCCTACGTTCCGCACACTGCTCCGCGATCACCCCTCCACGCGACTCGCGTGCTCGGGCGCGGATGTCGGCCTTCCGGATGGCCAGATGGGGAACTCGGAGGTCGGGCACCTGAACCTCGGGGGCGGGCGGATCGTCTACCAAGACATCGCACGCATCGACAACGCGATCGCGGAAGGTGCGTTCGCGGACCAGCTCGGACTCGATCAACGCGTGCGCCTCGTGCGGGAGCGCGGATCCACGCTTCACGTGGTCGGCCTCGTGTCCGATGGAGGCGTGCACAGTCACCTGCGCCACTTCCTCGCCCTCTTGGACGAGATCCCGACGGACGTTCGGGTCCGCCTACACTGCATCACGGACGGGCGGGATACGTCGCCCACCGGTGGAGTCGAGTATCTCGGCACCCTGGACAGGGCGTGTGAGGCCGGGGACGACTGGGCGATTGCGACGGTGTGCGGCCGCTACTGGACGATGGACCGAGACCGTCGTTGGGAGAGAACCCGACGGGGATACGACCTGATCGTGAACGGCCTGGCCGATGTCTGGGCCGACGATCTCTCCTTCCTCCCGGCGAGCTACGGCGACGGCGTGACGGACGAGTTCCTCGAGCCGACTGGGATTCGCGGAGTCGGCGAGGCGGGCGTGGGCGAAGACGACGTGATCCTGCTCATGAATTTCCGGGCGGACCGGATGCGTCAGCTGAGCGAAGCGCTCTCCACGTCCGACTTCGATGGCTTCGACCGGGGAGGTGCGGGGCCCGGTACGATCGTGACGATGACGCAGTACGACGACGATCTGCCGGTGGCCGTCGCGTTTCCGCCCGAGCACGTGCGGGCAGGCCTTTCGGAGCACCTTGCGGGGGCCGGTCGACGACAGCTCAAGGTCGCCGAGACCGAGAAGTACGCGCACGTCACCTACTTCTTCAACGGCGGGGAGGAGGAGCCGTGGGATGGGGAGGAGCGGAGCCTCGTGCCCTCGCCGAAAGTCGCCACGTACGACCTCCAGCCGGAGATGAGTGCAGCCGGAGTGACCGACGCGGTGCTGGCCGGACTCGCCGGTGACTTCGACTTCATCCTCGTGAACTACGCCAACCCGGACATGGTGGGGCACACGGGCGTGATCCCCGCGGCCATTTCGGCCGTGGAAGCCGTGGACGCCTGCGTAGCCCGGCTCCTCGAGGCCGTCGACGACGCCCCCGAGTGGGTCGCGCTGGTGACGGCCGATCACGGCAATTGCGAGCGCATGCTGACGCCGGAAGGCAAACCCCATACGGCGCACACGACGGAACCGGTCGACTTCGTCGTATACGATCCCAAGGGAGAGGCGGTCACCGAACTCACGCCGGGTCGCCTCGCGGACGTCGCGCCCACGGTCTTGGGGTTGATGGGGGTCGTGCCGCCCGGAGAGATGACTGGACGGGATCTGCTCGGAGGCTGACGGATGGATCGAGACGCACTGCTCGAACGGGCGCTGTCCCAGATGGACGAGGGTGACTGGGAGGGCGCGGCCGACCTACTGCGGGAGTACCTCGACGACTTCGACGACGACCCCGCCGTGCACTGCTGGCTCGGGGTCGCCGAGCGGGAGATGGGCGCGGAGGGAGTCGCATACGAGCGCTTCAAGCGTGCTTTGGCGCTCGAGCCCGAAGACCCCTACGTCCTGGCTACCGCGGGCAACGGGATCGCCTACTTCGACGACGCGGACGCGGAGCGAGCACTCCGGACAGCCGCTCTGACGGCTCCCGAGCTGGCCGTTACACGCCTCATGTATGGCGCGTACCTGGTCCGGGAGGGCTTCTCCGAAGACGGTCTGCGCGAACTCGGCGCCGCCCGCGAGCTCGATCCGGACGATCCGCAGATCGCGTACGAACTCGGTGTCGGCTTCGCCCTCGCCGAGGATCACGATCGCGCGACCGACGCGCTCGCCGATGCGGTTCGGCTCGATCCCGAGGATGGATGGAATCGGGTCGTCTTCGGCTTGGAGCTGATCGAAGCCGATCGGCTCGAAGAGGCCGTCGGCGAACTGGTGGCGGGCGCGCGCCTCCGGGAGGAGGACGTCGACGCTCAGCTCGCGGCTGCGCTTGCGTCGGCCGCGATCGGTCGCGAGGGGACGGCCTACGAGATGCTCGAACGAGCGCGCATCCGAGCCGCCGATCCCGACCTCACCCTCGTCACCGGCGTCGAGGATCGGCTCGACGGAGGGTACGAGGCGGCCACCTCCATGCTCGTCGATGAATTTGGTCCGAATATGCTGCGGACTCGATTGGCCGAGCGGCCGTAGGCTGTGATCATTCGCTCTTCCTGACCCATTCCTTTATTGCCGGAGATTTCGTGAGCGGGCTCTCGATCCCGTTCGAGCGTCACACGCTCGACAACGGCCTCAAGGTCGTGCTGGCGCCAGACGACACGGTCCCCATCGTCGCCACCAACCTCTGGTACGGGGTCGGCTCTCGGAACGAGATCCCCGGCCGAACGGGCTTCGCCCACCTCTTCGAACACATGATGTTCCAAGGGTCTCAGCACGTCCCGAAGAACAAGCACTTCGAGTTGATCGAGAAGGTCGGCGGGAGCGCGAACGCCACGACCTGGTTCGATCGCACGAACTACTTCGAGAAGGTGCCGTCGAACGACCTCGAGCTCAGCCTTTGGCTCGAGTCGGACCGCATGGGCTTCATGCTTCCCGCGATGACGCAGGAGAAGCTCGACAACCAGCGTGATGTCGTGAAGAACGAGAAGCGGCAGCGCTACGACAATCAGCCCTACGGCGATTGGGAAGAGCGACTGCTCAAGCTGATCTTCCCGGAGGACCACCCGTACCGGCACACGGTGATCGGCTCGATGGCTGACATCGACGCGGCGACCCTGGACGATGTCTCCGACTTCTTCGAGACCTTCTACGTCCCGAACAATGCTGTTCTGACACTCGCGGGCGACTTCGTGCCCGCGGAGGCGATCGAGCAGATCAAGCGGTACTTCGGCGACATCGAGCGGGGCGCTCCGATTCCGGCACTTCCCGGGAATCCGACCATCGACCCGAAGATCGGCACGACGGTGCGAGACGACGTGAGCGCAGACGTCCCGCTCCCGCGAGTGATCATGGGCCATCGGATCCCACCGTACTCGTCGCCGGACTTTGCGGTCGCCCAGGTCGCGGAGTCCCTTCTAGGGAAAGGGCGGGCATCACGCTTCTACAGTCGTCTGGTGCGCGAACGACGGGTGGCGAAGAGCGTGGTCGTCTTCGTCTACCCGCTCCTGACCGGCGCGTCCATGATGTTGGTGTGGGCGACCGGGTACCCCGACACGGAGCTCGATGCTCTGGAGGCGGCGGTCTCGGAGGAACTCGAGTCGCTCGCCGCCCCGAACCAGAGTGAGATCGATCGCGCGATTACGCTGACGGAGACCGATCTCGTCCGTTCTCTAGAACGGGTCGCAGAGCGCGCGGACCAGTTGAGCATGTTCGACCTGTACTTCGACGACCCCGGACGGCTGAATCGAGAGTTGGATCGATTGCGGGCCGTGTCCCTCGAGCAGGTGAGCGCGTTCGCGTCGGAGTACCTGGTGCCGGACAACCGCGCCGTGGTGACCTTCCAACCGATGGAGGCCCGATGAGTTCGCTCGATCGGACCGAGGTGCCCGAGCGGGGTACGATGCGGGACTTCAGCTTCCCGGACGTCACGAGGGTGGACGGGCCGAACGGGTTGGATCTCCGTGTGGGTCGTATGAGTCGTCTCCCGGTCGTGAGCGTGAATCTGTTCATGCGCGCGGGTGAGGCGGCGCTCGCCCCGAGCCGAGCAGGGTTGGGGGTACTCACCGCGGACGCTCTGGAGGGCGGGAGCCGACGCCGCTCCGGGACTGAGATTGCGGAGGCGATGGAGAGCATCGGTGCCCGACTGTCCGCGGCGGGCGGCTGGGAGGGGACGAGCGTCGCGATGTCGTGCCTCGCGGATCGGCTCCCGGAGGCGATGGCCATCCTCGCGGAGACCGTCTTGGAGCCGGCCTTCCCCGACGACGAGGTCGAGCGTGCCAAAGAGCAGCAGCTCGCTCACATCCGTCAGCGGACCATGGACCCGGGCTCGCTCGCGACCGACGCGGCTCGCGTCCGCTACTTCGCCGAGTCGGTGCCCTACGCTCGGCCGGTCGACGGTTCAGTCGAGTCGATTGCGGAGATGCAGCGTGATTCGATGCGGGGGTATGCCGACGCCAACTATCGCCCTGGGGGAGGAGGGTTGGTCGTCGTCGGAGACGTCGAGCCGACCGAGGTCCAGGCGATGGTGCGGGAGCACTTCGGTAGCTGGGAGGGCGAGCCCGGAACCAGACCGGACTTCACGGTCGAGCCCCGGACGCGTCAGTGCACCATCACCGTAGTGAACCGTCCGACCTCGGTACAGTCGGAGATCCGCGTCGGACACGTGGGGGCCGCGCGCTCCACGCCGGACTACTACGCGCTCTCCATCGCGAACATGGTCCTTGGAGGCATGTTCACGAGCCGTCTCAACCTGAACCTTCGTGAGCGGAACGGTTGGACGTACGGCGTCCGGTCTCGCTTCACCTTCCGCAGCCAGCCGGGGCCGTTCCAGGTATCCGCTGCGGTTGGGAGCGAGGCGACGGGGCCGGCTGTGCGCGAGATCGTGCACGAGCTCCGCGGTATGGCCCAGGACGGCCCCACCGAGGAAGAGGTGACCGCGGCACGCGACTTCGCCGCCGGCATCTTCGGCCTCCAGTTGGAGACCGCCGCGCAGGTCGCAACCCGGGTGAGCCAGCTCATCGTCTTCGGTCTTCCGGACGATCACTTCGATCGTTACCGAGACACCGTGCGCGGGGTCACCCGGGATCAAGCCGCGGGGGCTGCCGCCCGGCACATCCGACCCGATGAGCTCCAGATCGTGGTCGCCGGTCGCGCGGACGAGGTGGTGGGGCAGCTCGAGGCCCTCGAAGTCGGTCCGGTCGAGGTCGTGGAGGCGGACGCCTAGCGGGCCGGATTCCGTGCCACGGTGCGCCGATTCGGGGCCGGTGCAACCGGCTGCCCCCCCTCACGTATCCAAGACAAGAAGGCAGCGTCCTGCCAGGGTGTCCTAATCGGCTCGGTTGAGACGTCCTCTACAGTGGACGGGCAGGACAGGATCTTCAGCAACAATGCGGGTTCTTCCGGTTGGCACGAGCCCTGCACTTCCTACCGAGCGTATGGAAGCGCATCTGCCGGACCGGCGGTTTGCCGCACAGAGGAGGTGGCGCGTGGCCAGGGCAAAGAAGAAAGAAACGGAGCTGCAGCTTGTTCCGAGCGAAGCTCGGGATCATCGCCTGCGGCTGGCGGACATGACCGATTCGGAGGTCGTACAGGCCTCCCTAGATGGCGACCCTCGGGCCTTTGGTGATCTGGTCCGACGGTACGACCAACGACTTCTCAACTTCGTGTATCGAACGATCGGTGATCGCGAGCGCGGCCAGGACTTGGTCCAGGAGACGTTCGTCCGGGTGTACCGACACCTCCATCGATTCGACCAGTCGAAGAAGTTCTCGACGTGGATCTACACGATCGCGAGCAACCTGGCGAAGAATGAGCTGCGGAACCGCTCGCGGAATCCGTTGGTCCTCTTCCAGACGCTCAAGAAGAACTGGGACGCCGATCACCGGCCCCTCGAGTGGGAAGACACTCAGTACAAGCCCGACGACCTCTTCCGGAAGCGGCACCTTCGCGCCAAGGTCGAGGAGGCGGTCAAGCAGCTTCCCGAGCATCACCGGATCGTCTTCGTCCTCCGTGAGATGGAGGGGAAGACCTATGAGGAGATCGCGGACATCACGGGCTGTAACCTCGGCACCGTGAAGAGCCGACTGAACCGGGCGCGGAACAACTTCGCGCACATCATCGCGCCGATGATCGATTGATCGTTCGCGTGGGTCGAACCATCGAGTTCGACGAGGTGGGAGGGGAGGGGCGAGCCCCCCGCGGGGAGACCCGGCGGGGGCTCGATCATTGTGGGGAACCCTGTTCAGAGCACACAGTACTACCTGAGCACGTGAGCCGGATCGTGGGGATCTGGCCGAGAGAGTACGGTTGATGAACTGCAACTGCACACACGTCGTCCGCCGCTTCACGGACTACCTCGATGGGAACCTCGGGGCAGATGAAACGGCAGAAATCGACGCCCACCTGAAGGAGTGTGGGGCGTGCGTTCGGTATAGGAACGTGCTCGTGCACGGCGCCGAGGTCTTGCGGACTCTGCCGGAGCCGGAACTGCGTGAGGACTTCGGCCCGCGTCTACGGCATCGGCTCTATCACGTCGACGACGAGCGTATGCTGCACGCACACGCTGCGTCCGGCGCTCCTGCGATGACGGTGCTCGGCATCGCACTCCTCCTCACCGCGATCGCGTGGTCGCCCACTTTGGTGATGGCGTGGCGCGGCGATGCGCCAGCCTCGACCGTGGCGACGAACCCGCGTCCGGTCCAGCCGGTCGCGACGACACCTCCGGGAACCTTCTCCTCGAAGACGGATGGTGAGGAAGGGTTGGCGGACCTCTTCTCGGAGACCGAGTTGTACCCCTACACCAAGCTCTCGCAGCGGTACGATCAGCGCGGGCGCCAACTCGGGTACTCGCTGACCGATCGTTAGCGGGCAGTTTCGGCTGATGGCCGAGATCGCGACCTTGTCGTCGTGAACGCGCTCGCCTCCGTCCCGTCGCTCGGCTCCGAATTGGGTGGAGCTTTCTACCTGCACGGCGCCGACCACTTCCGGAAAGAGGAAGCGGTCCGTGCGCTGATCGACGCCCACCTCGATCCCGCGACGAAGGACTTCAACTACGACCCCATCCGGGGTTCGGAAGTGGATGCCGAAACGCTCGCGTCCTTGATTGCCACGCCCCCGATGATGGCGGAGTTCCGTGTCGTCGTACTTCGGGGCGTGGAAGGCATCACGCAGTCCAAACACAGCCGTGAGGTCCTGCTGAAGGCGGCCCAGTCGCCGCCTCCCGGGCTCGCGCTCATCATGAGCGCCACCGTGCCGGACGGTTCGAAGGCGAAGATCTACCGCGAGCTCGCCAAGCACGCCCGCTCCGTGGAGTTCCGCTCGATCTCCGAAGCCGACGCGCCCGGGTGGGTCGTCGAGCGGGCTCGAGAGGCGCATGGCGTCGAATTCGAACTCGACGCGGCTCGGGCGCTCGCGGGCGCGATCGGTCCCAACCTCGGGGTCCTGTCCCAGGAGATCGAGAAGCTCGCCGAGTTCATCGGGGATCGGGATGCTGTGACCCGCGAGGACGTGGACGCGGCGGGGACGAGGCTGCCCCGACAAGACTTCTGGGGGTGGTTCGACCTCGTGGGTGAGCGACGGCTGGACGAAGCGGTGCGTACCTTGCCCATCCTTCTCGGTCAGGGGGAGTCGGGCGTTCGAGTGACGATTCAGCTCGCCTCTTTGCTGCTACGGATCGGCGTCGCGTTGGATCGGGGCCAGTCCGGCCTGGAGTCGGTCTTGCCTCCGTACCAACGCGGACTCGCGCGCCGGATCGTCAGCCAGGCCCGCCATTGGACGCCGGACGAGGTGGACCACGCACTCGAGACGCTCCTCGATGTGGATCGAATGCTGAAGGCGAGTGGTCTCAAGACGAAGGACCAACACTTCCTCGAGAGCTGGCTCTTGGGGCTGCGGGTACACGCGGAGGTAGCATGAACGAAGTCGCAGACGGTCGAAGCTGGGGTGCGTGGGCCGGTGTCCTGACCCTGGGGCTTCTGGTGTGGAGCGCGCCGGTCGCGGGGCAGTCCTCCCTCGAGGACGTCGAACGACTCACCCGGTTGGGACGAACCGAAGCTGCTCGAGCGACGCTCATGACGTGGTGGTCGGACGAACGGCCGGATGCGAGTCGTCGAGAGCGTCAACGCGCGTTGTGGCTCCGGGGGCGGCTCACGGTCGATCCGGTCCAGGCCGAACTCGACTTCCGTCGCCTCACCGTGCTCTACCCCAGCGGACGGTTTACCCCGGACGCGATCTTCCGTCTGGCCCAGGCATCGTGGGCGATGGGGGACGAAGCAGAGGCGCGGGGCTACGTGGAGACCCTTCGACGAGACTACCCGCGGACGGAGGCTCGAGAGGATGCTGAGGCGTGGCTCGAGGATGCGGGCCCGCTCCCACCTCCCGGTGATACGCCCACGCCCCCCGTTTCGACGACCGACACGTCACCGTCGTCGAGCACGCCTCCGCCGGCCCGGTCGCCCGACCAGACCGAGCGCCAGAGTCCAGAGACCGCCGACATAGGCGACGAGGCGGTCATGAACTACTACGTGCAGCTGGGCGCCTTCGGTGAAGAAGAGCGAGCCCTCGCACTGTTCGAAGAAGTGAGCGCCGCTGGTGTGGAGGTACGCGTCGTTCGCGTCGAGGGTAGCCTCTTCACCCACGTCCGGGT
>JBCCEZ010000055.1:0-31394 GCA_039030015.1 Gemmatimonadota bacterium | reverse complement strand
TGTGCCAGGAGGGATTCGAACCCCCACAGCCCGAAGGCGACGGATTTACAGTCCGCCTGGCTCGCCCATGCCAGCCGACACGTTGAGACTCTGACGTTGCAGATAGGTGACCGACGGGAGTCGAACCCGTACCTCGAGGACCACAACCTCGCGTGCTCTCCGCGTACACCACGGCCACAGTACTCCCGGCAGGATTCGAACCTGCACCCCGAGGTGGGAGCCGGGTCTGAGCCGGCCGCGTCTACCGTTCCGCCACGGGAGCATATCGTTCGCCTCTCGGCGCGGGCGGGACGCCCCTGCCACCCTTGGGGCGCCCCGCCATCCACAGTCGCAGGGGCGGGATTCGAACCCGCAGCTCCGGGGTATGAACCCGGCGAGGTGCCATTCCTCCACCCTGCATTTCGCAAAACCCTAGATGCCGCCCGGCCCTCACAGCGTGCGAGGTCAGGCGTGAAGTCCGGCGCGTGGTTGGAGGCAGGAGGGCTGGCGGGATTCGAACCCGCGCCTTCGACCTGAAATCGATAACCCTCCGCCGGCGGCCCGCTCGGAGGCGGGCGAGAGTTGGGGAGGCAACGCTCTAACCGCTGAGCTACAGCCCTCCTGCCAACCAGCCGCGTGTCGAGCACTACCGACGACGATCGGTGCCTACGGGAGTCGCGTTTCCTTCGGCACGTCACGCCGCCGGCAGGCCCTGAGTCGCCGGTGCGCATGCATCGATGTCAAACAACGTTTTCGGAGCGAGAACGAAAAACGCCCCACCTGCTGAGTGCGCAGGTGGGGCGTTCGGGGGTTTCCCGTGGGATCGTCGTGCTTAGTGCACTCGTCCCTCCCGTCCTACGCGATATGTCCGTGTCGGCTCCCGATACGCGGGTTGGCCGACGTGCCTATCCGAATGGCTCAGGCATTGAGCGAGTCGAATCGAGGCTCGACCGATGCCGCCGCCGCGCCTCGTAAGGCTGGCGTTGGGCACAGCGATGCCCGGGGCGGCGGTTTCTTGCCTCCCCTGTATCGCTTTGTCTGTAAATCGGTCGAACATCGTCGAGCTCCTGAGCTCACTTCTTCGATGTGTGTCTCGCCCCCACCCTAGGGGCGAAAAAAAATCGCGCCTCCAACGCCTCCGCCGGCCTCTCCTACACAGCCGACTGCGTCGGGACGCGACTCCCAGCTTCAATTCCTAAACACGTTCTACGGATCGGTCAAGGGGTGAGTTTCACACCCCCGCATCTTGCCCGCGATCGTGAGGTGGTTCGAGTCAGAAGACCCAGGTCCCCTTCAGGAAGATCGTGTTGCCCTGGTCCGAGCGCTCTCCGAACTCGGCTCGACCGCGTTGAAATGCGAGCTGAACCGTGCCGAACGGTGGCTTGTATCGGTACACGAATGTGACCTGAGCTTCCCGCCGATCGATGGCGCTGTTGGTCTGCACGAACGCCTGCACGTAGAGGTCGTTCGTGAAGAACTGATTCGCCTGAATCACGTGGATCCACGTGCCTTCGTCGTCGGGGTCGGGGTCCAAATCGAGCCAGTCCAGAGCGTAGCTGATCGCGGATTCGGGTGTCGGTTTCCAGCTGGCTCCGGCACTGATCAAGATGAAGTCCAAGTCGAAGGCTCGACCGAACTCGACCTCGCCAAAGGCAGAGGTGAACTCCCGCGTGTTGTAGCCGAGCGTGATCCCCGTTTCGCGGTTCCTGAACTCCCGCTCGAAGAGCTTGAACTCCTCCGCGTGTTCGACCTCGAGGGACCATCGATTGCGAAACTCGAAACCGACGACCTGGTCGATCTGCCAGCTTCGGCGGGTGCCGTCCTGGCCCCAGTAGATGTTGTAGTTCGACCCGTACTCGAAGCGTTCGATCGGTCCGTCGTCGATCCAGAACGTCTTGTCGAACGCCGAGTCCAACTCACGTCGGTTGTCGTCGCGCACGAAGCCGATCGCGTTGACGTTGTCCCCAAATCGGTCGCCCATGTGCGTGTACCGGACGTGGAAGTGGCCGGTCGGAGAGTCGTACGCAGGCCGCACGAAGAAGGCTCGAGTGCCGGAGTCGTACATCCCGAAGCTCTCGATCGCCTGGCCCGTGAAGCCGAAGCGATCGGAGAAGAAGAGGGTGGCATCGAGCCCGATCGAGCCGTTGCCTTCGCCGTCCATACGTCGCTCCGCCCAGGTCGCGCCGACCGTCGAGCGTCCCACGTCTCGCCGCAAACTTCCGACCGTGTAGAAGGGGGACGGGTCCCCGTCCATCATCGGTTCGCCGCCGACGGCCATGGCCGCGTACGTCCACGGCCCTCGCTTGCCGAGTACCCGCCCACCGCCGCGAATGTCGGCGATTCGGCGGCTGTAGAAGGTTCGGATGCGCTGCCGATAGAGTTCGTTGCCCTCGAGGAAGAAGGGGCGTTTCTCCGTCAGCGACAGCTCGAATCGGCTGAGGTTCACCCGCTCGCGGTCGGCTTCGATCGTCGCGAAGTCCGGGTTCACCGTTCCGTTGATCGTCACCGACGGGTCGGGATTCAAACGTAGGTCCGCGCCCGCGTCCCATTGGGTATCCTGGTTCGTCCCGGCCCGCATCAGGCCGTAGGTGATGACCTCGATGGGGTTGAGAGGGCGCGGAAGCTCGAGCCCCGTCACGACACCGGACTGTGAAACCCGGTACGGTACGTCGACGGGTCCGGCCCAAAACGCGACTTCGAGGTTTCGTCGGATCGTCCGCCCGAAGTTGATCCCCCAGCTTCGGTCTTCTCCGGGCTCGTACCGCAGCGTTGAGAAGGGGATCGCGAACTCTGCGGACCACCCGTACTCCGTGCGAACTGCCGCAGACTGCCATTCGCCGTCCCAAGCGACGTCGACCGTCCGGCCATCGTCGGCGATCCGGAGGTCCTGCTGCGTGCCGAGCAGGTTGGTCAGAAAGGCGTAGCCCGTCTGCCGGTCGCGGTACGTGTCGAAGGTGATGCCGACCGCATCGTCCGAGGTGAGGTTCGCGTCCCGCCTGGTGATTTGGGCCACCGGTGTGCCGGAGTCGTAGACTCGAAACGCCACGTACACCGCCCTCCCATCCTGCATCAGGAGAACTTCGGTGCGCTCCGATGATGCGTCGCCTTGCCGGGGTTGGAGCTGAAGGAAGTCCGAGCCGCTCCCGGCGTCGGCCCACGCCTCGGCTTCGATGACCCCGTCGATCACCGGCGCCTCGTCGACCATCGATACTTCGATGCGCTTCGGGGCGTCTTGAGCTTCTTGTACGGGGAGGAGCAGGGAAGCCGCGAGGAGGTGGACGATCAAGGCGAGTCAGGCCGTAGGGTGGGGAGCCCACCGATCATGACGGGGGATCCCCAGTCTGGCAATGCGAGGGAGTGGGCACTCGCAGGGACTGAAAATCCTTGCATCTGTCAGGCCGTCGCAGGACACTCTGGGCCATGATTACTCTCGTGCATCAGTGGTTCAGCGAAGCGGCAGCCCAACACCCCGACAAGCCGGGTGTCTGCTGCGAAGACGACGTCCTCACGTTCCGCGAGGTGGACGAGCGGACCAACGCGCTATCGCGTGCCATTCGGGATGCCGGCGCCACCCGGGGGAGCCTGGTTCCGTTCTTCATGAAGAAGAGCGTCCGCTCGATTCAATCGATCCTCGGGGTGCTGAAGGCCGACTGTGCCTACGTGCCGATCGATGTCGATTCACCGGGTCAGCGCCTCGAGTCGATCCTGTCCGCTACCGGCGCCCAGGTGATTCTCGTCGACAGCGAGAGCGGTGCGCTGCTCCGGTCACTCGTGCCGGAGGAGAAACTGCCGCACGTGCTCGACATCGAGGCGTTCGAGGGTGGGGACACATCGCCCGTGATATGCGAGAATCTCTCGATCGACTTGGCGTACGTGCTCTTTACGTCGGGTTCGACGGGGACTCCGAAGGGCGTGATGATCCCTCACAAGGCGATCATCGATTACATCGACTGGTGTGTGGAGACGTACGGCCTCACAGGCGACGACGTGATCTCGAATCACGCGCCGCTCTACTTCGACAACTCGACCTTCGACCTCTACACGGCCTTCCACACGGGTGCCACGCTGCACCTCGTGCACAAGGAGCTCAACGCCGTGATCCCGCGGTTGGCGACTTGGCTGCGAGAGCGTGAGATCACGACCTTCTTCTGCGTCCCGTCGGTACTGCGCATGCTCCTTCGGTCGCGTCGTGTGAAGCCCGGAAGCCTGCCGCATCTCCGGCACGTGATCGCCGCGGGAGAGGTGCTTCCGCCCGACGTCGTGGACGCGTGGATGGAGCTCGTTCCGGACGCACAGTACACGAACATGTACGGCCCCACCGAGATCACGGTGGACTGCAGCTACCACGTGATCCACGAGCGGCCCGGCACGGAGCGGCCTATCCCTATCGGCAAGGCGCGCAACAATATGGAGCTCTTCGTCCGCATGGAGGACGGCGCTCTATCGCAGGAGGTCGGGGCCGAAGGTGAACTCCTGGTGCGGGGGACCTCCGTAGCCTACGGATACTTGGGAGATGCCGAGCGTACGGAGAAGGCGTTCATCCAGAATCCGCTCCACGACACGTTCCACGATCCGCTCTATTGCACGGGAGACCTGGTCCGGATCGACGACGCGGGGGACTTCCAGTTCCTCGGTCGAGCCGACCATCAGGTGAAGCTCTTGGGCTACCGAATCGAGCTCGGCGAGGTGGAGGCCGTCCTCGGCTCGCTCGATGAAGTCGAAGAGGTCGTCGTGGTGTTCAAGGACACGGAGCCCGAGGAGATCGGGGCGCTTATGGTGGTCCGCGACGGCGTGGACCGCGCGGCGCTGAACGAGGCGATGGGTGCGGCGCTCCCCTCGTACATGGTGCCGACCACCGTCGTCGATCTCGACGGCGAGTATCCCATGACGTCGAATGGGAAGTACGACCGCCGCGCCATCACGGAGCAGGTCTTCGGCTGAGTGAACGAGTACGGCCGGCCCGCGGAGGGTGCGGGCCGGCCGTGTCGTTCGTTCGAGACGTCCTAGTCGGCGGACAACGCCACCATCGGATCGACCCGAGTCGCACGGCGGGCTGGCACCCACGAGGCCCCGAGTCCGGTGAGGACCAGGACGGCCAACACCCCTCCGAAGGTCGCCGGGTCCCACGGCTCGACCTGATACAAGAGGAGCGTCAGTCCGCGAGCCACCAAGAAGGCGAGTCCGCTGCCGAGGACGAGTCCCGCCGCGATCTGAGCCATGCCCTGACGGATGATCAGGCCGGTGACCTGCCCGCCCGATGCCCCGAGGGCCATGCGCACGCCCATCTCTCCCACTCGGTGCGTCACGCTGAAGGACATCACCCCATACAACCCGACGGACGCCATGAAGAGTGCGGCGAGCCCGAAGGCCAAGAAGAGGTTCCCGAAGATCCGGTAGAACCAGAGGTTCTGGTCCATCGCCTGCTTGAGCGTCTGGACGAAGTAGATCGGGGTGTCGGCGTCGGCGGCACCCACCGCGTCCCGCACGTCGGCCGACAGGCTCAGCGGCTCACCGTCGACGCGGGCCACGATCGAAACGAAACGTAGGTCGTACTGGGCGAGCGGGATGTACATACCCGGCACGTCGATCTCTTCCTGTCCCGGGTCGCCTACACCTTCCATGCGGTGGTTCGGCACGACCCCGACGATCTCCATCCACTCGAGGTCCGAGTCCAGATTGCCCAGCCGCACTCGCCGGCCGATCGCGTCCCCGCCTCCGAAATGACGTTCGACGAACGACTCGTTGACGACCCCGACCGCCGGCGCCTCCGCGTTGTCCGTCGACTCGAGCCATCGTCCCTGCAGCGCCTCGAACTCGAAGGTCTCGGCGAAGCCGGGGGTCACGGCGGCGAAGCGAACGATGGGTAGGTCGCGATCGGCTTCGTAGCTGATTCCGTCGAGCGCGAAACGGGCGCCGAACGATCCGGTCCCGGGCAGTGACCCGGTCATGCCCGCCGCAAGGACTCCCGGGATTTGGGCGACGCGTTGCTCCACATCTTCCCAGAACCGCAGTCGGGCGGCCTCATCCGGGAATCGCTCCGGGAAGACACCGATGCGGGCGGTGAAGATGTTCTCCGTCGGGAAGCCGTAGTCTTCGTTGTTGAGCTTGATGACGCCCTTCACCATCAGGCCGGAGGCGACGAGGAGCGCCATCGACATGGCAATCTCAGCGATCACGAGGGTGCGGCTGAGCTTGCCGATTCTCATGCCGGACGAGCCTCTCGACTCGTCTTTGAGCACTGAATTGACGTCGGGCCCTGATGCCTTCAAGGCGGGCACGCCGCCGGCTGCGAGCGCCCCGAGCCCAGTGATGCCTACGATGAAGAGGAAGATCGGGCCGTCCAGCTTGAAGTCGAGCCAGAAGGGCGGGTCGGTCGCGGAAACCGCGTTGTCGAATGCGGTGATGCAGAACCATGCGATCACGGAACCCAGGACGGCGCCGACGGCGGCCAGCACACCGGCCTCTGCCAGCATCTGTCGCACGACCCGCCAACGGCTCGCCCCCATCGCGGTCTGGATCGCGAGATCACGACTCCGGGCGGACGCTCGGGCCAGGAGGAGGTTGGCCACGTTGGCACACGCGATGATCAGAACGAGAACGACGGTGAAGAGCATCGACAGCAGGATGCCCCGTTCCTCGTCCCCGATGAACTCCTCCGTATACGGCTTGATCAGTGGGGTCACACCCTCGTTCGTCTCGGGATACTCCGCAGAGAGTTGTGAGGCGATCCCGGTGAACTCCGTCATGGCGCGGTCGACGCTGAAGCCCTCGAGGAGATTCCCGAAGACCTCGATGGTCTGACCGTCGCCACGCGGGAGCGCGAGGTGGTCGAGCCGTAGCGGCACCCAGACCTCTTCGAGGATGGGAAACTCGAAGCCCTCGGGCATTACGCCGATGATTTCGCCGGGCTCCCCGTTCACGGTCACCACCTGACCGAGGACGTCCGGAGACCCGCCGTAGCGATCCTGCCAGACCTGATATCCGATGAGCGCGACCTGTGGGGCCCCGGGTCGCTCTTCTTCTTCGCGGAACCCTCGGCCTAGAATCGGCTGCACACCGATCACGTCGAAGGAGTTGGCGGTCATGAAGGCGCCTTCGTACCGCTCGGGGCGCTCGGTCCCGCGGATGTTCACGGTGCCCTGGTAGAAGGCCGCCAGGTGCTCGAATGAGCGCTGCCTCTCGCGCCAGTCCCGGTAGTCGTGGATCGTGACTTCCATCGACTCGATGCCCTCGGTCGGGTTGGCCCGCTCGAGGTGCATGATCGCGTCGGCCCCTTCGAAAGGCAGGCCGCGGTAGAGGGCCCCGTAGACGATCGAGAACATGACCGTCGTGAAGCCGATGCCGAGGGCGAGGGCCGCCACGGCGATCAGCGAGACGCTCGGGTTTTTGTAGAGCCCGCGAATCGCCTGCTTCAGATCACTCCGTAATGCGTCCAAACCCGCACCTCGTCGCCGTCATCCCCGGGACGGAGAGTCCGTCCCACGCATGCGGCACCCTACGCGGCGTGCGGGCCGGAGTTTCGAGACGGCCGGGCTCCGTGCCCGGCCGCCTCGTGATCAGCGGTCGAAGACGATCCGCTGGATTTCGCGCCAGGCGACGTACGTCGGGTCATCGCCTTCCCAGACGAGCACCCCGGAGTTGTCGTCGCTCACATCGTGCGTGCCGTCGAGGACGAGCACCTCACCGCTGGTCAGCTCGACCTGGGTCTCGTTTCCGAAGGGCTCGACCGCCGCGACGTTCGCCATCGGGATGTCGAAGCTGATCTGGCCGAGATCGCCGTTCAGCATCTCCCAGCCCTCACCCTCGTCGAGGTCGTACGCGATCCGACCGGTCAGCTGCTCGCCGCCCTCGGTCATGACGGTGCCGTGAAGGTCGCCCAGGGCCCGGAAGTCCGAGTAGCTCGGGCCGCTCGTACCCGGGTCGGTGAAGGTCACGCGATCGAAGGACCCCCACTCCACAGTCAGTCGGCCGAAGCGCTCGTCCTCGACCATGATGCCGCGGTTGTCCTCGTTCACGTCGTTCGACCCTTCGAGGCGGAACTCACGCCCGTCGCGAAGCGTCACGAGGCTTGCTCGTCGGCTCAGTCGCTCGATGCTCTCGATGGTGCCCATTCGGATCGAGACGTCCCCATCGTCCGTCTCGCCATCCAAGACGTCGGAGCTCATGCCCTCGTCCTGGTCCCACTGAATGAAGCCCTCGAAGACACCCTCGGAGGTTTCCACCATCCCGTAGAGGCGGGTGGCGCCGTGTTCCGCGCCGCGAGGCGCGGCGGAGAAGTCGATGCTGCGGATCCGATCCCAGCGGACGTCGATCTCGCCGAGCGCCGCATCGGTCACATGCACCGGGTCCGACGTGTCGCCCCCACCAGACACCTCGTACTCGCTGCCGTTCTTCATCACGATCAGGGTGCGGCCTCGGCGGTACGGCTCGATCGACGCCATGTCACCGAATCGTGCGATGAACTGGTGGGACCCGGAGTACTCGACGCGCACGTTGCGGCCCAGTACCCGAACACTCGTGCCGCTTCCCCGTCTCCGGTCGACCCGCTCCCGCTCCATGTAGCGGTAGAAGGGCAGGTCCTCCTTCGTCGAGTGGAAGAGGTCGCCCCAGAAACCCTCCTGGGTGCCCCATCGCAGGAAGCCTTGGTATTCGGTCCCCGACTCGGTCGTGACCCGGCCGTAGATGAACCCTTGGCTGTCCTGCGCCTCCGCTGTGGAGGTCAGGGCGGGCATCGCGATCAGCGCGATCATGGCCAGAGGAAGCCGGCGTAGTGCGGACGACATGATGGGTGCTCCTCGTATTCCGTGTAGTGCTCGAATCGTTGTGGGTGCGAAACGCGGCTGGCTCAATCCAGCGCGTTCGCGGTCAGTCTCAGAGGTTGTTCGTAGAGTCCGCCCTCGGTCGGAGCGGCCTCGTTAGGCGTGCTGCGTTCGTCGCGGGGTTCGCCATTCCGTACCGCTTCGAGCACGGAGTACATCTCGTCCCGGTACAGCCGATCGGCGGCGAGCAGCTCCGTCGCAAGCTCGATGAAGCGCTCGTCGTTCATCTCGCCGTCATTCGTACCGACGTGCAGGACGATGCCGTTGTCGGCCGCCGTCTCCGCGGCGGTGCGAACCGGGGCGTCCTGCGAGACGAGGGCGCCACCGACGGCTACGACGACCGTGGCCGCCATCGCGAGAGCCCACCGAGGCACGCGAGCGAGCCCGCGTTGAGGAAGAGCCGTGACCAAGGCATCGAGGGCGGGATCCGCGGCAGGGAACGCTACGTCGATGGTGACTTGAGCCCGGCGCGCCTCCCGTACGAAGGCACCGCACGCGTGACAGCCACTGACGTGCTCGAGTAGATCGAGCGCGGTCTTCGGGTCGCTCTCGCCATCGAGCAGAGCCGAAATCTCGGTCTGGATGTGTGCACACGTCTTCATGGTCAATCTCTCCTGGCTCGGATTGTTCGAGCCCGTACTCATCTGAAATCCTTGAGGGCGGGAAGAAGCGTCTTCCTGGCTCGGAAGACACAGCTCTTCACCTTTTCCACCGACCAGCCGTGCTCCGCGGCTACCTCGGCGTACGTTCTGCGTTCGAGCACGCCGGACCGAAACGCGATTCGTTGATCTTCCGGAAGGTCGGCGAGGAGGAGGTCGAGCCTCTCCTTGAGTTCCGTCATCGCGCTGTCTTCCAGCGGGTCGATCGCTCCGCTATCCGAATGGGTTCCGAGGTCCGTGTCGGGCCCTAGGTCGCTTTCGGATGTGACGCGTGACGGTCGCCTGATGTGGCTGAGGAAGACGTTGTTGGCGATCTGGAGGAGATAGGACCGGATCCGGGCATGGTCCCGAAGAGGAGTGCGCGCGCTGAGCGCCCGCACAAACGTCTCTTGGGCCAGATCCTCGGCCAGGTCCTCTTTACCCCACGTCCGGCCCTTCAGGAAGATCAGGACGTCGGGACGGTACTGGGCATATGCCCTCGACCAATCCACGGTGTGTCCAGTGTCTTCCATCGATCCTCGCCGGTCCGAACGCTACTGCGTACTCACCTCATAATGACGCAGTTCGGGAGAAATGGTTGCGGTGTACGCCGCGATCTCGCGAGGGCGGGACCACTCGAGGTCCGACTACGGCCGCTCTACCGGCACGGGTCGTTCCCAGACGACGACCTGTTCGCGTCCCAGCGGATCGTGCTGCACCCCGACCATTCTGGCTTCCGTGATCCGGAGCAATCGAGTCCGAGGTTCGAGCTCGATGATGGCAAGGCGGGCCCCGTTCGGTGAGAGCATGTCCCACCGGGGGCCGCCCCAGCCTGCGGGAGGGTCGGGAGCGTTCAGCACGCGAGGATGCGCGGAGCGCGCAGCCCCCATCCGCTGCACCATCACCCCACCTTCGGGCGTGGGCATCAATGCGGTGAGGGCGGGGAGCGCGTGCGGTCCGGTCACCTCGAGCTGCTCCAGTGTGGAGCGCGACCCGCCCAGAGCGACGAGCTTGTCGCCGAGCAGGGAGACCAAGGCGTCCGCGTCCTCGGGCGACGGGGGGTGCCGCACCCACGACTCTGCGGTGATGAGCTGGCGAAGGGTTCCGCGCTCATCCAGCATCGAGAGCCGGTTGGATTCAAGGTCGGTCGTTACGATGGAGCCGTCGGTCAGGACGGCCCACATCGGCGCGTTCACGACGAGGGGGAGCGCGGGGCGACCGGGTGCCCCGATGTCGGTCTCTCCGTACTCGAAGCGGAAGATCGTATCGAGAGCTCCGTCGTCGGTCGCCCGCACGAGCCTGTCGTCGCCGGCCCATGCGCCGTTGTCGTTGACGAGCCGGCGAAGTGTCCTCGCGTACATCTGACCGTCCCCGCCCACGCGCCACCAGCTGCGCGTACCCCCCGCAGGAATCGCGATCGAGGGTAGCACCTCATCCTCTGGACCGTAGCGATGGATCCGTCCGTGCCCCCAGTCCGCGATCCACAGCTCGTCCTCGACCGAGAGCAGGGAGGCAGCGAAGCGGGACAGCTCACCCGGCCCGTCGCCCGGGCTGCCGATCGTGCGCAGGAAGTGACCGTCGGGTCCGAAAACGGAAACCGATTGTGCCATCCCGTCGAGGACGAAGAGCGTGTCGGACCGGACGGCGACGTCCACGATCGCACCGAACTCCGCGGGCGCGCCGGCCGTTTCGGGTCCGACCGTGAGGACGGTAGCCGGGCGCACGACGGCCAGATCTTCCTCGCTCGTGTGATGGACCACTCTCACGCCGGCCGAGTCGGAGATTTCACCCGTGTGTGGCGACGGTGCGCCGTCCGCCATACATCCGGCGGCCAAGGCGGAGCCCATGCACCCCCACACCACCCAACGCATCATCACAAGTGCCGTCCCGTCATCGCGTCTCCCCGGCCTCGGGCTCGAACGAGCGAAGAACGTAGCGGTTCGCACCGGTGTCGGTGCGAACGAGATACGGCGCCTCGTCGCGGACCCACAGCTCCAGCGAGGGCCCGATGGCGCGTCGTGCTTGCCAGCGAGTCCCGTCGGAGGCTCGCACGTCTACGGGATCCTCTTCGCGACGCACTTCCACCGTGTTCGTCACGAGACCTAGACTGGTGCCGGGCCCGGTGACGACGGTGGCGAGTCGAACCGGTGACTCGCGACCGACCATCGCCAGTGCCGTGATGAGCCCGCCGCTCGTGACCCACTCGAACGCGGGAGCGTCCAGGCGTTCGACGTGATGGGCCATCTCTCGGCCCCACGGTTGTAGGTACGCCGTCTCGACCTCCAACCCATCGAACTCCACTCGGCCGATGACGCCGGACGGAGCGGTGATGTGGACCCTTCGCGGAGCCAGCGTCTGGGCGTCCAACCAGGCGGTCATGGAAAACAACCACGAGCCGTCGGCCTGTTCGAAGCGCTGAGAACGCTCCAAAACAGTGCCCTCATCGAGCAGCCGGATCCGATCGATCACCGCACCGGTCACGTCGCCTGTTGAGTCCGTCCGCTCCCACACGTATCGGCCGCTGAGGTCCGAGAAGGAAAGCGCCGCACCGGGCCGAATCGCCTCGATCTCGCCGGTGCGCTCGGCCATTCCAAGGGCCCGGAGATGTAGCGGCGAACCATCCAGCTCAGCCACTCGGCGTTCGCGTCCGCGAGGTAGCGATACCCACGATCCCACTCGTCCCCGTCCAGCCAGCCTCCCTGCCGCACGACGACTCGCGTGTGCTCGCTTCCCAGGGCCTCGAGCGTGACGGTGAAGTCCGTCTTCTGCTCCCGAATCGTGGGGAATTCGAGTGGGGCGCCGGCCTTGATGTGGAGGAATCTCCCGGCCTCGAAGGAGACGATCTCGTTCGCATCCGAACCGCGCTCACCGGCCGGTCGGTCGGGATTGAAGTGGACTTCCCACGTGCCCCCGGCTCGCAAGTCGACCAGCGCGGCGGGGCCGGCCCACGTCGTGAGTCCGTCGGGCGTCACCCAGGCGTGCCACACGGCGTCGACCGGCGCGGCGAGGAAGAACTCCCACTCGAGCGACCGGGCCGGACCGTCGTGCATGCGGACGACGACGCCCTTGTGTGTCCACGTCGAGTCGGCAGCTGCCGGGAGCTCGGGAAGCGAGGCAGGGGAGAAGGCGAGGAGAGTCGTGGCGAGGGAGAGACCGACGGACATCGAAGGCTCCGGAATCGGGGTGGTCGTGGGGTAACGAGGTTGGACGAAGGACCGCTCGATTCTCTTCCCACATCCGCGATCGCCTCCGTGCGCTTCGTGACAATATCGCGACGCGATATTAATGTGAGAGCCCAGGGCATGCTCGAGTCGGAGGCAGGGATGACGGTGAGGGGCACAGCGTGACGGCGAAGGGGCGTCCGTCTCCGGCGGAGTTCCACGTCCTACTCGCGCTCGTCGACGGGGCGAAGCACGGACACGCGATCAAGGTGGACGTTGCCGACCGCACCGATGGCTCGGTGGTCATGGGCCCAGGGACGTTGTACGGCGCCATCAAGCGCCTCCTTCGCTCGAAGTGGATCGAGGAGGTTCCGCCGACACTCGCCGATGACGACGACGACGGTCGGAAGCGCTTCTACGCGATCTCCGAGACGGGGTTGGCGGTGGCCCGTGAGGAGGCTGAGCGCATGACCGTGCTGCTCGGGATCGTTTCGGACAAAGCGCTCCTCGGAGGATGACGCCCGAGCAGCAACGCGCGGTGCGCACCTATCGGCGCCTTCTGCGGCTCTATCCGGCCGAGTTCCGGGGGCGTTTCGAGATCGAAATGGTGCGCGTGTTCGAGAAGTCGCTCGGGGAAGACGGGGACGTGGGGATGAGAACGTGGCTGCGGATGTGGGCGGACCTCGCGCCGTCCGCGATCCGCGAACACTGGGACGTATGGATGAGGGAGGGGAACGGGATGGACGGGATTCGAGACGATGTACGACGCACCGTGCGGACGCTTCTGCGGGCGCCGGGTTTCGCCGCGACGGTGGTAGGCACGCTCGGCTTGGGATTGGGTGCGACGGCCGCCCTCTTCACGGTCGTCGATGCGGTCCTCCTCACGCCGCTCCCCTACGACGGGGCGGACCGTATCGTCCTGATCAACGAGGCCATCGAGGAGCGGGACGACCAACCGCTCAGCTTGTCCTACGTGAATGGAACGGACTGGCAGGCGAGCGCGACGACCTTGGAGCAGGGGGCTTTGTTCCGAGGCGGGACGCTTACGCTCACCAGCGGCGACCAAGCTGAGAACCTCGCCGTGCTCTTTGTCGAGCCGGCGTACTTCTCGATTCTCGGAGTCCACCCCGAGGTCGGACGGCTGCCCACGGCGGACGAGAACGTCGTCCCTGGCGGACATCCGATCGCCGTGGTCTCCCACCGACTCTGGATGGATCGGTTGGGCGGAGAGCTGGGGGCGCTCGGAAGCACGCTGGAGCTGTCGGGCATCCCGTACACGGTCGTCGGGGTGATGCCGGAAGGACATCGCGAGCCGTTCCCCAGCCAAGGCGGCGGACAGACCGACCTGTGGGCCCCTGCGATGATGGCCGGCCAGATCGACCCTCGTGGGAACGCCGTATTGACGGGCCGGGCGATCCGGACCTTCGGTATGTTCGGCCGGATCGCCGAGGGGCAGACACCCGAGTCTGTGGAGGCCGACCTCGATCGGATCGCCGATCGCCTCGAGGCCGAGTTCCCTGGTGAGAACCGAGGGCTCGGTGCCGCGGTGCAATCGCTCGACGATGCTCTGAGCCAAGGGATCAGAGGGACGGTAATACTGCTCATGGGTGGGGCCCTCGTCCTCCTCGGCATCGCCTGCTTCAACGTCGTGAATCTGCTCCTCGTTCGTGGTTCGACCCGGCGACGGGAAGTGAGCGTGCAGTTGGCGCTCGGAGCGCCGCGTTCGCGCGTCGCGCGCCCCCTGATCGTCGAGAGTGTCGTGCTGTCGTTGCTCGGGGGAGCGCTCGGGATCGCGGTCGCGAACGTCGCGCTACCGGTCCTCCTTTCTCTCGTGCCGGGTCAGCTGCCCGTGGTGGCCGACGTGCGGATCGACGGATCGGTGCTCCTTATGATGGCAGCGATGATCGCCGTGGTCGGGGTCCTCGTTGGCGCGGTCCCCGCCGGCCGGATCTCGGCCTCCGATCTTCGGGCCGCTATGAGCTCGGCTCGCGGAGGTGACCGAGTCGGCGATCGGATTCGCCGTGTCCTCGTGCAGCTTGAAGTGGCCACGGCCACGGTCCTCTTGGTGGGTGCCGTGCTGATCGGGAGAGGGTTCCTGGCGATCACGTCGAGCGATCCGGGCTTCACCACTGAGCGTGTGGTCTCCGCTCGGGTCACCCTCGCACCTGCACGCTACCCCGACCTTCCTTCTCTGGCCCGCGGGATCGAACAGATCACGGCAGCGGTCGAGGCGGTGCCCGGCGTGGAGTGGGCGACGCCGTGGGGGCCCGGGCGGCCGGGGCAATCGGGCTTCTTCCAGTCGAGCATCCCGGATGGGATGGACGTGACCGCGATCTCCGACGCACCGATCGCGCGTCGCCAGCACGTCGGGGCAGGCACCTTGGCCTCGTTCGGGATCGACGTCGTGGCGGGCCGGGACATCGCGCCCGAGGATCAGCAAGACACGGAGCGGGTCGCCGTCGTGAGCGAGGCGATGGCCGCCGAGTTGTGGCCCGGTCAGTCGGCGCTCGGGCAAGTGTTCCGAGGCTTCACACCCGTGGGACAGCCTCACGACCCGTCTCGCACTTGGGTCGTCGTCGGCGTGGCCGCTGACGCCCAGCACAGCGGTCGCCTGTCGCCGGCCGGCCAAGTAACGACGGCGAACGACGCGTACTTCCCGATCGCCCAGCGCCCAGAGCGCAGCTTCGGGATGTTGGTGCGCATGCGTCCCGATTCGGACTTCGTGGAGGTGCGCGAGGCGATCGCCACCTTCGACCCGGATGTGCCGGTCTTTGCCGTGTCGACGCTCGGAGAGCTCTTTGCCCTCGAGGAAGCCCCGGTTCGGTTTTCAGCGGTGCTGATGGCCTTCTTCGGACTGTCCGCGTTGGCTCTTGCCGGCCTGGGGGTGTACGGAGTCATCGCATTCTCCGTCTCGAGGCAGACGAGGGAGATCGGGCTGCGCACCGCTCTTGGCGCGTCTCGCGGGCGGACAGTCCTCCGCTATCTGGGACAGGGAGTTCGATTGGGTGTCCTCGGTGTCGGGGCGGGGACCCTCCTCACCGTTCCGATCGCGCGCGCCGTGGAGGACCTCGGCGCCGTTCCCCTCGAACTGGACTCCGCTTCGATCGGGATCGTGGCTCTCGTCTTGGTCGCGATCGCCACCACGGCGTGTGTTGTGCCGGCGCTACGCGCGAGCCGCATCCAGCCGACCGTCGCCCTGCGGGAGGAGTAGCGCGCCTATTCCGTGCTGGCCGTGATCATCCGTACGATCGAGTCCGCGGCGCCCTCGGCCAGTGCGGCGAGCTCGTCGGGCGATCGGTTCTGTATGGGGTGATCGACCCACACGATCCCCGCCTCGAACCCCAAGGAGCGGCATTGGGCCGCGGCCGCGTCTTTGAACTCGGTCGTGGCGACCAGCACACCCGGGATCCCGAGGTCGTCCCACGCTTTGATGTCGTGCAGACCGCACGATGTGCACGATCCTCAGTCGGCGACCGCTTCGACGATGACGTGCGCTTTGTGCGCCACGTCCTGGATGATGTCGGGCGAAGCGGGCTTGGCATTCGTCGGCTTCGCCGCACGAACGACCTCGATACCCCGCGCGATGAACTGAACCTCGAGGGCATCCAGGAACTCGTCACTCCGGATCTTGCCCAGGTCGAAGAGGGCAACGGTCTTGCCCTCGAGAGTCTCTGGTGGCGCGACGCGTGGTCGCAGGAGCGGGGAGCGCTCGGACGTCGGGTCGTGGAGGATCCGAGTCATGCGTCGATCTCCTTCGTGACGGGACGGGAGTCGTCGTGCGCTCGGCCTCCGATCCAACCGGACAGGATGGCGGAGTAGAGCCCGGCCTGGCCTCCGGCGCGAACGATCAGGAGGCCATCGGGATGAAACTTCGGGACCACGTCGTCGATCATCTCCTCCGGCACACCTTCTCCGATCCCGTGGGCTCCCCGGATCACGTCGCGACCTGGGCGTTCGCACGCCGCATGGAGTTCCGAGGTGATCCGAGTCCGATCCCATCCGGCCTCGCGAAAGATGCCGTAGTGCTCCGGCGACAAGACGAGCACGACATTGCCCCAGCGGCAGAGCTTGGGATGGGTCACCGCCAAGAGGCTGGCCGCGATCGAGAGGGTGAGCTCTTCCGCCGTGCGGGACCGTTGATCGACGACACCCTGCAGACCTTCTCCTTGGAAGAGGGTGACGGCACTCCGGCCCAGTGCGACGCCGCGCGAGACGGAGAGGGGTTCCCACTCGGGGTCTGACTCGTCTTCCGCGAAGCAAAAGGTGTACTTGCTCGGTGCGCCCAGCGTCGATCGATCGATCTCACCGGGGCGCCCCCCGCCCACGTTCCGAACGATCAGGTTCAGGGCGCGTCCGATCGTGGCGTTCGCCCGGTTTCCCGGTCCGAGGGCTCCGATCCCGGAGTTCATCCCGAGCTTCTTCGCGACGGGACCGTTCACGATGATCACCGGACTGGAGAAGCAGGTGGTGCAGACGATCCCATGCAGCGTGAACATGGGCTCCAGCGCCGCGTCGATGATGCCCAGCAGGAGTGGCATGTACTCCGGCAAGCACCCCGCCATGACGGCGTTGATCGCCACCTTCTCCACCGTGCACTCGACCAGGTCCGGAGGCATGATGCCGACGACGTCGTCCGCAGCACGGTCGGTGCCGGCGAGCATCCGCAGGATTCGCTCGGGGGTGGGCGGGACGACGGGTAGACCATCGCTCCAGCCGCGGTCGTAGCACACCTCGATCGGGTCCTGGAATCGATCGACATCCACCGGGCGGGCCGCGATGCCCGGACTCCCGTATCGAGCCTCGAGCGTCTCAGCGACGCCCGGCAGGACCGACAACGACCCACAGCCGGGCTTCCAGGCGTCTCGGTCCGACCCCAAGTCCACGATCCCCGTGAGTGCTCGCCACTCCTCCTGGACCCACCCTTCGGCCCGCTGCACCTCGCCGTCGGCACCGACCTCGATGACCGTCGGGACGGTCGCCGCGCCGAAGTGGAACGACCACGCCAGCTCGCGATCGTCCACGATGTGGTCGAGGCCCGCCAAGAAGTCACCCTGATCCTGGTAGTAGGCGTGAACCGTGCGGCCTGCCGCTTCGAGTTCTCGGAGTACGGGGACCACGTGCCGACAGGTGGGGCAGTCGTCTTTGAGAACGACGTGAAAACCGGGTTCAGGCAAGTGGGGCTCGGTCGGCGTGGACATGGGCTTTGTGCCTGTCGCGGGGATGGCCGTACGGCATCGTACCTCGAACGACGGGTCGCCGCATGGGGGCCGAGGGCCATCTCCGCGATGGAGTTGAAACCTCGGTCGCCTCTATACCGTACGACGGTATACCGCTTCACGTACTCCAAAGACCGAACGACCATGGCTTCCGATTGGGACCCAGCGGGTCACCTCCCGCTTTCTGTACCCGTTCATCAGATCCTCCTCTCGTTGGCGGCATCGGACCGACACGGGTACGCGATCATCAAGGAGATCGCGGAACGGACCGAAGGGGACGTCACGCTGACGGCGAGCACGCTCTACGGGGCTCTCGCGCGTATGCTCTAGGCGGGTACGATCGCGGAAGTCGATGAGCCGAAGGTTGATCGGGTCGACGAGCGACGTCGATACTACGCACTCACCGACCGGGGTCGCGCGTTGGCTCGAGCGGAGGCCGCGCGCCTGGCACGGACGCTCGATCACGCGCGGACCCTCGGGCTGGGCTCCACCGCGGGCGACGAGGCGGCCGGTTGATGCCCGCGCGGACACGAGGGGATCGGGTCTTTCGAGCGCTTCTCAACGTCGCCTTACCGAAGTGGTTTCGGGTGCGACACGAGCAGGAGCTCGTCGATGTCTTCTCTGCACTACGGGCGGAGGCGCGTGGACTCGCCTTGGTGCGCGTGTGGCTTCGAGAGCTCGCCTCCTTGGCTCGACTCGCGTGGGAGCTGAGGGTCGCGGGACGACTTCGCGCTCCCTTTGCCCGAGCGTCATACCTCGACGTGAAGCTCGGGCTGCGCATGCTGGTCAAAGACCCCGGGCTCACCGTCGTCGCCGTGTTCGCCCTGGCGATCGCCATTCCAGCGGGGCTGGTGCCTGCGCACTTCACGCACGCGATCGAGGCTCCTCTCCCGGTGGAGGAGGGGGAGCGGGTCCGGTCCCTCCGCCTGCACGATCGGGCATCGGTCGGTGAACGCCCGCTCCCAATCGAGTCGTTCGACGAATGGCGCACGTCTCTGACGACCTTTGGCGAGCTGGCCGTCACGACGATCCGGAGTGAATTCAACGTCGTCTCGGAGCGGGGGACGGCAGCGCCTGCGACCGGCGCCTTGCTCACGGCCTCCTCCTTCGACGTACTCCGGGTCGAGCCCGTCCTCGGGCGCTCGCTGACGGATGCGGACGAGATCCCCGGAAGTCCCGACGTCGTCGTCGTGAGCTTCGACTTCTGGCAGGATCGACTCGACGGATCTCCCGACGTCCTGGGCCGGACGCTTCGGATCGGGGGCGTGCCGCACACTCTCGTCGGCGTCATGCCTGACGGATTCCGCTTCCCCCTGCGATCGATGTTCTGGGTGCCGCTTCGGCCGGACTATCTGCGGGGAGAGCAGGGCGGGTACATCGTGTTCGGCCGACTCGCGGATGGGAGCACCCTCGAGGAGGCGCGGGCGGAGGTTTCGACCCGCTACCGGCGCGCAGAATCGACTCGGCTCGAGGCGGACCCGCGCGGGTTGGTGGAACCGGAGATCGTCACCTTCGCGGAGTCGTACTTCGGCCTCCCGGACGGGGGCTTCGGCGCGGTCTTTCCCTACCGCATCGTCCAGATGCTGGCTCTGCTGCTTCTCGCCGTCGGCTGCACGAACGTCGGAATGTTGGTCTTCGCCCGGACCGCCGGCAGAGCGTCCGAGCTCGCGGTCCGGACCGCCCTGGGCGCGAGTAGGCTGAGGGTGCTCACTCAGCTGTTCACGGAAGCTCTCGTCTTTGCCGTGGTGGCGGCCGGGCTGGGGCTCGTCATCGGAGACCGAGTCGCGGTGCTCTTCGGGTGGATGACCGACATGCTCCCGTACTGGGTGAACCTCCGCGTTCAACCCGTCACGGCCTTGTGGGCGCTCGGGCTGGCGGGGTTGAGTGCTGCCTTCGTCTCGATCGTGCCGGCACTGCGCCTCACGAGTCGGAACGTTCAGCAGAACCTGCAGCGAAGCGCGGCCGGGCGTTCCGGGGTGAAGTTCGGTGGCGTCTCGAGCGCGGTGATCGTCGTGGATGTCATGTTGGCCGTTGTCGTGTTGGGATTCGCGGTCGGCGGGACGGACCTCCTCACCGAACGCACCGACACTCTGGGGATCGAGGCGGACCAGTACCTCCACGTGTCCGTCCGCATCCCGCGAGCCGGTCCGAACGGTACGGCCGGCACGGACGAGGAGTACGTGCAACGCGCGGGTCAGAGCCTCGAAGAGATCGTTCGCCGCATTGCCGCCGAGCCCGACGTGCGCGCGGTCGCCGCGGCTGACGTGCTGCCCGGAATGGACCACCTGGGCGCGAGCGTCGAGATCGAGGGTGTGGAGTCCACGGCTCGCTGGTACTCCGTCCACCATGCCCACGTCGCCCCGAACTACTTCAGGGCGTTCGGGCAGACCCTCCGAGAAGGGAGGGACTTCTCGACGGTGGACGCCACGGGAGACCAGGACGTGGTCATCGTGAACCAGCGCTTCGTCGACCAAGTCTTGGGTGGTCGCAACGCGATCGGTCAGCGCATTCGAGACCGCGGTCGGAACGGTGGCGATCCCGGCCCATGGCTGCAGATCGTCGGCGTCGTGGGATCCCTGGGGATGAACGAAGCGATGCCGACCGCCGATGCGGGCTTCTACGTGCCTCGGTCACTGTCTGGCCTTTCGACCGTCCGCCTCGCGGTGCATCTCGGGGAGGATCCGACAGACTTCACCCCTCGCCTACGGGAGGTCGTCGCCGAGGTCGACCCGTCGGCGATCGTGATCGGCTCGACCGCGCTGAGCGACGTCTTCTCCTTCAACCGTGTCACGGTGGAGTGGGCGGGGATCGGGATGGCGACCGTGATCGCGATTCTCATCGCCTTGTCGGCGTCGGGGATCTTCGCGCTCATGTCGTTCACGATCGTCCGCCGTACGCGGGAGATCGGGATCCGCTTGGCTCTTGGCGCGAAGTCGTCCGACGTCACGGGGACCATCGTACGTCGGTCGATGGCTCAACTCACGCTCGGCGTTCTACTCGGCCTCCCCCTGGCGTGGCGGCTCCTGTACGAGCTCAAGCGCGATCTAGGGCGGATACCGGAGCATTCGCCCTTCGTCCTGGCGGTCTCGTCCGGCGTCTTCGTGGTGGGTGTGATCGGACTGCTGGCGTGCGTCGTGCCGCTGCGGCGGGCGCTTCGGATCGAGCCGACGGAGGCGCTTCGGGAGGGTTAGCCGAAGACCTGATTGAAGCGTTCGCGCTGGTCCGCATCCCCGAGTGCGATCAGCTCGGTGTCCGACTTCAACACGTGCTTCGCTCCCGGTGAGGCCGCGAGATTCCCCTTGGCCTCGATCGCGATCACACTCAACCCGGTCTTCGCTACGATGTCCGCCTCGCCGAGCGTCGCGCCGACGAGTGACGCGGGCACGGGAACGCTGTGCATGCTCAGACCCTCTCCGAGAACCGAGATGTCTCGGCCACGCGCGATAGAGAACGTCGTCTGGACCCCGATGTCGGCGTAACTGAGCACGAAGTCCGCGCCGGCCCTCTGGATCGCCTCCACGTTCCTGCGGTGAGTCGCCCGGGTGAGGATCCGGGCGTCGGGGTTGAGCCTCCGGCAGTACACGGTCAGGTAGACGTTCATTGCGTCGTCGTGCGTCGTGAGGAGGACACACGGCGTGTCTCGGATCCCCGCCCCTTCCAGGACGTGGCGATCGGCCGCATCACCGATGATGACCCGATCGGGGATTCCGGCGATGCGCGGCTCGAGCTCTTCGTTTCGCTCCACGACGTTGACCGACATCCCCCGGTTCTTGATGGCGCGCGAGGCGGACCGTCCGACCTTTCCGCCCCCGATCACGAGGACCGGATTCGGGTTCGCGTCGTAGATGACGAGAACCTCGTCGAGGGCCTCGAGCTGTTCCGCCGTGCCGAGCACGACGGGGACGCATTGAGGCGTGAGTCTGAAGTCCGGATCGACCTGGTGGAGTTGGCCTCGACGCCAGACGCCGACGATCGAGACGCCCGTGTACGTCCCCAGCCCGGTGTCGCGAATGGTGCTGCCCTGGAAGGGCGTGTTGTGCACGGGGAATTCGGCGAGCTTCAGGTCCTGAAGAGACCCGATGATGTTCGCGTGGGCACTACCCCCACTCACCCGGTTCGCCAGCTGTTCGCCCAGCCGTTGCTTCAAGGTGAGGACATGCGTCGCACCACTCAGCTCGAGGACGTCGACCGAATCGAGTGATTCGGCCAATGCCACGATCGGCACGGACTCGGTCAGCGCCCGGACCGTCAGAATGATGTTCGAATTCACGGTGTCGGACGCGTTCGCCACGACCAGGCGCGCTTTGTCCGCGCGCATGGCGCGGTACGTCTCGATCGAGTCGATGTTGCCGGTGACCGCCGGAATTCCGCGGTCGGCGAGGGCCATCGCGTCTTCGGCGTCCGGTTCGATCAGGAAGGCCCGGATCCCCGCGAGTTTGAGACGCCGGATGAGGCCCAACGCCAGCGGGTCGTTGGCGCACACGAGGACGTGGTCCTCGACACCCTCGGGCACTCGCCTCATCGAACGGACTCGCGCTCGGGCCCGCTCCTCGAGCCATGGCGCGTAGATGGAGCTGATGAACAGGAAGGGCAGAATCACCAACAGCAGCACGATGCCCGTTAGAAGCACGAGGGTGCTGAACGCCCGACCGAGGTCGCTGTGGAAGGTGATGTCGCCGAACCCGAGGGTGCTCATGACCGTGAGCGCCCAGTAGATACCGGTGAACCACGTATGCTCCTGACCCTCCCACCCCATGATCACGTGGAAGAGCCACCCGTAGAGCAGGATGGAGGCCACGAGAAGGGCCAGGAAGCGAGAGAAGGGGGCGACCCGTCTCCTCATCCCCGAGGTCCGTGCCGCGAACGTGGCCAGATGCGTGCCGATAGTCTTCATGCTGGCTCAACATAGCCTCGCCCCTTCCAACTCCGGTACTTCTTTCGGCGGCTCCGCCCGTCTGTGGACGAGGTCTCGTCAGTTCGGCGGGTCGTACGCCTGGATGCGATTGATCCCGTTGGATTGCCTGTCGTGACCACCGATCAGGAAGAGGCGCGATCCGACGCCGACCACCGCGGCCCGCGAGACGGGCGACGGAGGTGGTGGGGCGGTCAGCCACGCCGAGGTGGACGGGTCCCAAATCCGGTGGTCGGCCGTCTGTCCATTCCCGAAGCCGTGGAACCGTCCCGCGACGGCACCCCCGGTCGCGGTACCCTCGAACGGGCTCCCGAGGCCGTCGGCCCACGTGTTCGACTCCGCGTCGTATCGGACGACGGTCGACTGGAAGAGCGAGCTCATCGCGAAGATCGTATCGCCGATGACACCCCCGACCACGGGGTTCGTGAGGGTTCGATTCGGAGGCTCACCGTACACGGCGGGACCGTCTCCGAGGACGATGATCGAGTCGCCCGGCGCGCCGAAGAACGCTCGGCCCGCCACCACGTACACGACCCCGCCGACATTGTGGGCCGTGTGCTGGAATCGAGGGTCGGGTATCGTGCTGCGCGAGATCCAGCTGTCGGAGTCGGCGTCGTAGGCGAAGACTCCAGCCGTGGGTGCGATTCCGATTCGGTCGCCGTTGTTGCCGCCGATCACCAGGAGGGTGTCGCGGTAGACGACCGCCGCCGCCTCGGCGACCCCCGTCGGGAAGTCGGCGAGCCGTTCGACGTCGAGCGTGTTGGGATCGATCCGCAGGACGTGCGCCGTTGGATCACCGTCGGTGTCGTCGGCATATCCGCCGATTGCGTAGATGTGGTCGTTCCATACCGCGGCGGCGACGCCGACCAGCGGGTCGGGGAGACCGCCTCGGGTCGACCAGCTGCCTTCCTCCCCGAAGAGCGGCGTGTCGTCCGACGGGGGGCCGATCGGATCCGGCGAAGACTCGCCGCACGAGGCCAACGCCGTACAACTCATTCCGATAGCAAGCACCGCGACCGACTGAACTCTGCGCATGGAACCACCCTCCCCGTCTCATCCCACCCTATCCATTCACCGCGTGTACGTACGGCGAGATGCCGCTCGGATTTCGATGTTCAGCTGTGCTCGAGGTCTCTGTCCGTCGGCGCGAGTGCGGTCACCACCATGCCTCCGCTGATGTGCCACCGCCCGCTCTGTCCGCACCGACGCAAGATGTCGAAGTCCTCGTCGTTGACGTCTTCCGGCACGACGGTGAACCCCCCGTCTCCGGATGGGCGGACTCGAACGTCGCCGAAGGCCAGCATCCTGTGGGTCAGTGGAAACTGGCACTTGTAGAAGGCTTCCTTCGCGCTGAACACGAGGGCCGTGACCTCGGGGCCATCGAAGCCGGCAGACTGCCAGGGCTCGGCTTCGCCCGGCACCATGATGAGTCGGTCGATCCCCTCAGATGCCCGTCCGATCGTCTCGACATCGATGCCGATCGAGGCCACCTCGGCTCGGCGGGCGACGGCTACGGCGCAGTGTTCACGCGTGTGTGTGATCGAGCCCACGATGCCCTCGGGCCAGACCGGCGCCCGGTTCTCATCTGGGACGAGCGGTGCGGGCGGAAGGCCGAAGCGGGCCATCGCTTCGCGGGCGAAGCGACGAGCGGTGGAGAACTCGCGCCGACGTACGTCGACGGCCCGGGCCACGTAGTCTGACTCTTCCGGGAAGAGGGCTGCGTCGTCCGGATCCACGGGCCCTTCCACGACGACGATCGGGGGCCGTAGAACGTGTGCGGCGAGGCCATCGGCGCCGCCCGCTGCGGTCGGGTGGGTCAGTGTCCCGTCCGGGATGGCTGTAGTTGCGTCGGCATCTCGACTCCGGGAGTATGGCTCGGTCGGGTCGGGCCGCGTGGCCACCCGCTCCCCTGGTGAACATAGCGTGAGCACCTCCACTCCACAGATGACTCGCACGCGTCGTGTCCTCGTGCTCATCGCGCTCATCGCGGCGGGCGAGGCGGTCTTCTTGCTGCCCTTCGTCCTGGCTCGGGTCTTCCGCCCGACCCTTTTGGACGTCTTCGGGATCACCAACCTCCAGCTGGGTACGGCGTTCTCCGTCTATGGCATCGTGGCGATGGCGGCGTACTTCGCGGGCGGGCCACTCGCGGACCGCTTCTCCGCACGTCGGCTCATGGCCGGCGCCCTCGTGGCGACCGGGCTGG
This sequence comes from Gemmatimonadota bacterium, assembly GCA_039030015.1. GTDB lineage: Bacteria > Gemmatimonadota > Gemmatimonadetes > Longimicrobiales > Gaopeijiaceae > UBA2589. The sequence goes on along the minus strand of JBCCEZ010000055.1, from coordinate 6,466 downwards.
GAGGAGTCGTCTTGGCGGGGATCCCCAGCCCCGATGCGATGAACGTGCTTTGGGGCGTGTGGGGGCTCACCACCATTCTCCTCTTCTGGGCCGCGATGCTCCGCGCGACCCGTGAGTGGGGAGGCGCGACCCACCAAGGCCGCGCGTACGGTTGGTTGGACGGCGGGCGAGGTCTTCTGGCCGCGGTCATCGCGTCGGCCACCGTCGTCGTCTTCGCCGTCGCGCTCCCGGGCGATGCCGCCTCGGCCACTCCTGAACAACAAGCGGCGGCCTTCCGAATCGTGATCTGGGTGTTCACCGGAATGACGCTCGCGATTGGAGCCTTCGTATGGCTCGTCGTGCCGGACGTCGTCCCGGAGAGCGGGGACGGGCGGCCCAAGCTGTCCCTCGAGGGCATGAAGCGCGCGGCGCGCATGCCCGTCGTGTGGCTGCACGCGATCATCGTCGTGTGCGCGTACGTGGGCTACAAGGCGACCGACGACTTCTCCCTCCTCGCGCGCGACGCGCTCGGGATCGACGAGGTCGCGGCTTCGGGGATCGGGACGCTCTCGTTCTGGATCCGAGCGGTTGCCGCGGTCGGCGCCGGCTACCTCGGAGATCGGATCGACTCGTCTCGCGTGATCCTGTGGGGATTCGCGTTCATGATCGTCGGGAGCCTGTTGATCGCCGGGGGAACGGTGCCGACCGTGGGCTGGATGCTGATCGGGACGATCGTCGCGACGAGTGTCGGGATCTATGCCCTCCGCGGCGTCTACTTCGCCCTGCTCGCCGAAGGCGCGGTTCCGATGGCGACGACCGGATCCGCGATCGGCCTGGTCTCGGTCATCGGCTTCACTCCGGATGTCTTCATGGGTCCACTCATGGGCGTCCTGCTGGACAACTCGCCGGGTCTACCCGGCCATCAGCATGTCTTCGCCGCCGTGGCCGCGTTCGGCGTAGTCGGCTTTCTCGCCACCTGGGCGTTCCGGCGGGCTTCCCCCGGCGGACGACCAGGTTCCGAATGACGACCCGGGGAGCCTTGATCGAGGGCGCGAAGCATCCCTTGCCCGCAGATCCGTACGACGTCGTGGTCATCGGGGCCGGCGTATACGGCCTGTGTGTGGGGTACGAGCTGCGACGACTCAGGCCGGACGCACGGGTCCTGGTCGTTGAGGACAACACGATCCCGGGTGAGGGGATCACCGTGAATACCGGAGGGATCGTCCGGTCGTGCTATTCGAACCGGGACGTTGCCGTCGCGTCCTCCTTCGGCCAGCCCTACTTCGCGGATCCGACGTCCACGATGCAGCTGCGTGATCCGGTCCACACCGGCTTCGTGCCCTCCGGATGGTCGCGCGTCGTGAACGAGTCCGAGACCCCGGGCATCGCATCGGAGCTTCAGCGCATCGTCGCCACCGCGGATGAGTTGGGGATCCCCGGTGTCTGGAGTGCGACGCGTGAAGAGTGGCTGGCGCGCCTCGACGCCGGCCGTGCCGAGAATGTGCGTCGCCTCCTCGACCTGGACGACATCACCCACGTACTCGTCGACGAGCATGGCGGCTATGCGGACGGGGGCACCACGCTGCTCGCATTCCTGGCCGCGTGCTTGGAGCACGGTGTCGACGTCGTCACCCAGTGCACGATCCGGGGCTTCGTCCGCACCGCAGGCGAGGTCGAGGGCGTGCGGTACGAGCGGTGGAGCCGGGGCGGTGCGGACGCGGGGGACGATGGCCGCCGGATCGTGAGCGAAGGAGAGGTGGCGTGTGACACTGTAGTCGTGGCGGCTGGTGCCGGAAGCCGACGGTTGCTGGAGCAGGAGTGCGGCCTGCGGATGCCGACGCTACCGACCTACCATCAGACCCCGATGGTGGAGAACACGAGCTCCGTGGGCTTCACCGAGACGGCGTACGCGCGGACGGCTCGAGACGGGTCGGGTGCACCGCGGACGTTCGAGGTCCACACGGTCGACGTGCCCGTGATCTCACACTGGCGCGACCTGTACTTCCACGCAGAGGGCAGCGGCATCACCGTCGGCGCTCATCATCGTGAGCTGCACGACGAGGACTACGTCCCACGAGGTGGGATGATCGGGGACGGACCCGATGGGATCGAAGTCGGGCTGAGCCAAGTTCTCGTCGACAAGATCCTCGAAAATCTCGACTACTTCCCGGCGCTTGGCGGTGACGGACTTCGGTTGGGGAGACGGCCGACGGACGTACCAGGTGGATTCTACGTCATGAACCCGGAAGAGCTGCCGTTCGAGGGGCCGGTGCCCGGAACGAACGATCGGGTGCACTACATCGGATCCGGTAGCGGAACCGGCTTCAAGCTCGGTCCCGGCCTCGCGCACCTACTGGCTCAGAGACTCACGGGCGTTCCCCGAGAGGAGCGCCTCGTTCCTGGGGATACGCTCAGCGTCGAGAGGAACCGCTACTTCTATCCGCTCGCGACGACGGAATCCGAGCTACGCCAGCTTTTCGACCCGGCGTCGGGGCGCTTCCGACACATGGGTGCCAGCGGCATCGTGGCGAGCTAGGGGGCCGGTACCTCGCCGACGATCCAGAAGCGACCCGGACACGCCAGCCGAAGCACATTTTGGTCTTGCTCGGTGAATCCGAGTGCCGCCGTGACGTCTTCCACGACACCGCCTCCGAAGGTGAACGCCTCTCCGAGCTGCCCCAGGACCGAACCATCTTCTCGGCGCACTTGGTGCCCTCCCACGATCGTTTCCAGCGTGTAGCCTTGGGGCCACACGATCGTCGGCTGAGACGTGATCTCCTGAGACCGTACGCAACCGTCGATCGCGACGCTGACGTTGCCCGTGTGCAACGCCTCCATCACGGCGTTCTGCGGAGCCCGCAGCGTGATGAACTTCACATCGTCCTGAGTCGTGACGATCGAGAGATTCGCGGTCTCGTCCACACCGATGAGTTCGGAACACGCGTTGAGGGCGAGCACGGCGCACAGCGCGACGGCTGCGTGCGTCCATCGGTTCTTCAGTCTCCGCTCCATCGTCTCGGTCTCCATGTGTCGCTTCTTCTGTGTCTCTCCCCAATACGAGTCACCGCGGGAGGACGTGACGGTGGTGACACGTACCCCCCGCGGTCCGGATGTGCCCGGTGGTCTCGGCTGGGCTACGGCGAGCTCGAGGTCGGACAGACCGGGTACTCGACTCGGGTCAACAACTCTTCCTGAGATACGGTTTGGGGGTCGTTGAGATAGATCTCCCGGGGGGGGCCGGCGATCTCGTATCCGTTCTGCTCGATCCAACCCGCCAACGTGTGGTACGCGGGAGAGATCTGCTCGTAGGGCCCGCGGTGCATGGTCGTGGCCATCGTCCCGCCCTCCAACTCGCGGTCATACACCTCCCCCGACCCTTCGAGCGTCCCGAGGATTGGAATACAGATCTCGACGTGGCCTGCGGTCTCTTCATCGATGATGTCGTGAAAGACCAGGAGTGGCGCACCGGCGGGGGTGAGTCCCCCACCCCCGACTGCGTGCATGATGGTACCGAAGCCGGTCCCGATGTCCGAAGCGATCTTGCTGAGTGTCGTGTGAACCTTCACCGCGGCGATGCGCTGCGGGGCGGTTTCGGCGAGTTCGACGTCGTACGGCATGATTCCCTCCCTCTGAATGATGGTTTCGAGGTAGGTCAGCATCCGCTCCTGGTTCGCGAGTCGGGTCGCGAGGCGGTCCCGATGTGCGAGGAGTGTGGCGCGCGCCGACTCCGGGTCGGCTTCACTCAAGACGGCCTGGATCTCTGCCAGCGGCATGTCGACCGACCGGAGAATTCGGACGGCCTCTGCTCGGTTGGCTTGGGCGAGCTCGTAGTACCGATACCCGGATGAGGGATCGACGTGAGCCGGCTCCAGCAAACCGATTTCGTCGTACAGACGCAGCGCTTTGATCGACAGCCGCGTCATTTTCGAGAACCGCCCGATGGGGATCCAATCCATGTGAACTACCTCCTTGGCCACCACCGTCGCGTCTCCCCTTGGGGGAGAGTCAAGGGCCGGCAGGGTAGGGCGGTCGCGTACGTCGGAATGTCGGCCGGATCCGGGCCGTGCCACGGGGGTTTCTCCATCGTGACGACCCCGCGAACCGACTCGAGTGTGACCGTACGATACGTGCTGTGGGACCACGATGGGGTGCTCGTCGACACGGAACCCGTCTTCTTCGAAGCGACGGCTCGGGTGCTGGCGGACCGGGGTGCCCCCTTCACGCACGCACGCTGGGCGGAGCTACAAGCGAACGGACAGGGGATCGTTCGCCTCATCCGCGAGGCCGGCCTCGCGGCGGATGAGCCGGAGATCCGACGAATGCGCGACCGGACGTACGGCGAACTGCTCGCCGAGCGCGACGTGCTTATCGAAGGCGCGACCGGCGTGCTCGCTCGAATCAGCGCCCGTTATCCCTCGGTGATGGTGACGACGTCACTTCGGCGTTACGTGGACCAGATGCACGGCGGGACCGGCCTCCTGAATCACTTCCGACACGTGCTCACGGCCGAGGATTGCACGCGACACAAGCCTCATCCAGAACCGTACCTTCGCGCGATGGAGTTGTTGGGCGCGACCCCGGACGAGTGCGTCGCGATCGAGGACTCGCCGCGGGGCCTGAGCGCCGCACGGGCGGCCGGGCTCCGCTGCGCCGTGGTACGGAGTCGCTTCATGGAGACCGCTCTCTTTCCCGAGGCCGAGATCGTGTTGGACTCCCTCGGTGACTTCGAGGCTTTCGTGGATCGCTTGGCGTCGACCTGACCTACCTCCCGGTCCCGACGGGCCGGAAGTTGTTCCAGCGATCGATGAACCGAACCGCCGCACCGACGAATCGTTCGGTCTCGTCTCGTCCGCGTTCGACGGTCGCCTCGGCCGGGTCACGCACACCCCAGACACCCGTCGTGCTCATGTCCGTGGCAGACGTTCCTTTCCCGGTCGACTCCGCCTTGAGTCCCTCCGCCAGGAAGAGCGAAAGGGCCGTCGGGTCGCCCGCGATCACCTCGGGAAGCATCGCTTCCATATGGGGCAGGAAGGACAGTCGGGCGGGAACGGCGGCGTCCAGATCAACCAGCTCGGGGGTGAGGTACATCGAGCGAGACGTCTCCCCCGTTCCGCCGTGCCGGTCGAACTCGTTGGTCCGGCCCGCGACTTCTGCGGCCGTCGGCGGATCCATGAACGGGCCGACAGCAGCACCGAGATCGACCGCGATGCCGGCTGTCTCCTGATTGATGCGGTCCACGATGAAACGGGTGATGGCGGCGTTCCCACCGTGCGCGTTCAGAATCATGAAGCGCTTGAAGCCGTGTTGGATGAGACTCTTCGCAGTCTCGACGTACACCTCTTGGATCAGCGTCGAGGGAAGGGTGATCGTCCCCTCGAAGCCCATGTGGTACGGCGACTGACCCGGGTAGAGAACCGGAACGATCAACACGTCGGCGCGCTGCGCGACCCGCTTGGCTCGCTCGACTCCGTTCAGATGGTCGGTCCCAATCGGGAGGTGGTTTCCGTGCTGCTCCATCGCTCCGACCGGGATGATGACCATGTCCGACCGAGTGAGCAGGTCGCGCACTTCCGGCACCGTCATGTGTGGAAGGTAGTTGGGGACCTTCTGGATCGTCGGTACCTCCCCGGACTGCGCGATCAGCGAGGTGGGGGCGAGCGTGGCGAGGGCCAAGGCGACTGTGATCCGTGCGATGCGCATCGTGGATGACCTCCGGAAGACGTGTGGGCCGCGAGCACATCGTCGCCTTCGGACGGGGGCGGGAACAGAGGCGGTGGGTTGCTTCCAGCGGCCCCGGCCCGAACTGTCATCCGCACACAGCCGGACGCTGCGCCCAACGAGACAGGAGCCCCTTCATGCCGAACCGTTTCTTCGCCTTGATCGTGATGGTGGTCGGAGTCGCCGCGCTCGCCGCGCCCACGGCGTCGAAGGCCCAGACGCCGACGCTCCACCACCTGCCCAACGTCACGGCGACGGAGCTGGACGGTCGACTTCTCGAGACGATCGAAGAACAGACGGAGGCCGCGCTGGAGGAGGTGGGACGCCGGCTCGAAGCGCTCGGGCTGACGTACCGCGACGTCGTGGTGTCAAACGTGTTCCTACGCGACTCGCGCCTCTTCCAAGGCATGAACGGCGTCTATCGGACCTTCTTCGACACGGCTCCACCCACCCGAGCGACGGTCGAAGCGGACCTTCCCAATCCCGATGCGCTCATCCAGTTCACCTTCGTAGCGACCCCGGATGCCAAGGAGTTCGTCGCACCGTCCGGGCTGCGCTCGCCGGCCCTCCCGTACTCGTGGGGCATTCGTGTCGGGAATACCCTCTTCGTGTCCGGCGCGACGAGCCGCGACCCGGACACGTTCCAGCCCGTCACGGGTGATGTGCCCACGCAGACCCGGCGCGTGTTCGGCAACGTAGGGATGGTGCTGGAGGCGGGAGGCATGGGGTACGAGGACCTCGTGAGCTGCAAGGTCTTCCTGAATGATCC
>JBCCEZ010000054.1:0-31767 GCA_039030015.1 Gemmatimonadota bacterium | reverse complement strand
GTCGAGTCTTGCAAGCGGTGAGTCGGGGCGATGCCCACCAATCTACCCGAGAGCAGACCCCCGGCGTAGCGGCAACGAGGCGCCGACGGGGAGGGGACATGACGGTGTCCGGAGGGTATTCTTCATGCTGCCAGATGACGCTACTTCGACGGAGGAAGGACGGTGGAGACCAAGACCGTGAAGGTCCCCAGCATCAGCTGTGGGCACTGCGTGTCGACGATCGAGCGCGAGGTCGGTGGCCTCCGAGGGGTAGCCGCGGTGGAGGCGGAGCAGCTCACCCGTGAGGTGAAGATCTCATGGGATCCCGAGGCCACCGATTGGGTCGTGATTCGTCAGGCTCTCGAAGGGATCGACCACCCACCCGGTGACTGACACGTCCCAGGGGCTCGCGCCCGCGACCGACGTCACGCTCCCGGTCACCGGGATGACGTGCGCCAACTGCGTCGGGACGGTCGAGCGGGCGATCGGGAAGACCCCCGGAGTCGTCGAGGGTCGCGTCAACTACGCGTCGGAGCGCGCGTACGTCCGATTCGATCCGACGGAGACGTCCGTGGAGGAGATCGCGGCGGCGGTAACGCGCGCCGGCTACGGCGTGCTGGTGGCGGACGAAGACGACCTCGACGCGGCGGAGGCGGCGCTCCGGGCGAACGAAGAGTCGGCGCAGCGCCGGGCCTTCACCGTCGGCGCCCTCCTCACCGCCCCCCTCTTCGTCTTGAGCATGGCGCGGGACTTCGGCCTCCTCGGTGCGTGGGCCTACGAGCCCTGGGTCAACGGCTTCATGCTCGCCCTCGCCACTCCCGTCCAGTTCTACGTCGGCGCTGGCTTCTACCGCGGAGCACGGAATGCGCTTCGCAACCGGGCTGCGAACATGGACGTGCTCGTCGCGCTGGGTTCGTCGGTCGCGTACGGCTACTCGGTCGCCATCGTCGCGGCCTCCTCGTTCGGGATCGACTCGCTCGGCGACCACGTGTACTTCGAGACGTCGGCGCTGATCATCACCTTGATCAAACTCGGCAAGCTCCTGGAGGCGGGTGCCAAGGGCCGGACCGGATCCGCGATCCGAGCGCTTATGAGCCTGAGGCCCCCCACCGCTCGCGTGGTCGATGGTGACACGGAGCGCGACGTTCCAGTCGAGGACGTCGTCGTCGGCGACGTATTGCTCGTGCGGCCAGGGGGGCGCGTCCCCGTGGACGGCGTGGTCCTCGACGGCATGGGCACCGTCGATGAGAGCATGCTCACTGGGGAGAGCCTCCCGGTCGATAGAGGGCCGGGGGAGGGCGTCTTCGGCGGAACCGTGGTGCGGTTCGGTGCGGTCACGCTCCGCGCCACAGCAGTCGGCGCCGATACAGCGCTCGCTCATGTGGTGCGCATGGTCCGTGACGCTCAAGGGTCTCGAGCACCGATCCAGCATACGGCCGACAGAGTCGCGGCGGTCTTCGTGCCGGCGGTCATCGGGATTGCACTGACCACCTTCATCGTGTGGCTCTTGGTGCCGTCCGCCACGGCCACCGACGCGATGCTGCGGATGATCGCGGTACTCGTCATCGCGTGCCCGTGCGCGCTCGGCCTTGCAACGCCGACCGCGATCATTGCGGGCACGGGTTGGGGAGCGCGTCGCGGGATCCTCTTCCGCAACGCGGAGGCGGTGGAGCGCATGGAGGGCATCGGAGCGGTGCTCTTCGACAAGACCGGCACGATCACACGAGGTCGCCCCGAGGTCCGCTCGATTCACGTCGGCGATGCGACGGAGTCGGACGTGCTCCGCTGGTCCGCGAGCGCGGAGCGCCGGAGTGAGCATCCCTTGGGGCACGCCATCGTCACCGCCGCTGGACAGGCCGACGTCGAATTGGCCGAGGTCGAATCGTTCGAGTCGATCGCCGGCTATGGGATCGAGGCGAGCATCGGTGGGCAGCCCGTGCTCGTGGGCAATCGCGCCCTCGTCGCGGCACGAGGTGACGGCATCATCGATCCGACGTGGGATACCGCGGCCGACGCGGCGGAAGCGGCCGGCGAAACCCCGGTGTGGGTCGCTCGGGCGGGGACGGTCGTCGGCCTGATCGGCATCGCCGACACACCGAAGCCGGACGCCCGGGCCGCGATCGCGGCCCTGAAGGGGTTCGGCGCCCGGGTGGCCATGGTGACGGGGGATCGTGGTGGGGTGGCCGCGGCGATTGGCGCCGAGGTCGGCATCGACGAAGTGCACGCGGAGGTTCGGCCCGGTCGGAAGGCCCGATTGGTCGAAACCGTGCGCGAGGAGTCCGGCGGCCCGGTGGCGATGGTCGGAGACGGGATCAACGATGCCCCGGCGCTCGCTACAGCGGACGTCGGGATCGCGATCGGGACCGGGACCGACGTGGCGATCGAGTCGGCCGATGTGGTGCTCATGGCCGGGGAGTTGGGCGGCGTGCCCGAGGCGTGGGCGCTGAGTCGTCGGACGATGCGCACCATCCGGCAGAACCTCTTCTGGGCGTTCGCCTACAACGTCGCGTTGATTCCGGTCGCGGCCGGGGCGTGGTACGCGGTGACGTGGTTGCCCCCGATGCTGCGCTCGCTGCATCCGGTCTTGGCCGCGCTCGCGATGGCGCTGTCTTCGGTCAGCGTGATCGGGAACAGCCTTCGGCTCAGTCGTGCTCGCTCTACGTCGGAAACCCCGCCCACACCGGCTCCGTAGGAGAGCGCATGACTACTATTGCGAAGCGAATCGTACAGCTGGTTCTGAGCTGGCTCTTCGGCCGCCGGTAGGCGACCCCGAAGGGCTAGCCCGCGGCAACCTGCGCCAGGGTGTTCCGTAGGCGTTCGGTCAGGACTCGGTACACCCCACGAGCAACCACCGGGTTTTGTTCGATCACTCGATCGAACGAGTCCCGATCCAACGAGAGCAGCGTCGTGTCTTCGGACGCCGTAGCCGACGCCGAGCGGGCCTCTTTGTCGAGGATCGCCATCTCGCCGAACCCTTCTCGGGATCCGAGGGTCGCGAGTTTGGTGGCGCCGCGCGAGATGATGACGGAGCCCTTCACGACCATGTAGAAGGCGTCCCCTTCCTCACCTTCGGTGAAGATCACTTCGTCCTTTTGGACGTGGACGACTTCAGCGAGCGCGGCGATCCCGGCCAGGTCTCCCCCGGGGAAGTTCCGGAAGAACTCCGAGCCCTTGAGGATCATCACCTTCTCGATCAGGGGCATCATATCGTCTTCCTCCGTGCGGTCCTGATTCGCGCGACCGGGAACGGTGACTTCGTCGTCCCGTCCCAAGTAATAGAGTCCAAGGGAGCGTGGCCACCAGTCGGCTTCCTCAACGAGTGCTTCGCCGGGTCCACGCCGGACGGCGTCGCCATCCGGAAGTAGGTCGAAGACGCGGTGGACCGGCATGCCCTCGGCGACGATGTCGAGGAAGGGCATCACCGCGAAGGCGCTCGGTCCCGACACGGTCCCCTCGAGGAGTTCGAGTGCATTCGATCGGCGGGCCGGGTTATCGCTGACGATCGCCGTGGAAATCTTCTGGATTCGCTCGGCGTCGTAGGAGAGCGCGAGAATCTTGAGCACACGGTGAACCGAGCGCTCGTGAAGTCCGTGGAGTTCGTTGGCCACGAAAGCGTCGCGTGGTCCTCTGGATGCGGCCCGAATTGTCGTCGCGACGGCCGAATAGAGGAGGCCACGACGCATCTCTTCCTTCAAGACGGTCCGGAGCTCGGTCTCGTCGATTGGCGCCAACGCCCGGCCGGACCGCATGCGGCTCAATGAGTGGAGGGCGGCGGGCCCCAGAGCGGGCTCGTTCACCAATCCGATCAGCGCGGCCCGGGCGGCGTCGCCCTCGATCGTCGACAGAGCTGTGATGATGCGCCGTCTGAGGGGCAACGGGAGTTCTCGCTTGTGGAGGACGTCCGCCAGAAGAGGGACGCACTCCGGTCCGAGCTCTGCGAGTGCCTCGAGCGCCGCCACCCTCGTGTCCGGGTCGTCGATCAGCGGCACCACCTCGCCCTTCAAGTGGACCAGCCCGAGGTCCCCCACCGCCCGAGAGGCCACCACCCGCTCCTGCACGTCGGAACCGCGGAGCCAGTCCTTCAGACGCTCTTCGGACGCCTGCCAACCCAGTCTAGACAGCGCGACGATCGCGGCGCGCCGGACGTCGTCGTCCTCATGGTCGAGGAAGCGGATCACCGTATCCGGGTCGATCCCGCCGGAGAGGCCCACACTCTCGATGAGGGCTGCCAGGACGTAGGGGACGTCTTCCTCCGCCAGTCGTGCGGCGATGGACATCCCTGCGGCGAAGTCCAACGGTGCATCGATGCGGCCGAAGAGCGCGGCCGCCTCGGCACGCACCTCCGGCACCTCGTGAGAAAGGAGGCCCGCAAGCCTCGGCAGGGCGTCTTCGGCAGGCAGCTGCTCGAGGAGAGTGGCCGAGAAGATGACGACCGTGGGATCGTTGTCTTGGATGCCCCGGTCGATAATCGACAGCGTCGCCTTGTCGACGACGAGGGGCGTGTGTTCGGGTTGGGACAGGTCGACAGCGTGTCGGGCGAGAGCCGACTCGAGGGCGCTCATATACCGGCCGCGATGCCGGGTGTACGTGCCGAGCGCGACCGAGGCGGAGGCGACCGTCGCGACGGGCAGCAGATTCGGGTAGCCGGTCAGTGCGAGCGCGATCCCCCCGCCGGCCGCCTTGGAGAGCGGGCGCAAGACGCCGCCGAGGGTCGCCAACGCGACACTCTTGATCCGTCCGGGAAAGGGCAGGAGTGAGACCTGCTCGACCGGCTTCTGAAGGCTGAACTGAAGGATGTCGTCGAGCGCCTGGGCGACGACCAGCGCGATCAGCCCCCCGAAGACGGCCGCGCCTCCCGCTGCGATCACGAGGGCCCCGCCGTGGAGCATCGCGGCAAAGGAGACCCCGAAGCGAGGGAAGAGTACGCGGGAGGCCCAGAGCTGCAGGATGAGTGTTCCGGTGCCCACCGCAGCCGACATGAGGCCGTAGATCGCGGTGATGTCGTCCCGCTCGAAGAACTCCTGCAGGATGAACTTGAGCTGCAGGTCGATCAGCGTACCGGTGATCGTGAGCGCGATCAGGCCGAGCGCCAGGAGGCGGAGCAGCTTGCTGCCCAGCACCGCCTGGAAACCGCGGCCGGACCGCGCAACGAAGAGCCGGACCGGGTTGACGTCGTCTTCACCCGTTTCGATTTCGCGCACGGGCTCTTCCACCATCCAGAGGAAGGGGAGGGCGCCGATCAGAAGCGCGACCGCGATCCACAGCAGGTTGGACGTTCCGAGTTGGATGGCCGCGGGCGCCACGGCTCCGCCCCCGACGATCGCCCCGATCGAGGCGCCCACACCAATCATGGGAAGGAGCCGCTTCGCCTGGCGCCCCGTGAGCATACTACTCGTGTAGTCCCACGCGTGGGTGAGGACCAATACCTGCACGGCCGAGAGCCACAGGTACACGACGAAGGCGCTGAGCGGGTTGATGTCGAAGAGCGTCCGGCAGGCCGCCACCGAGAGCACGAGCACAACGGTGAGTCCCGATGCGAGCGGGCGCCGGCCGGTCCCGGCGACCACGCCCGTGAAGATGACCGCGACGAACGCCGTCAGTAGTGCCGCGGCGATGATCGCATGAGGGATCAGCTCCGGCTCGTAGACGGAGAGGAAGAGCCCGTTCTTGGCCGCCGAGAGCACCGTCGTGTTTGCGGTGTTCAAGAAGAGGAAGCCCGCCATGACGGCGAACGTCCTCCCCTCACCCTCGCGCAGGTTCAGCGCCCGTTGGATGTCCGGCATCTACAGCGCCACGCGAAGGGCGACACCGAGCCGCTGATCGTCGCGCACGGCACCCGGCGGTGGGACCGCGTCGTGGACGTACGTGTGGTTGATCACCAACGACAGGTTCGTGGTCAGAGGAGTCGTGACGGAGTTCGAAACATCGACAAGGTAGTCGCTGAAGCCGGAGAAGCGCGGCTGCCAGAAGGTGATGTGCTGAAAGGCCGCGCCGGAGCTGAAGGTGTGGTCGTACTTCAAACGTGAGCTGAGTCGAGACACGTTCGACGTCTCGGGCGAGGTGTCTCCGGCTTGAAGCCGGTAGTTCTCGTAGTCGAGAATCGCCGCAAGGCTGACCGAGACCTTGCTGCTCCCGCCGGGGCTCCGGTAGAAGGTCCATTTCGCTCCGCCGCCCCCAACGACCTGCGCGTCGACATTGCGCGTCACGTCCCGGCTGACCGTGCCGAAGACGAAGGGTGAGAGGTCGGAGTTCGGAAGCCAATCGAACTTGGCCGTCGTCCGGACGTCATTGGCGATGACGTCGTCCCCGCTCGTGCCGTACCGGAGTCGCCCCGAGAGCGCGAATTCGTACCGTTCCTGCTCAACGCGCGTCAGCGAGCCGGCCGCGCTGAGGATAGAGAACGACGCGTTCCCCGACGCTCCCTGGAAGCCGAACTCGAGGGTCGATCGCCACGCCTCCGGCGCCTCCTGCTGCGCGGCGGCCGTGCACGGCGAAACGGCCGTGAGGACGAGCGCGAGACAGCCGAGTCCGAGGCGTGTGGGCGCCATGGGGGGGATCCGCAAATTGGGCATGCGCTCGGAAGGTTCACGGGCCGGCTGGCCGGTGCAAGCCGCTAGGCCGCTCCCCGGGGTGGTGCTACCTTCGCCCCTCGTCATGCGAGCGCGGTGCCCCCCCCTCGGCCGGCCCGCTTCTCACGATTCGGCGCCCCGTGGCGTCGCTCTACTCGGGGTGTTCGAGGAGTGCAGATGAACAAGTCGTGTCGGCCCGTTCTCGCTCTGGCCCTGCTCGCTACGTCGGCGTGTGCCGCAGGCGACGGAGACTTTGCGGACCTCGTGTTGACCAACGGCGTGATCGTGTCCGCGGACGAGCAGGAGCGGGAGTACGAGGCGCTGGCCGCGACCGATGGCCGCATCGTCACGTTGGGGTCGGCCGCCGACGTCGAATCCTTGATCGGCCCGCAAACGGAGATCATCGATCTAGAGGGGCGCACGGCGGTACCGGGGCTCATCGAAGGACATGGACACTACATGAGCCTGGGCCGGGCTCAACTCGAACTCAATCTGACCGACGCCACGAGCTGGGACGACATCGTGGCCATGGTCGCCGAGGCGGTCGGGGAAGCGGAGGAGGGTCAGCTCATCACGGGCCGCGGCTGGCACCAGGAGAAGTGGACGCCGCGCCCAGAACCCAACGCCGACGGGATGCCCTTCCACGACGCAGTGAGCGCGGTGTCGCCGAACAACCCGGTCGTCCTCACGCACGCGAGTGGACACGCCACCTTCGCCAACGCCGCAGCCATGGAGCTGGCGGGGGTCGACGCATCGACGGCGGATCCTACCGGTGGCGAGCTGGTGCGCAGTCCCGACGGGCGCCTCACCGGCGTCTTCCGCGAAACCGCCTCCGGCCTCCTCTCGCCGGCCCGCGCCGGCGCCACGCCCGCGGATCCGCGAGCCGTGGCACGACTTGCCCAAGAGGAAGCGTTCGCGAACGGGATCACGTCGTTTCACGACGCCGGGTCACCGTTCTCGACGGTCGATCTGTGGCGTTCGATGATCGACGAGGACGAGCTGAAGATTCGGCTCTACTCGATGATCCGCGCGTCTCCGGACCGTCTTGCCGAGAGTCTGCAGGCGTACCGCACCATCGGGTATGGGGCAAACCGGCTCACCGTACGCGCGATCAAGGTGTCGATCGACGGAGCGTTGGGCTCGCACGGTGCGTGGCTCCTCCGACCCTACGACGACCTTCCGACATCGGCCGGCCTGAACACGACGTCGCTCGCTGACGTGCAGCGGACCGCGGAACTCGCGATTCAATACGGCTATCAGTACAACGTGCACGCCATCGGGGACCGCGGGAACCGGGAGACCCTCGATATCTTCGAGGCCGCGTATCGAACCGCGGGCGAAGGAGACCACCGTTGGCGGATCGAGCACGCCCAGCACCTTCATCCCGACGACATCCCGCGCTTCGCCGAGATCGGCGTGATCGCTTCGATGCAGGGAGTACACGCGACGTCCGACGCGCCATGGATCGCGCCCAAGCTCGGGCAACAGCGCGCGGCGGAGGGTGCGTACGTCTGGCGCACGCTCATGGAGAGCGGGGCGATGATCATGAACGGGACCGACACCCCAGTGGAGGATGTCAGCCCGATCGCCTCGTACTACTCGTCCGTGTCCCGCATGCCGAATACCGGGGAGGTCTTCTTCCCGGATCAGCGCATGACGCGCATGGAGGCGCTGCGTTCCTACACGATCAACGCGGCGTACGGTGCCTTCGAGGAAGACCTGAAGGGGACCTTGGAGATCGGGAAGCTCGCTGACGTGACCGTGTTGTCGCAGAACATCCTCACCATCGAAGAAGAACGAATCCCCGACACCGAGGTCGTGTACACGATCGTGGGCGGGGAGGTCGTCTACCGCGGAGCGGGATCGTGAACGAACACCAAGAGGAAGCACGCACGCACGAAGTCTCGGGCAGCATTCCGGACATTCTGGCGATTATCGAAAGCGCAAAGGCACGGGGAGGTATCGAATCACTCGAGCGGTACATCCGGAAGTCCCTGCCGGACGCGGAAGAAGCCGAGGTGAAAGAGGCGGCGGAGGTCGCGCTCGAGGTCATCGAGTCCATTCCGGTCTTCATCGCGAGGGCTCGTCAGGAAGGAGAGACGCGGTCCCTCTCGTCGCTCGTCCTCCCGCTCCTCGACCATGCCGAGCGGTACTACGTGCAGCCGGTAGACCTCATTCCCGAGATGACCCAGGGACTCGCGGGCCTACTCGACGATTCGTACCTCGTGATCCGTGTCATCGAACATCTCGACAAGGGGCCGGAGCCCTTCCTGGATTGGGACCTCGAGTATCCCGCCAAGTTCTTGGCCCGTTTGATGGGGCCGACCGTGACGCAGAAGCTCGATCAGATCGCCCGTCAGTCGATGGTCGAAGTGTCCGCTCAGCTGTCGGAGTTGTGGGCCCAAATGTCCCATCCCGCCTGATCTGGAACGCGATGCATCCCGTCTCCCGGCGTTGCTGGCTCGTCGGCGTAGCGCTGCTACGCCTTCCTCGCCGCGCCTTGGGAGACGAGCGCCTCGCGTCCCAGATCGGTAGGTAGCCTGTCTGGAGCGTGGTAGGAGGGGCTCTTGGGTCGCTCGGGTGCGTCGCTGTGCGACGGCACCCTCGCGGGCACCTCGGTTGTTCGAGTCCTACAACTTCTTGTCTCCGTGCGGCCGCCTTCTTCTATGACTACTGCCGCTTTCCTTTTCATCACTCCGGCTTGAGGAGGCGGAAGGCTACGGAGTAGGGGCGTTCCTTGGCCTTCTTGAGCTTTCGTTCGGAGGGGGCCAGGTGGTAGCGGGCGGGGGTGATCCGAGGTTCTTCGAAGTCGGTTACTTCGAAGCCTGCGCTTCGGAAGGCTTTCCAATAGTCCGAGAGCGGGCGGTGGTACCAGGGGAAGGACTGGGTGAAGTGTCCCCAGGGTGGGCCCATCTCTCGTCGGCGCTCGAAGTACGGTGCCGGCCAGGCGTAGTGGAGGCCCCGGGCGTCTTCGGAGGCCCGCTCGCCGGGGAAGCAGGGGTGCGAGAAGACGACGACGGCCCAGCCTCCCGGGCGGAGGACGCGATGGAACGCGCGCACTGCTGCCTCGATGTCCGGTAGGTCCATGAGGACGTAGTTCGAGACGACGCGGTCGACCGATCGGTCCGATACGGAGGCGAGGGTTTCGCACGAGTCGACCCGAAAATGGGCCTCCGGGACATTCGCTGAGGCGATCTCGATCATCTTGTCGGAGAAGTCGACCCCGAGGACCTCCGCGCCCTCATCGACGAGCTTCGCCGCCAGGTACCCGGTGCCGCATCCGGCGTCCAGCACGTCCATCGCGCGAACGTCGCCGAGGAAGTCCCAGAGGACCGGGTCGGAGTTCAGTCTTCGGTTCTCGTCCCCGTCCCGGCCGACCTGTCGATGCCATCCGTCGGCGACGGAATCCCAGAAGTCCCGATCCCTCGGGTCGGACATGTCGGCCACGGTCGCGCTACGGCGTGATCGTCACGTTCCGGGTCGCGTTGAGCATCGCCACGAAGCCCGGGATCGTCGCGGTGATCACCGTCGAGCCCGCGGCGACCGGATCGATGCCGACCCCGTTCAACGCGATCGAGGTCGGCGTGCGGAAGTCGCCCACGTTCAGGACGAGGTCGAAGGTCGCGCCGGTCCCTCCGGACGTCACCAGCTGGGCGGCTCCGGTATCGCTCGAAGTGAAAGTGACCGTCACCGCCGACCCGCCCGCTCGAATCTCCTGAGACTGCGCGAGTGCGGTGTTGTTTCCGTTCGGGATCCCGATTTGAGTCCAGAACACGTCGTCCGCAGCCGTGGCAGAGTAGCTGTTACCGAGGCTCGTGAGGTCTAGGGCAGGCGGCACGGTGGTCACGGTGGCGACCCCGTTCGTGAAGCCGTTGGCGGTCGCCGTGATCGTCGCGCCAGCGTCGGCCCCTTCCACGCCCTGGACGTAGTAGAAGGCGCGGTTCTGCCCATCGGGCACGACGACGTCGATCGACGCGGTGCCAGCCGTCGAGTCGTTCCGCGAGAGCAGGAAGACCGACGGGTTGGAGCTGGTCAACGTCACCGTCACCCCGCCGTGGTTGGGTGCGCTGAGGAAGGCGCTCAACGCCCCGTGCTGGAGCCCGGCACCGACGGTCTGATTCGGGACGGTGATCGTAGGCGCGGAGACCGTGAGGTTGGCCGTGCCATTCGTCGTCGCGACGAAGCCCGGTGACGACGCCGTCAGCGTCGTCGTACCGATCCCGAGCGGATCGAAGGTCCCGCCTTCGGAGGCGAGGTTGATGCCCGTACGCCCCTCGCCGGGTGGGAGCGCGAGCACGATCGATTGACCCGCAGAGGTCGCCGTCTCGAGCTGAGCGACGGCCGAGTTGCTGTTGTTCACGGTGAACTGCACGGTGTCCGCTCCGATCCGGACGGACTGCTGGATCCAGATGGACGACAGCCCACCGAAGGGGATGCCGGTTCGGATCTGGAAGTCGTCGTCGGGCGAGAAGCTCGTGTAGTTCTGGAGCAGCCCGATGATGTCGAAATACGGGTCCTGCACGATGGCCAGGGCGGTGTCGGGTACGAAGCCGGGAGCCGAGAAGACGACGGGTACGGAGTCGGTCTGCCCCTCGATGCCCTGGAGGACGTAGTTCACACGGTTCTGACCGGTGGCTACGGGTACGTCGATGAACGCGCTCCCCGGTGTGTTCGCGTCGGGCGCAATCAAAGCGACCGCCGGGTCCGTGCTTTCCACCCGTACCGTCACTCCCGGATGGTCGGTCGCACCGAGCGTGGCAAAGAGGCCTTCGTACTGGAGACCCGAGCCGACCTGTCGGTCGTTGGTGTTGATCCCGGGCGCGGTCACCGTGACGTCCTGGGTCGTGCTGTTGACCGAGGCGAAGCCGGGGATGGAGACGCCGATCGTCGTCGTTCCCGCACTGACGGGCGAGATGGCCGCACCACCGCTCGCGACACTCGACGGCGTCTGGGATTGACCCGCGAAGAGCTGGAGCGTGACCGGTGCCGAACTGTCCGGCAGGGTGAGCAGATCGGCGACCCCGGGGTCACTACTCGTGAACGTGAGGGTGAGCGGCGGAGCCCCGGCGCGCACCGGCTGTGTTTCGAGCAGGTTCGTCTGCGCCGCATTGGACCGGCCGACCCGGCCGCGGAAGGCGTCGTCGGGGGTGAAGCTCGTCGTCGTGCCGACGATGCCCACCAAGTCGACGACGGGTTCGATGATGGTCGCGACGGCACTGTCCGGCATGAAGCCAGGTGCGCTGACGTCGACCCACGTGGTGCCTGTGACGCTTTCGAGTCCGTGGATCCAGTAGCGGGCCACGTTGCTTCCGTTCGGCACCGCCACGTCGATCGACGCCGCGCCGGCCGTGTTTTCATCAGGTGAGACCAGCATAAGGCTGGGATCGCGGCTCGAGATGGTGACCGTTATGCCGCCGTGGGCGGCGGCATCGAGGACGGCCCACGGGGCGGACTGCATCAGGCCACTCGCGACTTCACGGCCCGTGGCGGACATGCCCGGAGTCGAGACCGTAATCGGCTGCGTGGCGAGGTCCGTCCCCGCGAAGCCCGGAATCGACGAGGTGAGCGTCGTCGTGCCTTGAGAGGCCGGGAAGAAGGAGACGCCCCCGGAAGCGACGGAGCCCCTGGTATTGAACTCCCCGGGCGCGATGGACACGGTGACCGGACTGACACTATCCGCCAACGACCAAAGCTGACCCACCGCCGGATCGGAGGATGTGACCGTCACCGACAGCGTGTCCCCTCCTGGACGCACGGACTGGAGCCGGACGAGGTTGGCATTCGTGCCGTTCGGTGTGCCGATTCGGACGAGGAACGGGTCTTCGCCCGCAAAGGCGGTCGTATTCACGTTTGCGTTCCGAATCTCGAAGGCCGGTGTGACGACGGTGATCGTATCCACACCATCGTTGAAGCCGGGCGCCGAGGCGGTGAGCTCCACCGGTCCGGTGACCCCCTCCAACGCCTGCACGTAGTAGGTGAACGAGCCGTTGCCGTTGGGGACGATGATGTCGAGGAAGGGCGATCCGACCACGGTGCTCGTCGGCGCGAGTAACAGGCGGGACGGATCTTGGCTCGTCACGCGAACCGTTACGCCGCCGTGATTGGAAGCCCCGAGGGATACGCTCAGCGCACCGTCTTGTAGGCCACTCCCGACGTCGGGCAACGCGTTGAACGTCAGGTTCGGCGCGGCGTTGATGTTCACCCTCACCGAGTCGGCATCGAGCGACGGAGACGTCGCCACAACCCACGAGCTGCACGGGATGTCGGGCGGGCTGGGCCCGATCCCGACGGTCACGTCGACGGACACGAGTCCCCCGTCGATCTGCGTCGATCCGGGAACGGCGACACACCCGGGGTCGCGCGCGACGAGCGTGACCGGGATGCCGCCCGCCGGGGCGGCGGTCGCAGCACCCTGACTCTCGAGCCGGATCTCCATCACTTGTGGGAAGGTTTCCGGCACGTTCAGCGTCGATTGCTGGATATCGAGTTCGGCCGTGACCGAGACGGTGGTCAAGGAGGCCCCGAATTGCGGATGCGAGACGGTGACGTTCGCCGTACCCGGTTGGATTCCGTCTAGGGTCGCGTTCGCGGACAGCGCACCCTCCGGAATGAAGACGGTCGCGGTGCCGGGCGACGCCACCCCGTTGTTCGTCGACGTCACATCCAGCGTCACACCACCCGGACGCGCCGGCTCGGACAACGTGATCGGGAGCGAGGCCGAGGCCCCGAACGGCACGTTCAGAGTGCCCGGGGTCGTGATGAGCGCAATAGTGATCACGACGGTGTCGGCGCCGACCCCCGCGTCCGAGTCGATCGCGGATGCGGAGATCACGTGTACGCCCGTCGAGAGATCGCTCCGTTCGAACGAGCCTCCGGTAGCGAGCGTATCGTCGACGCTGGACACCCAGACGAGCTGGGACGTCAGGTCGCCGTCTTCGAGATCGTTCGCGGTCGCGATGAAGTTGATCAGGTCACCCGGATCGAAGACCGAACTGTCCGCCGGTGACGTGATCGAGACGACAGGAATGGCCGAGATCGGGAAGGTCATCCCCACAGCCGACGTATCGTTCGCCGGAGTCGAGTCGTTGGCCGCCAACGAGCGAATGAACGCGGTGTTCGTTGCCGTGCTTCCGGCGGCGCTACCGAGGACCGTGGCCGTGGTGGTCCACGTCACGGTATCGCCGACCGCCAAAGTCGGGATCGTCCACAGCGTATCCCCGTCGAGGCTTCCGGCGGATACGGCGTGTTGAATCGAGGCGAACGGTGTGGTCGGAATCGTGTCGAAGACGACGACGTTCGCGGCATCACCTCCACCGAGGTTCGCCACCTGCACCGTGAACGTCACGACGCTGTCCGCGAGGGGCTGCGGTTCATCGACGGTTTTGGTCAGCTCGACGTCGACGGCGGGTGCGGCCTGGTCGAGCACGACGATCACCCCGCTGCCGGTCACGGAAGGATCCGAGGCCGCGGCGGCGATCGCCGTCGTCGTACCGGCGGCGACGCCCTCGAAGAGTCCGTCTCCCAGAGACGAGGCGACGGACGCATTGCCTGAGGACCAGGTCACGCCATCGGGCAAGGTGTCGCCTTGTGAATCCAAGACGACCGCCGTGAACTGGGTCTGAACCCCACTTCCGCCGATCGTCGCGGTATCCGGCGTCACGATCACGGATGCGGGCGCCGGAGTGACGACTACGGACACGGTGTCCGCGAAGGTACCCGCGGACGCCACCAATCGGCCGGTCCCCGGCGCGACACCCGTGACGGTGGCGTCGGTGACCGACACGACCGCGGAGTCCAGCGCCGTCCAGAAGACGACAGCCGCGGTCGTGTCGGAGCTCGTGGCGGTCGCGACGAGCGGTGCGCTCGATCCCTCCGCCAACGAGTCTGGCCACGTCTCCGCCGTGACTCCGGTGACGAAGTGGTTGGCGATCGGACCGCGAAGGATCGGGATGTCGAGAGAGTCGAGCGTCTGGCCGGCAGAGATCGTGATCTCGTCCGAGCGCCCGCTGAACTGAACCTCCTCCTGACCGCCCTGGGTCGACAGGAGAAGTGCCCACAAGCGAAGGGTCACCCCAGGATCCGGCGGGGCGAGAACCGGGAGAGACACCGTCCACTCATCGGCGGTCGGATCGACGTCGATCTCGACCTCTCCCAGCGGTGACCCGTCCGAGATTCTCGCTGCCCACGCGCGAATCCGGTTCACCGGGGCCGCACCCGCGTCGGCAGGAGACGGGATCAGCGCCGGCTGAATCGGGAGTTGGACCTCCTGCGCGTCACGTAGACCCGTCGGGTCGTCCGTGTGGACGCACGAGAGGAGCAGGGTCGTCGCGAGGACCGGGGTCCACAGGTATCGGCGAGCGCGGAGCACGGAGCGAACGGTTCGGGCCGGGCGGGGAAGGGGGGTCCAGGAGGGGAGTGAACGATACGAGCAGGCTATCGAAAGCGACAGTCAGGAACCGGTTTACATCACTCGGTGGGACGGTGTTGCCCTTTGAGCGCCGCCGCCGCGGCCGCGTATCCACCACCGGCGGCGTCGACGAAGTGGAAGTGCGCGCCCTGGCGCTGGTCGATCAGGCAGGTCATGAGCGCTCCACGGGCGACATGGACCCCGAAGCGCACGAAGCCTCGGTCGGCGAGTTCCGAGAGGTACCCTTCGAGCGCGGCCCGCTGCGCCGCGGAGCCGGAGAGCACGAAGCGAAGGGCACCGTCGAACTTCCGGAAGTCCGTGTTCGCCACGAGTTCCGTTTGGTAGGACGGCCAATCGAAGTCCCCCACTCGGACTCCGAAGACCATGAGGAGCCAGCCGAAGGCGACGACGGCACGTTGCCGAGCCGCTCGCCCCCATCGCTGGACCATCCCGAGTCGCCATCCCTTCACCGTCGCTTCGTGCCGTTGCTCCCTGCCCACCAACGCCACGGCCAGGCCGGCGGCCGTGACCGGTCGGCATTGGGAATCGTCCCCATAGATCTCTCGCGTGCGTGTCATCACCGACCGAAACAGGGCGAGGGGGTCGTCCGCGGTTCGTGTCGTCTCGACGATGACGGCAACCGTCTCGTCGGCCGGAGACGGGATTTCCTTCCATCGGCATTCGAGGCCACGGTAGTCGGGGTCGGCGTCGGGGTCGGCGTGCACGAGGAAGTCCTCGGGAAGCGTTCCCGACTTCAGCTGTTCTTCCACCCATTCCGCGCCGCCCCCGAAGAGGGCCGCCTGCACGTAGTCCGAGGAGACTCGTTGTCGGGCGACGAGGATGTCCGTGGAGACGTCACGGGCGTAGGAGACGGGTACGACCGCTGCGCGAAGCTCCAGACCGAAGCCGCGTGCCGCCATCGCCACGGTTCCGGCCAGAGCGGTTCGCGCACGGTCGACGAGGTGGGCCGGCAGTAAGACGACGGCTCCGTCTCCGCCGAAGACGTACGGCACGTCGTGCGGCTTGGCGACGTTTCGAAGCGCTGCGATGGCCGCGACGCCCACCGTGTTCACCGCCTTGTACTTGCCCTCGGTGATGGCTCGGGTCGAGCCGGCGATGTCGGCGCAAGCGATCCACCAGTCGTCGGGGGCAGGTCGGTACGCGCCGGGTTCGGACAGCTCTTCGAAGCCGTCGACGGCGGGGATCGCGGCGTAGAAGTCGGAGGTCATGGCACGAAGAACCCCCCGTCGGCGCAGCTGGATCGCTCGATCGCCGACGGGGGGTGCATGCACCGCGTGGTGTCTAGATCCAGCCCTTCGACCGGAAGTCCTTGATGGCAGACGCCCACTGATCCATCTCGTTCGGCAGGCCGAACGAGAGGCGGTTGTGGTCGATCATCGGCGGGAAGTTGCGACCCACCAGCAGGCCTTCTGAGGCCATCCGCTCCCGGTAGGTGGGGAGGTCGCCGTTGATCTTGTGCATGATGAAGTTCGTGTTCGTGGGCAGGTACTCGAGGCCCAACTCGTCCAACGTCGTGTGCACGATCGCTTTCGATTCTTCGTTCACGGCGATCGAGCGCTCCACGATGCCCTCGTCCCGGAGAGATGCGATCGCGGCTGCACCGGCCAAGACGTTCGGGCTGTTCTGGATTGCGTGTTCTGCGAGGCGCGCAGCGGTCGTCTCGTGCGACACCGCGAAACCGACGCGCAGTCCGGCCATCCCGAAGATCTTGGAGAACGTCCGGATGACGACGACGTTCGGCTTCTGCTCGATCCAGCGAAGCGCGTCCCAATACCGGTCATCGGTCACGTACTCGAGGTACGCCTCGTCCATCAGGAACGTCGTGGTCTCCGGAGCCTCGGAGATCCACGCATCGATGTCGGCCGCGGACGTAATCGTGCCCGTCGGGTTGTTCGGGTTGCAGAAGTACACCACAGAGGGGCGCTTCATCGAGAGCTCCCTCATCTGCTGCACGTCGTGCTGCCAGTCGGCCATCAGGGGGACCGTGTGGACCTCGAAGGGCATCGTGTCCTGATAGTCCATGACGTCTTCGAACGTCGGGGCCGCCGCGATCAGCGGCGTGTTCGGACCTTGGAACGCCTGCGTGCAGATCTGGAGGATTTCGGTGGAGCCGAAGCCTAGCGTGATGTTCTCGGTGCCGACCCCGAGGTAGCGCGCCAGCTCCTCGAGGAGCTCCTGGCGACGACCCCCGTATCGGTTCGAGTCGACGATGGCCTCGATGATCGCCTCGCGCGCGGCAGGAGACACCCCGAGCGGGTTCTCGTTCGAACTCAGTCGGATGTCGCCGTTGGCCAGGGTTTTACCCGGTGCGAAGCCCGGCGCTCGATCGAGCAATGCACCGAGCGAAGCACTGCTCCCTGCGAAACCGGCGAGTCCTGCGGCCATACCGGAGGTTACGAAGCCTCGGCGATCCATCACTCCTCCTGCGTGTCGGGGCGGGTTCCGGGCAATGTGCGGGTGGGTCGCCGACGCGGAAAGGGCGTACGCTTCTACGCCGAGCCGCCCCACGGCACGGTCAGACGTTGAAGCGCACGTGCATGATGTCGCCATCGGAGACGATGTACGTCTTCCCTTCCACCTGCAGTTTGCCCGCGTCTTTCACCGCGGCCTCGGAGCCGTGCTCCATGAAGACGGCGTAAGGGGTCACCTCGGCGCGAATGAAGCCGCGCTCGAGGTCGGAGTGGATCTTGCCCGCCGCGCGTTGTGCGTCAGTGCCCCGGCGGATGGTCCAGGCTCGAACCTCGTCGGGTCCTACCGTGAAGAACGAAATCAGATCGAGCAGGCCGTAGGCCGTGCGGATGAAGCGGGCGAGCGCGGATTCGGCCAGCCCGAGGTCCTCGAGGAAGGCGGCTTGGTCTTCCGCGTCCATGCCGGCGATGTCGGCCTCGATACTCGCGCACAGGGTCAGACCGGCAGCGCCCATCTTCTCTAGGGTCGCGGTGAACTCGTCGGGGATCGGGGCGGCTGCGCGATCTTCGCTCCGGTTGATCGCCACTAGCAGGGGCCGATCCGACAGAATTCCGTAGCCCTTGAAGTAGTCGCGATCCAGTGCGCCCTCTTCGAGCGTGCGGAGGGCGCGGTCGCCCTCCAGCGTTTCCTGCGCGAGCTCGAAGGTCGCGATCTCCCGAGTGTCGGCGCGCTCTTTCCTTGCACGCTCCAGTCGTTTCTCGACGGCTTCCAGGTCGGCGAAGATGCACTCCGCGTGAAACGCCTCGAGGTCACCCAACGGGTCCGGCTCCCCGGAGAGCGCCGGATTGTCGAAGTCTCGGATCACCAGACACAGAGCTTCCTGGTCTCGGATCTGCTGGAGCCCACGCGGCGACAGGCCCTTCTTGTCCGACCCGTGCTCACCCGGAACGTCACAGAACGACATCTCGGCGAATGTCGTCTTCTTCGGAGAGAAGATCTCGGAGAGGGCGTCGATGCGAGCGTCCGGCACGCGCACGGAGCCGAGGCGGACCTCTCCGCCGAAGCCGACCGGGACGTCGAGCCCCGTCATCGTGTTGAATACCGTCGTCTTTCCGGATCCTGCGAAGCCGACCAGGCCGATCTTCATGGTTTCGAGCGCCGTAGGGGTGGGGTGAAGCCGCCAATTCTAACGGAAAAGCCCCGGCGATCGCAGTCCGCCGGGGCTCTTCAGAAGTGACATCCAGGCGCCGCCGATCGGCGGCCGAAATCGGTCAGTCGGCCATCAAGACTTCGCCTTCGCTGCGGGCGATGACCGCGGAGCAGGTGAGGTCGCCCGTGACGTTCACCGAGGTGCGTACCATGTCCAGAATGCGGTCGACACCGAGGATCAACGCGATGCCCGCTTGGACGTGCTCACCCATCCCGACGGAGTTCAGCACGATGATGAGCGTGATGATTCCGGCCGACGGTACGCCAGCCGCCCCAACCGACGCGAGCGTCGCCGTCAGGACGATGATGAGCTGATCGGCGAGTACCAGGTCGACGCCGTAGATTTGGGCGATGAACATGACGGCGACGGCCTGATAGAGAGCCGTCCCATCCATATTGATCGTGGCACCCAGCGGAAGCACGAAGCTGGCGACTTCGTTCGACACGCCGACCTTCTCCTCCGCCGTCTCGATCGTCAACGGGAGCGTGGCGTTGGACGACGAGGTCGAGAACGCGAGCAGGGGGGCGGCCGCGATGCGTGGGTAGTATTTGGCCGGATTGAGGCCCGCGAGGAATCGGACGATCAGGCCGTATGTGCCGAACGCGTGGAGCATCAGCCCGAGGAAGACGACCAAGGTGTACGCGAGCAAGCTCTGGAGGAGATCGAAGCCGAAGTTCGCTACGACCGATCCGATCAGGACGAAGACCGCATAGGGCGCCAACTCCATGATCCAGTTGATCAACACCATCGAGGTGTCGTTCACGCCGTGGAAGAAGTTGAGTACCGAATCTCTTCGTTCCGGTGCGATGACCGTCAGCGCTGCGCCGAAGCAGATGGTGAAGAAGATCAGCGGCAGCAGGTCCATGTCGGCCGCGGCCCGTACGGGGTTCCGGGGGATGACCCGGAGCAACGTCTCCTCCCAGGACGGAGCGTTCTCGGCGATATCCATCCGGCTCGCCGCGTCCCCTCCGTACCGCTCGGTCAGCTCGATCCGCGTCTCCTCGGACACCCCGTTCCCAGGCGCGATCACGTTCGCCAGACCCAAGCCGATGGTGACGGCGACCGCGGTCGTGAGCATGTAGTACGTGAGCGTCTTGCCACCGATTCGACCCAGCTTCTTCAGATCTCCGAGCGACGCGGTCCCCACCAAAAGCGATGCGACGACGAGCGGGATCACGATCATCGTGATCAGGTTGATGAACGCCGTGCCCAGGATCTCGATGTTGCTGAAGATCGTCTGTAGCCACGTCAGTCCTGCGACGTTCGCCACGGCTCCGACCACGGCTCCGAGAACGAGTCCGATCAGGATCTTGGTGTAGAGCTGCATTCGCTTCCTGGTTGGAGGTACGGCCGCGGTGCGGCCGGAGCAGAATAGAGGGTCAGCCGGCCGAGCGCACTTCGGCGCGCTCGATCACCGAGCCCTCGAGGACCTCGTCCACGACATCCATACCACGAGTGACCGCTCCGATCACCGTGTACGCGTGGTCGAGCCGAACGTTGTCGATCAGGTTGACGAAGATCTGCCCGTCGCCCGTATCGTGTCCGCGTGTAGAAATACCCACGAAGCCCCTCCAGTGCCCGACAAGCCCGACCTCGTCGCGCGTGAACGGCCCGTCTCCCTCGTATTCGTTCGCGTTCGGGCTCCCGCCCTGGATCACGAAGTTCCTCGCCCAACGGTGAAATGTGAGGCCGTCGAAGTACCCCTCACGAGCTAGGCGAAAGAAGCGGTACGTATTCGTCGTTGCTTCGTAGGGAAGGAGTGCGATGTGGATTTCGCCGAGGTCGCGCATATGGAGAACGACGGTGGCGCCATCCATCGCCTGCAGCTCTGCGACGGTTGGGACGGGGAGTCGGGAGGGCGGATTCGGAGCGGCGACAACGGTCCGCCCTGTCCACGCTCCGACGAGCTCGGCAGCGGCTTCGGCGACCTCCGGGTCGTAGTCGGATAGGTACGGCTCGAGCCGCGGCACCAAGTCGGCGTTCCCCACCTCCCCGAGGAGGCCGAGAAGCGCCATGCGAGGGTCTCGCCACGTTTCGCGCCGCGCCGCGGAGATGCGGTCGAAGGCGTCGATGGCGACCGAAGCGCTCTCCGTCGTGCGATCCGTCCCCGCGAGTAACCGCGCGGCGGTCATGACGAGTTGTGGGTCGGTGGCCGAGAGCTGATCGATTGCGGTCTCGTCCATGCGGTGCCCGTCCAACTCGAACAGTCCCCGGAGGGCTGCGGTGCGGACGTTCGGGTCTGCGTCACCGATCAGGGTCTCGAGTACGACGCGGTTGCCGAGGACCGCGGCGCTGCGGGCGGCCCACGCCCGTACGAACCCACTCCCGTGCGCGGCGTGTCGGCCGAGCAGGGCTGAGGCGTTGGCTGGCGAGACCTGCGTCAGGCTCATGAGCGCGTGCACGGCGGGCTGCCATCCGCGTCCTGCGTCCGGCAGGTCGGACGCGATCTCTCGGAGCATCTCGATCTGCGTGTCGACGTCGGGGCACGGCTCGGCAAGGCCATCGATCGCCGCGATCCGGATGCTCAGCGGCAGCTGAACGGGGGCCTCGGGCGGAAGCACGGGCGCTCCGGCCATCAGGTACTGACAGAAGGTCGTCGTCCGCGGCTGGCTCTGGATGAAGCGGAAGCCCTCGATGATCGTCTGGACCGACGTGGCGACGACGGAGCGGCGGACGAGGTCGGGGTGGTGGACGTCCGGAACGCTTCCGATGAACCGGAATGCGGTCGCGCTCACCTGTGGGTGGTCGTCCCTCATCGTGCGGACGATGAGCGGTTGATCCATCGCTCCCGAAGCCCCGAGTGCCGCGGTCGCCAGCGTCCGAACGCGGCCGGGGCCGAGCTCGAGCGGGCGGGCGTACCCGTATTGCGAGAGTTCGCGGAGGCGCGCCTCGGCCGCTGCGCCGAGCGATGCGCCCGACTGTCGACGTGCGATCGACTCGAGACCGAGCACGGCCCCGATGAGCGTCGGGAGTGGTGCGTCTTCCCCGGCCTGTGTCGTGGCATCGACGATGACCGTGGTCGCGCGCTCCCGCTCGGCAGGCGTGCGCGACAGCCGACCCAGCGACCGAAGGATCGCGCCGCGCACCGTCGCGTCCTGCTCCACGGAGAGGGCGTCTTCGAGCACCTCCATCCCGCTGGCCCCCTCGCTCGTCTGATGAGCCTGCGCGACCGCGTTCGCGGCCACCGCTCGGACGGACGGGGAGGCGTCGGTGAGTCCCGGCGTGATCCGAGGCAGCAGATCGGGATTCTCGAGACGGCCAAGGGCCCGGAAGGCCGTCCGGCGCAGGAACACGTTGTCGGTCGCCGTGGCTTGGATCAGCGACGCGAGTGCGGGTCCGTCCGTGGGCCGCGCGTCCTCGAGGTCGAGGAGGCGGAGGTACTCGGCGTCGACCCGGTCTCTCCGGGAAGCGTCGGGCAGGCACGCCGACACGGCGAGTACGGAGAACGCGAGCGCGATCTGAAGCAGGGGAGCGGTTCGTTTCATGGCAGAAACAGTAGAGCGGGGGCGGGATCGTAGGAAGAACCGGCGGTGCGAGTCGGAGGGGCGACCCGGCCGGCTCTCGGTCGCCGCGATCGCACTGTTGCTGTGGGTGCCCTCGACCGAGGGAGCCGCGCAAACGACGCTGAACCAGCCGCACGACCGCCGAGTCGGGGTCGTGGACGTCCGGTCGCCCGCGTATGCGGACTCGGACTTCTCGGCCCTCGGCCTCACGGGAATCGTCGTCCTCCCGGTCCGTCCGCGTGTGACCGTCGTGACCGGATGGGGTCTGATCGCCGCCTCCGCGGACGGCGTGGCGAGGAGCGTGACCGTATCCAATGCGTACGTCAGCCTCCAGCTCGGTCGCGGCGACGGCGGCTTCGGCACGATCACCCTTACCTTGCCGACAACCGGAAAGCTCACGAACCAAGCCTACGCGGCGGACGCGGGCTTGCTCCAGGATCTGGAGACTCCGGAGCGGTACACTCCGAGAGCGCTCGGAATCGCTGTGTCTGCCACCCCCAGACTTCGGGTCGACGAGTCGACGCAGGTAGGTGGCCGTCTGGGTGTCGCCGTGGTGTCCCCGTCGGGGACGGAGTCCGAATTCTACGCGCGCTACGCGGTGTTCGGGAACCGAGGGGCGGGGCCGCTCGAGGTGAGTGCGGAGCTGTCGGGAGCTCTCTTTCTGAGGAGTCGCGCTGCCGGCTTCTCGGACTCTTCAGTGCACCACCTCACGGCCAGCGTGCGTGGCGGCGGACAACCGGTTGGACCGGAGCTCGTCGTGCGCCTGCCTCTGGATCGTGGCGCGCGGGGCGCCACCGACGTCGTGTGGGGCTTGAGGTTCGGGGTTCCGTTCTAGGAGGCCGAGCGACGGGGTGGTGCGTCGTGGAGCACCTGCGCCACATAGGCATCGGCCGGGGCAGAGAAGCGGTCCCGGAGTTCGGAAAAGAGTCGCGACGCCTCATCTCCGCCCCACGCGCGCGGGAGCAGCCGCCGAGGGAGGAAGGGATCGTCGAGTGTGAAGCGCCGGAACTCGTGGATCAGATGGAAGCGCCGGACGTACGCGGTCGCTCCGGAGAGGTCGTCTTCGCCCGCCTGCAGCGGAGCCTCGAGCTCCGGTCGCCAACGTTCGACGAACTCCACGTAGTCGAGGTGCAGCCGTTCCAGGTCCCAGCACCGTTGAACCAGTTCGGCATCGTCCGCACCCAAGACGCGGCGGGCGCGAAACGCGATGAGTTTGTCGTGAACCCCCATCCGGTCGGCCAGGTGCGCGACGTCGGCGGTGACGTCGTGGGGCGTGATCCAAAGCCCATTGCCGATCGATCCGAATCCGAGCCACGCGAGGCGATCACGGAGCCGATCGCGTGAACTCCGGGCGTCTTGGGGAATGGAGTACGCCAGGAGGAGCCAACTCCCGTCCCATGCCGTCGACCACTCCGGTCGGTAGATCCTCGCTTGACCTTCTTGGAGCAGGGCGCGACCCATCGGAGTGAGCGAGTAGAAGGCATGCCTTCCGACGCGGCCGGCTTCGAGCCAGCCTTTCTTGGACATGCGTGACAGGACCGTCCGTACCCCGCCGTCGGACAGTCCGAGCGGCCGGAGCAGGGCGATCAGACTGCCCACCCACACGCTGTCTACCCCGAGCAGGTATTCCCCGAAGAGAGTGAAGACGAGGTCCTTCGGCCGCTGCCCGATCACGACATGGGTCGTCCGAAGTGCTGGTTGATCCACGAGCTCATGGCGTCAAGGGCTCGAGGATTGAACGTCTCCTCGATGGTCTGATACTCGGCCGGGGATCCCGTCGTCGCTTCTTGGAAGAGATGGTTCAGGCCTGCCAGAGTTTCGATCGTGACGTTGGTGTTCCCCCCTCGTTGGAACGCCGCTTCGACCTCGGCCGCGCTCTGCGCCGGCGGCACCTGCAAGTCCTTGCCCCCGAAGAGTGCGAGAACGGGGACCGTCGTTGCCTCGAGGGCGGGGCGGGGGTCGTAGTGGAGGAAGAAGCGGAACCAGGTGGAGTTCATCTGGGTCACGGTCTGGTCCATGCCCCCGTCGGCCATCGCGCCGTCGATGATGGACCGAAGGTCACTCGGGAGTGCCGCGACCTCTTCTCGAATCACGTCGCGCATCTCCTGAGCGGCGGCTCCACGGTCCTCAGTACGGAGTGTGACCTCGGCGAGTCGCTGCTGGAGACGAGCGTTGAAGTCCGCCATCCCCTGGGCGGCTCCTCCCGCTTCGTTGATGAGACGCCCTTGCTCCATCAACACCTCCAAGCCCGTCACCCCAGGGCCCGCGAGCATCACGACGTAATCGACGGACTCGGAGCGGCTGGCCGCCATCGGACCGACGAGTCCTCCCTCGGAGTGCCCGACAATGCCCATGGCCGCGCCGTCGATTCGGTCGTCGTTCGTCAGGAAGCGGATGGCCGCGAGCGCGTCATCCGCGAAGTCCTCGGTCGTCGCGGCACTGAAGTCTCCGGTCGACTCCGCGACTCCTCGGTCGTCGTAGCGGAGGACGGCGATGCCGTGGCGCGTGAGGTGGTCGGCCACGACGAGGAAGGGCTTGTGACCAGCCAGCGCTTCGTCCCGATCCTGGGGGCCCGACCCAGAGACGAGCACCGCTGCTGGGAACGGGCCCGATCCCTCGGGAAGGGTGAGGGTGCCCGCCAGCTCGATCCCGGCTGCGTCGTTGGCGAAACGCACCTCTTCGACGGTGTACGGGAAGGGGGCCGAAGGCTCCTGCGGTCGGAGGAGGGGGGGCTCCCCCCCCTCTCCTCGCTCCAGATCCATCGGGAACGGCTGACCCCCTTGGGTGAAGGTGCCGGAGACCGCGTCTCCCTCCACCGTCCCCTCGTACGTGCCGCCACCCGGCACGGGGAAGGACATCGACAGGACGCCGTCTTCGAAGGTGACCGTCGTCAGCGGGATGCCGGTCGCACCCTGCGTCGGCACGTCCATCGTGCCCGAGAGTGAGCCGTCTTCTCCCTGCTCGATGTTGAAGACGATCTCGATCTGCTGGGGGCCCGCGACGAGCGTGCCCGCCCAACGGCCTGCGGGACCGTCCGACTGCGCGGAGGCGGGCATGGGCCCGACGACGGCGAGTGCTGCGATCATGATGGTCCAGACATGTCGTGAGTGCTTCACGTCTGCTCCTGATTGCGATGAGGCGGACAGCCGGCCGCCATCCGCACGCGAGGCCTACGGAGCTCGACCCCGGCGTCTTCACCGAGCGGGATCATACGAAAAAGCCCCGCCGACCGCGTGGGTCGACGGGGCTCATCTCAGCCAGCCGCGACGTCAGATCGTCTCGAGCTGATGAAAGGTCTCGGTGCCGTTCTTGAACCAGTGCTCACGGAACGGTTGAGGCGACACTTCGTTGCGAAGCAGGCGGCGCGTCAGCTCGTGCGGGAAGAGCGTCAGGTCTCCCGCCTCGTTCTCGTGGACCGTGTAGTCTCCAGCGATCTGAAGCGTGGTCCGGAGCCGTTCCTCCCCATTCATCATGTACCCCTGAAGGAGGTGCGTCGTCTGCTCCCACGCCCCAGGGGTCACGCTCAGGTCGAGAATCGGATCGCCCCCGCCGAACACACGGATCCGAAGCCGATCTTCCGTCTCCACGAACTGCGCGTCGATCGACTGGTCGTGGTACGGAAAGTGGAATCGCTCGGCTTTGATCCGCCGGGCTTCCTCCGAGCTCGTCGCCGCGAGGAAGGGGTAGAAGCCCGCCTTCGCGTGCTTGCCCCACGCCGCCACCTTCGGCGGCACCACGACAGAGAACATGATCTCCGTGTACGGCCCAACGACCGAGTCGTCGAACAGAAATGCCGTGACCGAGAGGACCGATCGCTGGTGCGTAACCTCGATCGGCTCCAGGTGGGACGGCAGCAACTCCCGGGCATCCGACGTCGCCATGTCGAAAAAGGCGGACACGCCGGTATGGAACCGGTAGCTGCCGATTACGGACATACGTCGTAGCGCTGGAGGACACGGACGATCGCGGCAGCACCCTCTTCCAAATCTTCCTGGGTGTGCGCCGCCGAGATCGACATCCGGAAGCGGGACTTGTGCTTCCCGACGGCCGGATACTTCACGGGGTTGATGAAGACACCCTCTCGGAAGAGCTCTTCGCCCATGGCGAACACACGAGCGTCGTCTCGAACCATGATCGGGATCACCTGGGAGGTCGAGTCGCCGATCGGGACTCCAGCGTCCGTGAGCAGGGTCTGCATCGTCTGGACGTTTGCCCAGAGCTTCTCGCGCAGCTCCGGTTCCTCGCGCGCCAGCTCGAGCGCCTTCATGAGTCCGGCCACGACGACCGGGGAGAGGGCGCACGAGAAGAAGCGTGAGCGCGAGAAACCTCGCAGGTAGTTGATGAGCTGGTGCGACCCGGCGATGTAGCCGCCCTGGCCACCGAGGCTCTTCGAGAACGTCCCGAGGTGGATGTCGATCGCGTCGTCGAAGCCCTGGTCTTCGGAGACGCCCTTCCCGGTCTCGCCGAAGACGAACGCAGAGTGGGCCTCGTCGATCATCAAGCGTGCACCGTACCGCTGGCAGACCTCGACGATCTCGGCGAGCGGCGGCGTGTCCCCGTCCATCGAGTACACGCCCTCGACGATGACGAGCTTCTTGCCCTCGAAGCCCTTGAGCTTCCGCTCGAGATCGTCCGCGCGGTTGTGCCGGAAGAAGCGCGACTTCGCTTTCGACAGAATCATGCCGTCGACGATGCTCGCGTGTGAGTACTGATCGGCCACGATCAGGTCGCCGGAGCGCATGAGACCCGCGATCGTGCCGACGTTGGCCGAGTAGCCGGTCGGGAAGATCATCGCGGCTTCCGTGCCCTTGAAGTCGGCGATCTGCTCCGCGAACTGCCGGTGCAGAGCCGTCGTCCCGCTGAGGATCGGTGAACCGGAGGAGCCGCCTCCATAGATGTCGACAGCTTCCTTGATCGCCTGCTTAACCTCGGGCCGGTACGAGAGGCCGAGGTAGTTGTAGGAGGCGAAGTTCACCAAGTTGCGGCGGACTTCGCCGGTTTTGGTGTCCTCGACGTCGACCCGCGTACCGGGCGCCGTGTGGAGAGGAAGCTCGTAGAGGTAGTACCCCGCCGGCTTGACCTCCCTCCACCAGTCGTCGAAGGGCTCGAGGAGCGCGAAGGCGTCGCTTCCCGCACCGAAGTAGAAGTTCGTGTAGTCGTACTCCATCGCCCCGGGCACCGCCGGGGTCGCCGTCGCTTCGGTGTCGTCAACCACGACACGGCGATCGGAGGTCGGCGCGTCCGATTGGACGGTCGACGTGGAGCTGTCTTTGCTGGACTGGGACATATGCGTTACCGGTTGGATATCTGTCCGCCGGGGGAACCCCAATCTCCGCCAACGAACGGCGTAGATCAAGGAGAAATGTACCTGTGAACTGGCCTCCCGGAGACGTTGCAAGATGGGTGCCGCCCGAGGGGTGGGGACGGGTCGTCTCGGTCGACGCGCACACCGAGGGAGAGCCGCTTCGCGTCATCCTCCACGGCTTCCCCGATCTGGGGGATGGGCCGATCCTCGAGCGCCGCCGCCGGGCCCGCGACGAACACGATGAAATCCGGCGTGCGCTGATGTGGGAACCCCGCGGACATGCGGACATGTACGGGTGCCTCGTAGGGCCTCCGGCGACGCCCGAAGCCGACATCGGCGTCTTGTTCACGCACAACGAGGGCTTCTCGACGATGTGCGGGCACGGGATCATCGCAGTGACGACGGTTCTGGTGGAGTGCGGTCTCGTTGGACCCGAGGTGTCGAGTCGCGGTCTCGGTATCGACACGCCGGCGGGCTATGTGCACGCGACACCGGTGGTAACCGACGGTCGAGTCGAGCGAGTCTCGTTCGTCAATGTGCCCTCCTTCGCGTACCGGCTCGATGCGTCGATCGACGTAGATGGTGTCGGATCGGTGCACTACGACATCGGCTATGGCGGGGCCTTCTACGCCTATGTGCGGGCCGAAGATTTCGGATTGCGCCTGCTGCCGAGTGAGGCGGCGGAGCTCATCCGAGTGGGGAGGGCCATCAAAGAGGCGGTCCAGAGCGCCGATCCTCCGGCGCATCCGGACGATCCCGACCTCGGCTTCGTGTACGGGACGATCTTCGTCGGCGCGGCGCACGACGATCGCAACCACAGTCGGAACGTCTGTGTCTTCGCGGACGGAGAGGTCGACCGGTGCCCGACCGGGACCGGGGTGAGCGGCCGCCTAGCGCTCCACCACGCCCGCGGAGAGTTGGTGGCGGACGAGTCGATCACGATCGAGAGCATCCTCGGCACGTGCTTCACCGGGCGCGTAGGTCGAGAGGTGGTCGTGGGTGATCACGCGGCCGTGGTGCCCGAAGTGTCCGGCCGAGCGTGGATCACGGGTCGCCATGAATTCCTGATTGCGCCGGACGATCCGCTGGCCGGGGGCTTCCTCCTCCGCTAAGCGGGCCGTTCGACCGGCGGGATCGACCCAGCCGTATCTAGGCAGATCCGGTCGCGCGTTGACTATGTGCGTCATGCATATATTCTCAATGCGAATAGACATCCCACTCTGGAGTCCGCCGTGCCGGCCGAACCGATGACCCCGATCGCTTTCGACGTCCTTCTCTGTCTTCTGGGGGGCGAAGCCCATGGCTACGCGATCATGCAGGCGGTTCGCGAGCGTAGCCCGGGTCGGGCGATGCATGCCGGCACCCTGTATCGGGCGTTGGCCCGTATGGTCGATGCGGACTGGATTCGCGAGGTCGACGACGTCGAGGCGACGAGCGGCGACGAGCGGCGACGGTATTACGCGATCACGACGTCGGGGCGCGACGCAGCGCGTGCCGAGGCGCGAAGGTTGGCGGAGAAGGTCGGGGCGGCTCGGGACTTGGGACTGTTGGAGCCCGCCTAAGTGTCGGAATCGCCTCACGGATTCGCCCACGCCGTCTACCGACTCCTCCTCCGCTTCTATCCGGAAGCCTTCCGGGTGCACCACGGACCGGAGATGGAGCGGCTCTTTCTGGAACTCGAGGAGGATGCACGGGGACGCGGGGCGCTCGATGTCTGGGCTCACCGCGTCTCGGCGTGGTGGGACGCGGTGCGGAACGGGCTTGGTGCCCGAATCGATGAAACGAGAACCCGCCGGCGTTACGCCGGCCCAGCCGCGCGGGGCGCGGTACACCATAGGGGAGGAGGGGGGGGAATGGACGCATGGATCAAGGACGTGCGGTACGCCGCGCGAGCGCTCCGGAAGAACCCGGGCTTCACGGCTGTGGCGATGTTGACCATCGCGCTCGGCATCGGGGCCAATACGGCCATCTTCAGCGTCGTGCGGACGGTGATTCTCCAACCGCTCCCGTACGACGACCCCGGTGAGCTGGTGATGCTCTACGGGGAGATGCGGAATCGGGGGGTCACACACTTCCCGCACTCGCCGCCCGACTTCGCCCGGTATCGCGACGACGTCGAAGCGCTCGAGTCCACGGCGGCTGTGTTCAGCTTCAACTCTCCCCTCAATGGGGACGGCGAGCCGATCCAGGTCACCGTCGGAAGCGCGACGACCAACTTCTTCACGACGCTCGGAATCGAACCGGTGCTCGGCCGCGGGTTCGTGCCGGAAGACGGTCTTCCGCAGCCCAACAACGCGGGCGCGGTGGGGCCGGGCCCGCTCCCAGGCATCGTTCTCCTCAGCCACGGGCTCTGGCAGAACCGTTTCGGGGGAGACCCGAACGTGATCGGGCGCACGATCCAACTCGGCGGCGCCTCGTCCGAGATCGTCGGGGTTATGCCCCCGGGGTTCGAGCTGCTGATTCCGCCGGCCGCGAACGTCGCGACAGACGTCGACCTGTGGCTGGCCGCCCGGATCGACTTCGTGAATGCGCCGGCCAACAACGTCTTCCTCCGCATGGTCGGCCGGATGCGGGACGGCGTGACGCCCGAGGTGCTCCAGGCCGAGATCGACCGTGTCGCTGCCGACCTCACCGCGAACAACCAGGTCAAGTCGACCTCCGGCTATGCCGTGCGCGTCGAACCTCTCCACGAGGACCTGACGGCTCATGTCCGTCCGGTCTTGCTTGCGCTCTTCGGCGCCGTGGTCTTCGTCCTCCTCATCGCGTGCGCCAACGTCTCGAACCTTCTCCTCGTTCGCGCGTCTGGGCGCGACCGCGAGCTGGCCGTGCGTGCCGCCATGGGTGGGAGTCGAGCGAGGCTGATTCGGCAGATGCTCATCGAGAGCGGCCTCCTCGCGCTGGGGGGAGCCGTGCTGGGTATCGTCTTGGCCGCGGGCGGAATCCGGACGCTCCTGGCGTTCCAGCCCGCGGACCTGCCGCGCGTCGATGCGGTTGCGATCGACGGCGTCGTCCTGCTCTTCACCGTGGCGGCGGCCGTCGGTGCCGCACTCCTCTTCGGTGCAGTACCGGCGATCCAAGGGTCGCGAGTCGACTTGGCCGATGCGTTGAAGGAACGTGGGAGCTCCGGCGCCAACGCCGCCCGGAAGTTGATTCGCAATGGCATCGTCGTGGTCGAGGTCGCGCTCTCCCTCGTCCTCCTGATCGGTGCGGGCCTCATGGTGCGTTCGTTCGCGGAACTCGCGTCGGTCGAACCCGGGTACGAGGCCGACGCGGTGCTCACCTTCAGTGCGAGCCCGCCGTTCGGCTCCTACCCGAACGCCGTCGATCGAGCCGACTTCAACACCCGCCTGGGCCGAGAGCTCGAAGCGATCCCCGGGGTCGAGCACGCGGGCCTCGCGATGTCCTTCCCCCTCTTCGGTCAGCTCCTGAACGGTCGATACGGAGGAGAGGACGCCCTCACCGACCCCGAAGCGTTCCGCCAGGCCGACTACCGCCCGGTGACGCCAGGCTACTTCGAGGCGATGGGGACGCGACTCCTCGAGGGGCGGACCTTCACCGAAGCCGACAACGCGGATAGCACCAGCGTCGTCGTCATCGATGACAAGCTCGCCGGAATGATGTTCCCCGAAGGGTCGGCGGTCGGTGAACGGATCCTGGTTCGCGTCGTCACGCCGGAGCCTCAGTGGGTCGAGGTGATCGGGGTCGTCGAGCATCAGCGTGCAGGGGATCTCTCCGAAGTGGGGCAAGAGACGATCTACTACACCGATCGCTTCTTCGGGGCGTTCGGCGGGTCGTGGGCCGTGCGTTCCGACGTCGAGCGGGCCACGCTCGTTCCCCTCCTTCGTGACGCAGTGGCGTCGATCGACGCGAGCGTTCCCCTCGCGGATGTCGTGCCGATGCAGGACTACGTCGACGAGGCGATGGCACCGACCCGGTTCGCACTGACACTCATCGGTGTGTTCGGGATCGTAGCACTTCTCCTGGCGTCGATCGGGCTCTATGGCGTGCTCTCGTACGTCGTGCGGCAGCGCACCGGAGAGATCGGCGTGCGAATGGCCTTCGGCGCCGAATCTGCGAGTATCCTGCGCCTGGTGGTCGGCCAAGGGCTGGCACTCGCGGGCGGTGGGCTGCTCCTCGGCGTGCTCGCCGCCATCCCGTTGACTCGATTCATGGAGTCGCTCCTGGTGGGCGTGGCGCCGACGGATCCGTTGACCTTCGGAGCGATCAGCGTCGTGTTCGCCGCCGTCGCGGCACTCGCATGCTACGTGCCCGCGAAGCGTGCCACCTTCGTAGATCCAGTGCAGGCTCTTCGGGACGACTAGGCCGGTCGGTGCGGGGGGCGGACGCGTCGAGCCCTCCGCACC
>JBCCEZ010000053.1:0-33067 GCA_039030015.1 Gemmatimonadota bacterium | reverse complement strand
CTTGTCGGCGTCCTCCTCACCAAGGCCCGTAATGCCTAGGAAATCCCGGCGTTCCAGGTCGATGATCTGGAGAAAGGTATCATATCCAGCCTCAGAAAGAGCCGCCAGCACGGCAGGCCGCAAATCCAGCTCGGAAAGCGGGAAATCCGCGGTCTCGTACTGCTCTTCCGGAGTCGGCTCGTTGAAGGCGGAAAGGTCCTCCCCGCGCTCCAGCCACTCGCGCGAACCGTAGAGGTCGATCTGCCATCCGATGAGCTGCGACGCGAGTCGTACGTTCTGTCCGTTCCGGCCGATCGCGAGGGACAGCTGATCCTCGTCGACGATGGCCGTGATGACCTGACGGTTCGGGTCGCTCAACACCTTGGACACACGAGCCGGAGCGAGCGCGCGACGCGCGAAGACGTCCGGATCGGGGTGCCACGGCACGATGTCGATCCGCTCACCGCCGAGCTCGTTGACGACCGCCTGGACACGTGAGCCCTTGAGACCCACGCACGCCCCGACCGGATCGATCGATTCGTCTCGGCTGTACACCGCGATCTTCGTCCGACCACCGACTTCCCGAGAGATCTCGCGGATCTCGACGATCCCTTGGTGGATCTCGGGGACTTCGAGGCCGAAGAGTGCAGAAACGAAGAGGGGATCAGCACGGGAGAGGATCAGACGCGGTCCCTTCGGCGTCTCCTCCACCTTCTTGAGGACCGCGCGGATCGGGTCTCCTTGGCGGAACCGCTCCCGAGGGTTCTGATCCTTCCACGGGATGATGGCGTCTGCGTCCCGAGCCCGGTTGAGCATGACCACGAGTTTGCCTCGCTCGATCTGCTGGAGTTCACCGGACAGCAAGTGACCGACCTGATCGGCGAACTCGTCGCGGATCCGGTCGCGCTCGTTCTCACGCACGCGTTGAACAATGCGCTGCTTGACCGCCATCACGGCGTTGCGGCCGAAGTCGGAGAAGTTGACCGGGACCTCCATCACGTCCCCGACCTCGTACGTCTCGTCGTC
This sequence comes from Gemmatimonadota bacterium, assembly GCA_039030015.1. Classification (GTDB taxonomy): domain Bacteria; phylum Gemmatimonadota; class Gemmatimonadetes; order Longimicrobiales; family Gaopeijiaceae; genus UBA2589. Next base: position 32,062 of record JBCCEZ010000053.1, on the reverse strand, counting down.
CCACCGCGCCTCTTCGAGGGCGATCTCGCTCGCGGGGTCCTCGACCTCAGCGACGACACGCTTGAGCACGACGATATCGAAGTCACCGGTGACCTCGTCGATGTCGATCTCCGCTTGGACGGTCGCGCCATAGATACGCGCCAGCCCGGCGAGCATCCCGTCCTTCACGAGATCGGTCATCTCCTCGTCCGACAGGCTCTTCGTCGACGCGACGTCCCGGAAGGCCGCCACGATCTGTGCCGCGTTCGCCATCTCTATCTCCTCACTTCCACGTGAACACGAGGTGGGTCTTCCGGATCTCCGATCGCGGAACACGGACCTCTTCACCATCGGGCAGGCGCATCCGGACGGCCTCGTCGGCCGTGCCCGGTTCGTCCAACCCCAATAACTCTCCTTCCAGTCGCGTCGAGCGTCCGAGAAGGGGCTCTTTCCCCATCACGGCCACCCGTTCGCCGCGGAACCGCTCGAAATCACGATCCCGCACCAACGGCCGATCGACGCCCGGCGAAGACACCTCGAGCACATAGCGCTCTGAGACATCCTCACGCTCGTCCAAAAACGGCTCCAGAGCTCGGCTGACCACGGCGCAATCGTCCACGGTCACCCCTTCCCCCGGGGCCGAATCTGGCCGGTCGATCCGTAGCTTCAGCAGGGGCCTCCGCCCGCTGCCTCCCCACCGGAGCTCTACGATCTCGTAGCCGAGTTCTTCGACTCGGACTTCGAGTTCGCGATCGATCTCCGGAAGTGCACGCATCGCCGACCACCTGCCATCAACAACGAGGGGCGCGCCGCACAACGCGACGAACCCCATCCAACCTCGAACAAAAAAGCGGGGGCGAGACAACACCCCCACTTCGGATACACCGCCGTTACAGGCGGCCAAAGCGAACGGTGAATATAGAGAAGCCCCGGGGCGCACTCAAGCGGGCGCCCCGGGGCCGTCTTCGCCGTCCGACCTTGGCGGTTGTCCCTACTCGGCGGCGTGCCCTCCGTCCTTGTCCGCTTCCGAGGAAGTGGGCTCGGCTTCGACCTTCACGGCTCCGAAGACCTTCTCCTCGAGCGCGTCGACACGTTCCTTGATGGAGGTCATCGCCTTGTCGAGCTCACCGTGTGTGGCGAAGTCGAGGCGATCCCGGGCGCCCTCGGCCGCCTCCTGCGCCTTCTCGAGTGTGTCCTTCATGACTTCCTTGGCCCGGTCCGCGGACAAATCGCCGCGATCGCGCGCCTCTTGGATGGTCTCTTCGAGCGCGTCCTTGAAGGCGGTCAGTACGCCGAGACCCTGTTTGATCCCGTCGCCCATCTTGCCCTTGGTGGATTGATCCTGCGCCTCACCGGTGTCGCCGTTGCCGTCGTCGGTTTTCTGTTCTTCGCTCATCGTCGTGTCGGTGTCGGGAAACGTGCGTTCGTCCTGTCTCACCCTACGGATCCGGGCATCGCCGGATTCAGTGCGTCAGTCGCCCCCGCGCTGGATCGAGGCACCGAGCGCGACGAGTCGCTCGTCGATGCGCTCGTACCCGCGTTCGATTTGCCGGATGTTGTGGATTCTACTCGTTCCTTCAGCTCCAAGCACGGCAATGAGCAAGGCCATGCCAGCGCGAATGTCCGGGCTCTCGACGACACCGCCCCGAAGCTTGCTGGGGCCCACCACCACGGCGCGGTGCGGATCGCACAGAATGATCGAGGCCCCAAGCCCCACGAGCTTGTCGGTGAAGTACATCCGAGATTCGAACATCTTCTCGTGGACGAGCACCGTACCCCGCGCCTGCGTCGCGGCGACCAGCGCGATCGAGGTGAGGTCGGCGGGGAACGCCGGCCATGGACCGTCGTCGATTTTCGGCACGGCGCCGAAGGCGTCCGACTGCACGACGTGCTCCTCGGAGCCGCGCACGAAGAGGTCTTTCCCACGGACTTCGCATTCGATGCCGAGGCGACGGAAGCCGATCAATGTCGAGTCCAGGTGCTCGATCGGGGCATCCTCGATCGTGATGTCGCTGCCGGTGACCGCGGCGAGTCCGATGAACGACCCGGTCTCGATGTGGTCGGACCCGATGGCGTACCGGGCTCCTCCGAGCTCCTTCACGCCTTCGATCGTGAGGCGGTGCGTTCCGATCCCGGAAATGCGCCCACCCATCGCATTGAGGAGGTGGCAGAGATCTTGAACGTGCGGCTCCGCCGCCGTGTTCCGGATCGTCGTCACCCCTTCGGCCAATACGGCGGCCATGATCGCATTCTCCGACCCGGTCACGGAGGGCTCATCGAGGAAGAAGTCGCTTCCCGTCAGGCCGTCGGCCGTGATCGAGAATCCACCGTTGAGCGAGACCGTCGCCCCGAGCGCCCGGAACGCCAGGAAGTGCGTGTCCATGCGCCTGCGCCCGATGACGTCACCTCCGGGCGGCGGCAACTCGACCGTGCCGTACTTCGCGAGCAACGGTCCCGCGAGCAGAAGGGACGCCCGAATCCTCTTCGCGAGCTCGGAGTCGACCTGATCCGGTCGCACGTTGGCGGCGTCGATCGTGACCTCGTTCGGCCCACCCCACTCCACCCGCGCGCCGAGCGACTCGACGATCTCGATGAAGGTCAGGACGTCACGGATGCGAGGAATGTTCTCGAGCGTGACCGGCTCGTTCGCGAGCACGGTCGCCGCGAGACACGGCAGCGCGGCATTCTTGTTACCGGCCGGGCGGATACGGCCATCGAGGCGTCGCCCGCCCTCGACCAGGAAGGTCCCCATAGAGTCCGAGAATCGGGGTGAGAAGGGGGCGGACCGGTCGGGGTCGACACCGACGTTCGACGCGGTCGCGGGAGGCCCAAGATATCCCTGCTCGTTTCCCGTTGCCAACACACCCGTCATCCCGACCTCCCGCCAAAACTCGTCCATGCAAACATCGATCGCGCCGAGAGCGGCGACCCCAGTCGCACCCTCGTTGTTGTGTAGTGCATGGCCCGTGCCACGAGCGACTCGAGACGGTGTCTGCCCCGTCCGCAACGCTCCGTGTACCTTTCCCTCATGACACCGATTGTGCTGGCCGCCTGGCTGCAAGCCACGACCTCCGCGAGTGGCATCACGATTGCCGCGAGCGTCGCGCAGATCGTCATCGCGGTCGCGATGCTCGTGCTCGTCATTCTCGTGGCGGCCCTGGTGCTCAGGCTGAACCGCGTGGTGAAGGAACTGCAACGAAGCGCGCACCAAAACTTCGGACCCGTGTCGGACCGGGCTCGATCGATCTCGGACAACGTCGAGTTCATCACGCAGGCCGTGCGCTCCGACGTCGAGTCCCTCCACACCTCCGTCCAGGGCGTCTCGGAGCGGCTGACGCTCGCCTCGGACCGGATGGAAGAGCGAATCGAAGAGTTCAACGCGCTCATGTCCGTCGTGCAGGGCGAAGCCGAGGAGATCTTCCTCGACACGGCATCGACGGTGCGGGGCGTGCGCGAGGGAGCTCGCGCGATCGCGGACTCCGGCGGACGTGCCCCGCCTGCGGACGAGGAGCCGGTCGACACCGAGCCGTTCGAGCACGACGACGACGCGGATGGGAACGACGCGTAAGCTGATCTCGGCCCTGGCGGTCGCGTTGGGGTGGCTCGCGCTTCACCCACTCGACGTGTACGCGTGGGGGCCCGCGACGCACGTCGCGCTCGGAGAAGCCGTTCTCGGCGCGCTCTACCTCATCCCCCCGGCCGTACGCGCCGTCCTCGAGCGGTACCCGCTGCACTTCCTCTACGGCTCGGTGGCGGCCGACATCTCCTTTGCGAAGAAGTACGTGCCGGAGGGCCGCCACTGCCACAACTGGCACGTCGGGTCGGAGATTCTCCACTCCGCCGAACCGGATCACCTCAAGGCCGTCGGGTACGGCTACCTCGCACATCTCGCGGCGGATACCGTCGCCCACAACGTCTTCGTCCCTCGACAGCTCCTTTTGACGAACACGACCCAAGCGATCGGGCACACGTATTGGGAGCACCGCATGGATATGCACGTCGGTGAGGAGTTCCTCTCCCTCGCCCGACACATCGTCGTCGATCACGACCACAGTGAGGCCGACGCGCTCTTCGACCACGTCCTCAGCAGCACGGTGTTCTCCTTCGGAACGAACCGCCGGCTCTTCCAAGGCATGATCCGCTTCCAAGGACACGAGCGGTGGCAACAGGTCTTCGGTCAGGTGCTCGCGAACTCCCGCTTCGACCTGCCGAACCCGTTGGTCAACCGGTACTTCGAGCTCGCGTTCGAGCACGTGGTCGGGTATCTGCGGGATCGCGAGGAATCGCCGGCCGGAGAGCTCGATCCGGTGGGGGAGCTGAATCTCCGCCTCGCCAAGAAGGTGCGGCGTCGGGCACTGTCCGATCACACGGCGGACCATCCCGAAGTCCTGGAGGAGATGGCGGACGCCTTCTTCCCCTTCCCCGACGCTCCACTCGTCTTCTGGCCACAGGTCGAGGATCCGCAGTTCGCAGCGGGGATCACCTCACCGATCGACGCCGGTCGGAGCCTCGACTCCGCAAAGCCGAGCGCGGCCGACTAGCGCTCTAGCGCCGACTTCAAGGCGTCGTTGACGAGCCGCGGGTCGGCCCGTCCTCCCGACTGCCGCATCACCTTACCCACCAAGAAGCCGAGGATCTTCGTCTCCCCGGCGCGATACCGGTCGACTTCCTCGCCGTGTTCCGAGAGCACCGCCGAGACCCACTCGGCCAACGCTCCCTCATCTCGCACCTGTTGGAAGCCTTCCGCTTCGACGATTTCCGCGGGCGTCCGAACGTCCGACTCCATCTGATTGAGCACGCGGCGGGCATTGCCGTCGGACACCGTGCCGTCGACGACGAGTCCGATGAGCTCGGCCAACCGCGTCGGCGCCACCCCGATTTCCTCGATGTCTCGACCATCGGAGTTGAGGAGCGCTTGGACCGGCCCCATCACCCAGTTCGCGACCGCCTTCGCCTCCCCGCCCGAGCCGACGACGGCCTCGAAGTACGCGGCGGTCTCCGAGCGATGAGCGAGCACTCCGGCGTCGTACGAAGAGAGTCCGTACTGATCCCGGAGACGATCACGGAGTTCGCGAGGGCGCTCCGGAAGCGCATCACGCGCCTCCTCGATCGCCGATCGGGAGACCACGAGCACGGGGAGGTCCGGATCGGGAAAGTACCGGTAGTCGTGCGACTCTTCCTTCGAACGCATGACCCGGAGGCTCCCGCGATGGTCGTCCCACAGGAGTGTCGCGGAGGAGACCCGATCGCCGCGGTCCAGTACCTCCCGCTGCCGATCGACCTCGAGGTGAATCGCCTTCTCGATCCCTGAGAAGGAGTTCACGTTCTTGATCTCGGTCTTCGTCCCCAACTCGGTGGATCCCATCGGGCGGAGCGAGACGTTCGCATCCGCACGCAGACTGCCTTCCTCCATGTTGCAGTCGCTGACGCGCATGAACTCGAGCACCCGCTTGAGCTCAGTCAGGCACGCGCGGACATCCTCCGCGCTGTGCAGGTCCGGATCGGTCACGATCTCGACGAGCGGCGTCCCGGCGCGGTTCAAGTCGACGACGCTGGCGTCGGGCACACGGTCGTGGACCAGCTTCCCCGCGTCCTCCTCCATGTGAATCCGCCGGATACGGGTCTGTCGCGGGCCGGCGTCGGTGTCGAACTCGAGACGACCGTCCGTCGCGATCGGGGCCTCGAACTGCGTGATCTGATAGCCCTTGGGGAGATCGGGATACACGTAGTTCTTGCGAGCCCACACACTCCGTTCGTGAACCGTGCAATCGAGTGAGAGCGCGGTGCGCACCGCCAACTTCACCGCGTCCGGATTGACCGCGGGGAGCGCGCCCGGGAGCCCGAGACACGTCGGACACACGTGCGCGTTCGGCCGGTCGCCGAACGTCACGGCGCATCCGCAGAAGAGCTTCCGCTCCGTCTTGAGCTGGACGTGGACTTCCACGCCGATCACCGTCTCCCAGCTCACGGACCGCCCTCGATCCGAGCTTCGATGACCCGTGCGACTGCAATCATCGTCGCCTCCTGCCACCACGGGCCGATCAGCTGTGCTCCGACCGGCAGCCCATCGACCGTACCCGCAGGAACGGACATCGCCGGTAGGCCGGCCAGGTTCGGCGGCACGGTAAAGACGTCTTGGAGGTACATCGCCAGAGGGTCGTCCAACTTCTCACCCAGCCGGAAGGCCGGACCGGGCGTCGTCGGGGTGAGGAGGACGTCCACTCCGGCGTCGAAGACGGCGCGGAAGTCGTCCGAGATTTCCCGGCGGACACGTTGGGCGGCACCGTAGTACGCATCGTAGTACCCGGCGGAGAGTGCGAACGCGCCGAGCATGATGCGACGCTTCACCTCGACGCCGAATCCATCGGACCGGGTCGCGCGAACCATGGACGCTAGGTCCGGGGCATCCGTGCGAAGTCCGAAGCGAACGCCGTCGTAACGCGAGAGGTTGGAGGACGCCTCCGCCGGTGCGAGCACGTAGTAGGCGGGGATCGCCCGTGCCGTAGAGGGGAGGGAGACCGCGGTCACCGTCGCCCCGCCTTCTCGCAGCGCCTCGCGGACTGCCTCGAGTCGAAGACGCACGCCAGCGTCGACCCCACCCTCCCAGTACTCGCTCGGGAGGCCCACCGTGAGTCCCTCCAGCGACTCGACGCGTCGGTGCTGGATCGGTTGTGCCTCAACCGAGGTCGCATCCCGGGGGTCCGGCCCGGCGACGACGTCGAGGAGCCGCGCGGCGTCGTCGACCGTTCGACCGAAGGTGCCGACCTGATCCAAGGAGGACGCATACGCCACAAGCCCATACCGACTCACCCGACCGTACGTAGGCTTGATGCCGACCACCCCACAAAAGGCCGCAGGCTGACGAACCGACCCGCCCGTATCCGACCCGAGCGCCATCCGCACGTAGCCAGCCGCCACGGCCGCAGCCGATCCGCCGGAGCTCCCGCCGGGGACACGATCACGATCGTGCGGATTCAGCGAGGGCCCCCACGCCGAGCTCTCGGTGGAGGACCCCATCCCGAACTCGTCCATGTTCGTCTTGCCGAGGACCCGCCCCCCGGCCTCGCGGAGTCTTCGCACCGCCGTAGCCTCGAAGGGGGAGACGTAACCTTCGAGGATCCGCGAGCCACACGTCGTGGGCAGCTCCAGGGTGGCCAGGTTGTCCTTCACCGCGACCCACGCGCCCGCGAGGGGACCGTCGGAGCTGGTGTCGTCGGCTTCGTCCGCGAACGAGACGAAGGCATTCAACCCGTCTGGCGCGGCCTCCCTACGTCGAACCGCGTCAGGTCCGAGTGCGGTCACGATCCGTCGCCCTCCCCGCCCGTCACCGCAGGTGGTGGGGGTACCACGAAAAAGCCGTCGGCCATCTTGGGGGCCCACACGTCCGGCGTTTCGGCGAGGCGATCGGGTCGTTCGGCCTCCGAAGGACGCACTCCGCCGAAGTCGGCTGCCGCCTCGTCGGCCTCGTCCCTCTCCTCTGCTTCAGCCGTGTCGGGGGTGGCGTCACGAAGCGCATCGGCGTGAGCCAGGATCTGGTTCATGTCGTGCGTGAGACGTTCCCGCTCTCCCCGCTCCAGCCTCACGTGCGCCAGTTCGGCGATGCGCTCGACGTCCGCCTCCGTGACGCGGGTCACGGCCAGTCCTTCTCCAGCGCCGCGTAACGGAGCAGAAGCTTCTTCCGCCCCACGTCGTCGAAGTCGACGGTGACCTTCAAGTCGCGCCCGAAGCCGGAGACTTCGACGACCGCCCCAGACCCGAAGGTCTGATGGACCACACGCTCGCCCTTCACGAAGCGCGGCGTGTCCTGATTCATTCCGTACTCGGGTTCCGGCTCCGGCTCGTAGTCGTGGGACGAGCCTCCATACGCCCGACGTCGCCCGCGGTGAGGCGTGGATTGCCGCACCAAGTCGAGTCGCTTCGTCTTCCGCTCCTCGATCAACTCCTCGGGGATCGCATCGACGAAGGACGACAGCGTGTTGTAGTTGAAATCGCCCGCACGCCGTCGTTGCCGCGCCCACGAAACCGACAGCTTGTCCTCGGCTCGCGTAATCCCGACGTAGAAGAGTCGGCGTTCTTCCTCGAGCGAGTCGGGGTCGTCATACGATCGGCCGAGCGGGAAGAGCCCCTCCTCGGCCCCGGCGATGAAGACGAGGGGAAACTCGAGTCCCTTGGCGTTGTGCAGCGTCATGAGGGTGACGGTATCGGCATTGGGATCGAGCCGATCGACGTCGGCGACGAGCGCGACCTGCTGCAGATAAAGATCGAGGTCCGAGAAGGCGTCGTGATCTTCCTCGGCGACGCTGTTGACCGTCGCGGCTTCGAAGTCGACGGCACCCGCGATGAGCTCGGCCACATTTCGGGCGCGGTCCTCCCCTTCCGGGCCTTCCTCGTAGAGGTGACGGACGAGGTCGAGTTCCTCGACCAACTCTTCGAGCAGCTCCCCGACCCGAGTTTGGACCGCGCGGACGCTGAAGCGCCGAATCAGATCGGCGAACCGCATGAGTCCGTTCGCGCCCGCGGCGCGGATCTTCGTGATCTCGTCCGCGCGCTCGGCGGCCTCCAAGAGCGAGACGCCCTGCTCACCGGCCCAACGAATCAGGTGCTCTTGGCTCGTCAGGCCGACGCCCCGACGCGGATAGTTCACGACCCTCGCGAAGGCGATCTCGTCCCGGGGATTCGAGATCAACCTGAGGTAGGCCAGAACGTCTTGGATCTCCCGCCGCTCGTAGAAGCGTACGCTACCCACGATCTGGTAGGGTATGCCCTCACGCCGGAACGCGTCCTCCAACGCACGCGACTGTGCGTTGGTCCGATAGAGGACGGCCACCGACGAGTACGTCAGACCGGGCGTGCCTCCTCGCATGCGAGCTTCGATCTCGTCGACGATCCACCGGGCCTCGTCGTTCTCGTCGAAGGACTCGAGGAGGGTGATCGGCTCACCACCGACGCGTTCCGTGCGGAGCGTCTTCCCCTTCCGATTCACATTCTCCGCGATGACGTGGTTGGCCGCGTCCAGGATCGTCTGCGTCGAGCGATAGTTCCGTTCCAACCGCACCGTCCGCGCCGCAGGGAACGAGTCCTCGAAGTCGAGGATGTTCCGGATGTCCGCCCCCCTCCATCCATAGATCGATTGATCGTCGTCTCCGACGACCATGAGATTCGTATGCGAGCCAGCGATGAGTTCGACGAAGCGGAACTGAGCGCGGTTCGTGTCCTGATACTCGTCGACGAGCACGAACGAGAAGCGATCGCGGTACCGCTGGAGAAGCTCGGGCATCGCCTCGAAGAGCTCGACCGGCTTCACCAAGAGGTCGTCGAAGTCGAAGGCGTTCTGGTTCTCCAACGCGCGCTGATACTCCGGGTACACCTTCGCCACGTTCCGAACGAAGAGGTCGAACGAGCCTTCGTTCTCGTGGCTGAACGTCTTCGCGTCGATGAGCTGGTTCTTCGCGTTGCTGATTTCGGCCCGGATCGCCTTGGGGCTCCATCGCTTCGGGTCGAGGCCCAGGCCGTCCTGGACGTTCTTCACCAGACGCAGAGACTGGTCGGAGTCGAAGATGCTGAACGTCCGGTCCCATCCGAGCCGGTCGGCATGGCGGCGAAGGAGACGCGCCCCGACGGCGTGGAAAGTGCCGATCCACATCCCCGACGGCTCCCGATCGAGAAGCCGGGAGATTCGGTCCCGCATCTCCCCCGCCGCCTTGTTCGTGAACGTCACCGCGAGCACCTGATCCGGGGCGACTCCGTGCTCGTGGATGAGGTTGCAGACCCGGGCCGTGAGCACGCGCGTCTTTCCGGACCCGGCACCCGCCAGGACGAGAATGGGACCTTCGAAGTGCTGTGCGGCCTCGAGTTGTTCGGGGTTGAGCCCGTCGAGGTGTGGGCCCAAGAACAGGTCAGCCATGGTCCGCCGGCAGTCGGATCTGGAAGGTCGTACCCTCCATCGTCTCAAGCAGCTCGATCTTGCCTTTGTGGACCCCCTCGACGATGCGGCGGCTGAGCGCGAGTCCGACGCCCCAGCCTCCCGACTTCGACGAGACACCCGGCTCGAAGATCTTGTCCCGGATCTCGGGATCGACCCCGGGACCCGTGTCCCGGATCCGCAGACTGACCCAGTCGCCCCCGACCTCCCGGGCGTAGATCGTGATCTTACCGCCGCGGCCGGCCAGTGCGTCGAGCGCGTTCTTCACCACGTTCTCCAAAGCCCAGATCAAGAGCACTTCGTTGCCCAATACGCGTGGCAAGCCCGACGGGATGTCCACGAGGAGGTCGACGCCTTTTCGAGCCAAGCGAGGGATTCGAGCCGCGAGGTACTCCTCGAGGTCCGTTACGACCTGCCGAACGGAGAGGCTCTGAAGTTCGGGCTCCGTCCCGATGAGCTCGAACCGATGACTGATGCGCTCCAACCGCTCCAGGTCTTCCCCGATCGACGTCGCGATGTCGAAGTCGTCGAGGTCTCCCGGCCTCTCGGTGTGCGGCAGGCGGAGTACTTCGAGCCATCCCGCTAGAGAAGACAGAGGCGTGCCCAACTGGTGGGCGAGTTCGCGGGCCATCGCCGTCCACGCCTTCTCACCCTCGGCACGACGCTGATAGCGAATGACGACGAAGCCGGTGAGGGCGATCGAGAGGAGGCCTGCCACTTGAAGAAAGGGGACGAGTCGAAGCGTCCGTGCTTCGGGGGAATCGCCGAAGTGGATGTGCTGGGGACCCGCGAGGTCACCGACCGGCTCGTAGCGTTCGTCCAAGCGCCGGACGTACGCGCGAATCCGCGCCTGTCCCTCCCACGTGTCCATGTCGACTGTAAACGGCAGGTTCACGTGGTGAATCACGGTGTCCCCAGGGCCCATGACCACGAGGGGGACGCCCGACCCGGTGACGATCTCCTGTAGCTCGATCAGCGACTGCGTCTCGGCCGCCGGATCCTCCGAGATCAGCCCCTCTTGGACGACGGTGTAGATCGTGGAGAGGAGCTCCGCGTTCGCTTGCACCGATCGGAAGATCGACTGCATGTACAGGAGGTACCACCCGAGAAGCATCACGAACAACGTCGCGAGCGCGACGGGCCATTTGATGCGGATCATGGGACCTCAGGACGGAGCGGGTATCCGTTCGATCCCAACGTACGGGTGGAGCACTTCGGGAAGCGAGACGGAGCCGTCCGACTCCTGATAGGTCTCCAGCAACGCAGCCATCACGCGCGGCAAGGCCAACGCTGAGCCGTTGAGCGTGTGCACGTACTCGGGCTTCTCGGACTGTGCACGCCGGAATCGAAGGTGGGCCCGACGGGCCTGGTAGTCGGTGAAGTTGGTGCAGCTGGACACCTCGAGCCACGTGCCCACGCCCGGCGCCCAGACCTCGAGGTCGTACGTGAGTGCCCCACTCTGCCCGAGGTCGCCCGCAGCGAGGAGGGCGCGACGGTAGTGTAGGCCGAGACGCTCGAGCAGGACTTCGGCCTCGCGCGTCAGCTCTTCGAGCGCCTCCATGCTGCGTTCGGGGGCTTCGTACCGCACGAGCTCGACCTTGTCGAATTGGTGCACTCGAAGGAGTCCGCGCGTGTCCTTTCCTGCGGCCCCCGCTTCACGCCGAAAACAGGGCGAATAGGCGGTGTATCGCACCGGGAGGTCGTCCAGCGTGAGGAGCTCGTCCCGATGGATGTTCGTGACCGGCACCTCGGCAGTCGGCACGAGCCAGAGGCCGTCCTGCTCGGTGTGGTACGACTCTTCGCTGAACTTCGGCAGCTGCCCCGTTCCGATCATCGACTCGGAGTTCACCAGGTACGGGATCCGCACCTCGGTGTACCCGTGCTCGCGGGTATGGACGTCGAGGAAGAAGTCGATCAGTCCGCGCTGGAGCCTCGCGCCCAAGCCGCGCAGCATTGGGAAGGCGGAGCCGGTGACCTTCGCGCCTCGGGGCATATCGAGGATTCCCAGCGTCTCTCCGATATCCCAATGCGGTCGGGGCTCGAAGTCGAAGTCGGCGGCTTCGCCCCATACCGAGAGGATCTCGTTCGCCTCTTCGTCTCCCGCGGGTACGCGGTCGTCGGGCGTGTTCGGCACGCGAAGCAACACGTCTCGGATCTCCGCGTCGACGACGCGCACGCGGTCGTCGAGCGCGTCGATTTGGTCTCCGATCGCACGCGTTTGCGCAATCAGCTCGTCCGCGTCCTCACCGGCACGCTTCCGTGCGCCGACCTCCTTGGAGGCGGTGTTTCGTTGGGCCTTGAGCTCGTTGACCTCCCCGATCGCCGTCCGGCGCTCCTCGTCGAGCGCCAAGACCCGGTCGATCGAATCCGCCAACTCTGGGTCTCGACGGGCGAGCGCCGCCTTTACGGCGTCGGGTTCGGCACGAAGCCGTCGAATGTCGAGCATGAACGTCTCCCCGGATCAGTCCGGAGGGACCAGGTCGATGCTGTTACAGATCGGGTTCGTGACGAACTCGAAGGTGAGGGTGCCACCTGCGGCGTCGATGTCCACCGGCGAGAGCTTCGCGTAGTAGACACAGCTCGATCCGAACGACCCCGTCGAGCGGTTCGTTCTCACCACGTAGACGTTCCCCGTGGCGAGCGAGACCGGCCCGTCCGTCTCGTAGAGGAGAGTATCGGTCGGCGCCTCGGTCACGTCCGCCAGCGTCATGTTCGGAAGCGTCGAGATCGCGGCCCGCCCCACCACGCCGAGTGCGCCCGGTGGGAGCAGCACGATCTCTCCACCCCGCGTGTCGACGGCGATGTCCCAAGAGCCCGACGCCGCAGCGGCCTCTACTCGAACCGGCAGCCCTTGGAAGAAGGAGAAGGCCGAGACGAGGTTCAGCTCGGGACGAGCGAGGGAGTACAACAGGACGGTGTCCGGGATGTCACTCCAGTCGAAGGCGAACGGATCGTCCCCGCATGCGGAAACACCCGTGCCTAGAAGGGCGGCGACGGCGAGGGCAACGAGCCCCCGGGAGCGCCGGGTTGCGAGCGGAGTCATGTACACCTCGAACAGGTACCGAAAACCGGCAGGAAGTTGGTCGTGAGCGGGAGTCGGGTCAACCCCGGGAACCCCCGTATTTACTTGACTTTACCCCATTCCGCGGGTAGGTTCCCGACCATCCCGGAGCAGGCTTCGCTCAGGCGCGCGCTCGGCTCCACTCACGCTCCTCCTTGAGAGGTCATTCGGGTGCCCGAGGCCGTGAACAATCCGGGTAGCGCTCGCATTCTAGTTGTCGACGACGAGCCCCACATCCGCCGCGTCCTCAGCGCCGTTCTCGGAAATCGTGGGTACGACGTGAAGATGGCCTCGGACGGGTCCGAGGGCCTCGAAGAGTTGGGCGCCGAGCCGGTCGATCTCGTCATCCTCGACCTGATGATGCCCGGCGCCAACGGGCTGGAAATCCTCTCGCGAATCCGGACCCACCCGGAGCGCTCGGAAACCCCGGTGATCATCCTCACGGCGAAGGGTCAGGATACCGACCGCGAGGCCGCGCTCGCCGGCGGGGCGGACGACTTCCTCACCAAGCCTTTCAGCCCGAAGAAGCTCATTGCCCGCATCGAAGAGATTCTCGAGCGACACTGACCCGAGCACCTGGGTCACGGTGCTCGCGGGCGGCATCGGGTCACGCTTCTGGCCCGCCAGCACCCCGGAGCGACCGAAGCAGCTCTTGGCGCTCGGCGGCTCCCGACCGCTGATCGAAGAGACGGTCGAACGTGCGCTCGAGCTGGCCCCGGTGGAGCGACTTCGAATCCTCGCCGGCGAACATCTCGCGGGCCCGTTCTCGAAGGCGATGCCGGAGCTCCCCGACGAGACCTTCTGGATCGAACCCCGCGCGAGGGGGACAGCACCGGTTCTCGCCTGGGCAGCGTGGAAGCTGGCGAAGCTCGACCCCGACGCGGTCATGGTCTCGCTGCACGCCGATCACCTGATTCGACCCGTCGACGCCTTCGTCGACGCCGTTCGTAGCGCGGTCGAGGTCGCCCGCCGGGATGAACTGCTTCTCAGCCTCGGCGCGCGCCCCAGTCGGGTCGAGACCGCGTACGGGCACATCGAGAAGGCGCGCGCGTTGGAGCCGGCCGGAGCGGCCGCGGCCTTCCGTGTGAACGCGTTCCACGAGAAGCCCGACGCCGCTGCCGCTGCGAAGTACATGCAGGCGGGGTGCCTGTGGAACACTGGGATCTTCGTGTGGAAAGCCTCGGTCCTCCTCGAGGAGCTCCGTACGCACGCTCCGGGGGTCGCCGACCCCCTGCCCCTGATCGACACAGAGGGCGACGCCGCATACTTCGACGCCGCCGAACCGAGCGTGATCGATCGAGCCGCCATGGAGCGCAGCGATCGAGTCGGGGTCGTCGAGACCGACTTCGCGTGGGACGATCTGGGCAGCTGGGAGGCCCTCTCGAGAAGTCACGAACAGGACGCCGACGGCAATGTCCGCCTCGGCTCCACGCGGATCGCCGACGGTCGGAACAACATCGTCTACGCGGATGGGGGTGAGGTCGTCGTCCTCGGTGTCGACGATCTCATCGTCGTCCAGAGCGGAGGGAAGACCCTCGTCATGCCACGTGCCCGTGGATCCGAGATGAAAGAGCTACTCGCCGACGCCGAGGACCGATGACCGCTCGCCTGTACCTCTTCGACGATCGGCGCGCCCGCCGCTGGGCGCCCTTCACCTTCACGCGCCCCGCGGGCGAACTCCTGTTCGGGGCGGAGACGCTTCGCGGCCGAGCGGAGCGTGTCCTAGGACTCGAGTGTCACGGTCACTTCGCCCGGACCGGGCTGATCGGGTTCGACGAACCCGACGCCCCTCCTGGCCTCGCACTCGAGGCGCTTCCGTCGGACGAAGCCGCGGTCGTTCTGTCGAGCCGCGTCGTGCTGGCGCCCCAACCGGAGCCCCTCCCTGAGAGGCCGACCACACTCACCCTGCAGGGGACGGCGGTCGGGTGGGTCCTACCGGCGGGCTCCCCGCCGCTGTCGGAGCTCTGGCTCAGGGATCCGTCGGCCGCGCCCCCGTTGGCCGACACGTTCGAGATCTCGGGCTCGATCCTCGAGCATCCGTGGGACCTCGTCTCCAAGAACGACGACCGGTTGGTCGCGGATGGCAACGAGCTCGCATGGACGGAGTCGAACCCGCCTGGACTCCACCGTATCGGCGACGGCATCGTCTCCCTCGCGGAGGGGGCGACGCTCGAGCCGGGTGTGCACGTGGACCTCCGCGACGGCCCGATCCGGCTCGAAGCCGGCGCTCGGGTCGAAGGGCCCGCTCGGCTCACGGGCCCGCTCTGGATCGGCCCGAAGTCGACGGTCTTCGGCGGGGCCGTGGGCTCCGCCTCGATCGGACCGCGATGCCTCGTCCGGGGTGAGGTGACCCACGCCATCTTCCTCGGCTTCGTGAACAAGGCACACGACGGTCACATGGGCCACGTTCTTCTGGGCCGTTGGGTGAACCTCGGGGCCTTCACGACCAACTCCGACCTGAAGAACAACTACAAGACCGTCCGGGTGTGGACGCCGGACGGGGACGTCGACACCGGTGAGATGAAGGTCGGGGCGTTCTTGGGAGACCACGTGAAGACCGGGATCGGCACCCTCCTCAACACCGGAACCGTGATCGGTGCGGGGAGCAACGTCTTCGGCGGTGTGATGCCGCCCAAGGCCGTGCCCCCCTTTTCGTGGGGGGCCGGTGAGGAGCTCGGAACCCATAGGATCGAGGACTTCCTCGACACCGCGGTCCGGGTGATGGCGCGCCGGCAGCAGACGCTGACGCCCGGGGTGGAACGCATCCTCCGCGACGCGTGGGATGCGACCGAACGCCGTCGGGGCGAGTGAAGCTCTCGGTCCTCGGTTCGGGTAGCGGCGGAAACTCGATCTTCATCCAGGCGGGCCACACCCGCGTCCTCGTCGACGCCGGCTTCTCCGCCAAGGCGATCGCGGAGCGTTTGGACGGACTCGGGATCGAGGCCGAAACGATCGCCGGTATCGTCGTCACGCACGAGCACTCGGATCACACCAGCGCCGTCGGCGTGTGGGCTCGGAGGTACGGCACCCCGATCTACATGACGGATCGCACGAGGGATGCGTGCGCCAAGCTGCTGCGCGGCGAGGAAGAGGTCCGCTCGTACCGACCCAGCCACCCCTTCCTGATCGGCGATGTGCGGGTGGAGCCGTTCCTGACCGTGCACGACGCCGTCGACCCCGTCGGCGTGACCGTCACGGATGAGTGCACCGGCCTCAAGGCGGGTGTCGCGACGGATCTCGGACGCCCTACGACACACATTCGACACGCCCTCGCGGGGTGTGACGTCCTCATTCTGGAGGCGAATCACGACGACGTCCTCCTGCATACGAGTCACTACCCTCCGACCGTCAAGCGCCGGATCCGGTCCAGCCATGGGCACCTCTCCAACGAGGCGGCCGCTCGACTCGCGAAGGAGTTGATGCACCCACGGCTCGCGGGGATCGTCTTGGCGCACCTCTCGAAAGAAGCGAATCGTCCGGAACTCGCGCTCGAAGTCGTCGGAACCGCGCTGGGCGAGGTCGGGTGGACCGGCCACCTCGAAGTCGCGAAGCAAGACGTCCCGACGGCGATGCTCGACGTCGAAGAGCTTCGGTACCGCTCCGGCCCGAGCCAGCTGAGCTTGCTCTAGCGCCGACCGCCCGGCCCGCGGATCGAAAGCCGTCGTGGGGTGGTGGCGTCGAGCTCGATGTGCGCTTCGTCGAGCCGCTCATCGGCGATGGAGAGCGTGCTGCCCACCACCCGGCGGAGTACCGCACAGCCCTGAGCGTCCAGGCCTCGGATCTCCTCGAGGATCTCCCCAGCGGCTTCTACCACGAGGTCGCGATGCAGGTATTCGTGTTCCCGAATCGCCCGATCGATCGAAGCCCACCGTTCACGCTCTCCCACGGGTCGGTCGAAGACACGTGGCCACCTCGGGAGTGTGATCGTGATCGTCGCGAAGACCTCGACCGCCCGCACATGGCACCGCCCTCCCTGCGCGAGGGCACTCCATTCGGGCCGAATCTGATACGTGGTGAGCCCCTGAGACGGCGGTCCTTCAGGGCCCTGAAGGTGCATCCCATTCAGCCGGCGGACCACACCCGTGAGCGTCGAATCCGGGAGGTCGTAATACTCCTCACGCGTGTCGACGTGGATGCCCGGAAGACTCGGTGGCCCGGCGGGGACGCCGCTACGGGCCCGGCTCCGCTCCGTCGTCGGTACGAGCTGACCGGCGGCCTCGGGCGCGCTCGCACCCAGCGTCATCCCCGCCATAGCGAGGACGACCGCTAGAGCCCGAGCAGTCTCAAGAAGTCGTTGCCGAGTGCCCACACCATGATGCCCACGATCACGAGAAATCCGACGTTGCTCCACCGGAGACGCTGCTCCACGGAGAGTGGTCGTCCCCCTCGGATCGCCTCGATGGCGATGAAGAGGAGGTGCCCACCGTCCAACACCGGAATCGGCAACATGTTCAGAACCGCCAGGTTCACACTGAATAACGCCATGAAGCGCAAAAAGGTGTCCAGCCCTGCCGCAGCGGCCTGCCCTGACGCTTCTCCGATCGTGACGATGCTTCCCACCGAGCGCGGCGAGATGTTGAGCGTGACGAGGTCGCGAAGGAAGCCGAGGATCAGCCCCGTCACGAAGACGGTCTCGTCGTAGCCGGTCTGAATCGCCGCACCGAGGGACACCGGCGTGTACGACATCTCGACCCCGGCCGGCCCGATACCGACCCGACCGATCTCCAACACGGACCCGTCGGGCTGTTCCTCCTCCGTGACATCGAGCGTGACAGATCGGATCAGTTCGCTTCCGTCACGATCGACGGTCAAGTCGACGCGCTCACCGGGTCGCGCCTCGATGACCTGAACGAAGGTCCACCAGTTCTCGGTGGGCTCCCCGTCGACGGCCACGATCCGGTCGCCGGCTTCGATACCGCCGCGCGCGGCGGGCGAGCCAGGATCGGTGAATCCGACGCCCGCTTCGCGCCACAGTTGGATCGCGGTGACGAGTCGGCGCCGATCGTCCTCCGAGGCCGGGATGGTCAGCTCGATCGTGCGTCTGGGCTCACCGAGGTCGACGGACAACGGACCGGGCTCCGCGCGGAAGAGGCCCTGTTGGACGTCTCCCCAATCCTCGACCTGCTCTCCGCCGATGTTCAAGAACCGGCTTCCGATCTCGACCGAGGCCATCTCTTCTGTCCCGGCGGGCAGCTCGGACGCCTCGATCATCCCGATCCGGGTCGTCGAGGGCTCCTGAATCCCGTACTGGAACGCCAGGAAGGTGTAGACGCCGAAGGCGAAGACCATGTTCATGATCACGCCCGCCGAGATCACGAGCGTGCGGGCCCAGATCGGTTTGGCGTCGAAGTCGCGATCAGACGGCTCTCTGCGCGGTGCGTCGACCGCACCGCCTTCGATCTGCTCCATCACCTCGTCGTCCATCCCGCCCATCTTCACATACCCGCCCAGCGGGATGGCGGCGATGATGTACTCCGTCTCCCCACGGGTGAAACCGAACAAGCGCGGCCCCAGCCCGATCGAGAACCGCTGGACCTCGATGCCGACGGCCTTGGCGGCCCAGAAGTGCCCGAGCTCGTGCACAAAGATGAGCACGCCCAGCACGACGATCGTCGCAAGCACTGTCATGACATCGTTCCCATTCTCGCGTCCCCTAGCCGCTGCGCGGCTTCCTCGGCCACCACTCGTGCCGCTGTATCCGCCGCGACGACGTCGTCGAGGTCACGCACGGTCGACGTGCCGACCCGATCCATCGCGTCGCGGACTACTTCAGGAATCTCTGAAAAACCGACTCGTTCTTCCAGGAAGGCCTGGACAGCGACTTCGTTGGCGGCGTTGTACACCGCAGGGCTACAACCGCTCCGTCGCCCGGCCTCGACCCCCAAACCGAACATTGGGAAGGCGTCGTGATCGATCGCCTCGAAGGTGAGTGCGGACGCCTCCACCGGGTCGAACGTCCGCAGTGCCCCGTCCGCCACCCGTTCCGGGTAGGTGAGCGAATACAGGATGGGGAGCTCCATCGTGGGGAACCCGAGCTGCGCCATGACCGAGCCGTCGACGAACTCGACGAAGGAGTGGATCACGGACTGAGGATGCACCACCGCGTCGATCCGCTCGTACCCTACCCCGTACAGCCAATGGGCCTCGATGACCTCGAGTGCTTTGTTCGCCAACGTCGCGGAGTCGATTGTGATCTTGGCCCCCATCGCCCACGTAGGGTGGCGGAGGGCATCGGCCGGCTTCACCCCCGACAGCTCGTCGGCGGATCGGCCTCGGACGGGCCCACCAGACGCCGTCAGTACGATGCGCTGGACCGCGCCGCGGTCGTTTCCGTCCAGGCACTGTAGGATGGCGCTGTGCTCCGAATCGATCGGGACGATCTCCGCTCCGCTCGCCTGAGCCGCGTCGAGAACGATCGCCCCACCGGCCACCAACGACTCCTTGTTGGCGAGTGCGAGGCGATGACCCGCCCGAAGCGCGGCGAGCGTCGGCTCCAAACCCGCGGCCCCGACGAGCGCGTTGACGACGACGTCGACATCCGGGTGGGCCGCGACCTCGCGGAGCGCCTCCGTGCCCGATCGCCATGTCACGTCGGCGGTCGACTCCGGAACCGGCACGGCCGTGTCCGCGACGACCGCCACCCGCGGCCGGAAGCGCCCGACCTGGTCGGCGAGTGCGTCGACGCTGCGATAGGCCGCCAGCGCGACGACTTCGAATCGGTCCGGATGGCGCTCGATGACGCGTAGGGTACTCGTTCCGATCGACCCCGTAGAGCCGAGTATCGCCACGCGGATGCTCACGCCCACACCCCGACCGCAGTCACCAGCGCGTACGCGAGGGGGAGCGTGAAGAGAAGCGAGTCGATCCGGTCCAGGACGCCGCCATGTCCGGGAAAGAAGGTCCCCGAGTCTTTCACGTCCGCCTCTCGCTTGAGCAACGACTCGGCGAGATCGCCGAGGACGGCTGCGACCCCGAGCAAGAGGCCGAGACCGGCGACGCCCGCCGTCCCGAGCGGCACGGCGAGCACCTCTCGGGTGAGGACGGACCAGAGCGCGGCCGCAGCCCCAGCGCCCAAGACGCCGGCCCAGAAGCCTTCCCAGCTCTTCTTCGGGCTGATCGTGGGCGCGAGCGGACGACGGCCGATCGCCGACCCGACGAAGTAGGCCGAGGCGTCGCCGACCCAAGTGCACGCGAGAGGAAGCGCGATCAACGCGAGCCCGGCCCAGGCGGCCGAGTCCACCGCCCATCCCTGCACCGCCGGGAAGGCGACGAGAAGTGGGCCGAAACTCAGGCCCAGGCCGACGTAGGCGATGGAAAGCAGCGTCACGCCGAGGGTCCCGATCGGCGCCGGCTCGGAACCGGAGCGGAACATGACCCGGACCAGCGCGACGGGGGCGCTGAGCGCCAGGATGCCCACGGCCCACGGTGCCCAAGAGGTGAAGTCCACCTGCCAGGTAGCGGTGAGGACCAATGCGGCCGCGCCGCCCGCCGCCAGCAGTCTGTCCGAGTGACTGCCCACCCTTTCACCGAGGCGGGCGGCCTCACCCGAGCCCAAGACCGCGAATACAGCCAGAGGAATCCCGATGAACCAACCCCCGAACCAGATGAGGGCCAACACGATCGGGATCGCGACGGCCGCAACCGCGACTCGTGTCCCCAATTCGCCGAACGTTCGGCGCTCACCCTCGCTCATGACGCCGTGACTCGTCCGAAGCGGCGCTCTCGACGCTGATAGTCGAGGATCGCCTCGAAGAAGTGCGAGCGGTCGAAGTCCGGCCACAGGACGTCGGTGATGTGGAGCTCCGTGTACGCGAGTTGCCACAACATGAAGTTGCTGATGCGGTACTCGCCGGAGGTGCGGATCAACAGGTCGGGGTTCGGCAGGCCGTCTGTGAAGAGCGCACTCGATACGTCGCCCTCATCGATCTCCGTTGGATCCAGCTCACCCGCACGGACCCGGGCGGCCAAGATCTTGGCGGCGCGGACCAGCTCCTCGCGCCCTCCGTACGAGATCATGAGGTTGAGGCGGAGCTTCGACCCGCCGCGCGTGGCCTCGACGATCCCGTCGACGGCCCTTCGCGTGGAGGCGTCGACGCGAGCGAGGTCGCCCAAGACGTGCACCTCGACGCCCATCTCCCTCAGCTCCGCCCGCTCCTTTCGCGCGTAGAGCTGTAGTAACGCCATCAACGCGGAAACTTCTTGGGGCGGGCGCTTCCAGTTCTCCGTCGAGAAGGCGTACAGGGTGAGGATCTGGACTCCGGCGGCAACGGCACCTTCCACCGCCTCTCTCACCGCCTTCATGCCTTCACGGTGTCCCAGATGCCTGGGAAGCCCACGAGCAGCAGCCCAACGCCCGTTCCCGTCCATGATCAGAGCGACGTGCGCAGGGCGATCTCCGCTCAGGCGAAGCCGCTCGAGAAGGTCTCCGGACATCGTGCGTCGAGGCTTCGAGGCCTCAGATCGCCATCACCTCGGCTTCTTTGGCCTTGAGGAGTTCGTCGATCTTGTCCGCGTACTCCTGGGTCATCTTCTCCAGGGTGTCTTCGCGCCGCCGGCCTTCGTCCTCCCCGATCTCGTGCTCCTTCACCAGCGACTGGATCTCATCACGCACGGAACGCCGGGCATGACGAATCGAGACCCGGCCTTCCTCGGCCATCTTGTGGAGGACTTTCACGAACTCCTTCCGGCGCTCCTCATTGAGTGGCGGAATCGGAATCCGAATGACGTTCCCGTCGTTGGCGGGGTTCAAACCGAGGTCAGCCGACATGATCGCCCGTTCGATATCCGGGAGGATCGTCTTGTCGAACGGCTGTACCATGAGCAGGCTCGGCTCGGGCGTACTCACCGTACCGACTTGGTTGATCGGCATCTTCGAGCCGTATGCGTCAACTCGTACGGAGTCGAGCAGCGCGGGCGTGGCCTTGCCCGTGCGCACGGTGGCGAACTCTCGACGGAGCGCGTCGAGGGCTGCGTCCATGGGTCCTTTGGCGTCGTCGACGGTCGACATCACGGTCTCCGGTTGCTCGTACGGTTGGGGCGAAGCGCTACGAAACTAAGGTTCCGATGCGCTCACCACGAATTGCGCTGGCTACCGCACCCTGCTCACTCAAGTTGAGCACGATGATCGGGAGCCCATTCTCCTTGCACAGCGCGACAGCGGCCGCGTCCATCACCCCGAGTTCCTGCTTGACCACCTCTTGAAAGGTGATCGACGGGATGAACTCTGCGTCCGGATTCTTCACCGGATCCGCCGTGTACACCCCCTCGACTTTGGTGGCCTTGATGACCACATCGGCCTCCATCTCGATCGCCCGGAGTACGGCCGCGGTATCGGTGGAGAAGTACGGATTCCCGGTCCCTCCCGCGAAGAGCACGACGCGTCCCTTGTTGATGTGACGCATGGCCCGACGACGGATGTACGGCTCGGCGATCTCTTCCATGCGGATCGCCGTCATCACCCGGGTTTCGACCCCCTTCGACTCCAGCATGTCCTGAACCCCGAGGGCGTTGATAACGGTCGCGAGCATGCCCATGTAGTCGGCTTGCACGCGGTCCATGCCTTCCTTCTGGGCCATCGCGCCGCGCATGATGTTGCCACCGCCGATCACCACGCCGAGGGACACGCCCATCTCGACGAGAGATTTCACTTCGTCGGTCAGCTCGTCCACCACGGACGGATGGATGCCGAAGCCCTGGTCCCCGGCGAGCGCCTCACCGGACAGCTTGAGGAGGACCCGCTTGTAGCGAAGCTCGTCGGTCATGGTGTCCTCCTGTTCGTGTTCGTGAAGCCGGCTCAGCGCTCCCCGACCTTCATCCGGGCGAAGCGCGCGACCTCGATCTTCTCACCCACAGTCGCGGACACATCCGTGATGAGCTGCTCGATCGTCTTGTCCGGATCCTTCACGAAGGGCTGGGCGAGGAGCGTGCTCTCTTTGAAGAACTTCTTGAGGCGACCCTCGACCATCTTCTGCGCGATCTCCTCCGGCTTGCCCTCTTCCTTCGCCTGCTCGAGGTAGACCGAGCGCTCACGCTCGATCACGTCCGCGGCGATCTCGTCCGACGACACAGAAAGAGGGTTTGTCGACGCCACGTGCATGGCCAGATCCTTGGCCAACTTCTTGAAGTCGTCGGTGTTCGCGACGAAGTCGGTCTCACAGTTGAGCTCGACGATGGCCACGGTCTTGTTGTCGAAGTGGATGTACGAGCCGATGGTGCCCTCGTTCGCCGACTTCTCGGCACGCTTGGCCGCCTTGGCCGCACCCTTCGCACGGAGCAGGTCGACGGCCTTTTCCATGTCACCGTTCGTCTCGGTGAGGGCTTTCTTGCAATCCATCATGCCCGCGCCGGTCATGTCCCGGAGGGCCTTTACGTCCTTTGCGCTGATCATCGTGCTTCGCTCGTGGTCATCGTTTCGGTTTTGACCTCGCTACAACGAGGTCGTGAAAAGAGGCGGCCGGACCCATCCATCGGTTCCAGCGCCGCCTCCACGGCCCCCGAGGGGACCGTCACCCCGCCGCGAACGGCGGGCCGGGGCGCCGCGCGCCCCAGGGCTATTCTTCGGTCTTGGCCTCGGCCTCGGCGGGAGCGTCGGCTTCGGGGGCTTCGGCCGCGGGCGCCTCGGCTTCGGCGGGTGCAGCCTCGGCTTCGGCGGGTGCAGCCTCGGCAGCCGGCGCTTCGGCTGTCTCCGCAGCCCCTTCCTCGCCGTCCTCATCCTTGCGGTGAGCGGCGATCACTTCCGGACGGGGGCGGCGCTTCCGCTTCGGGCGACGGCGCTTCGGCGCCTGCTTCTCCGTCGTCTCACCGGTCTCCGTCGAGTATGTCGTGGCCTCGAGTTCGTCGATCCGACGGCGCTCGTCCTCGGGGACCTCTCTCCGAGCCGTGCCGATCGTCGCGGCCATGGCCTTGGCGATCAGCGTGACGGAGCGAATGGCGTCGTCGTTCCCCGGGATCGGATAGTCGATCGGATCCGGGTCGGCGTTCGTATCGGTGATCGCGATGACCGGGATACCGAGCTTCTTGGCTTCCTTCACCGCGATGGCCTCACGCCGGGCGTCGACGACGAAGATCGCACCCGGGAGCCGGCCCATGTCCTTCACGCCGACCAGGTACTTGTCGAGCTTGATCCGCTCACGCTCGAGCATGAGTCGCTCTTTCTTCGTGTAGAACTCGAAGGCGTTCTCTTCGGAGCCACGCTCGAGCTCTTTGAGCCGGCGAATCTGCTGACGAATCGTCTGGAAGTTGGTGAGCATACCGCCCAACCACCGCTCCGTGACCCAGTAGGAGCCACACGCTTGCGCCTCCTGCTCGACCACGCCGCGGAGTTGGCGCTTGGTGCAGACGAAGAGCACTCGGTCTCCGCGGAGCACGACCTCGCGGACCGCCTGCTGGGCGACCAGAAGGCGATCGAGCGTCTTCCGGAGGTCGATGATGTGGATGCCGTTGCGCTCCGTGAAGATGAAGGGCTTCATCTTCGGGTTCCAACGGCGCGTCTGGTGGCCGAAGTGCACTCCGGCCTCGAGAAGCTGGTCGAGACGTACTTCAGACATGTTCAGTGTACTCTGGGGCCGATATACGCCCCGGTCAGGATGAGGCACCCCGAGGGGCGCCGAATAAAAGCTGTGGGTAGTTCGGCCTAACGCTTGGAGAACTGGAAGCGCTTCCGAGCCTTCGGACGGCCGGGCTTCTTCCGTTCGACCTGCCGCGCGTCGCGGGTCAGCATGCCCTTCTCACGAAGCGCACCACGCAATTCCTCGTCGTGTGCGACGAGCGCACGGGACAGCCCCATGCGCACGGCGTCCGACTGTCCGGTCAGGCCGCCACCATGGACGCGGACCTGGACGTCGAACTGGTTCTCGAGCTCCGCGACCTTGAACGGCTCTTCGACGCGGATCTGGTGCGTGGGGCGCGGGAAGTAGTCGGACATCTCCCGTCCGTTCACCGACCACTTGCCGGTGCCGGGACGAAGAAGGACGCGAGCCACCGAGCGCTTCCGGCGACCGACCGTCTGGATCTGCTTCTGTTCAGCCATTTCGGTGCCGTTCCTCAGAGTTCCAGGGGCTGCGGCTGCTGGCCCTGGTGTGGGTGTTCGGTGCCTGCATAGACCTTGAGCTTCTTCCGAAGGACGCGACCTAGCGCGTTCTTCGGGAGCATGCCCTTCACCGCGAGCTCGATCACTCGCTCGGGATGCGTCTCGATCATGCGACGGAAGGGGATGTGCTTGTCACCGCCCATGTAGCCCGAGTGGCGGAAGTAGCTCTTCTGATCCGCCTTGTTTCCGGTCAGGCGCACCTTTTCGGCGTTGATCACGACGACGTTGTCACCCGTGTCGAGGTGCGGCGTGAAGGTCGGCTTGTGCTTCCCGCGAATCACGCGAGCGATCTCCGATGCGAGTCGCCCGAGCGGCTTGTCCGTAGCGTCGACGAGCCACCACGCGTGGTGGATGTCGTGAGCTTTGGGGGTATACGTTCTCATCCCGAACCGTGCAGTTTGGCGCTTCTTGAAAAGAGCTATCAAAGCTAGACGGAGTCGAAAACACCGTCAACGGCCCGCCGGCCTTGAATGACGCGGCTTTTCCGGGGGTTGGGCGAAGGATGGAGAAGTCGGTACGCGGTCGCGTCCGACGAGGCCGTATCGGGCCTAGCGGTACGTCTCGAGGAAGCGCGCCCGAGAGGCGTGCCGGAGGCGGACTAGCGCCTTCTCTTTAATCTGACGCACTCGCTCTCTCGTGATGCCGAGGATCTCGCCGATCTCCTCGAGGGTCATCGGGTCCTGGTCGTCCAAACCGAAGTACAAGCGGAGGATCTTCGCCTCTCGCTCCTTCAGTGTGGACAGGGCGTCCTCGATCGTCGACTTCAGGGCGTGTTCGAACGCCTCTTCTTCCGGGCCCGGTGAGTATTGGTCCGGTAGGTAGTCCAACAGTCGGTTGTCTTCCCCCGGCGTCATCGGCGCATCGAGGGAAAGATGCGAGTGAGAGATCGCGAGGGTCCGCTCGATCTCTTCCTTCGAGACGTCGAGCTCCTCGGCGATCTCGTCGACGGTCGGTTCCCGCCCCAACTCCTGGAGCAACGTCGAGGACCGGCGTCCGATTCGGTACAGTGCACCCGCTCGGTTGAGCGGGACACGGACGATCCGGGACTGCTCGGCCAACGCCTGTAGGATCGCCTGGCGAATCCACCACACGGCGTAGCTGATGAACTTGATGCCCTTCGTCTCGTCGAACTTATGTGCCGCCCGGATCAGGCCGAGGTTCCCCTCGTTGATCAGGTCGGAGAGCGGCACACCCTGGTTCTGGTACTTCTTCGCTACGGAGACGACGAAGCGAAGGTTCGACCGAACCAGCTTGTTGAGGGCCTCTTCCTCACCCTTTCGGATGAGCTTCGCCAGCCGCGCCTCTTCCGCTCGGTCGATGAGCGGATATTGGCTGATCTCCTTCAGGTATTGGTCCAGCGAGCCTTCTTTGGAAGAAGCTCTGCGGGATGAGAAGGTCATCAGGTCGCGTGTGTGCGAAGATCCGGAGCTGTATCGGGCGTACGCCAGCGGCGATCGGCCCCGCTTAGGATCTCAATGATCGATGAATCGCGCAATGGGGCACGGACGGCCCGAAGCGTTGTCGAGGCGACCCGATCCACTCAGCGAATGACCGTTCCGAGGCGCCCCCATCGGACGCGCGAAAGCCACGACTCGGGCTCGTCCTCTCCCACCCTCTGGTGCGAGTAGTACACCAACCACGGCCGGCCCCGGAGCTGGTCTCGCGAGACGAAGCCCCAATAGCGGGAATCCTCGCTGTTGTCCCGATTGTCTCCCAGCACGAAGAGACGCTCCTCGGGCACGACGATCGGCCCCCAGTTGTCGCGGGTCGGCTGATAGCTCCGCCGGGAGGACGCGATGAGGTGATGGGACTGCCATTCCATGTCCGGATGCACCGCATCTCCGCGACGGTCGACGTAACGCGCGTAGGGCTCGTACACGGGAGTCCCGTTGAGATAGAGGCGCTTGTCGCGCATCTCGATCGTGTCGTAAGGGAGGCCCACGACTCGCTTGACGTAGTTCTTTTCGGGCTCGTGAGGCGGATGGAAGACGACCACGTCGCCGCGGTCCGGCTCCTCGAGCGCGGGCAGCAAGATCGACGTGCCCGGGATCTGGGCGCCGTACACGGCCTTGTTCACCAAGAGGAAGTCGCCGACGAGAAGGGTCCCCTCCATCGACGATGTCGGGATCTTGAACGCCTCGACGACCGACGTACGGATCACCAGGAAGAGCGCGAGCGCGATGATCACCGCCCTCAGCCAGTCTCCCGCAGCACCGGCGACACGGGCGCGCGGAGACCGGAGGTCGGCGAGCAGCATGTGCTCCACCGTGCTCCGGCCGTCCTTGGCTTCTCGCACTCCGCGCCTCGCTGATTGGCGATCGAGTCCCGGGCCTACCCTGCTCCAGTAGGTGTAGTCCCCTACACGATCGTACGACTCCTCGTTCCCGGCGCACCAGAAGCGCGTCCATAAAGGAGGACCGTACGAGTACGATTTTGGTTTCAACCGGCCCGTTCGGAACGGTACCTTGCAGAGTGCCACACGCACCCGGCCCGTTCCGGAGTCCACGATGGAGATTCGTCTCGGAAAGCCCGGCCCTCTCGGGCTCGTTGCCGCCGCTCTGATCATGGGCGGAGGCGGGAAGGCGTGGCTGGACGGACGCCCCGCCGATCCGCACCCCGATCGTTGTGACCCCGTGCGTGAGGAGTGCCCGGAGCTCCCGGGGGCCCCGAGACCGCCCGCTCCCCCTCCGGGGATCGCGGCCGGGGACTTCTGCGTGAACGTAGGCTACCTCTGCGCCGACCTCGACTCTCGCAGCGAGGTGCAGCTCCGTCGATGGAAGGACCACGAGGGCACGATCGTGGTTCACATTCCGCTGCCGGAAGGAGAGGAGCCGACCGTGGCCCGGGGCCTCCAGCGGGCCGCGGCTCAGGGGATTCAGGTATGGGACAACCAGCCGTTCCCGATCCTCGCAGACCTACGCGGAGACCGGAACCCCCACTTCGCCGTGGAGTGGAAGCGAGGCA
Organism: Gemmatimonadota bacterium; assembly: GCA_039030015.1. Classification (GTDB taxonomy): domain Bacteria; phylum Gemmatimonadota; class Gemmatimonadetes; order Longimicrobiales; family Gaopeijiaceae; genus UBA2589. The sequence goes on along the minus strand of JBCCEZ010000053.1, from coordinate 4,048 downwards.
TGGGAGGAAATCGGATCGGGGTGGCTCGCACCCGCTGGACCGCGGCGTTCGGCATCGAGGTCGACGTGATCGAACTCTCGACGCGGTACCCAGGGCAAGAGTGGACCGCGGCAGAGAGCCATCAAGTTCGCCTGACGGCCGCACACGAGATGGGTCACGCTCTCGGGCTTGGGCACAGCGATCAGCCCCGAGACGTCATGTACCCGACCAACACGGCGACGTCGATGAGCTCCAGGGACTACCGCTCGATCGAGGTGCTCTACGACACACCGGACGGGACGGTCATCCGGCGCTGACCGCCATGCCCAACTTCTCGTATTGGCCGACGAAGCGATCGAGCTCGGGCACGAGCGTCGGATGGAAGAGCGCACCCAGAAGCTCGGCGCTATCGACTAACCGGGGGCCCGGGCGGTTGAAGAGCGCGTCCCCGTCGACGACCCAGATGCCGCGGGGTGGCATACGCTCGGCACAGGGAGCGGGCACGGAGCCACCGAGCTCCTGGAGCGTACGGGGCACGTCGAAGCCGCACGGGAGCAGGACGATCGCGTCGGGCTCCTCGTCGAGGATGCCGTCCCAGTCCGTCTCGACGAAGTGGGATGCATCCCGCACGATGACCGGATCGAGCCCAGCCATCCGAGCCAACTCCGGGATCCACCCACCGGCCACCATGGGCGGGTCCAGCCACTCGATGAGAGCGACGCGGACCGGATCGGCCGAGCTCGTCGCCTCCCGCAGCGCGGACAACCGGGACGTCATGCGCTCGACGACTGCCGCACCACGATCCGGAACGCCCAACGCGCCGGCGACGCGATGCACATCGGCCATCACAGCGTCCAGATCGTGCGGGTCCAGGGTGCACACGGTCGCCCCGGTGAGTCCTCCACATGCGACGGCGGCCTCGACATCGGAGAGCGAAACCGCGCACACCTCGCAGTGGTCCTGGGTGATCACGACGTTCGGAGCGACTTCCGCGAAGCGCTCCATGAGGATCTCGTAAAGGCTCTCGCCCGACGCCATGACCTCGCGGACCTCTCGGTCGATTTCCGCCCCCGATAGTGAGGGGTCGACCCGCGGCCGAGAGAGTACCGGCACGTCCTCGACGTCCGGCGGATAGTCGCAGCAGTGTGAGCGACCGACGAGGGTGTCGGCCATGCCGAGGGCCGACACGATTTCGGTGCCGCTGGGAATCAGCGAGACGACGCGAAGAGGCAACGGAGTGGGGTCGAGGCGCGCTCACGAGCGCGGGCGACGGATCGTACGACGGGGCGCTCGACTCGTCCAGGCGAATCAGTCCGGCCGAGTGGGTCAGGGTTGTCGGCGGCCTCCTCGGTCGCCAGCGTCGCGAGAGCAGGCCACCCACCGACCCACCCCGCCCTCCTCGTGTCGAGCACTCCGCTTCTCCAATGGACGACCCCCGCCGTCGGGGGCGAACTGGTGCAGGGGATGTACCGGGGCCGCTGGCTTCACGTCGCCGCTCCGATCGACCGGTTCCGATGGGCTGTGGCGCTCGCCGACGGAGCGGAATCCGAACACAGCGCATGGACCACCCGGGTGCTCGAGCCGGCACGTGATCGTCGGAGTTGGAGGAAGGTGCGGGCCGGACTGGCCCACGTCGCGAGTCGGAGGGACGTGCCCCCGATCCGGGTGGCGCTCGGCGGAGCCGTGCTGTCGAGGGGCGTCGGGATGGGGAGCAGCACCGCCGACCTCGCCGTGGCCACGGCCGCCCTCTCTGACGCGCTGGGCGATCCATCACCCTCGGAGACAGCGGTCGACGCATGCCTCGAAGTCGAACCAACGAACGGGTCGGTGCTGACCGGCTTAGTCCTCTTCGATCACCGGGAAGGCACGATCCGAGAGCCACTCGGCGAGCCGCCCCCCGCGGAGTTGGTTCTCGTCCAGCCTCCAGGCCTGGTGGACACGGAGTCGTTTAATCGACGACTCCCCCGGCGCGTCTCCGCGGAGGTCCTCGATGGGTGGCGGCGGGCCTTCGAGCTGTGCGCCGCAGGGATCGAGAGCGGAGACCTTCACGCCCTCGCCCGAGCTGCGACGTCGAGCGCAAAGTTGGCCACTCACCTCGGAGCTACCCCCACGCCCGAAGCCGTCGAGAGGTGCGCGGAGGCGACCGGGGCCCTCGGATGGCTTCGGGCGCACTCGGGGACGGTATGGAGCTTGATCTACCCGATCGGAGGGGCGCCGGATGCGTCGGAAATCCTGGAGATCTGGGGCGGAGCCCCCCCGCCTGAGCAGGTGTCGAACGTACGACTCGTGCGTGGTGGAATCGGTTCATCACCCGCCTTGCCCTCGCCTTGTGACGCCGTCATCTTGCCGCCCCACATAAGAGGGGGCTGACGGAAGACCGGTCGAACGCCGGCGCGGCCCCGCCACTGTAGGAGGCCCGGAGGAGAGTTCCTCCGGTGTGACCCGCTCGATGAACCACTGGGGCTCTGCCCTGGGAAGGTGAGCGGTGTCGCCTCGAGCCAGGAGACGCGACCCCCTCGTCGTCACACGATCCTTCGAGGGAGGGAATCGGGCGTTTCGTGCGCGTCCGTGTCCCTACAGGAGTCACGGAACATGCGTATGGGACCCCGGCGACGCCGTCTTCATTCGGGCCTCCTGGCTACGGCGGTCGCGCTCACGAGCGCCGGATGCGCCGACGCGACGCCCGAGGCACCCGTTGCCGCGACGGTGACCGACGACGCGGGGCGGACTGTCGCGCTGCCCGCGCCTGCCCAGCGGGTCTTCTCTGTCATCCCCTCGATCACCGAAACGCTGGCCGAGCTCGATGCGGACGCGCTCATCGCCCGGACCCGCTTCGACCGGGACCCGGCGTTGGAGGACCTCCCGGTCTTGGGAGGGACGATCAATCCGAACATCGAGGCGCTCGCCCGGTTACGCCCCGACCTCGTCGTCGCATTCCTGGACTCGGGCCAGCGGAGCGTCGCCGATCGGATCGAAGCTCTGGGCATCCCGGTCTACCGGGCGAACGTCGAGACGATCGACGACGTGCGCCGTCACATGCAAAAGCTGGGCATCCTGCTCGACCGGGCCGAAGAAGCCGATGCGTTGGTCGCGGAGCTCGACGCCGAGCTCGACCGAGTCTCTGCGGCCGTGGCCGGACTCCAGACCGTAGACGTCTACTACTCGGTCTGGCACGACCCACCCCAATCGACCGGGCCGGGGACGTTCATCGACGAGGTGATCCGGAGAGCCGGCGGTCGGAACGTGTTCGAGGATGCACCGACGGCGTGGCCGCAGGTCTCGCTGGAAGAGATCGTCCACCGCCAGCCGGACGTCCTCGTCATCGCTCGACACGAGGGTGGGTCGATCGATGCACCGTGGCTCGAAGGTGTCGGATGGCGCGAACTCGCCGCGGTACGGGAGCGTCGCTTCCTCGTGGTGGACGGAGACCTCTTCAACCGTCCGGGCCCGAGAGTCGCGGAGGCGGCGCGCCGCATGGCGATCTTCCTTCACGGCCCGGACGTCCTCGGGCCGACCCGGCCGTGACCTCGACCCTCGGTCGACTCTCTGTCCTCGCGGTGGCGACTCTCCTCGCGATGGCGTTCTCGATCTCGTTCGGTGCCTCGGGACTCGGGCCTGCCGACCTGTGGCGCGCGGCGACGGGCGGACTCGACCCGACGTCCGAGGCGATCCTCTTCCGCCTCCGGCTTCCCCGCACGGTGATGGCCGCGCTCGTCGGGGGAGCGTTGGGGTTGAGCGGATGTACCTTCCAGGCTCTCCTCCGGAACCCTCTGGCCGAGCCCTACGTGCTCGGGATCTCGGGTGGCGCCGCAGTCGGGGCCGTCGGGGTCGTGGTGACAGGCCTGGGTACGCGACTCCCCTGGAGTGTGCCGGCGGGTGCCTTCGTGGGCGCCCTCCTCGCCATGGTGCTCGTCCTACAGATCGCGAAGCGAGCATCTCGCGGTGGCATGGACACGCGGTGCATCTTCTACGCGGTCTTTCTTCTCTTTCATTTCAACTTCAGTTGCTGCACCAACTTTAATTACTGCAACACCGCCTGAAAGCTTAGCTAGAAGCTTCAAGAGCGTCT
>JBCCEZ010000052.1:0-33822 GCA_039030015.1 Gemmatimonadota bacterium | reverse complement strand
GTAGCTACCAACACACCAATATCAGGACGTTCTACGCGTTTCCAAGGCGTATGCGGTCAAGCTTCGCGTTTGGGTCATGATGGACCCCTGCCGCCAAGTTCCGGAACGCCCTCCCCGATCGCGTCCACGGTGCCGCAGCACTCGTGTCCGAGTTGAGCTTCGCCCGGGTATTCACCGAGACAGGTCAGCACGTCGCGGAAGTTGACGCCCGCGGCGGACACCGACACGCGTACCTCTCCGGGGCCGAGCGTCGGTAGAGGCACCGGGCTCACAGTGAGCCCGTTCAGCGTCCCCGGCGTACGGTGCTCGAGCGCGAACGGCCCGCTCGGAGGAGGGTCGACAGGCTCCAACTCGGTCGTCGTCGTGTGAGCCACCCACCGCGTAGTTCCGCGGAGCGCCACCTCCGAATTCACTTGGGCGGCGAGGGCCTCGGCGACGACTCGACGTCCATCTTCCTCACGGTCGATGAGCGGACGGGCTTCTAGGTCGAGTGTCGTGCAACGCACGTCGGGTGCTTCCGAGCGGACTGCTCTCGAGATCCCGGCGCTCGAGCCGTCCGCCAGGGATCCGCCGATCGGCAGATCGCCGACCGGCTGCGCGCCGCGCGTCACGACGAGGAGTCGAGGAGAGCCGGTCTCTGCCATCGCAAGCTGCGCGATCCCGAGCAGGAGTTCACTCTGGGCGAGGGCTCGTTCCGGGGCGTCGGATCCGTGTCCGGCAGCCGGCAGGACGACGATCCCGGCCATGCCACCCGCCGAGATCGAGCGTTCGACCTCGGTCAGGTCGGACGCGAGATGCGCCGTCCGGCCTGCCGACTCCATGGCCTCCAGAATCGAGGGCCCCAGGGGGTGATCGGCTTCCCCGACGACGAGCCATCGGTCGTCCGTTCCGGCCGACACTGCCGGCGAGACGGCGTCGGGCGTCCATCGGACGCGTCGCAGCCGTGCGACGGACGTCGAGGCGCGCCGGAGTCTCCACCCTTCGAGCTGAGCAACCAGGACTCCGGAGGCGTCGAACAGCTCTACGTCGAAGCGAGCGCCGGCGTCGTTCGCTTCGCGGAGCTGCGCGCGTCCCTCGACGGGAAGTCCGCCCCCACCCGTGACCACGTATCCGTCGATGGCCCAGGGGAGGAAGGCGCCCGTGCCGGAGCCGTGATCTCCCGCGCCGAGCACGGCGACACAGAGCTGGGCCGCGGCGTCGACAACGGCGGGTCCGATCGGTCCGATCCACTCGGGCGCCCGTTCCTTCGCGATCCGCCCGACGGCACGTTGGGCGTCCGCACGGATGTCTTCGAGGAGGCAGAAGCTGGGCCCGAAGTCGCACCCGTCGGCGTGCAGTCGTTCGTAGAAGTCGCCGACGACCACGGACGTCAGCGAGGCGTCGGACGCGTCGGTCGCTGAAAAGGGGGACGGACCGGCGACCGCTCGACCGGTCGCGGCTTCCTCCCACGTCGTCCCGTCCACAGTGTGGTAGACGGTCAGATGCGCGGCTTCCGCGTCCCCGTTGACCAAGACCTGGAGTCGCTGGATCTCGCCGAGCTCGACCGGCCGCAGGATCCCGATGTCTCGCACGGAGGGATCAGGAATGCCGCTCGCCGAAGCGGCGGACCGCATGAGCTCGAGGATGGCCGTCGCGGGTAGCCGGGGGCGGCCTCCGACGCGGTGGTCCGCCATCGCGAGCAGGGGAGCGTCACCAGCGTGTACTTCGAAAACCGCGCCGGAGATCGCGGGTGAAACGAGGGCCGTACCCGGGAACGCCACACCGGAGGGACGAACGCTGGACCCGGACCCCGAGGGGGCGGGGGCAACGGCGTCGATCCAGTGGTCCCGGTGATCCCACGGGTACGTCGGGAGCTGTACCGGTACGTTCGGTCCGGGGGCGACCCGCGCCCAATTCGGGTTGCGGCCCCACTCGAAGAGTCGGGCCACCAGGCCGGGTAGGGTCGTCGAGGTCGGGCGCTCTCGGTGCAGGGCGAAGCCGACCTCGACCGACTGACCGTCCTCTTCTCCGGTCTCGAGGACCGGGCGGCCGAGGGCGGGGTGGGGACCCACTTCGATGAAGTGCCCTGTCCCCTCACGGACGGCTCGGGCCACGGCCGCGTGAAAGCGAACCGACCCCTCGATCCCGTCGGCGAGGTATCCCGCGTCCACCCGTTGGATGGGTGCGCCCGTGACGGTCGAGATCATCTGTGGGCCCGGAGTCCCCGCGGACAGGTCGGGAAGAGCCGACCGGAGGTCGGTGGCGGCACCCACCATCAGGTCACTGTGGAAGCCGAACCGAACGTCGAGGGGTTTGGCCTCGACGCCCTGTGCGGTGAGCACCTCCGCGGCGGTCTTCACCGCATCGGGTGTGCCCGAGAGAACGGTGGCCCGCGGGCCGTTGAGTGCGGCCACAGACACAGAGAGCGCGTGTTCGCGGATCTTCGCTCGGACCTCCTCCTCCGTTGCGGCCACGGAGACCATGCGTCCCGAGTCGAAGGTCCCCTGCATGACTCGCCCCCGCTCCAAGACGGCTCGGACGGCGCTGTCCAGATCGAGAAGGCCTGCAGCGCAGGCTGCGGCGAGTTCTCCTACGGAATGGCCGATGACGACGTCGGGCTCGATGCCCCACTCCGCGAGGAGTTCGGTCAGCCCGAACTGGATGGCGAAGATTCCGAGCTGAGCGATGTCGGTTCGATCGAGTTGGGTGTCGGCGCTGCCGCGGCCGATCTCCTCGAGTACCGACGGGCCGCCGGCGGCAACCGACGCGGTCTCGACACGGTCGAGGGCGTCCCGGAACACCGGCTCCGCATCGTAGAGCTCTCGTCCCATCCCGGCCCATTGGGTGCCTTGGCCGGAGTAGAGGAAGCCGAGCCGAGGAAGCTCGGCCTTCGGCGTCGCTGCCGTGACGGTTCCCCCGCCGAGGCGAGCGAGTGCGTCCACGAGCGCATCCGCCGACCCTCCGGTGACCGCGAGTCGGTATAGCGAGTGGTGCGTCCGGCGGCGTGCCGCGCCGCGACACACGAGCCCTGCGGCGTCCGGGTCGCGTCGGAGTTGTTCCTCGTACCGAGTGGCCAGCCGCTTCAAGGACGCTTCGCTACGGGCGGACAGCGGGAGGATCCACGGAGCGGCCGGCGGTTTTGCCGACGGCGTGAGGCCGGATGGGGACTGCTCGACGACGATGTGAGCGTTGGTTCCGCCGACGCCGAAGGAGCTGATTCCTGCGACCCGGGTCGGCCCGCGCGGATCCCAGGGAATCGCGCTCGTCGTGATGGCGAACGGGGTGCCGTCGAAGCGAATCAGCGGGTTGAGCGTCTCGAAGCCCGCGTGAGGAGGGATCGTCTCGTGCCGGAGCGCGAGGATCGACTTGATCAGGCCACCGACGCCCGCCGCGGCTTCCATGTGACCGACGTTGGACTTGATCGACCCGAGGTAGCAGCGCCCGTCCCCAGCGGTCGCGTCGGAGAAGACCTCTCCGAGGGCATCCGTCTCGATCGGGTCACCGAGCTGCGTGCCCGTACCATGAGCTTCGATGAGTGAGACGTGCCGGGGTTCGATACCAGCGTTCTGCAGAGCTCGCCGTACCACGGAGGCCTGAGCGAGGCCGTTGGGCGCCGCGAGGTTGGTCGACTCCCCGTCCTGGTTCACCGCGGAGCCCCGGATGACCGCGAGCACCTCGTCACCATCGGCGATCGCATCGGCCAACCGCTTGAGGATCACTGCACCGCACCCCTCGGCGCGGACGAAGCCGTCGGCTGCGGCATCGAAGGTGTGACAGCGACCCGTCGGGGACATGAAGCCGCTCTTGGACAGCGCCACGGTGACGTGGGGCGTCGCCATGATGCTGACTCCGCCGGTAATCGCGAGGTCGCAGTCGCGAGAGCGGAGGGCCTGACACGCGAGGTGGGTCGTCACGAGCGAAGACGAGCACGCCGAATCGACCGCCATGCTCGGGCCGTGAATACCCAAGGCGTACGAGATCCGATTGGCGACGACGCTCTGCAGCGCACCTGTGAGGGTCCGGGCCGAGACGGAGGCCAGCTCCCCGTACTGCATGAGGGCGTAGTCGTCGTGATAGCTCGCGAAGAAGACGCCGGCGTCTGTGCCGGCCACGGAATCGAGGGGCACCCCGGCCCGCTCGAGTGCCTCGCACGCGACCTCGAGCGCGATCCGTTGTTGCGGATCCATGCACTCCGCCTCGCGAGGAGAGATCCCGAAGTAGCCCGCGTCGAAGCCGCGGATATCGTCGAGGAAGCCGCCCCACCGCGACGCGATTCGCCCCGGCGTTGCGGGGTCGGCGTCGTACCACTCGTCGACGTCCCAACGGGACGGGGGGACTTCGGTGACCGCATCGTTGCCGGCGAGGAGCATCTCCCAGAACGAATCGGGATCGTGGGCACCACCGGGGAAGCGGCACGCCATGCCGACCACCGCGATCGGTTCGGCGGTCCGGTACGTGCCGTGCTCGGCCCAACTCTTCTTGCCGAGGAGCGCCAGCTTGGTGGCCGAGAGTCCGGAGTCGCTCATCCGCCCTCTCGGAGTAGGCGCAGGATGTCTTCCTCGGACGCACTCGACACTTCGGCCACCAGTTCGGACATGTCCACGTCGGATCCCGAGGCGGTCGTCGTTCCGTCACCGGTCGTGTCATGGACGGACGGATCGGGCCCCAGCCCGAGACGGCCGAGGAGGTACGCGGAGAGGCCGTCGAGGGTCGGGTAGTTCCAGACTGCGGATGCGGGTAGGGAGAGGTCGAGGTCTCGCTCGATACGGCCGCGGAGCTCCATCGCCATGAGCGAGTCGAGGCCCTGGCGCCCCAGCGGTTGCCCGGGTGCGACCTTGCTCGGGGGCAACGAGAGGATCCGTCCCACGTGGGACCGAAGGCGGTCGACGAGGGCGTGCTGTTGCTCGCCGGGCGCGACGGAAGACAGGTCGTCCCGCAGAGAACCCGTCTTCGCGTCCGCGCCCTCGGTTTCGAGCGAGTAGAAGCGGGATCCGGGCTGGGCACGCAGGCGTGGGGCTGCCCGGCTCCAGTCGATCGGTGCCACGACGATGTGCGGCCGGGAAGAGCTCGCAAGCACACCGAAGGCCGTCTGAGCCGCCGTCGGTTCGAGGCTCCCAGAGCCTCGCTCTTCCATGATGCGGACGTACCGCGTGACCTGATCGTCTCGCACCATGCCGGCGTCACGCCACACGCCCCATCCGAGGCTGACGGTCGGCGAACCGCTCGCTGATCGCGCGCGGGCCAGAGCGTCCAGGACGGCGTTCGCAGCGGCGTAGTTGGCTTGCCCCGGCTCAGGAAGGACCGGCACGACCGAGGAGAAAAAGACGGTGCGCTCCACGTCGGGCAGAAGGGTGTGGAGGTTCCACGCTCCGACCGCCTTACCTCGCACGGGGGCCATGAACTGATCCCACGTCATGTCCGAGAGGAGGTGGTTGTCCAGGGTGCCTGCGCAGTGGACGACCCCTCCGATCTCGGGGCGACGTTCGGCCGCCTGTCGATCGAAGAGCGTCCGCAACGCGGACGGGTCCGCGACGTCGACGGCGGCGGTGTGGACTGACGCTCCCATAGCCTCCAGCTCGACGACGCGGTCGATTCGCGACCGCAGTGGGTCGCCGAGGTCTGGGCGGCCCCAGTCCTCTCGGGGTGGCAGCGGGGTGCGACTCATCAGTACCAGATGACGGGCCCCGGTGTGTGCCATCTCCTCTGCGGCCCGCAAACCGAGATCCCCGAGCCCTCCGGTGATCCAGTACGTAGCGTCCGCTCGCCATGACGGTTGAGCCGTGACCTCGGAGGCCTCGGTCTGCTGCAGTCGCGGCGCGAAGGCCCGATCGCCGACGAAGGCGAGCTGACCTTCGTCGGCGTATCGAAGGACGGACTCCACGATCGCTCGGGCTGCGGCGGGCTCGTCGGCGTCGGGATCGAGGTCGACGACGTGGGCCTTCAACTCTGCATGCTCTTCCCAGAGGGAACGCACGACACCCCAAAGACTCGACTGACCCACAGCATCGAGTGTGGGGGGGCGATCGTCCGTCCCCATCGCGCCTCGTGTGATCCACCAGCACCCCTCCTCGGGGATGCTCGACGCCGCGAGATCTCGAGCGAGTTCCAGCGCCCCCTCGCACGACACGCGGATGGCTTCGTCGAGCGACCCGAGTCGAGAGACGGTGCCGCCGAGGGCCCGCACATCGAGGACGACGTCCGCTGCCGCCGAGGTCGCCACGATCCCGCCGACACGTTCGATCTCGGCGGAGAGGGCTGCGTGGAGCGTGTCTGTCGCCCCGATGATCCTCCAGCGGCGAGCTCCGCGCTCGGAGTCCGACGCGGGCGCTTCGATCCACTTCACCTCGTAGAGCGCATCCCCGACCTCGCTCGGGAGGCGAGCCTTCTGCCGGGTCGGCGAGCGGCCGGACCAGTCGTCCCAGTCGCTGAGCCAGTACCGCTCTCGCTGCCACGGATAGGGAGGGAGGGCGGTCGGGGCCGCGCCCTCGGGTGCGAGAGCCGACCAGTCGATCGGCGCCCCGACGACGTGGAGGCGAGCGAGCGCGTCCAGCGCTCGAGGCATCTCGGGCTCCTCCCTCCGGAGGAGGGCCACGACGGCGGGACGGTGTTCCCCGCCCGCGGTCACATCTCGGATCGACGAGAAGAGGACGGGGTGAGGTGAGACTTCGACGAAGGCGTCCACTCCGTCCGCGATCAGGCCGGTCAACGTCTCGTGGAGTCGGACAGGCTGGCGCAGGTTCGCGGTCCAGTACTCGGCGTCCAGGGTGGCACCGTCGACGGGGGCGGCGCGAACCGTAGAGTGGAAGGGCACCTTTCCCTCACGCGGCGCGAGGCCTTCGAGGGCCGCATGGAGGGGTGGGAGAAGCGGATCGGTCTGCGCCGAGTGGGACGCGACGTCGACCCGTACACGGCGGCAGAAGACGCCCTCGGCCTCCAACTCGTGCACCAGCTCGTCGACCGCATTGGGGTCTCCGGAGAGAACCGTGGACCGCGGCCCATTGAAGGCGGCGACGGACACACGCCCACCGAAACGCTCCAGGCGCGCCTCGAGACGTGACGGCTCCTCGTCGGCCAACGCCATCGCGCCCTGTCCGGCGATCTCATGGAGTAGGCGACTCCGGGTGGCGAGAACGAGCATCGCATCGGCCATCGAGAGTGCGCCCGCGGCCTGGGCCGCCGCCACTTCACCCATGCTGTGGCCTAGCATGGCGACGGGGTCGACGCCCCACGCCATCAGCTGACGAGCGAGCGCGATCTGGACGACGGCCAGGGTGGGCTGGATCACGTCGATCGCGTCGAGTGGATGGTCGCCCGCGAGGACCGCCTCGAGCGACCAATCGACCAACGGCTCCAGCTCAGCGGCCGCTTCGCGGATCGCCTCTGCGAAGGCGGGGCCGCGGTTCATGAGCGTGCGCCCCATGCCCACCCATTGAGACCCTTGTCCCGAAAACACGAAGGCGATGCGGGGAGCTCGGCCATCGGGCACGACCCCCTCCACCGCGAGACCGACTTCGCGCTCGATCACCTCCTCGAGCGCCTCGGACAGCTCCTCGACGTCTTCGACGACGGCGGCGGCACGAACCGCGTGATGCTGGCGTCGACACGTTGTCGTGTACGACAGCGCGTCGAGGGATGGGGGATCGTCTCCGGAGATGCGCTCCAGTAGCGCCCGGGCACTCGCCACGAGTGCGTCTTCGCTCCGAGCCGAGACGGCGACCACGCGGGGCTCGGGGCGCGACGATGCGTCTTCGACTCGCCGCGTCTCATCGGGGCGGGCCAGAACGACGTGGGCGTTCGTGCCCGTCACGCCGAAGGAATTGACCCCGACCACCAGTGGACCTGGGTCCGCATCGAGGTCCGTCGTCTCGGCGATGACCTCGACTCCCAACTCGTCCCAGGGGATCTCGGGGTTTCGTTCCGTACTGACCGTCTCGGAGTAGACCCGACCGTGGCGGAGCGCCAAGACCGCCTTGATGACTCCAGCCACACCCGATGCGGCCTCGGTATGCCCGATCGCCCCCTTGATCGAGCCCACGGGTAGCGCACGGCCCTCCCGCCCTCGCCCCAGTACGTCGGACAGGGCCGTGAGCTCGACGCGATCCCCGGCAGCGGTGCCGGTCCCGTGGGCCTCGACGTATCGAACCGAGGAGGGGGAGACGCCGGCTTGCTCGTACGCGGTGCGAAGCATCTCCGCTTGAGCGACGTCACTGGGCGCGACGAGACGTCCGCTGGCGCGACCGTCGCTGTTCACGGCGCTCCCGAGCACGACGGCGTGAATCATGTCCCCGTCTCGCTTCGCAGCCTCCAGCGACTTCAGGACAACGACCCCGGCTCCCTCGCTTCGTACATACCCGTCCGGGGCAGGGGCGCCGAATCGGCACTGCGCCCCCGGCGAGAGCATGCCGGAGCGAGAGTACCCGATCGAGACGTACGGCTGCAGGATCAGATTGGCCGCGCCGGCGATAGCGACCTCGATCTCACCTTGCCGGATGGCCTGTGCTCCGATGTGCAGCGCGACCAAAGACGATGAACACGCCGTGTCGAGCGTCAGGGAAGGGCCTCGGAGGTCGAGCGCGTACGAAATCCGACCCGCAGCGGCGTAGCGGCCGCCACCGGTGGTCGCGTAGAGGTCGATCTCTTCGGCTTGCCGAGCGACAACACTCTCGTACTCACCGGACCAAAGGCCGACGTACACCCCTGCCCGAGTGCCAGTGAGCGCCTTGGGCACGATGGCTGCGTCCTCGAGGGCTTCCCAGGTGAGTTCGAGAAGGATCCGGTGTTGAGGATCGACCTTCTCGGCTTCTCTGGGCGAGATCCCGAAAAACCCCGCGTCGAACAGGTCGATCCCGTCCAAGAAACCACCACGCGGGGTCGCCACCTTGCCGGGCTCGCGCGGCTGTCCGACGAGTCGCTGGATGTCGAAGCGCCCCGGTGGCATCTCTCCGATCGCGTTCCGGCCGGACGCCAGCATCTCCCACAGCGCCTCGGGGCTGTTCGCGCCGCCGGGGTATCGACACGACATGCCGACCAGGGCGACGGCACGCGGCGGCGTCATGGAGTCCCCCACGGCAGCGGGCTCGCCCCGACACCGACGACTTGGTCCAAAGTGGCGAGCACCGCGGTCGGGTCGGGCTGGAAGTAGAAGTGCCGTCCGGGGAACGTGCGGCAATCGAACGTCGATGCGGTCTCTTCGGACCACAGCTCGAGGTGGGCGCGCGGCACCAGCGCGTCGTCCTCGCCCCCCCACGCGGTGATCGGGCACGGCAGCGGCCGTCCGGCGTCGTGCTGATAGCCCTCGAGCGCTCGAATATCCGCGCGCAGTGTCGGCAGAAAGAGCGCGCGCAGGTCGGGATCGTCCATGATCTGCCGCGGCATCGCGCCATAGCGGTTCTCGACCTCGTCGACGAAGGCGTCGTCGTCGAGATGAGAGAGCGGGGCCGTCGTGGACCCCATCGAGGGTGCTTGCCGCCCGCTCACGACGAGTCGCGTCGGAGTGAGGGCTCTCTCCTCGAGGCATCGGGCGACGAGAAGCGCGAGCCAGGCGCCCATCGAGTGTCCGAACAGGGCGAACGGACGGTCGACCGCAAGGGCGATTGCGTGTGCGGTGAGGTCCGCCAACGCGTGAAGATCGTCCAGAGGCGGGTCCTTGAGTCTCCAACCGCGCCCCGGTAGTTCGACCGCGCTCACTTCGATCGAGTCGTGCAGTTTCTTCCCCCACTCCCGATAGACCGCGGCGCTCCCGCCCGCGTAGGGGAGACAGAAGAGACGAACGGGCGCCTCGGGCCGCGGGGCTAGGGTCAGGAACCAGGACGTCGTCATGTCAGGCGACTCAGGACGATGCCGCACCGATGGCGGGCCGCGCGGCTTCGGTCGCGTCCCAGACCGATCGCACCAGTCGCGCGACCTCGGCCACGTCGTCCGCGAGGTAGAAGTGCCCTCCATCCACGAGATGGAGTGTGAAGCGACCGGTCGTCTCCGCCGACCACGGCTCCATGTCGACAGGGTCCACCACCGGGTCGGTCTTTCCGAGAATCCCCTGGATCGGACAGGTCACGCCGGCCCCCGCGGGTGCCACATGTCGCTCGAGAGCGAGGATGTCGGCGCGCAAGGCGGGTAGGAGGAGCTGCAACGCGTCCGGATGGTCGAGGATGGGCTGAGGGATGGCCGCGTAACGGCGTTGGATTTCGGCGACGAAGCGCTCATCGTCGAGTTCACCCAGCGGGGACTGTTTCGCCCCGATCGACGGTGCCTGCCGGCCACTGACGAATAGCACGTCCGGACGAAGACCGCGGGCCTCGAGGCGACGGACGGCTTCGTACGCCAGCCACGCACCCATCGAATGCCCGAACACCGCGAACGGACGGTCTGCACGCGGTGCGATTGCTTCGGCCACGAGGTCGGCCAGCGTGGCCAGATCCGGCACTGGAGACTCTTTGAGGCGCCACCCCCTGCCTGGCAGCTGAATGCCCAGGACCTCCACGCCCTCCCCCATGGCATCGCCCCAGTCTCGATAGGCCACGGCGCTGCCCCCCGCGAAGGGGATGCAGAAGAGCCGCCTCGCCGACAGTTCGGAGCCACGGGATGCGTGGAAGAACCAGTTCATACGGAGGTGGAGCGGGGGGTAGAGGCAACGATGGGTTGCATATCTGCGACATCTTCAAGGCGGGTTCGGATCTCCGCAACCGCATGGGGCGCAACGTGCACGTGGGGTGCCGGTTCAACCTTCAACGGTCACCCCTCCAGCTAGAGTCGTCCACTCCGAAAAGCCGCGGTCGAGCAGGTCCGAAAGTTCCGCCGTTTCGTCGAGGCATTGGGCTCGAATCTGGTCTTCCAGGGAGCGAAACGCCCGGTCCCCCCGGCCGATCGGCACATCGAAGAGGGCGGCCGCCCCGCGCTTCACGGGGGAGGGCACGAAACGCCTCAACGGCGAGAGCCTGCTGGATTGCCGAACGCGGTGGACGATCCGGGGGCCGCGACGCCGAACGATGGTGGCACTCGTCTTGTTCTTTTGCGTCGGCCCTTCTTCGCGCTCGATGGCCGGGAGGGCCAACCACTCGACCAGGCGGGCCAGCTGGCCGTGAGGGTCGTCGCGTAGGGCCTCGAGCGTGAGCACGAACACCCGCTCGGGCCCAAACGCGTCGAGATAGGGCCGCAGCTGCATGGCGTAGTGACTGACCTCCAGATAGTGCGGTTCCGCGCGCACGGCCAGCTCGGGCGGGCGCCACTCACCGTTCCAGCGCACAGCGTGGAGGTAGTGGCTGATCGTCCGCTCGATCGGATCGCGAAGGAGGTAGATGATCCTCGATCCGGGCGAGAAGTCTGCGATTCGACCTGCGACCCCGCCGATCCGCGGAAGTTTGGCGTAGGCCGTGCTGGCGTCGCCGCGATATCGAGCAGCTCCGGCGGTCTCGAACAGCCGGAGATATCGATCGGGGGCGTTCCAGAACCCCGCCTCCCACGCGCGCCGACTGACGGAGCGGATTTCGTCGCCGTCGACGAAGTGCGTGGGCTCCTTCGGTGAACACATGAAGACGTCCGGGTGTCGCTCCAGCATGGCATGGAGCGTCGTGGTGCCGGCCTTCATGGCGCCGATGAGAAAGAGATTGGGGCGGGGGGACGAGTCCACGAGCGTGAGGTTGAGGGGGGAGTCCGAGGGCCGTTGCGGCGGTTTGCGTGCGCCTCGCTATATCCAAGCTATACGGCCGTCGTCCGTCCGTGCACGACCTATTCGACGCCGGCCTCGCGCCCTGGTCGTTTCGAGGGGGGAGAAGTGATTTGATCGAACGTCGGGTGCGTGTAACGTTGAAGATTCAACTCTGATCGTCGGGTCGGTCCGACTCGAACGGTGCTTAGGCGCACTTCCCCCCCCAAACGTCCCGTGACGAGGCGCTGAATGAGTGACCAAAAGGACCTGCTTCGTAGATCGCTGGATGCGATCGACGATCTGCAGGCTCGTTTGGCCCAATCTCGTGAGCCGATCGCGGTCACGGGCATGAGTTGCCGCTTCCCGGGCGGTGTGCGGACCCCTGACGAATATTGGGGCCTCCTCCGTGACGGACGGTCGGGAATCGTGGATATCCCGTCCGAGCGTTGGGATGTCGATGCGTTCTACGACCCGGACCTCGCCATACCCGGTACGATGTTCACGCGCCTGGGTGGATTCGTGGACGGGATCGATCGCTTCGACGCGCCCTTCTTCAGGATTTCGCCGCGCGAAGCGGCGACGCTCGACCCTCAACAAAGACTGCTTCTCGAATGCACGTGGGAGGCGCTCGAGGACGCGGGAGAAGCGCCGGACGGCCTGCTGAACTCGACGACCGGCGTCTACGTCGGGATTACGACGTCGGACTACGCTCGACTCCTCCGCGTAGGCCGAGAGGATTCGGACGTCTACTCGGCGACCGGGACCGCCCTGAACGCCGCCGCGGGCCGGCTCGCCTTCTTCTTGGGACTCCAAGGGCCGTGCATGGCGATCGATACGGCCTGCTCTTCGTCGCTTGTCGCGGCCCACACCGCCTGTCAGGCCCTGCGAGCCGGGGAGTGTGAGCGTGCGATCGTAGGCGGCGTGAACGTCATGGTCTCCCCCGAACCCTTCGCACTCTTCTCTCGGTGGGGCATGATCTCCTCCAGCGGGGAGTGCCGGGCTTTCGACGAGGGAGCCAGTGGCTTCGTGCGCGGCGAAGGGTGCGGCGTACTCGTGCTCAAGCGACTTTCCGACGCCCAAGCGGCCGGGGATCCCATCCACGCCGTGATCCGCGGCTCCGCCGTGAACCAGGACGGCCCGAGCAGCGGGTTGTCCGTCCCGAACGGTCCCGCGCAGGTGAAGGTGATCCGAGCGGCACTGGACCGGGCGGGCGTACGACCGGACGAGGTGCACTTCGTCGAGGCCCACGGCACAGGGACACCGTTGGGCGACCCCATCGAAGTGGAGGCCCTCGCCGAAGTCTATGGCCAAGGCCGGGATCCGGGCGCCGCGCTTCGGATCGGTTCGGTGAAGCCGAGCATCGGTCACCTGGAGTCCGCCGCGGGTGTGGCCGGGCTCATGAAGCTCGTCCTGTCGATCCGCGAGGCCGAACTCCCCCCACAGCGTAGCTTCCGCACGCCCAACCCGATCATCGATTGGGACCGAATTCCGATCGATGTCGTCGCCGAGCGGGTCCCATGGACGGGGGAGGATCGGATCGGTGCGGTGAGTTCGTTTGGCTTCAGCGGGACGAACGCACACATCATCGTCGCTGCGGCCCCATCCTCGGCGCCCCAGGAGTCGCGCTCCGAGGCATGGCGGGTACTCCCGATTTCGGGCCATTCCGACGAGGCCGTGCGGGATATCGCGGCCGGACTGGCCGATCGGCTCGAGAACACGCCCGGGCTGCCGCTGGCTGACGTGGAGCGCACGCTGATGGAAGGGCGGGCGCACTTCAGTCGTCGAGCGGTAGCCGCGGTCGAAGACTCCGCGGGGGCGGTTCATGCCTTCCGCTCGATCGCGGAGGGCACCGACGCTCCGCGTACGGTGGTGGGTGGGGCGTCGATCGATCCCAAGCAGGGAACGGTGCTTCTCTTCAGCGGGCAAGGCTCCCAGTACCCAGGGATGGGCCTCGAGCTCTACGAGGCGTTTCCGACCTTTCGCGACGCATTCGACCGCTGTGCAGCGATCGCCCAAGGCGCCGGCGGTCCAGATCTGCTCGAACTCCTCCGCTCGGGTGGGGACGCCGTACACCGCACCGAACACACTCAGCCCGCGCTGTTCGCGGTGGAATACGCCCTGTGGGCTCTCTTCGACTCGTGGGGGATCACCCCGACTGCGGTGCTGGGGCACAGCATCGGTGAGTTCGTGGCCGCCCATGTGGCGGGTGTCTTCAGTCTCGAAGACGCGGTGCGACTGGTCGTCCGACGCGGGGCTTTGATGCAGGCCCTACCGGCGGGCGGAGGACTTCTCGCGGTGGCAGCGACGCGAGAGGTTGCCGAGGCGGCAGCCGAGGGCATGCCCGACGTGTCTCTCGCAGCGGCCAACGGCCCTATGGACGTCGTCTTGTCAGGCGACCTCGGGGCTCTCGGGTCGATCGCGCAAACCCTTGGAGCACAATCTGTTCGCACGCGTCACCTCGAGGTTTCTCACGCCTTCCATTCTCCGTTGATGGAGCCGATCCAGACGGAGTGGGCGGACGTCTTGGCTTCGGCCACTTTGTCGGCGCCGACGCTCCCGTTGGTGTCCAACCTCGGCGGACGTCTCGATCCTCAGGCCGGGTCGACCGTGGAGTATTGGGTTCGGCACGTGCGGGAGCCCGTCTCCTTCGCGGCCTCGATGCAGACCCTCGTCCACGCCGGGCACGCACGCTTCCTCGAGGTTGGGCCTCGACCGGTTCTCCTCGGCATGGCGCGGCGCTTTCTGGACGATGATGCGATTGCGTGGATCCCGACGCTGCGCGCCCGGTCCGGAGAGGTCCCGGATGTGCTCGAAGGACTGGGCGGTCTGTACTGCTCGGGAGTCGATCTCGATTGGAGCCGGCTGGCGACGTCGACGAGTCGTCGGCTGCGCCTCCCGACATACCCCTTTCAGCGGAAGCGCTACTGGGCCGCTCGTGCACCGGAGCCTCCAGGGCACGCGGTGGTATCCGTCGGAACGACTCACGCCGGGGGGCATCCGCTCCTGGGCGCTGCGGCTCATTCGCCCCTTCCGGCCCGCACCTTCGTCTGCACGGTCGATCCGGTGCACCGTCCGGTCCTCGCAGAACACAAAGTGTCGGGACACACCGTCTTCCCCGCCGCAGGGCACATCGAGCTGGCGGTGGCCGCGGCCCGTTCGGCGTTCGGGGCGGAGTCGGTCCGTGTCGCCGATCTGGGGCTCCACTCCGCGCTCATGCTCGACTCCGAGGACGGCCAGGCCGGCCCCGAGGTGCAGGTGGTATTGGAGCCCACCGGGGCCGCGAGTGGGAGCTTTTCCGTCCACAGCCGCTCGGTGGCCGACGAACGAGGCGCGTGGACGCTCCATGCCCAGGCCCGCGTCGAAGGGCTCTCGGGGTCGCCCACTGCAGGCCCGTTCGAGGAAGCGGCATCTCGTTGCTCCGACTCGGTTGATCTGACAGCCTACTACGCGAGTGTGGACGAGTTCGGGCTCGACTACGGCCCCACATTCCAGGCGTTGTCCGACGCCTGGTCGGGGGAGGGCGAGGCCGTAGGCACGGTCGCCCTACAGGAGGGGGAGCCCGCGGACGCGTATGCGATCCATCCCGCACTACTGGACGGTGCGTTTCACCTCATCGGACTCACGGGGTCTGCGGACTCGGACGGTCGCTTTCTCCTGCCCGTCGGGGTGGACTCCGTAGAGGTTCATGGCTTTGCCGGACCCCGAGTGCGGGCTCACTGCGTGATTCGGGAGTCTACAGCGGACTCGGGGGTCGTCGATCTGGTGCTCGCGAATGAGGACGGATCGTTCGTGATGCGCGTCGATGGTCTGCGCACACGGGCCATGACCCGAGAGGCGTTCGCTCAGGTGGTGCGCAATCGCGAGCCTTCGCCCGCGCTACGCGTGGCGTGGCAGACGCTTCCGGAGCCTGCGCGTCCGGACACTGCCCAACCCTGGCTGATCCTGGCGCACTCGGAGGCCACGGCGGACTTGGTCCGGAGCCACCTGACGGGTGACGTCGCCATGGCGACGACGGATTGTGCGACGGCGGCGGTCGATGCGCTCTCAGCGGGTCGGGGGGTCATCGATCTTCGCGCCTGTGAGTCCACCGGAGCGACTGACGTGTCGCCGTGGCTGCGGGACGCGGGCTCGGTCCCCCGAAACGCTCTTGGCCTCCTGCGCGCGGTAGCAACCGGAGCTGCGACGTCGTCGGCGCCCTTGGTAGTCGCGACGAGAGCGGCCCAACGCGTCGATACCGGGGAGGGCGTGGATCCCGGGGCCGCCTCCGTTTGGGGACTTGGCGCCGTGGGCGCCGCAGAGCTCCCCGGGCTCGACCTCCGGATGATCGACGTCGGGGATCTCGAGCGGGACGCGGAGCGGCTTGCGTGGTCCGCCGAGGCTGGGACCGAACGGCGGTTGGCCATTCGTGAGGAACGCACGGTCGCTTCCCGGCTCGAGCGCGTCAGTCCCTCGACCGCGGTGCCGAGCGGCCCGTACCAACTGGATTCCGGCTCGCCCGGCGACCTGAGTGGGCTTCGGCTCATCTCCGCTGCGGCGTCGAGACCCGGCCCGGGCGAGGTCCTAATCGAGGTTCTCGCCAGTGGCTTGAACTTCCGCGACGTGCTCTTCGCGCTCGATATGTACCCGGGCGAACCGGCGCCGCTCGGGAATGAGTGCTGCGGCCGGATCGTGGAGGTCGGCGAAGGGATCGACGACTTCGCCGTCGGAGACCTGGTGGCGTGCATCGCCGAAGGCACCTTCGGATCGCACGTCGTCGCCGAGACCGCGCTCACGTTCGCCGTGCCCGCGGAGCTGTCGATCGCCCAGGCCGCGGCCTTCCCGATCGCGCAGCTCACCGCGTACCTCGCGCTCCATCACATCGGGGGGATGACGGCGGGTCGCCGCGTGTTGGTGCACGCGGGTGCAGGAGGCGTCGGTTTGGCCGCCGTGCACCTGGCTCTGGCCGCCGGTGCTCGAGTGTTCGCAACCGCCGGATCGGATGAGAAACGAGCGCTGCTGCGGTCTCTCGGGGTAGAAGAGGTGTGGAACTCCCGAGAGCCCGTGCCCGCCGATGTCGTTCGCGAAGCGACCGGCGGTGGCGTCGACCTCCTGCTGAATTCGCTCACGGGCGAGATGATCGACGAGGGGCTCGATGCGTTGGCGGACGGAGGCCACTTCCTCGAGATCGGGCTGCGAGACATTCGGGACACGGCCGATCTCGCGACGTCCCATCCGGGCCTGTCGTACTCGACGATGGTGCTCGGTGAGTGGTGTCGGGAGCAGCCCGAGCTCGTGCGGTCGATGTGGGACAAACTCGCGGCCAGCCTCAAGGGCGGGCACCTCCCGGCCCCCAAGGTGCGGCGCTTCCCGATCGGGCGCGTCGAGGACGCCTTCCGCTTCATGGCGCGCGCACGGCACATCGGCCGGGTCGTGGTCGAGCACGCGGGTGCACGCGCCACCGTTCGTGATGACGCGACCTACGTCGTGACCGGGGGGCTCGGGGCGCTCGGGCTCCATACGGCCGAGTGGTTGGCCGACCAGGGCGCCCGCCACATCGCGCTCTTCGGCCGGTCCGAACCGAAGGCTGAAGCTCGGGACACCCTGGCTCGACTCGAGGCCCGTGGGGTTTCGGTTCGACGCCACGCGGTCGATGTCGGCGAGGTTGATCAGGTGGAGGCGCTGGAGGTGGCGGGGCCGCCGATCCGGGGCGTCGTGCACGCGGCAGGGGTGACGGAAGACTCGATGCTCCCTGGGCAAACCGACGAGGTGTTCGACCGTGTGGCTCGGCCGAAGGTGGCGGGTGTCCGGTCGATTCTGAGCGCGTTCCCGCCCACGCACCTGGACTTCTTGGCGCTGTACTCGTCGGGCTCCGCCGTGCTCGGCGCGACTGGGCAGGCGGCGTACGCGGGGGCAAACGCGTATCTGGACGGGACGGCGCACGCGCTCGACCACGCCGGATTCCCGGCCCTCAGCGTCTCGTGGGGCGCGTGGGACGGGGGTGGGATGGCCGCTGCCGTCGACGAGGCCACCCTCGAACGTTGGGCCGAGCATGGAATCGGAAAGCTCGCCCCGGAACAGGCGCTCGGCGTGCTCGGGGACGCGCTTCACACCGGGACGGCCCACATCGCCGCCCTTCCGATCGATTGGCCCCGCTTTCTTCGGGCCTCCGGCTCGACCCCTGCTTTTCTGGAGCGACTGGATGTGGCCCGCGCCGCCGGCGACTCGGACGATTTCGTCGCGAGTGACGTGGGCCAGAGGGCGAAGATCCTCCGCGAACTGCCTGCGCCCGATCGGCTCGACGCCCTCAAGCGGGATCTCGCCGTCGACGTCGCGGCGGTTCTAGGCATGTCGGAGCCGAGTGAACTTGTTGCCGAGCGTGGCTTCACCGAGCAGGGCATGGACTCGCTGATGGCCGTCGAGCTCGGCTCACGCCTTTCGAAGCAGTACGACGTGACACTGCACAGCACCTTCGTCTTCGAGCACCCGACGCTCCAGTCGTTGGCGAGTCATCTGCTTGGCGTGATTATCGAAGACGAGGTGGTTCCAGAAGGGCCCGCGGACGCTACGGAAGTCGAGTCCGACGGTGAGCTGGAAGAGATGTCCGAAGACGAGCTACAGGCCGAGCTGCTCCGAGAGCTCGACGAGGTGGAGTATTGAACGCCCGATGAACGATAGACCTGCTGAGGGGACGCGCGGCGACGAGCTGAAGCGCGCGGTGAAGGCCGTCCGCGGACTCCGGCGTCGCGTGGAGGAGTTGGAAGGGCGCGCGGTCGAACCGATCGCGATTGTCGGCATGGCGTGTCGCTTTCCGGGCGGTGCCACGGACCCCGAAAAGCTATGGGACGTCCTTCGCGACGGGGTAGACGCCACGCGGGAGGTCCCGGCCGAGCGGTGGAATCTGGAGCAGTACTACGACCCGGATCCGGAAGCTCACGGCAAAGTCTACGCACGCCGCGGCGGATTCCTCGCCGACCCGGTCGACACCTTCGACGCCGCGTTCTTCGGCATTTCGCCTCGCGAGGCGGAAGTGATGGATCCGGTTCAGCGCCTCCTGCTCGAGCTGTCATGGGAGTCCCTGGAAAACGCCGGGATCGCTCCGCACAGCCTCGAGGGCTCGAACACCGGGGTGTTCGTGGGGGTGAGCGGAAGCGAGTTCGAGACGGTCCAGAACCGTAGCCTCCCTGTCGACGACGTGAGCGCGTACCGAGGGCTCGGCTCTGCCGCCTGCGTTGCGGGGGGGCGGATTTCCTACGTGCTCGGTTTCCACGGGCCGAATACGGCCGTCGATACCGCATGTTCGTCGTCATTGGTCGCCACGGCGTTGGCGGTGCAGAACCTCCGTGCGGGCTCGTGCGACCTCGCGTTGGCGGGCGGTGGGCAGCTCATGTTCTCTCCCACCACCGCGATCTTCCTGTGCCGGATGAGGGCGCTCTCCCAGCACGGGAAGTGCCGGACCTTCGACGCGTCCGCAGACGGGTACGTTCGAGCCGAGGGCGGCGGGATGTTCGTCCTCAAGCGTCTGTCGGACGCAGAGGCGGACGGAGACCGGATCCACGCCGTGATTCGTGGCGCGGCGTTCAACCACGATGGTCGGAGCAGCGGACTCACCGTTCCCAACCCCTCGGCTCAGCGCTCCGTCATCGAGGACGCGGTGCAGAACGCGGGGCTCGACCCGCATGAGGTCGACTACGTGGAGGCGCACGGTACCGCGACCCCGCTCGGAGACCCGATCGAGGTGCGCGCGATCGCCGAGGCCCTGTGCGACGGCCGGTCCGCCGACGAACCGCTTCTCCTGGGCTCGATCAAGACCAACTTCGGGCACCCGGAGGCCGCGGCGGGCGCCGCGGGCTTGATGAAGATCGTTCTTTCGATGACGCACGAGGCTCTGCCTCCGCATCTCCACTTCGAAGAGCCCACTCCCCAGGTAGCGTGGGACTCGATCCCGGTCGAGGTCGTGAGAGAGCTTCGTCCGCGGGTCGACGCGGATCGGCCCCGCAGGGCGGGTGTCAGTGGGTTCGGGTTCAGCGGCACGAACGCCCACCTCATCGTCGAGTCGTATTCGCCTGAGGAGCAGGCGGGGCCGACCGCTCGCGGCGCAGACATCATCCCGATCTCCGGGCAGACGCCCGACGCGGTTCGAGACGCTGCGGCGGCGATCCGGGACCAGCTCAGCGAAGCGGGTCCCGATGAAGTGATCGACGTCGCTCACACCCTCGCGAAGGGCCGTAGCCCGATGGCCTTCCGTGCGACGGCGATCGGCGCGGACCGAGACGCTCTGCTCGCGGCGCTGGGCGACCTGGCGGACGGGGGAGCTGAACCGCAGGCCGCGGGGGCCGCCTCGGGTGGGGTGGCCTTCCTCTTCACGGGGCAGGGCGCTCAGTACCCCGGAATGGCGCGCGAGCTCTATCGAGGGTCGGCGGTATTCCGCGAAGCGATCGATCGCTGTGCGGAAATCTCCGAAGGGCACATCCGTCGGAGTTTGCTTGAGCTTCTGCTCGAGGTCGAAGACTCTAACATCCTGAGAGGCACGGAGTTCGCTCAGCCGTGCCTCTTCGCGGTCGAGTACGCTCTAGCCGAGCTTTGGAAGAGTTGGGGGGTCCGTCCGTCGTACGTCACGGGGCACAGCCTCGGTGAATACGTGGCGGCGACCGTGGCCGGCGTCATGTCCCTCGAGGACGCTCTCCCGCTGGTCATCCTGCGCGGCCGGCTGATGCAAGGCCTTCCCGAAGGCGGCGCGATGCTCGCGATCGACGCGGGTGAGGCGGACGTGCTCGAGGCCATGCAGGGTCTCGAAGGGCTATCGATCGCGGGTGTGAACGGGCCGACGAATACTGTCGTGTCGGGAGAGGTAGAGGCCGTCGAGGCTGTCGAGGCCTCCTTCGCGGCCAAGGACGTTCGCTGTACCCGCCTGGAGGTGTCCCACGCCTTTCATTCGCACCGGATGGACCCGATCCTCGACGAGTTCGAACAGGCCGTGGCCGCCGTGACGCTTCGACCGCCTCGCCTCGGGATCGTATCGAATCTGACCGGCGCTCTGATGACCGCCGAGGATGCCACGAGTCCTGCCCGCTGGCGACGTCACATTCGTGAGGCGGTGCGTTTCTCGCCCTCGCTCGAGACCCTCGCTGATGCGGGCGTTCGCGTGGCCGTCGAAATCGGGCCACATCCGGTACTGTCGGGCATGGGAGCGGCTGCTCTGCCAGGGGCGCAGATCGCGTGGACCCCCTCACTCCGGCGTGGCACCGAAGAGTGGCCGACGTTGCTCCGGGCTCTGGGGTCGCTGTATCGGTCCGGCCTGGACATCGACTGGGCCTCGTTCGCGGACGATCGCGGCGGTCGGATCGTGTCGGCGCCGACGTATCCATTCCAACGCGTGCGGCACTGGCCTGCGAACTTCGGCGACCGAGATCGGAGTGGGGTCGCTCTCGGCTCGGAGGCGGTGCATCCGCTCATCGGCGCCCTCGTCGACTCCCCCGCGATCGACGGATGGGTCTTCCAGCAGATGTTGCGGGCGGACAAGCCGGGCTTCTTGCAGGATCACGTCGTGGGCGGGCGGGTTCTCGTGCCCGGCACCGCCTACATCGAGATGGGACTCGCTGCCGCGAAGTACGGTCCCGGCTGGGACGATGCCCATCTGGCCGATCTGACCTTCGAGCAGCCGTTACTCCTGCCCGACGAAGGGGCGGCGCGTGTCCAGGTCGTCCTCTCCGCGGTCGAGGGCGGGCAAGCGCGGATGCGGGTCGTCGTTCGACGAGACGAGGAAGGTTCGGGCGGAAGCGCGTGGGACACGATCGCGACGGCACGTGTCGTCCGCGGTGGTGATGCCCAGCAGCCCGCCCCTTCGAGCCCCGAGGAGATGCGCTCTGAGGAGCCTGTCGACCTCGATGAGTTGCACGCAGCGCTCAGTACCCGCGGAATCGACTACGGGCCGGCGTTTCGTCCAATCCACGGTGCGTGGGCAGGGGAGCGACTGGGATTCGCGGAGCTCGGCCTCGCCGCGTCGGATGTGCGGGAGGCGCAGGAGTACCGTGCGCACCCGGCGCTCCTTGACTGCGGACTCCGCCTGCTCGCGCTCACCCAGGCGACCGCCGGGGACGAGCGCACGACCATTCTTCCGTTCGGTGTCGAGTACGTCCGCTTCAACGAGCCCTTCGGAGCCGAGGGCTCGGTCGTGATCCAGGCGCGGCCCGAGGAAGAGGGCGTCGATGTCCCGGCGGCCGATTTGTGGTTCCTCTCTCCCGATGGCCGGGTCGTCGGCGAAATGCGTGGATTCACCGGGCGCCGCGTGCGTGTGAAGGCGGCCGGCCGAGCTCGAGATGAGCAGTACACCATGTCGTGGGTCCCGGGCGACGCGCCGACGTCGTCCGACGCGGCCGGTCGGTGGCTCGTGCTGGACGATGGATCGGGGATCGCACAGGACGTGAGCGACTCGCTGACTGCGGCCGGTGGCGACGTCGACGTGCGTGCCCAAGGGTCATTGGACGACGCGGTGGGCGAGGCTTCGTCCACGAAGCCGTACGACGGCATCGTACACGTCGGCGCACGCGGCGAGGTCGGAGCGGACGCCATCGCCGACTCGGTCGCGGTCCTGACGCGCTTGTCGGCTTCCGGTCGGATCCCTTCCGAAGCGCGCCTCGTGCTGGTGACGCGCGGAGCGGCAGGACCGGACAGTACCGGTTCGATGGTGGGTGGCGCGCTCTGGGGCCTCACGTCCGTTCTGCAGGCGGAACACCCCGAGTGGACGACCCGCATCGTGGATGTGGATCCGTACGACCACTCGGTGCCTTCCGCGGAGCTACTCACGGGAGCATCCGAGGAGGATCGCTTCGTCGTCCGTGGGGACACGGTGTTCGTGCCGCGGCTCCGTCGAGGGCTCGGCGACGCCGTGAACTCGCGGACCCCCGACCTGATGCGGGCCACCAACTACCGCCTCGAGATCGAGCGGCGGGGAACGCTGGACGCCATTCACTTCCAACCGATGGATCGCGTCGCACCCGAGGCCGGGGAGGTCGAAGTCCGTGTCGAGATGACCGGGCTGAACTTCCGTGATGTCCTCAACGTGCTCGGGCAGTACCCGGGAGATCCGGGCCCGCCAGGACTGGAGTTCTCCGGCGTCGTGGAGCGTGTCGGCGAAGGGGTGAACTCGGTCGCGCCGGGCGATCTGGTCGTGGGCATGCACTCCTCGATGTTCACCGCGTACCGAACGCTCCCCGCGACCGCAGTGGTGCGCCGACCCGGGAACGTGAGTGCCGGAGATGGGGCGACCATCCCGGTGGCGTTCCTGACGGCAGAGTGGGGGCTGCGCCACCTCGCCAAGCTCCGTGCCGGCGAGCGTGTGCTCATCCACGCCGGAGCCGGGGGTGTCGGGCAGGCCGCGATTCAAATCGCCCGCGAGCTCGGGGCCGAGATCTACACGACCGCGAGCGAGCCGAAGCGGGAGTACCTGCGGGCTCAGGGCGTCGAGCACGTGTTCGACTCCCGATCTGCGTCGTTCTACCAGGACATCCTTGATGCGACCGGCGGCGAAGGGGTCGACGTCGTGCTGAACGCGCTCACGGGTGAGCTCCTCCAGCGCTCGCTGGATCTCCTGGGGAAGGGAGGTCGCTTCATCGAACTCGGGAAGATGGAGCTCCTCGACCCCGATGAGGTGATGAAGGAGCGAGGCGTCGAGTACGCCGCCTTCGAGTTGGGCACGATCCCTCTGCCTACGGAAGACTTCCACGCCCTCTTTCAGGACGTCGTCGATCGCTTCGCCGACGGGACGCTACGGGCGCTGGACCAACGGTCCTTCCCGGCGGGCGAGACCGTCGAGGCGTTCCGCTTCATGGCACAGGCCCGTCACATCGGGAAGGTCACGATCCGGTCGGCTCGTGTGCTTCCCGAAGCCGCGATCCGATCGGATGGCGCCTACGTCGTCACCGGAGCTTCGGGGGGTATTGGGGCCGAGTTGATCGAGTGGCTGGTCGATTCCGGCGCGGGGCTCGTCGTTGCGACCGCTCGCTCCGAACCGAGCGGAGCGTTCGCGGATCGTCTGAGCAGGCTCAACCAGTCGGGCGAACGTGTGGTGTACGTCCGTGGGGATGTCGCATCGGCGGAGGATGCGGCGAGCGCCTGTGCCGCCGCGACGAGGGACGGCATCACACTCCGCGGGATCTTCCACGCCGCCGGTGTGCTGGACGATCGGGCCTTCGAGGACATCGATCGTGACAGTCTGATGCGTGTCCTTGCTCCCAAGGTCGATGGCGCACGCAACCTCGCGACGGCCTCGACGGGTGAGCCGCTCGACCACTTCGTTCTCTTCTCGTCCATCGCGGGGACGCTCGGTGGACCCGGACAGGCGTCGTACGCCGCGGCGAACGCCGCGCTCGGTGCGATGGCCGAAGAACGGCGCAGACGCGGGCTTCCCGGGATGGCCATCGGTTGGGGGGCGTGGGGCGGAGCCGGTATGGCGGCGCGGCTGGACGAGAGGCAGCGCGCGGTCATGGAGCGCAGTGGCATGCGCTTGCTCGATCTGGAGGATGGGCTGGAGCACCTCGGCGTTCTCCTGGAAACCGGCGCGACGACTCCGCTCATCGCGTCTTTGGACTGGGCCAAGCTGATGCCGTCTGGGGGCGCTCGATCGGTCCCGCTCCTGTCGGCCCTCGAGGCTGGCGGAGGAACGGACGGCGCAGCACGCCCCACCTTCGATGCGTCCGCCTTGGACGGTCTCTCGGGCGAGGATCGGGCGGAGAAGATCCGCGAATACGTGATGGCGGCCGTGGCCGCCGTGCTCGGGCTCAAGCCGGAACAGCTCGCGCTGGAAACCGGACTCGGCTCGCTCGGCTTCGACTCGCTCATGGCGGTCGAGCTCAGGAATCGCGTCGAAGAGGACGTGGGCGTGATGCTGCCGACCGGGGATCTACTCGGCGGCGGATCGGTGTTGGAGATCGCGGAGGCGATCGGGTTGCGACTCGATGCCGACGCGGTGACCACCGACGTTGAAGAGCCCGCGGGTGTCGTGGAGACGTATGAGTTCTAGCTCCATGACGCTCGGGGCGTTGGTGAGCGAGTTGCGGGCGAGGGGAATCCACGTAGCGGTCGACGGAGACCGGCTGCGGGTCTCCGCTCCCGAGGGCGCGATCACCGAAGAGCTCCGTCAAGCGATCGGGGCTCGGAAGGCCGAACTGATTGACCTCTTTCGAAGCTCGGGGAGCGATGGCCCGAAGCCGAGGAGCGACGCGGGGCCGGCGGGTCTTTCGCTCCAACAGGAGCGGATTTGGCTCCTGCAGGAGATGGAGCCCCATCAGACCGCGTACAACCTGTCCAGTCGCGTCGCGCTCGAGGGCGAACTCGACGTGCCGGCCTTCCACGCAGCGGTCCGTCGAGTATTGGAGCGTCACGAACCCCTCCGCACGACGCTCGTTCGCGAGGGTGGGGACGTCACCCTCCGGACGGTTCCGATTTCTGAGGAGGTCGTCCGTGAAGTGGACCTCACGAGGTTCGACGCGGAGGAGCAACTCCGAGCCACGTACGCTCTGGTCCAGGAAGAGCAAGGCAAGCCCTTCCGACTCGCGGACGAGCTCCCCGTGCGGGTCACGCTGGTGCGCCATTCGGACCGACTCCACCACGTCATCGCCGTCTTCCATCACACCGCGAGTGACGGCGCGTCGTTGTTGCTCTTCTTCCGTGACGTCATGGCGTTCTACGGGGGCAAGGAACTCCCTGCACTCCCGGTCACGTATAGCGACGTCTCTGCGTGGGAGCGGCACCAGTGGTCCGAGGGACGGGTCGACGCAGAGTTGGCCTTTTGGACCGACTACTTGGACGGGGCGCCCCTGACGCTCGATCTCCCGACCGATCGGCCGCGGCCGGCACGGCAGACGTTCGCCGGCTCCCTACTCACACGCACGCTGCCGAAAGCCGAAGAGGAACGCCTCCGTGCCTTCCTCGCCGCCGAGGGCGTCACCTTGTTCTCGTCGCTGCTCGCCTCGTTTGCAGCGGCCCTTCACCGTGGCTCGGGACAACGAGACTTCGTC
Source organism: Gemmatimonadota bacterium (assembly GCA_039030015.1). Taxonomy (GTDB): domain Bacteria; phylum Gemmatimonadota; class Gemmatimonadetes; order Longimicrobiales; family Gaopeijiaceae; genus UBA2589. The sequence goes on along the minus strand of JBCCEZ010000052.1, from coordinate 8,205 downwards.
TTGGGCACACCGGTAGGGAGCCGAGGGCGACCCGAGCTTCGCGAGATGATCGGGATGTTCGTCAACCAGATTCCGCTTCGAGTGCAGGTCGAACGCGGTGTCACCTTCCGAGATTTGGTCTCGGGGGCGAGTCACTCCTCCGTGACGGCGCTCGGCCACCAGGATGTGCCGTTCCCGCTCCTCGCTGCCGGGCTGCAGCCGACTCGGGACCAGAGCCGCACGCCGCTCTTCCAGGCCGTGGTCAACGTGGTGCCGGGCGCGGACGCCGATGTGGTTCCGGGCGCCGGTGGCATTCGGGTGAAGGTCGTTGCGGAAGACTCCGCGGAGACGACGTACGGTGGACACTCCCGCTTCGACCTCTCGCTCTACGCCCAAGAGCTGGTCGGAAGTCTCGAGCTTTCTCTGCTCTACAACCCCGACCTCTTCGGTCTGGAGCGGATGGAGTGGTTGTTCGACGACATGATGACCGTGTTGCGCGAGGGCCCATCTAGACCGGACGTCCCGCTCCGCGACCTGATCACGCCGGACGTGCCTGCGCCTCTCGTTGAGCGCGCGCGGGACGAGGGTGACGTCGGGGATGATCTCAGCGTCGCGGAGCGCTTCGAGGCGATCGTGGCGCAGCATTCGGCCCGTCCGGCCTTGCTCTCGGAGACGGCGACGAAGACGTACGGCGAGCTCGCGGCCGAAGCGCACCGAGTCGCTCGGCGTCTGAGTGCGGATGACACGGGCGACGGGCCGATCGGCGTGCTCCTGCCCACGGACGATCGTTTGGCGGCCAGCGTGCTCGGAGCACTTCGAGCCGGCCGGCCGTACGTCCCGCTCGATCCGACATTTCCTGCGGAGCGACTGCGTCTCGTCGTCTCTGACTCCGGAGCCACCGCAGTCCTGAGCGTCCCCGAGTTGCGCGACCTCGCTGTGCAACTCGTCGACGATGGTGTCCGGCTCGTCGACTTCGCCGAGCACGCCGAGCAGCCTCTTCCCCACATGCCCCCGGCCGACGCCGTGGCGTACGTCATGTACACCTCGGGTTCGACGGGCCGACCGAAGGGGGTGGTGCAGAGCCAAGGGAATCTGGCCCGGCAGGCCGATCGGTACGCGGGGGCGCTCGCCCTGACCGCGGACGACCGTCTCGTGCTCGCGGCGTCCCCCGCGCACGACGCCTTCCTGATGGATTTCTTCGGGGGGCTCCTGAGTGGCTCGGCGATGATTCCGGCCGACCTCCGTGAGGTTTCCGTCGCGTCCCTGCCTGATCTCGTCCGGGGACACCTTCTGACAGTGCTCCATCTCACGCCTACGGTCTTTCGGGCCTTGGCGCGCACATCGGGGTCCGAGCGGCTCGAGTCGATCCGAGCGGTTGTGCTCGGTGGGGAGCCGGTTCGACCGGGAGACATCGCTCAGGTGGACCAGCTCCTCCCCGACGAGGGTCTCCTGCTCAATCTGTACGGGTGCACCGAGCATTCGTTTGCGCTGGGGCATCGAGTGGATCGAAGCGTGTCCGGCCGTTCGGAAGAAGTTCCGATCGGTGCGCCCATGGGGGACGTCGAGGTCCTTCTACTCGACGAGGATGGTCGTCCCGACCCGATCAAGGGCGAGCTGGTGTTGCTCAGTGATCGCTCGGCCCTCGGGTATTGGCGCCGGGACGAGGAGAGTGCGGGGCGTTTCTCCGAGGTGGACGGGCGCAGACGGTACCGGACGGGCGATGTGGTACGACGGAGACCGGATGGGAGCTACGTCTTCCTCCACCGCCGAGACGGCCAACTCAAGGTGCGCGGCCATCGAGTTGAACCCGAGGGTGTGGAAACGGTTCTCCTCGCGCACCCGAACGTGAAGGAGGTGTCTGTCTACGGATCGACGACCTCCGGTGGCGACACGATCCTCGTCGCGTGCGTGGCACTTGGCGAAGGCTCGTCCCTCGACGAGCCTGCGCTGCGCGCCTGGAGTGGAGAGCGCCTCCCGTCGTATTCCGTTCCGACCGCGTGGACCTTCGTGGACGCACTACCACGCACCCCCACGGGGAAGGTCGACCGAGCCGCCCTGCCTGCGCCCGATCGCCGCACGCGTCGATCGAGTGGCTTCGTTGCCCCTCGCTCGGAGGTCGAGGTGACGGTCGCCGAGGTATGGGGGACCGTCCTTGGGCTCGAAGCCGTGGGCATTCACGACGAGTTCTTCAACCTCGGTGGGCACTCGCTCGACGTCGTGGACGTGACCGCGAGGATCCGCGACGAGCTCGGTGTCGACGTGTCGCTGCGGGACTTCTTCGATCGACCCACGGTGGCGCAGATCGCGGCGTTGATCGAGGGCGCGACCCAGGCTGACACGAGTCCCATTCCGGCCCAGCCCGCCGACGCCGACGTGCGTCTGACCGTGGCTCAGGAGCGATTGTGGACCTTTCAGCAGCTCGACCCGCTTGCGGCCACCTTCAACATGTCTGCCGTCGCGCGCCTAGAAGGCCCTCTGAACCTCGATCGGTTGTCGACGGCGGTCACGACCCTTCTCAGCCGCCACGAGGCGCTGAGAAGCGTTGTGGTACGCTCCGCGACCGGTCCCGTGCAGAGGGTGGTGGCGGACGTCGACGACTTGCTCCGGATCGAGGACCTCGAGGAGATGTCGGCGCACGACGCGAGTAGGGCCGCCTCGTACTTCGTCCGACAGGAGCGACAGCGGCCGTTTGCGCTCGAGCGGGATATTCCGTTTCGCGCTCTGCTGATGAGGCACGGCGAGCGGACCCACGATCTCGTTTTGTCGCTGCACCACATGTTCGGGGACGGCGAGTCGATGCTCGTATTGTTCCGGGACCTACTCGATCTGTATGCAGGACGGTCGCCCGCCGACCTGCCCATCACATTCCGCGACTACGCGGCGTGGCATCGGGAGCAATGGACTCCGGATGCGCTGACGAATGAGTCCGACTTCTGGACCGAGTATCTGCGGGACGCTCCTCTGGCACTCGACCTGCCGACCGATCGACCGCGTCCGCCCGTGCAGTCGTACTCGGGCGGGAACGTATCGCGCCAACTCGATACAGGACTGTCGGACCGACTGTACGACCTGCTCAGCTCGGAGCGCGCGTCTCTCTTCAACGCCCTCCTCGTCGGGCTGGCCTCGGGCATCCACCGGATGAGCGGGCAGCGTGACCTCGTCCTCGGCGCTCCGGTCGCCGGTCGGACGCGCACCGAGTTCCGTGGTATGGTCGGCATGTTCGTGAACCAGGTCCCGATCCGGGTCGGGCTCGAGGCCGATGCTTCGTTCCGGCGCCTGCTTCGCACGGCTCGGGACTCGTCGACCGAGGTCTTGGACCGGGCAGGACTTCCCTTCGCTGCGCTCCTGGACATCGTCCGTCCCCCCCGAGACCGCAGTCGTCCCCCGGTGTTCCAGGCGGCGGTGAACGTGCTGCCTCCGATCGACGGGGCCGAGCGGTGGAGTGCCGAGGAGCTCGAGCTCGTGGCGCCCTCCGGCGACTCGAGACGCGCCATGCTGGACGTCCAGTCCAAGCTCGACTTCACACTCTACGCTCAGCCGATCGAGGGCCGCGTCGAGCTCATCCTGGTCTATAACCGCGATCTGTACGCCCCCGAGCGAGCGGAGGAGATCTGCCAGCACGTGGAGAGGCTCCTGCGCGCAGCCGTCGAAAGGCCGGACGCCGCCCTCGACGAGCTCGTGCCTCACGGCGCGGGTCCGGATCGGCCGGAGGCTCTTCTCGTGCGAGGGGCACCCGTAGGGGAGGGATTCGACGACGCGGAATCGACGGGCTCGATCATCGACCGGTTTCGTCGAGTCTGCGACGAAGGGTCGGACGAACTCGCGGTGGTCGGACCTGCGGGATCGCTCACGTACGGGGCTCTGCGGACGAGTGCAGAAGCCGTCGCAGCTGTCGTAGCGGACGAGGTGAAGGGCGGGGGAACGGTCGGCGTGTTCCTTCCTCACGATATCGAGTTGGCCCCTGCCGTCATGGGCGTGCTCACGGCCGGAGCGGCGTACGTGCCCCTCGACCCACGCGTCCCCGATGCTCGGCTGACGTCGATGGGCGAGGCCGGTGCACTCCGCCTCGTTCTGACGAGCCGACTGCTGGAGGAGCGGGCTCGCACGGTCTTCGGATCCACAGTCGTGATCCGCGTGCTCGGAGAGTTCCCCGAGACGGAGGACGAGCGCCCGGCGCCCGATCCGGCCTCGTTGGCCTACGTGATGTTCACCTCCGGGTCGACCGGAGAGCCCAAGGCGGTGATGCAGTCTCAGGAACGACTGCTTCGGCAGGTCGTGCGGTACGGGGACCTGACCGCGTTGTCTCCCGGCGATCGCGTGTCCCTCGTGGCGTCGACCTCCTTCGACGCGTTCCTGATGGACTTCTTCGGGGCGCTACTACATGGCGCGGAACTCCACGTCCTCGACCTGAACGAGCTGGACCTCGCCGAACTTCCCGGGGTGCTGACCGAACGTGATATCTGTGTCCTTCATCTGACCCCGAGCGTGCTCCGCACACTCTCCGTGGCCTCGGGCCACGCGCCGTTGCCGTCCGTTCGGTCCGTGGTCCTCGGGGGAGAGCCGGTTCGGCCTGCGGACGTCTCCTACCTCTCGGGTGTGCTGAGCGACGCGGCTGCGGTGTTCAACCTCTACGGATGCGCGGAGCACTCGTTCGCCATCGGGTACGAGATGCCCCGCGATCTGGCGCACACGAGTACCGAGGTCCCGATCGGTCGACCCGTGGGGGACGTCGACGTGCGGCTCATCGGACCCGAGGGGCGCGAAGACGAGGTTCGAGGGGAGATCGTGCTCAGCTCTCGGTCCAGTGCGCTCGGCTACTGGGGGAACGAGGCCGCCACGGGAGCGGCCTTCCGCCCCGACGAGCACCGAGAAGGAGCGTGGACCTATCGGACCGGTGACGTGGCCCGCCGCCGACCCGACGGGACCTTCGTTCTTCTCCACCGGTCGGACGACCAACTTAAGATTCGAGGCCATCGGGTGGAGCCGGGCGAAGTCGAAGCCATGCTGATGGCCCACCCACACGTTCGCGAGGCTGCGGTTCACGGACCGATCGGTCGAGACGAGTCGGTCGAGTTGGCGGCCTGTGTCGTACTCGAACCGGGGTCGACCCCGTCCCCTTCCGACCTGTCGGCATGGTGCGCCGAACGGCTACCGAGCTACCTCGTCCCGACCGGCTGGGTCATGCTCGACGACCTTCCACGGACACGGACAGGGAAGGTAGATCGAAAGAGTCTGCCTGCTCCGGACGGCTCCCGATCGGTGGATCAGCGCATCGTGCGACCGCGCGACGCCAGTGAAGAGACCCTCGCGCAGATCTTTGCGGAGGTCTTGGGTCGGCCGCTCGAAGAGATCGGCGTGTTCGACGACTTCTTCCAGCTGGGGGGACAGTCGCTGAGTGCCACGCAGGTCGTGGCCCGCGTGCGAGACGTGATGGGGGTGACACTCGAGCTGCAGGGCTTCTTCGAGCGACCCACCGTCGCCGCGACGGCGGATCTGGTGCAGCGTCGCGACGCACCGTCGAAGACCGCGCCGCCGCTCGCGCCCGCTCCGGAGGGCCCTGTGCCGTTGTCGTTCTCGCAGGAGCGTATGTGGTTCATGCAGGAACTCGCTCCGGAGGCCACCGCCTACAACGTCACGAGCGCCTTCCAGATCGATGGTCCCCTCGACCAGTCCCGACTCGTCGGAGCCCTCGAGGCGCTCGTCGTTCGTCATGAAGCGCTCCGTTCCCGTGTCGGGCTCGAGGACCGGCGCCCTCGTCAGACCGTGCTCTCGGAGTCTCCACCCGAGATCGTCGTCGAGGACTTCCGGGACCTTCCCGAAGCCGACCGGTTGGAAGCGGTGCGGGTACGCGCGGGGGAGGTGGTCGGACGGCCCTACGACCTGGCCAAGGACAGCCCGCTTCGCGCGGCGCTCTTCCGTCTCGGTGACGCGCGCCATGTGCTCGCCTTTTGCGTTCATCACGCGCTCTTCGACCAGTGGTCGCGACAGATCTTCCTTCGCGAACTCGCGTCGATCTACAACGACCCGACCTGGCTGGAGCGATCTCCTCCACCTGAGATCCGCTACCGCGACTACGCCGCGTGGCAGCGCGGTTGGCTCGTGGGTGATGCGCTCGAAGAGGAGGTGTCGTACTGGCGCGAACAGTTGGACGGGTTGAAGCCTCTCGACCTCCCGACAGACTTCCCTCGACCTCCCTTCCAGACGTTCAACGGACAGTCGCTCGTCTTCCCGTTCCCTCCGGGGCTGGAAGCCGAACTCGAGCGCGTGGCGCGCGACAACGGCGTGACCGTGTTCATCGTGCTCTTGGCGGCCTTCAATCTGGTGCTGAGCGCCCACTCCGGTCAGGACGACATCGCCGTCGGCGTTCCGATCGCGAATCGGAAGCAACGAGCGGTCGAAGACGTCATCGGAACGTTCGTGAACACACTCGTGCTCCGGAACGACGTGAAGGGTGAACTCACGTTGCGGGAGTTCATCCGCTCCGTTCGAGACACCGCGGTGGAAGCCTTCGGGCATCAGGATGTTCCGTTCGAAGCCCTCGTCCGGGAGCTCGACGTAGCGCGTGACACGAGTGTGTCGCCGCTCTTCCAAGTGCTCTTCAACGTGGCGAACGCACCGGTCGACGTCCCGCCGATGGACGGCCTCCAGGTGCGGTACTTCCCGTACCATCGATTCGCGGCGCAGTTCGATCTCACGGTGAGTGTGACGCTCCCCGGGGGAGCCGACTCCGGCCTGATGGTGAAGTTCAACACCGACCTCTACACCGAGGCCACGACCACCCGTCTCATCGAGCACTTCTTCGAGATCCTGGCGCGTGGGCTGAAGGACCCTGGACGAACTGTCCGTGCCCTGTCGACGGTGCCGGACGACGAACGCGACGTCCTCGTCGAACAGTTGAACGATACGCGCGCCGAGTATCCGCTCGATGCGGACCTGGTCGAACTGCTTCAGGAGACCGCGGCCCGTGAGCCGAAAAAGGTCGCAATCCGGTCCGTCCAAGGAGAGTGGACGTACGCCGAGTTGATGGAGCAGGCCGGACGTGTTTCAGCTGCACTGGACGCGATGGGAGTCGGGGAAGGAGACCGAGTCGCGGTCGTGCTGGACCGGGGCCGTCAGATGATGGCGGCCCTGATCGGCATCCTGGGCACGGGCGCTTCGTACGTACCCGTAGACCCGGCCTATCCCGAGTCGCGTGTGCGCTACGTGTTGGAGAGCGCTTCGGTTGCCGCCGCTGTGTCTCGTGGAGATGCCACCGCACTCGTGTCCGACGTTCCCGTGCTGGACCTCGAGCAGTGGACCCCGCCCGCGCCGATCGCGTTCAAGACGGCTCCTGCGTCAGCACCTGCCTACGCGATCTATACGTCCGGCTCCACGGGGAATCCCAAGGGGGTGGAGATCCCGCGGCGGGCCATGTTGAACTTCCTGTTCGCGATGCGGGATCACCCGGGGCTGGGGTCAGAGGACACGCTCCTCGCCGTGACGACCATTTCGTTCGACATCGCGGTACTCGAGCTCTTCCTGCCGCTTCTCGTAGGCGCGACCGTCGTCGTCGCGAGCGAAGAAGAGACGATCGATGGCGCGCGACTCGCTTCGGCGATCGAACGCGAAGGCGTGACGGTGATGCAGGCCACACCGGCCACCTGGAAGTTGCTTTTGTCGGCGGGCTGGCCTGGCGCGGACAACCTGCGGGTGCTATGTGGCGGGGAGCCGTTGCCCTCGTCGGTGGCGGAAGACCTACTGGGGCGGGTCGCCGAGCTCTGGAATATGTACGGTCCAACGGAGACGACCGTGTGGTCGACGGTGCAACGAATCGAGTCCGCAGACGACATCACCATCGGTCGGCCGATCGGGAACACCACGCTGTACGTCCTCGATGAAGATCTGCACCCGGTACCCCGTGGCGTCCCGGGTGAGCTGTGGATCGGTGGCGAAGGTGTGGCGAACGGATACGTGGGCCGCCCGGATCTCACTGAAGAACGTTTCGTGACGAGTCCGTTCCGCGTCCGAGAGCGGATGTACCGAACCGGTGACCTCGTCCGATACCGAAACGACGGACGCCTCGAGCACCTGGGGAGGTTGGATCATCAGGTCAAAGTCCGAGGCTTCCGAATCGAGCTCGGTGAAGTGGAGGCTACACTGCGAGCGCACGAGGGCATCCGTGATGCGGTCGTGGTCGCGACCGACGACAGGCTCCTCGCGTACGTGGTGAACGAGCTCGACGCACCG
>JBCCEZ010000051.1:0-33923 GCA_039030015.1 Gemmatimonadota bacterium | reverse complement strand
CCCGCGGCGCCTTTTTTTGTGCCCTGAGGCCCCGCGTCGGCCCATAAGACCCTTCCTCAGGCGCCCCGGGCCGCCGAACCCGCGCACCGTCCGTCCGATCGGCCGGGCCCACATCTAGGGGCCTTCCCACTTCTCCCCACCGCACCTGGGGCTCTCTTCGGGTGCACTTTCGGTTTTCCTTCGGATTTTGGAAAAATTTGTTTCCGGGCCCAAATCCACTTCGATAGGAATGACAACGGTTTGCGGCTATCCGGCCGTATCCTCGCGAGTCCAAAAATTGTGAAAAACCACTCTTGCGCCCGCTCGCCACCGCGTCATACTTTCCTCCCAATCACCCCCACTTCACCCCACTTCATACCACCACGGGCTGAGTGAACGGATTCGTCGGGCAGTACGAGCATCAGATGGACCAGAAGGGGCGCGTCAGCCTTCCTTCGGCGTTTCGCCGTGAGGCTGAGGGCGACCACTTCGTGCTGCTCCAATGGGAGGAGGGTTACCTGACCCTCTTTCCGCACGAGAAGTGGCAGGAGGTCCAGGGGCGCTTGCTCGAGTTCCGGCGCTCCAACCCAGACGGGTGGAACCAGGTGCGTGAGATCATCGCGAACGCGGTGGAGGTCTCTCCGGACAAGCAGGGGCGAATTCTCGTCCCGGCCGTGCTCCAGGTCGCAGCCGGACTCTCCGGCGCGGTTCTCCTCAGCGGGAACCTCGACCGCGTCGAACTGTGGAACCCCGAGGCGTATCGGGCTCGCGTCCAGGCTCAGGTGGGCGACATCGCTGCCTTCTCCCACAAGCTCTTCGGATGACCGACGTGAACGAGTGGCATGAGCCGGTCATGGTCTCCGAGGTGCTGGACTTCCTCTCTCCGCATGCGGACGGGCTGTTCCTCGACGGGACCCTCGGGGGTGGTGGCCACGCCCTTCGTCTCCTCGACGAGTGCGCGGGCTGCCGTTTGATCGGTGTGGACCGTGACCCCGACGCGATCGCACGGGCCCGCGATGTGCTCGCGCCTCATCGGAGCCGCGTGCGCTTCCTGCAGGAACGGTTCGACCGAGCCCCCAAGGATCCTGAGGTTCGGGATCGTGGGCTGGACGGCGCGCTCCTCGACCTCGGCGTCAGCTCCCACCAACTCGATGAGGATGGTCGGGGCTTCTCCTTCCGCCAGGGCGCGGCCCTCGACATGCGGATGACCCACGACTCCGGGCGGGATGCGGCGGCATTCCTGGCCGAGGCGTCGGAGGCCGAGTTGGCCCGCGTCTTTCGGGAGTATGGGGAGGAGCCGCGGGCGAAACGGCTGGCCCGGGAAGTGGTGAAGCGACGCGCTTCGGAGCCGCTCCGCACCAGCGACGATCTCGTGGCCGCGCTGGCGGTTTCGCTGGGTCGTGCGCCCTCCGCAAAAGAAAAGGCACGAATCTTTCAAGCTGTTCGTATCGCGGTGAACGAGGAGTTGGAGTCGTTGGACGTTGGACTGCCCGCGATACGGGACGTGATGAAGGCTGGGGGAGTGATCGTGGTCATTGCGTACCACTCCCTCGAGGACCGGAAGGTGAAGAACGCCTTCCGGGAGTGGAGTCGGGCGTGCATTTGCCCGCCGGAGCTGCCGGCGTGCGTGTGCCGCGGCGAGCCGCTGGGCGAAACGCTGACCCGGAAGGTCGTCCGGCCCACGGAGGACGAAGTTCAGCGGAACCCGCGGGCCCGCAGCGCGCGCCTCCGGGCGTGGCGGAGGGCGGCATGACCGACGGTGCAACGGTGGGCCGTGCCGCGATCGCCTTCGTACTCCTCATGGGCTCTCTCGGCTTCGTCACGTGGCGGCAGAGCCGCGCGCTCGAGGCCAACCGTATGCTCGACGCGCTCCGTCGCGACGTCTCCGTCGCCCTCGCGGAGCAGATCGAGCTCGAGCGGGAGATCCAAGTCCTCCGCAGCCGCACTCGGATCGTCTCGGCGGCCGAAGAGCTCGGCATGCACACGCCAGCGGCGACGGAGCAAGTCGTGCTGACGCGCCGAGGTGACTCGTGAGCCGCCGTGCCCGCCATGAGGCTCGCCCCGCGTGGCGCCGCCGGACGCTCCTCGGCGTATGGGTGCTCTGTGCGGCGGCCATCCTGACCCGGGCCGGGCAAGTGCAGGTCGCGCAGTCGGAGCTTTGGCTCGCGAAGGCCGAGGATCAGCACCGGGAAACCGTGGAGCTGCCTGCCCCACGTGGCGGCATCTTCGACCGCTGGGGGACGCCGTTGGCCGTGACGCGTGAGCTTGTGCGAATCAACGTCGCCCCGCCCGAGATCGCGGATGTGGACGCCGCCGTCGAACGACTCGTCGACGCGCTCGGCATCTCGACACGTCGGGCGCGCCAATACGCGACGCGCGGGCGCTGGAACGTCGTGGGCACCTTCGCACCGGCCGCGCGATCCGAGGTCGAGGGTATTCGGGGCGTCCACGTCGAGACCGTCTTCGAGCGGTATCGCCCCCACGGCTCGCTCGCACGGGGCCTCCTGGGCGTCGAGCTCGACCAAGAAGGGCGGGGAGGCGTCGAGCAGGCATTCGACGACCTGCTCCGCGGACTGCCGGGCTCTCAGGTCGTCGCTCGCGATCACCGTGGCCGCGCGATCCCAGGGGACCAGGTGACAGTGCGCAGCCCGAGAGCGGGTGGTGAAGTCGTCCTGACGATCGACACCGATCTACAAGAGATCGCACAGGCCGCGCTACAAGAGGCGATCGATCGTCACGACGCAGTGGGCGGGGACGTGCTGATCACGGATCCGTTCTCCGGTGAGATCCTCGCGCTCTTCTCGACGCAGAACGGACACGCCGGAGCACTGTCCGCCGTGAACACGCCCTTCGAGCCCGGCTCGACGATCAAGCCGTTCACGGCAGCCGGGCTGCTGTCGCGCGGTCTGGCCTCGATGAGTGACTCGGTGGACGTCGGGGATGGGCGTTGGGTCGGCGACCATCGGGTCATCACGGACACCCACACCGAGGGATGGCTCACCCTGCGGGTGGCTCTCCAAGAGTCGTCGAACATCGGCATGGCGAAGCTCGCCCAGCGCATGTCGCACGGGGAGCAGTACGAAACGCTTCGGGACTTCGGCTTCGGTTCACTGACTGGGGTGGAACTACCCGGCGAGGTGTCCGGCCTGCTTCGCAAGCCGGAGGACTGGTCCGGTTTGTCCCAAGCCTCGCTCTCCTACGGCTATGAGCTCTCGGTGACGCCACTCCAGATGGCGATGGCCTACGGCGCGCTGGCCAACGGGGGTCGGCTCATGCAGCCGCGCCTCGTCCGAGAGGTGCGCGAGGCGGATGGGACGGTGGTGCAGGACTTCGAGGCTCGGGCGATTCGTCGCGTGATCGAACCGTCGGTGGCTGCCGAGATCGGCCAAGCGCTCGAAGACGTCGTCACCGACGGGACGGGGTCGCTCGCCCAGCTCGGTTCGTTTCGTGTGGCCGGAAAGAGCGGGACCGCGCGCGTCAGCGAGAATGGCCAGTACGTCCGCGGAGAGTACTCGTCCTCCTTCGTGGGATACTTCCCGGCCGAGGCTCCGCAGCTCGTCGTCTTCGTCAAGCTCGACCGTCCGCAGGAAGGCGGCTACTACGGCGGCGCGATCGCCGCGCCGGTCACGCGCGCCACGATGGAGGCTGCACTCGCTGCCGCGCCGCCGTCGATCGACTTGGCGCGCCTGGCCGAGAACCCTTTGGGGCGCGCCTTCAACCTGCCGGTCATCCGCCGGGTTGCCGATGCCCCCGACCCGGCACTTCCGCCGCTCCGCGAGGCGTGGAGCGACGCGGACCGGCCGGCCGAAGAGGCGGACGGGCGGATTACGGTGCCCGACCTCAGCGGCCGTCCCGCACGCGAGGCGATCCGAAACCTCCACCGCTTCGGCTTCCGCGTTGCGAACGTGGGCACCGGAGAGGTCGTGCGCACGATCCCCGCGGCAGGCGCCCGAGTGCTACCGGGCGACACGATCCGACTGCGCTTCCGAGGGCACTCTGATGAGTAGTCTTCATCCCACGCTCGAACGTGTCGGAGATGTCCTCCGGTCCGCCGATCTCCTTAGGGAGTCGAGGGGCCCGGGGGACGTGACGCTTCGGGGTTTGGCGATGGACTCCCGGGCCGTTCGCCCTGGAGACCTCTTCCTCGCCTGGAAGGGGAATCGCTTCGACGCTCACGAGTTCGTGGCTTCGGCTGTCGAGAACGGGGCGGTCGCGACGATCGTCGAGCGCCCGGTCGACGTGGATATCCCCCAGCTGATCGTGTCGAACGGTCGGCAGGCCGCGGCGATCGCGTCGAGCACGGTCATGGGTAACCCCGGCCGTGAGTTGGTCACCGTCGGGGTCACTGGAACCAACGGAAAGACGACAACGGCGCTCCTGGTGCGGCATCTGCTCGGGCCGGAGATCCCGACCGCAGTGATCGGCACGCTGGGACTCGTCGACGGCAAAGGCGTGCGCCCGGGCACCGAAGGGCTCACGACGCCCGGTCCGGTCGACGTGGCCGTGTGGCTGCGAGAGCTCGCCGACGGAGGCACGGGTGCCGTGGTGATGGAGGCGTCGTCTCACGCGCTCGCGCAGCACCGGCTCGACGGCGTGCCCTTCGACATCGCGGTATTCACGAACCTCACGCAGGACCATCTCGACTACCACGGCGACATGGATGCCTACTTGGCGGCCAAGGCACGCCTCGTCGACCTGGTCGACACCTCCGGGCACCTCGTGGTGAACGCCGACGAGGATGCGTGGGCTCGTCTCGAGCACGGTGACCGCTACGTCGTGCGCTTCGCCATCGACAACACCGGCGAGGTGGCGGCCGAAGACATCGTCCTGCGAGCAACGGGCTCGACCTTCACCCTTCGCACGCCCGGTAAGCGGAACAAGGTCACCACACCCCTCATCGGCCGCTACAACGTTCAGAATGCCCTCGGAGCGGTCGCGGCCGCGATCGTCGCGGGTGTGCCGGTCGAGTCGATCGTCGAGCGTCTTTCTACGGTCCCCCAGGTTCGAGGTCGACTCGAGGCCGTCATCGCCGACCCGTTCTCGGTCTTGATCGACTTCGCACACACGCCCGCGGCGCTCGAAAACGCGTTGGCGGCCGTGAAGCCGCTGACGGATGGGCGCCTCATCGTGCTCTTCGGAGCCGGGGGCGACCGGGATCCGACGAAGCGGCGGCCGATGGGTGAAGCGGTCCGTGGCCACGCCGACGTCGTCGTGGTCACGTCAGACAACCCTCGGACCGAAGATCCGAACGCGATCATCGACGATGTGGTGACCGGACTCGACGGGGTCGAGTACCTCCGCTTCGCCGATCGCCGCGTCGCCATCAAGGCTGCTCTCGCGGAAGCCAAGCCTGGAGACACCGTGGTGTTGGCCGGGAAAGGCCACGAGGCGTATCAGGTGATCGGGACCGAGAAGCTCCCCTTCGACGAGCGCGCGATCGCCAACCAGGCGCTCCGCGAACTGGGGGTCGCATGACGGCCTTCGAGTGGAGCGATGCCGAAGTGCGGCGTGCGTTGGGGCTTCGCGTCGAGCTGGCCGATGAGGCCGTCGGCTTCACCGGTGTCTCGACCGATTCCCGCTCGGTCCAGGACGGCGACCTATACGTCGCTCTCGTCGGGGATCGATTCGACGGACACGACTTCGTCGCCCAGGCGGTGGCCGGAGGGGCGCGCGGCGCCGTGGTGTCCCGCCCGGCCCCCGGCGATCCGGACGTGCCTTTGTACCCGGTCGACGACACGCTCGTCGCCCTGGGGGCGTTGGCGGCACACCGCAGAGACGCACTGCAGGCCCCAGTGGTCGCGATCACCGGTTCCTCCGGCAAGACGTCGACCAAGGAGCTGACGTCTGCCGCTCTGTCGGACACCCTCCGGGTCCACGCGACGCGCGGGAATCTGAACAACCGGATCGGCATGCCGCTCACCCTGCTCGCCGCCCCCGATGACGCGGAAGCCGTCGTACTCGAACTGGGCACGAACGAACCGGGTGAGATCCGGGCTCTCGCGCAGATCGCTCGACCCGACGTCGCGGTGATCACGACGGTCGGCGAGAGCCACCTGGAGAAGCTGGGCTCGCTAGAGGGCGTGTTAGACGAGAAGCTCGACATCCTCCGGTACGTCGCCGAAGGCGCGCGCTGTGTCGTCGGGGATGCCCCGCCTTTTCTGGCGGAGGGGGCGCGGACCCTGTGTCCTCGCGTGCGAGTGGTGGGGTGGAGCGAGCGGGCGGACGCGGCCGACCGCCCCGAGGACGCCGACGTCGACATCTTCGGGAACTACACGTTCTCGTGGCGCGGCCATCGGGTGAATCTGTCGATGCCCGGTCGTCACGCGGTCTCGAATGCGCTCGTGGCGCTCGCGATCGCCGATCTCATCGGTGTGTCTCCGAAGGACGCGGCCCGCGCGATCGCGTCGGCCGATGCCGGCTCGATGCGCGGCGAAATGCGTCGAATCGGCGACCTGACCATCATCGTCGACTGCTACAACGCGAACCCGCAGAGCGTGGTCGCGGCCCTCGATGTTCTCGAAGGTCAGAACAACGCTTCGACCCGTGTGGCCGTCCTCGGCTCGATGCTCGAGCTGGGCGACACGGCCAGCGAGCTCCACGTGCGTGTCCTGCGAGATGCGATCGCCCGCGACATCGACGTGTTCGCGCTCACGGGCGCATTTGCGACCGCTGCGGCCGAGATCGGCGTCGTCGACGACGAGCGTGTTGTCGTGGGGCCGACGTGGGAGGACGCCTGGCCGACCCTCCGAGCTCGTCTCGCGGGGACGGAGATCGTCCTTCTCAAGGCATCGCGCGGTGTGGCGATGGAGGGCCTTCTGCCTCTGATGGAGGCGGCGTTCGCGCCGGTGGAGGCCTGATGCTGTACGAACTCGCCCCTGCCTTCTCTGACGTGATCGGAGCACTGAACGTCTTCCGATACATCTCCTTCAGGGCGGCCGGGGCCATTGTGACCTCTCTCGTGATCGCCTTCGTCTTCGGCCCGATGGTGATCCGACGCCTCCGGCTGGCGAATGTCGGCCAGGTCGTGCGCGAAGTCGGCCCGGAGACCCACTTGGTGAAGTCCGGAACGCCGACGATGGGGGGCCTGATCATCATCGCGGCGGCGACGATCTCGACGCTTTTGTGGGCACGGCTCGACAACCCGTACGTCGTGATCGCGCTCGTTTCCTTGCTATGGATGGGCGCGATCGGCTTCCTCGACGACTACCTCAAGGTCGTCCAAGGGAAGACCCGGGGTCTCGTGGGCCGCTACAAGATGATCGGGCAGTGGACCTTCGGCCTCGGCCTCGGGATGTACCTCCTGGCGAACCCGATCTCGTCGCACCCGACGACGTGGACCTCGGTGCCGTTCTTCGCGAACGTCGCGGCCGCCTTCTCGGCTCCGATCTTCGTCCTCTTCACCGGTACCGTCGTCTCGGGGTCGTCCAACGCCGTCAATCTGACCGACGGGCTCGACGGCCTCGCTGCGGGGCTCACCGCGATCTCGGTGACCACCCTCGGCGTTTTCGCCTACGTGGCGGGTCGCGTCGACACCTCCCGCTACCTCGGCTTCTTCTACCTCGAGGGAGCGGGGGAACTCACGATCTTCGCGCTCGCCCTCGCGGGTGGAGCGCTCGGCTTCCTGTGGTTCAACACCCACCCGGCCGAGGTCTTCATGGGCGATACGGGCAGTCTCGCCCTGGGTGGTGCGCTCGGCGTCATGGCGATCCTGCTCAAGGCCGAGTTCCTCCTCGTGATCGTCGGGGGCGTGTTCGTGCTCGAGACCCTCTCGGTGATCGTGCAAAAAGGCTGGTTCAAGTACACGAAGCGCCGGTACGGCGAAGGGCGGCGCTTCTTCAGGATGGCTCCCATCCACCACCACTTCGAGAAGCTCGGCTGGTCCGAGCCTCAAGTGGTCATCCGCTTTTGGATCGTCGGCGTCCTCTTCGCGATGGTCGCGATCAGCACCTTGAAGGTTCGGTGAGCGGATATGCTGCGTTCTCGGTTTGGGATTGAAGCGATAGATGGACCTGTCGGACAAAACAGTGGCTGTCATTGGCCTGGGTGCGAGCGGGGAAGCCGCCGCGCGCTTGGCCGTTGAACAAGGAGGAGACGTCTATGTCTCGGATTCGCGCACGGATGATGCAGTTGCAGCTCGTGGAGCCGACCTCGGAGATGCCGGGATCGCCGTCGAGCTGGGAGGACACGACCTCGAACGAATGGCGGACGCCGACCTCGTCGTCACGTCGCCAGGAATCCCGCCCCACGCTCCGGTGCTCCGGGGCCTCACGGAGCGCGGAGTCACATGGATCGCAGAACCGGAACTCGCCTCACGGTTCTTCCGCGGTGCACTGATTGCAGTAACAGGAACCAATGGGAAGACCACGACGACGCTGCTGGTGGATCACCTCCTCCGCGCATCGGGCATCCGAAGCGCGGCCGGGGGGAATGTCGGCGGGGGGCTCGCGCCTCCGGCCTCGGATCTGGCGCGCCTCGACCCACAGCCGGACTGGGTGGTGCTCGAGATGAGTTCGTTCCAGCTCGCCGACGTGCAGACCTTCCAGCCCGACATCGGAGTGGTCACCAACCTCTCTCCCGACCACCTCGATCGGTACGAGTCGGTCGACGCGTACTACGCGGACAAGGCGAGGATCTTCGACAACGCGACCGGCGATAGCCGTTGGGTCCTCCCCTTCGGGGACGATGCGGTGTCGGCCCTCGCAGGAGGGGTCGCCGGACGGCGATACACCTTCGGCGTCGACGCAGAAGCCGACGCGTTCGTACATGACGGAACGCTCATGCTTCGTACGGACGGCGAGATCGAAGAGGTCTTGCCGCGGTCGGAGCTGCCCCTGCTCGGGCAGCACAACGTCGTCAACGCGCTCACCGCCGTACTCACGGCTCGCCTTGCCGGTGCGGCGATCGGTGGGATCACAGCGGGCCTCGGCACGGCGCGCGCCCTCCCGCACCGGCTCGACCCGGTGCACGAGGCCGGTGGTGTGTTGTGGATCAACGATTCGAAGGCGACGAATGTCGCGGCCGCTCGGAGCGCGGTGGCTTCGATCGACCGCCCGGTGATCCTCCTCCTCGGCGGGAAGGACAAGGGCGAAGCGTTCGGATCCCTCGCTCGGGACTTCGCTGGCCGGGTTCGGCACGTCTTGGTCTACGGAGAGGTGGCGGAACGCGCAGAGTCCGAGATCTGGGCCGCCCTCTCGTCCGGCGCGGGCACGGCGGTGGAGCGGGGCGGCGACGGACTGGACCACGTCGTCGCTCGCGCCGCCGCCCTGGCGCAGCCCGGAGACGCTGTGCTCCTCGCTCCCGCCTGCTCGAGCTTCGATCAGTACGAAAACTACGAGGCCCGCGGCCGCCACTTCATCGACCTCGCTCGGGGGGTCGCATGACCGCTCGCCCAATCGACATCGCTCCGCTCGGCCCGGTACGCCTCCCGGACTCCGGTCTCGGGCGTGGATGGGAAGCCGCCGCGGTGATGGGACTGACGCTACTGATCCTGTCGATCGGACTGGTCACGCTGTATTCGGCGTCTTCGGTCTTCGCGATCCGTCAGGGCGTGCCGGACACCTTCTACGTGCTGCGTCAGGCGTCGGGGGCCCTCGTCGGGCTCGGACTCCTCGTCACCTGCGCGATGCTCCCGTACCGTTTCTGGGGATTGGTCGCGTGGCCGCTGATGGGCGCCTCCGCCTTCCTTCTCCTTCTTTGCGTTCTTCCGTGGACGACCGAGATCGCCCCGGTTCGAAACGGCGCCCGCCGCTGGCTCTACGTGGGGATCGGATTCCAGCCGTCGGAGATCGCGAAGGTGGCGATGATCGTCTGGACGTCGGCCCTCGCCGTGAAGAAGCAGGACGACTTCCGTTCGCTCCGGCGCGGTCTGATGCCGTTCCTCTGCGTGTGGGCCGTGATCGTCGGCCTCGTTGCGGCAGAACCGGACTTCTCGACCGCCCTGGTGATCGCAGCGGTCGGTGTGATGATCGTCTTCGCGGCCGGAGCCCGTATCGCCCACTTCGTCTTCCTCGGGCTCCTCGCCGTGCCGCTCATCGCGCAGCAGCTGCTCGTCGGCTTCCGGCTCGAGCGGCTACGTGCGTTCCTGAACCCGCTCGGTGACGAAGCGGGGAGTGGCTATCAGGTCACGCAGTCCCTGATCGCCTTCGGATCCGGAGGAATCACCGGGGTAGGGCACGGGCAGGGTCGGCAGAAGTACGGCTTCCTCCCCGAGTCCCACAACGACTTCATCTTCGCCATGATCGGTGAAGAGTGGGGCCTCGTCGGGGTCGGCATCTTGCTGACGCTCTACGTGGCGATCGTGCTCGTCGGCTTCCGCATCGCGAGCCGTGCGCCGGACCTCTTCGGTGAGCTCCTCGCCATCGGGGTGACCAGCCTCATCGCACTCCAGGCCGTCCTGCACATGGCGGTCGGCCTGGCCCTCGCACCGGCGACGGGCTTGGCTCTGCCGCTCGTCTCCTTCGGCCGCTCGAATCTCGTGATCACGCTGCTGGCGTTGGGCATCCTGATGTCCGTGGCCCGAGCGGCCCCTGGTGGGAAGGCCGCCCGTGCGTAGCCCGACGATCGTCTTGTCCGGTGGAGGCACGGGGGGGCATCTGTACCCCGCACTCGCGATCGCCGACGCACTCCGAGAGGCTCGCCCCGACGTCACCACCTTCTTCGTCGGGGCCGAGAGAGGAATCGAAGCGCGCGTCCTGCCCGAGCGCGGCGAAGACCACCTGCTGCTCCCCCTCCACGGCATCGACCGGCGCAACGTCCTTGGAAGCTGGAGGGCGTTCACCGGCCTCCTGGTGGGGCTGGTTCGTGTGGCCCGACTCTTCCGACGACTCCGCCCGGACCTCGTGGTGGTGACCGGTGGATATGCGGGTGCGGCGGCCGGCGCGGCGGCGGGACTGATGGGAATCCCGCTCGTTCTCCAGGAGCAGAATTCGTACCCGGGGCTCGTCACTCGGCTGCTCACGCGGTTCGCGACTCGGGTCCACGTGGCCTATCCCGAAGCGCTGGATCGACTCGCGGTCCGCGGGGGTCGGTGGGTCGTGAGCGGTAACCCCGTTCGCGATCCGGCAGCGATGGAGAAGAGCGTCGCCCGCCGGGCGTACGACGTGCCGGAGGAGGTGGTGCTCACCCTGGTCACCGGCGGGAGTCAGGGCTCGCTCGCCCTCAATCGTGGTGTCACCGAGTGGGTACGCGCCGTGGTGTCGGACGAACTCGATCGGTCGGACGCACTCCACGTCCTGTGGGCCACGGGCCGCAAGCACTTCGATTCGGTGCGCGCGGAACTCGATGGGGCCGGGGATCCGGAGTGGGTGCATGCCCTGCCGTACTTGGATGACATGCCTAGCGCCCTCGCGGCCGCGGACTTCGCCCTCTGTCGAGCAGGCGCCATGACGACGGCCGAGCTGCTGAACCAAGGCCTGCCCGCGATCCTGGTTCCGCTGCCGACGGCCGCAGAGAACCACCAGATGCACAATGCGCGCGCCCTCGAAGTCGCGGGCGCTGCGGGCGTCATTCCGGAGGCGGACATGACCGCCGCCCGCCTCGGCGAGGCCCTGAACGCCTTGGCTGGCGACCCCGCTCGTGTCGCCGCGATGGGAGAGCGCGCCTTGGAACGGGCTCGTCCCGAGGCTACGCGAACGATCGCGTCCGACCTCGCGGCTCTGCTCCCGCCGCTGCGGAGGGCAGCATGAGCGCCCGCATCGACCTCCGGGCTCTGGCTGAGGAGCGCCCCGTGCACTTCATGGGCGTGGGCGGCGCGGGCATGTTCCCGTTGGCCGAGCTCCTCCTCCGAAGCGGGGGGCGCGTATCGGGCTGCGACGCGAAGGAGAGTCGTGCGCTGGCCGACCTCTCCGCGCTGGGTGGAGACGTTTCGGTCGGGCACGATCCTGCGCACATCGATGGAGCGGCGGCGCTGGTGCTCACGGCCGCGGTTCCCCTCGATCACCCGGAGGTCCAGGCCGCCGAAGCCGCGGGTCTGCCCGTTCTGAAGCGCGCCGAAGCGCTCGGAGCGTGGGTCGCCGGAGGGCGTGTCGTCGGGATCGCAGGGACGCACGGCAAGACAACAACGACGGCGATGGCCACGGAAGTGCTCGCTGCGGCGGACCTCGACCCGACCGGATTGGTGGGTGGCCGGGTGGCCGGGTGGGACGGCAATCTTCGGTTCGGCCGGTCCGACCTCTTCGTGGTCGAAGCGGACGAGTACGATCGCTCGTTCCTCACCCTCGCCCCGGACGTCGCGGTCGTCACGAATCTCGAGGCGGATCACCTCGACATTTACGGGGATCTCGACGGCGTGCGCCGATCCTTCCTCGACTTCCTCGCGGGAGTGCGAGGCGGTGGGCGTGTGATCGTCTGCGCGGACGACCATGGTGCGGCGGGTCTGCTCCCCGCGATCGGGGCGGCCGGCTACACGTACGGGACGACCGCGGGATGCATGCTTCGCGCGACCGATGTCCGGCTCGACGAGGACGGGACGTATGCGACCGTGTGGGAGGACGGTGAGCGTGCCGGCACGATGCGTATCGGCCTCGGCGGACGTCACAACCTCCTGAATGCGCTCGCTGCCGCTGCCGTCGGTCGGGCCGTGGGTGCCGAGTGGCCGGACGTCTTTGCCGGACTTCGCGCGTTCGCGGGCGTCGGACGCCGATTCGAGACGTTGGGTACGAGCGGTGGCGTGCTCGTCATCGACGACTACGCACATCATCCGACCGAGGTCGCCGCAGCGATCCGAGCGGTACGGGCCATGCACCCGGACCGACGCCTCGTGGCGGCGTTCCAACCTCATCTCTTTTCGAGAACGCGGGATTTCGCGCGCGAGTTCGGGGAGGCGTTGGCGCTCGCCGACGTCGTGTACGTCACCGACGTCTTCCCCGCCCGGGAGGCTCCGATCGAGGGCGTGACCGGGCGCACGATCGCCGATGCCGTGACCGCGGCGGGAAGTCGCGCGACCCACTACGTACCAGCACTCGACGAGTTGCCCGCGGCTGTGGTCGGTGATGCGGTCTTCGGAGACGTCGTGTTGACCATGGGAGCCGGCTCGATCGAGCGGGCAGGGACCGAGATCCTTCGACTTCTGGAGGCGCCGATTCATGCGTAGCCAGGTGAAGGTGCTGCTCGTCACGCTCGCGCTGGGACCGATCGTCGCATGGGGACCGCAGCTCGCATCCCGCGTCGCCTCGCTCGAGACCTTCCGCATCACCGAAGTCGACGTTCAGGGGATCCAGTATTTGAACCGGGACACGGTGGTGTCTCGACTCGCGATCGGTCCGGCGACGTCGGTGTGGTCGGACAACACGGAGTGGACGGAGCGGGTGCGCGCGCATCCGTTGGTCGAGCACGTCGAGATTCGGCGTCGGTTCCTGCCGAATGGACTGCGCGTGTCGATCCGCGAGCGTCGCCCGGTCGCGTTGGCGCCGACGCCTACGCTCGAGCCCGTCGACGCATACGGAGTCCGCCTTCCGCTCGACCCCACACGATACGCGATCGACCTACCCGTGATCGCGGCGACGAGATTCCCGCCCGAGAATGCGTCGGTCTTCCCCGAAGAAGTGCGCATGCTCGCAGCGGAGTTGGAGCACCTGACGCGTGTCGACGAAGAGTTCGCGGGCGAGATCTCCACGGTCGAACGCCTTCCCGACGGGGCGCTTCGGATCGGACTGCTCGACCCGAACATCGAATACTGGACGCCGCGTGGTGTGAACGCGGAGCGTCTTCGCGACGCGGGTGCGGCGGTGCGCCACACGCGCGCACAGGATCCGGGCATGGGGCCCGTGGTCGTCGACTTGAGGTACGCGGACCGGATCGTGGTCCGCCGGACTCCGTAGGAGAGGCGGATGCGTTCGAGCCTGATCGCCGGTCTGGACATCGGTAGCGAAAACACCTGCGCCGTTATCGGTGAGGTCTCCGGTGACGCACGCCGGCCCGGCCTGATCATCAAGGGCGTCGGGCAGGCACCCACGGGCGGACTTCGGGGCGACCATGTCACGCACATCGACGAGATCACCGCGTCGGTGAAGGCTGCGATCGGTGAGGCCGAGCTCATGGCCGGAGTCCATGTGGACCGCGTCTTCGCAGGGATCGGTGGGAGCCACGTCCGCGCCATGAACTCGATGGGTGTGGTCGCGATTTCGGAGGACGAAGTCACGGCCGACGACGTCGAACGGGTTCACATCGTCGCCCGTGCCGTCGCCCTACCTCCCGACCGCGAGATGGTGCACGCCATCCCGCAGGAGTACCGCGTCGATCACCAAGGCGGAATCAAGGATCCCTTGGGCATGTCTGGGGTTCGGCTTGAGTCGGAGGTCTTCCTCGTCACGTGCCAGATCACGGCATCCGCGAACATCACCAAGGCGGTGAACCGTGCCGGATATCGCGTTCAGGAGCTTGTTCTCGAACCGCTCGCAGGAGCGAGGGCTGTCCTGACCGAGGACGAGAAGGAAGTCGGCGTCGCGATGGTCGAAATTGGCCACAACACGACGGACGTCGCCGCCTACTACGAAGGGAAGATCCACCACGTCGCGATCATCCCGCACGCGGGATCGACGCTCACCGCGGATCTGATGCGGGGCCTCGCCACGCCGTACCGCGAAGCCCAGCGCGCCAAGGAGCGGCACGCACACGCCTTCGCTCAGATGGTCGATCCTCGCGAGACGGTCGAACTCCCTGGCGCGGCTCCGGGCCAGGTGCGTGCCGTCGCCTGCGAGCTGATCGCCCACATCGTCGAGCAGCGCCTCGACGAGATCTTCGGAATAGTGCAGGCCGAGCTCCAAGACGCCGGCGTCCTCGACAAGATGAGCGCGGGCATCGTTCTGAGCGGGGGAACCGCCGCGCTACCCGGGGTCGTCGAGCTTGCTCAGCAGATCTTCGCCTCGCCGGTGCGCCTCGGCGTCCCGCGAGAAGGCCTCGGCGGCCTCGCCGACACCGTACGACGTCCCCGCTTTTCGGTCGGTACCGGCCTCGCCCTATGGGGCGCGGACCGCTTCGCCGAGACGGGGCAGGGCGCCTCTACACGCACATCGGGCATCGTCACCAAGCTGGGGACGTGGCTCAAGGAATTCTTTTAGCAGTCCCACCCATCTCCCTAGGGAGGAGATAACACCATGATGATCTTCGAATTCGAAGAGACTCCGATCGCGAATGCGCGGATGAAGGTCGTCGGCGTCGGTGGCGCCGGAGGCAACGCCGTGAACCGGATGATCGACGAAGACCTCGAAGGGGTCGAGTTCATCTCGATGAACACGGACGGACAGGCGTTGAAGCTGTCCAAGTCGCAGATCACGCTGCAGATCGGGAAAAAGCTGACGCGCGGGCTGGGAGCCGGTGCACGTCCCGAGGTGGGGCGTCAGGCCCTTGCCGAGAGCGAAGAGGAAGTCCGACGCGCGCTCGACGGCGCGGACCTCGTCTTCGTCACGGCAGGCATGGGTGGGGGCACGGGTACCGGGGCGGCTCCGATGGTCGCCGAGATCGCTCGCGACATGGGCGCGCTCACGATCGGTGTCGTCACGAAGCCGTTCTCGTTCGAGGGCAAGAAGCGAGGCCGGCAGGCTCAGCAGGGGCTGGCCGAGCTCCGTCGTGCGGTCGACACGATGATCGTCGTGCCGAACGACCGTCTGATGGCCGTCGTGCCGAAGGGGACGTCGTTCAAGGACGCTCTGAAGAAGGCCGACGAAGTCCTTCTGAACGCGACCCAAGGCATCTCCGACCTGATCCGTGTCACGGGTGAGGTCAACGTCGACTTCGCCGATGTGCGCACGGTGATGTCTGCTCGTGGCCCCGCCCTCATGGGTTCGGGCTTCGGCGAAGGGGACAATCGGGCGCAGGAAGCGGCCCAAGAAGCCATCTCGTCGCCCCTCCTCGACGATGTGTCGATTTCGGGTGCGAAAGGCGTCCTGATCAACATCACCGGTGGCATGGACCTCGCCATTGACGAGGTTACGACGATATCGTCGATTATTCAGGAAGAGGCGGGGGACGAAGCCGAGATCATCTTCGGTGCCGTGCACGACCCTGAACTCGAGGGCAAGATTCGCGTCACCGTGATCGCCACCGGGTTCGATTCGGAGCACGACGAGAAGGTCATCACGGGGCACTTCGGACGGTCCCGTCCGCGGACGCCGGTTCCGGTGGAGCCGGTGCAGCCGGCCCAGGTCATGGAGTCGGTCGATCAGCCGGTTCTCGAGCCCCCGCCGCACCCCGTGCAGGCGGAGCTGCCCGAGGTGCGGGTGGCCGTGGGTGGTGGTGCTTCGGAGCCGGTGCTCCCCCTCAGCAGGTTCCCCGAGAGGACGGTCTCTCGGGAGCAGATCGAGGGTTTGGACATTCCGACGTTCATTCGACGGCAGATGGACTGAGCAGGGACATCCTCTCGTGTGGGTCTGTGGGCCCGCCCGAGGGGTGCTGAGAGTCCCTAGCCCCAGCATCTTTCTCGGGCGATCGGCTGCCCGGCGGGCGACCGTCGGGTAGCCGGGCCCTCGTTTGGAGCGGAGCGTAGGAGCGACATGCGGAAGCGAGTCAACGTAGGAATCAGATCGGTGGCGTTCGGCGCGGTGTGCGCCGTCGCTGCATGCACCTCGGAGCCGGCCTCGGTCGGCGAGATCGAGGCCGTGTACGTGCCGCCCGCGGAGCGGGTGGAGATCTATTCCGTGAACCGCAGTCAGACGTTCGGCGGGCTGCTCTACCAAGCGATGGACGCCAACGAACAAGCGGCACTCTTGCTCGCCTTTCAGGAGCATGCAGATCCCCGGCGCCTCGCCATCGATACCGAAGTGACGTTCCGCTTCCTCGCGAAGTCCGACGCCTTGCGCGGCATCGACGTCGAGGTCAGCGCCGACGAAACGGTCCGCCTCGATCGCGACCCGATCCTCGGATGGACGTCTCGACTGATCGAGACCCCCGTATTCGTCGACACCGTGTACGCGAGTGGCGAAATCTCCGACGGGGGTGGGTTGTGGTCCTCCGTTGTCGACAACCCGGTGCTCGAGCAGATCCCGTACAACGATCGAAACAACCTGATCGACCACTTGGATCGCGTCTTCCAGTGGTCGCTCGACTTCTCGCGCCAGCTCCGCGTCGGCGATACGTACCGCTTCGCCTTTGAACAAGAGGTCCGGCCGGACGGTTCGATGCGTGCCGGACGCCTCCTCGCTGCGGAATACGTGAATGCGGGTATGCCCTATCACGCGATCTACTTCGATCCGAACGGAGACGGACGTGGTTCGTACTTCGACATGGAGGGCCAGTCCGTCCGCCGAGCGTTCCTCCTGAAGCCGCTCGAGTTCCGCCGGATCTCCGGCCGGTTCCAAGCGGGGCGGCTCCACCCGATCCTGAACACGATCCGAGCCCATCGAGGCGTGGACTACGCCGCTGACATCGGTACGCCGATCATGGCGACGGCGGATGGCGTGGTGATCCATCGCGGGCCGAAAGGTGGATTGGGCAACACGATCGAGATCCGTCATCCGAACGGCTGGGTGACGCGATACGCCCACCTGAACGGGTATGCGCCGGGGATCTACGAAGGGTCCCGTGTACGCCAGAGCGATGTCATCGGGTACGTCGGCATGACAGGACTGGCGACGGGTCCGCACCTCCACTACGAGATGCTCGCCAACGGGGTGCAATTCGACCCGTTGTCCGTCGACCTACCGGCCGGAGACCCCGTGCCTTCCGACGACATGGTGCGATGGGAGGCCGAGAAGGGCGGGCGCGTGGCGTTGCTGGAGACGATCCCGCGGGCGGGTCCGGTCCGGACGTTCAACGCGGACGGCGCCCCAACGCCGGACGA
Organism: Gemmatimonadota bacterium; assembly: GCA_039030015.1. Taxonomy (GTDB): domain Bacteria; phylum Gemmatimonadota; class Gemmatimonadetes; order Longimicrobiales; family Gaopeijiaceae; genus UBA2589. The sequence continues at coordinate 16,171 of JBCCEZ010000051.1, read as the reverse complement.
CGACCTTGGGCCGGACGGCGGAGCGTAGTCGAACCGTTGTCGACTGAGCGGTGATTCGCGCCCTCCTCTTCCTGGCGCTCGCAGCGGGCGCCGTGGCGTACACCTATTGGGTCTACGTGCGGGTCGAGCTGCCCGTACCGGGCGCTCGACGACTCGCCGCGGCGCGAGCCGCCGCCCTGGTCCTCGTGCTTCTGCTCCTCTTCGATCCGAAGCTTCCAAGCCCAGGCAACGGTGCTCAGTCAGGGCCGTGGGTCCTCCTGGACGCGTCCCTCAGCATGAGCGCCACATCGGTGGAGGGCGTATCACTTTGGGAGCGCGCGCGGACGCGGGCCGACGAACTCGCCTCCGACGGATATCGGGTCGTTCGTTTCGGAGGGGCGTCCGAGGCCGAGCGTGACCTCGATGTGCCCGCAGGGAGTCTCAGCGAGCTGACCCCCTCCCTCCAACTCGCCGCGGAGTCGGGCGCTCGCGAGGTCGTCGTCTTGTCGGACATGCGCTTCGACGACGCAGTCGCCCTGAGGTCGGCGCTCCAGCTTCTACCACTCGACGTGCGCTTCGAGTCGGTTGGCGCCTCAGCCCCGAACGCTGGTGTACGAAGCCTGACCGTCTCCGACGTTCGACGCCCGACGGACGCGCCCGTCGCGGAGGTCGAGGTGTTCGGAGGGGTGCCGGGGGATTCTGTGGAGGTTGCGGTCTGGGAAGATGACCGAGAGGTCGCTCGCGCCTGGGTCGCGGCCCCATCCGCGGGTCGGGCGACCCGGCAGACGATTCCGTTGCCGCCGGCCACCGAGAGTGGTCGCACGCGCTACACCGCCCGCCTCGTCGACGCCGCGGACGCGTACCCGGACGATGGGATGGCGCCCGCCTACGCGAACATCGGACACGAAGAGGGAGGGATTGTCCTCGTGTCGCTGACTCCCGATTGGGAGCCACGTTACCTCCTCCCCGTCTTGCAGGAGGTGTCGGGTCTCCCCACGAGTGGATTCCTCGCCGCCGGGGATGACCAATGGGTGTCGATGGGACGAGCCGAAGACCGAGCGGGCCCGGTGGATTCTACGACGGTGCGCACCGCCGCCGCTTCCGCGACGGTCCTCGTAGTCCACGGTCTCGGGGCTGAGCACCCGGAGTGGCTGGCGGCGTTGGCGACGGCGCCGGGCCGCCACCTGACATTTGCGACCGATCGTGCCGGATCCGGGTTACTCGGGATCGCCACCGGCGAGCCGGAGGACGGTGAATGGTATGCGTCGCCGGACGTTCCCGTGTCCCCGATCGCGGGCTCCTTGTCGGGGATCGACGTCCAGGGACTCCCTCCTCTGGGCACGCTCTTGACGCCCGACCAGCGTGACCGTGGCGCGAGTCTGAACGTCCAGCGCAGCGGTGCGGGTGCGCCGACGACAGCGCTCGTTTTAGATGACCACGAGGAGGGGCGTCGAGTCGTCGCTCTCGCCTCCGGCTTTTGGCGCTGGGCTGCCCGTGACGAGGGTCGAGCGGCGTACCGTCAGCTCTGGTCGGCCGTCGTGGGTTGGCTCCTGGCCGACCAAACGGTGACGACCGCTGAACCGCGGCCTCTCCGACGCGTCGTGGCCCGCGACACCCCGGTCGAATGGGGCCTCGGAGGCCTCGACGGGCCGGTGGGCATCGTCGTGTCCCGCGGAGACTCGATCGTGTCCGACACGGTCTTCACGGGGCCCGGTACGGTGTCGTCATCGGCGCTACCACCGGGCGAGTACTCCTTCACCGCGTTGTCGGGTGCGGATACGGTATCCGGCGGTCGGTTCGATGTGGCGTCCACGACCGACGAGATGATCCCGGTGCCCTTCGAATCGAGCTCCGCCGGGGGCACGTCCGGCCCGATCGCCGACCTCTCAGCGGGGATTCCGTTGCGTACGACGCCCTGGCCCTACCTCGCGATCCTTCTCCTCCTGTGCGGGGAGTGGATCGTGCGCCGCCGAAGCGGACTGCGCTGATGGCTCGCCTCTTCAAGAAGAAGCCTGAGCGGAAAAAGGGGCTCTGGAAGCGGGTGGTCGACCTCGCGCTGACCGACGTTCGCGTCGTCGCGGGCGGTGTCGACACCGAGTCTCTGGAGGAGTTGGAAGAACGACTCCTCACCGCGGACTTCGGGGTCCAGGCAACGATGCGGCTGACCGACCGGGCGGAGCAGCTGCTCCGGCGCGGCAAGGCGCGGGGTGCGGCGCCCCTGCGATCGGCGCTCCACGAAGAAATCGTGTCGATCTTCGATGCGGCCGACACCGAGCTCGGTGCCGCGACGGCGGGACCGACGGTGTATCTGATCGTTGGAGTGAACGGGGTCGGGAAGACCACCTCGGTCGCCAAAATCGCACACCATCTGGTGAAGGAGGGGCGCAGCGTCATGGTCGCGGCGGCCGACACCTTCCGCGCCGGAGCGGTGGCCCAGCTCGAGATGTGGGCCGAACGCATCGGGGCCGACTTCCTCCGAGGGCAACAAGGAGGGGACCCCGCCGCGGTGGCCTTCGATGCTTTGGAAGCCGCGGAGGCGCGCGGTACGGATGTGATCTTGGTCGACACCGCCGGGCGTCTCCATACCCATCGCGGCCTCATGGAGGAGCTGACGAAGATCGACCGCGTCGTGCGCCGCAGAATCGACGGCGCTCCGCACGAGACGTTGATCGTCCTCGACGCGACCGTCGGGCAGAACGCGGTGCGTCAGGTCGAGGCCTTCTCGAAGTCGGTCGAGCTGAGCGGCATCGTCTTGACCAAGATGGACTCGAGTGCCCGTGGCGGGATCGTCGTCGCGCTTCAGGAAGAGCACGGCGTGCCGGTGAAGCTGATCGGCACCGGCGAACAACTCGAAGATTTGGAGGCGTTCGACCCGACGGACTTCGTCGAGTCCGTCCTTGGATCGTGAGCTACTCGCAGCTCGATCGCCCCATTCAGTTTCTGAAGGGCGTCGGCCCGCGCCGATCCGACGCCTTCGCCCGGCTCGGGATCACCACCGCTCGGGATCTGCTCTACCACGTCCCGCGCCGCTACGACGACGCGTCGACCGTCGAGCCGATCGGGCGTGTCGACGTCGGCATGGACGTCACGGTCGTAGGTCGCGTCCGCAGCAAAGGGGTGATCCCCACCCGTCGGCGCCTGCGGATCTTCCAAGCCGTGCTCGAAGACGACTCCGGCATGATCACCGTGGCGTGGCCCGGACAGCCCTGGTTGGATCGGAAGCTCCGTGAAGGGGACACGCTTCTGGTGACGGGAAAGGTGAAGTTCTTCCACGGACGGCAGATTCAGCCGCGTGAGTTCACCGTGCTGGAGCGTGCGAGCGATTCCGAGGGGCCCAGCTCCACCTCGTCGCCGTCCGGCATGGACGGGGTCGTGTTCGTTTCCTACCCCGCCAGCGAAGACCTCCCCCAGTGGGTGCTCCGGGGGGTCTTCGAAAAGAACCTCGACGCCATGCTCGAGTGGGCGAACGACGACGAGTATCTGGATCCCGACGCGCGTCGTCGCCTTGATCTGCCCTCGCTCTCGGAGGCGTTGGCGATGATGCACCGACCGTCCTCGCTGTATGCCGCAGAGACGGGTCGGCGTCGGCTCGCGTTCGACGAGCTCTTCTTCTTGCAACTCGTCCAAGCGCAGGTGCGGCGCCACGCGACCGAGGTGGAGCCGGGAGTCGTCTCAACGCGGAGCAACGAACTGATCAAGCCGCTGCACGAAGCACTCCCGTACGCGTTGACGGGGGCGCAGGCGCGTGCACTGCGAGAGGTCTACGCGGACATGCGGTCCGCTCGGCGGATGAACCGGATGCTTCAGGGTGATGTCGGGGCAGGGAAGACCGCGGTCGCCGTCTTCTCCATGCTGCTCGCCGTCGAGGGCGGACATCAGGCGGCGCTGATGGCGCCCACCGAGATCCTCGCCGAGCAACACGCTCGCAGCATCGGGGAGATGGTCGCTCCGGTGGGCCTCGAGGTGCGCCTCCTCACCGGGAGCCAGTCGGCCGCAGAGCGTCGGTCCGTCCTGGAGGCGCTGGAGCAGGGGCACGCGCCCCTCGTCGTGGGGACGCATGCGTTGATCCAGGACGCGGTCGCCTTCCACTCACTGGGACTCGTTGTGATCGACGAGCAGCATCGCTTCGGTGTGAAGCAGCGCATGGCGCTGCTGGAGCGAGGCGACGTGCGGCCGGACGTCCTCGTCATGTCGGCCACACCGATCCCGCGCACCCTCGCGATGGCGCTGTACGGTGACCTCGACATCAGTGTGCTCGACGAGATGCCTCCCGGTCGGACTCCTGTTCGAACCTCTCTTCGGGCTCCGAGTCAGCGAGACGACGTACACGGGTTCGTTCGGGCCGAGGTCGAATCGGGCCGCCAGGCGTACATCGTGTATCCGCTTGTGGACGAGTCGGAGAAGCTCGATCTGCTGTCTGCGTCCCAGGAATTCGAGAGACTCACGGCGGGGCCCTTCGTCGACCTTCGTGTGGGTCTGCTCCACGGTCAGTTGGCGGGCGCGGAAAAGGACCGTGTCATGAGGTCGTTTTCGGACGGAGACATCGACATCCTCGTCGCGACGACGGTCGTGGAGGTCGGTGTCGACGTGCCGAATGCCAGCGTGATGGTGATCGAGCACGCGGAACGGTTCGGCCTATCTCAGCTCCATCAGCTGCGTGGACGTGTCGGACGAGGCGAGGCGGAAAGCCACTGCATTTTGATCGCGGAGCCCGGCGAGGAGGCGTTGGAGCGACTCAAGGTCTTCCGCGACACGACGGATGGCTTCGAGATCGCGAGGGCCGATCTGAGGATTCGAGGGCAGGGGGACCTCTTCGGGAGCCAACAGCACGGGCGCGACGGGATGCTTCGCTTCGCCGATCTCCTGGCGGACGAAGACCTCCTCCGGACCGCTCAAAGCGATGCTCGTGGGCTCGTGTCACGCGACCCCGAACTACGCAGCCCTGAACACCGGGCCGTGCGGGCTCACTTGCACGCGCGATACCAGAACCGGCTCGAGATGTACGGAGTCGGCTGAGCCGAATTGCGACGGGTTCCCCGCGGCGCCGATTCTGTGCATTCTCCAGCCGCTGTCGCACCTCCGACACCCGAAGGGCTGGACCGCATGGCATCGACGATGGTGGAGATCAAAGAGCTCGGCGATCACGTCGGGAAAGACGTGACCGTCCGCGGCTGGGTCGAGGCGACCCGCGGCCATGGAAAGGTGTCGTTCACGGTGGTGCGGGATGGGACGGGCGTCCTGCAGGGCGTACTTCTTAAGAATGCCGTCGACGAGGAGACGTGGACCCGGCAGCAAGCGCTCGCGCAGGAGTCCCTAGTCGCGATGACCGGGACGGTGAAGGAGGACGAGCGCGCCCCTGGTGGATACGAGCTGGGTGTCCTCGACGTCGTGCTCCTCTCGGGCGCGGAGGAGTATCCGATCCAGCCGAAAGAGCACGGGGTCGACTTCCTACTCGACCACCGTCATCTATGGCTGCGTTCCTCGCTTCAGCGCGCCGGGCTCCGTGTGCGCGCCGAAGTCGAGCAGTCGATCCACGACTTTCTCTACACGAACGACTTCGTCCGGATCGACACGCCGATCCTGACGGGTGCGATTGGTGAACATGCGGGCACGCTGTTCGAGACGGACTACTTCGGCGACCCGGCCTACATGGCCCAAACCGGTCAGCTGTACGTCGAGGCCGCGTGCCCGGCCTTTCGCCGGGTCTACTGCTTCGGTCCGACGTTCCGTGCCGAGAAGTCGAAGACGCGGAGGCACCTCACCGAGTTCTGGATGGTCGAGCCCGAAGTCGCGTTCGCGGATTCGAACCAGAACATGGAGCTCCAAGAGCAACTCGTCTCGTATATCGTCGAGCGTGCACTCGAGCGTTGTAGCGAAGAGCTCAAAGTTCTCGAACGAGACACCTCGAAGCTCGAAGCTGTGAAGCCGTCGTTCCCCCGCATGAGCTACACGGAGGCTGTGGAGCTGCTTCAGTCGCGCGGGTCTGAGATCGAATGGGGGAAGGACCTGGGTGCGGCGGACGAAGCGCTGCTGATGGAGGGTCAGGACCTCCCGCTCTTCGTACACGACTACCCGAAGGGGGCGAAGGCCTTCTACATGAAGGAGAACCCCGACGACCCCAGGACCGTCCTCTGCGACGATCTGCTCGCGCCGGAGGGGTACGGAGAGATCATCGGCGGCAGCCAGCGCGAGGACGATCACGACCTCCTTCTCGCCCGCATTCGAGAGGAGTCCCTGCCGGAGGCGGCGTACCGCTGGTATCTGGATCTCCGGAAGTACGGCTCCTTTCCGCACTCCGGCTTCGGTCTCGGGATCGAGCGCACGGTCGCGTGGATCACGGGGCGGCACCACATCCGCGAGATGATCCCGTTCCCGCGTTTGATGAATCGCTTGTACCCGTAGCGCCGCAACGTCGATGACTCGCTTCGTGCTCGACATGTCGGATCGTCGCCCGATTTGGGCGATGCCCGACTGGGTTCCCGAGCGAATTCGACAGGCCCTCCCCTCCGAGTGGACACTCGACGTGATGGAGGAGGAGACGGACGGATCGGGGGACGGTGCGGGGCGGGTCGCCGAAGCCGTCCAACGCGCGGTACGGGATGCCGAGATCTACTGTGGGTACGGGATCCCGGCGGCTCTGCTCGATGCGGGGCCCCGGCTCCGCTGGGTGCACTCTGGAGCGGCCGGGGTCGGGAGTTCGCTGACGTCGACGATGATGGCGAGTGAAGCGGTCTTCACGAACTCGGCCGGGATCCACGCGCCGCCCATGGCGGAAACGGTCTTGGCGATGCTCCTCTACTTCGGCCGAGGGCTCGACCTCGCGGCGGCGTCGAAGGCGCGGAAGGAGTGGAGCACGACTCCGTACTACGTCGCCGGAGCCCCCCTGACGGAGCTCTCGTCGTCCACGGTGGGGATTGTCGGATTCGGAGGGATCGGACGTGCGCTCGCTGCTCGCGTCGCCGCGATCGGAGGCCGTGTGATCGCCCTGAAGCGCAATCCACCGAACGACGAGGACCGTGGGCTGACCTCCGTCGCAGGGGGTGGGACGTTGGACGATCGCGTGGAGATTCTGTCTGGGAGTGCGGGACTCGATGAACTCCTGAGGCGCAGTGACGCCGTCGTTGTCGCCGCTCCCGACACCCCGGCGACCCGAGGCATGATCGACGCCGATGCGTTCGCCCGCATGAAGCGGGGATGCGTCTTCGTCAACGTGGCCCGCGGGCGTTTGGTCGACGAGGCTTCGATGATCGAAGCGTTACGCGAAGGTCAGATCCGAGGCGCAGGTCTCGACGTGTTCGAAGAGGAGCCACTCCCTCCATCCTCACCCCTTTGGGAGATGCCTCAGGTCGTGGTGACCCCCCACGTGTCCGCGGTGACCCGAGGGTATTGGGAGCGCGAGTGCGGCCTGATCGTTCGGAATCTCCGACGATACCTGAGTCGCGATCCGCTCGGCTCCTGGGAGAACGTCGTCGACAAGGCCGCAGGTTACTGACCTTCCCTCTTGACCTCGTCCCACAGCGCGTCGAGCTCGTCGAGGGATGCTTCGAACATGTCGAGTCCGCGCTCGTTGGCGAGCTCCTCGAGGCGCGTGAAGCGCGCTTGGAACTTCTGGTTGGCACGAGCCAGGGCGTTGGTGGGATGGGTCCCGACGTGACGGGCGAGATTCACCGCCGCGAAGAGGAGGTCTCCGACCTCGTCCCCTATCCGGTCGGCTGACCCCGCCTCTACTTCGTCCATCACCTCTTGCAGCTCTTCCCGCACCTTGGCAGCCGGTCCTTCGCGGTCCGGCCAATCGAAACCCACGCCGGCGGCCTTCTCCTGCATGCGGTGGGCGCGCGTGAGAGGGTCGAGTCCCGCCGATAGTCCGTCGAGGATCCGTTCGCCCTCTTTCCTCTCGTCGGCCTTCAGCTCGGCCCAGCTCTTCTTCTGCCCGCTGTCGAAGAGGTGGGGGTGACGCGCGACCATCTTCTCTTCCAGCCGCCGGTACGCCCCCATGGCGTCGAGGTCGCCCTTTTCCTCCGCCACGACGATCTGAAACGCCAGGTTGAGGAGCAGGTCACCCAACTCCCCCTCTAGCGCATGCACATCCCCGGAGCGGATCGCGTCGACGACTTCGTGCGTCTCTTCGAGAAGGTGCGGGATCAGCGACTCCGCCGTTTGCTCGGCATCCCAGGGGCACGCAGTGCGTAGATAGCGCACCAGTTCGAGGGCCCGGGTGAGAGGACCTGGGCCCGTGAAGCGAAGGCCGTCGGGGCCGGGAGGCGGGGGAGGTGGGGGTGGCTCGATCGGTCGGCCCCAATCGTTGGAGTTCTGAAGGGGCCGCGGACGGCCTCTCGGGGTCGTGTCGAAGCCCTGTTCTTGGCATCTTTCCTGGTCTATGTCAACGAATCCGAAGGCCCGCGCCTGGCTCGAGGTGCGGGCCGATGCTCTGCTGGCGAACTACGATCGTGTTCGCGCGTCGGTCGGTCCCGGTGTCCGCATTCTCCCCATGGTGAAGGCGAACGCGTACGGACTCGGCGCCGAGCAGGTCGTGGCGTGCCTCGAAGACCGTGACCCATGGGGTTACGGCGTCGCCGCGGTATCCGAGGGGGTCGCCCTCAGAGACGCCGGAGTGACGCGTCCCATCGTGGTGTGCTCGCCGGTCCCGCCGTCGGACGCGGACCAGGTGGCCGAGGCGAGCCTACAGCCGTTCGTCGGCTCCGTTCGAGGCCTCGAGCGTCTCTCCGATGCCGCGGCGCGGCGTGGCGTGACGATCGATTGGCACCTCGACGTCGATACGGGCATGGGGCGGAGTGGCTTTCCGGCGGAGCTTACGGACGCGTGGCTCGATGACGTTACACGGGAGCGGCCTGGCCTCCGACTCGTCGGTGTGGACACCCATCTGCACTCCGCCGACGAGAACGCCGATTCGATCCACGCCCAGTGGGCGCTGTTGGCTGAAGTCGTGGACCGGATCGGTCTTCCCGAGGATGGCGCCGTTCATATCCTGAACAGCGCAGGAGCGCTCCGAACGCCGGAGTACGCCCGCTCGATGGTTCGACCCGGCATCTTCCTCTACGGCGGCGGTATAGGGGACGATCTGCCTCGGCCCGATCCGGTCGTGTCGATGAAGGCGGCGGTCGGACACGTCCGCGACGCGAAGCCGGGGACGACACTCGGATACGGCTCGACGTACGCGGCAACCTCCGAGGAGCGTTGGGCCACCCTAACCATCGGGTACGGGGACGGCCTGCCTCGTGCGCTCTCCAATCGAGGAGAGGCATTGGTGGAAGGGGCACGTGTCCCCATCATCGGACGGATCTCCATGGACGTGACCGTGGTAAACATCACCGGCGTATCCGGTGTGGACGTGGGTTCGGTGGCAACGCTCATCGGACGAGACGGCCAAGACGTGGTGTCCGTCGATCAGGTGGCGGCATGGGCCGACACCATCAGCTACGAAGTGCTGACCGGTCTCACCGGGCGTTTGCCCCGGGTGTGGACGTGAGGCCTCAACAGGGCGACGTACGCCCTCACATGACGAAGAGGAACGTGACCTTTAGATCGAACGCGCGGAACAAGGCGCTCTTGGCGTCGATGCTCCTCTGGCCGGTCGTGCTGATCGGATGCGAAGAGCAACTCCCTGTGGGTGTAGGAGACGGGGCGTTGCCCGGTGAACCCGTCACCGTGGAGATCACGATCCCCTGGGACGAGTTCGCCTCGAACCTCGAGGTCTTCGGCGGCTACGGGTCGGCGCGGGACCTCGGCATCGGGGTGTTGGCCAACCAGTTCGCGGATACGCTCGACGCGCGCACGTTGATGCGCTTCGCCGCGTACCCGCAGGTCGCGACCGTGAGGGATTCGACCGGAACCAATCGGCCCGACTCGACTCTGACCTTCGTCGGCGGACGGCTCGTGGCCTTCCTCGATACGGTCGCGAGTACGAATACGGCCCCGGTCACACTCGCCGTCGGGGCTCTGCAACAAGAGTGGGATCCGCAGACCGTATCGTGGACGAATGCCGTCGACACGATCAACGATCAGCGTGCGTGGACCGAGCCCGGCGCGGGACCCGCGCTCGCCGTCGACACCGCTGTGTGGGATCCTGCCGAGGGTGACTCGATCGTCTTCGCCATCGACTCGGCGACGATCAGTGCCTGGGGAGAGACGGGTGACCTGACGACGGGCGCGCGGATCGACCTCGTCGATGCCGGATCGCGCCTTCAGGTCAGGAGTGCCGCGCTGCGGTTGGACGTGCGTCCCAGTCTCGATCCGGACACGCTGATCGAGCTCTCCGCGCAAACCGAGCTCATCACCTTCATCTACAGTCCGTTCCCGGAGCCGCCGCCGGACGGCGTGCGGATCGGGGGTGCGCCGTCGTGGCGGACCGTCTTGGACGTCTCGATTCCGCAGACGATCACAGGCCCTGCTTCGTTTTGTGCGGTTGTCTCGTGCCCACACACAATCGCGCCGGTGGAGATCTCGTCGGCGTCTCTCGTGCTTACGAGTCGAACGACGGAGGCCGCGTTCCAACCGACGGATTCCATACGGCTGGACGTGCGGCCCGTGCTGGATCGTTCGGCGATGCCGAAGTCCCCACTCGGTGAGTCTCTGATCGAGACGTTGTTCGGACGCCCGGTCGGCCCGGACGCGTTCGGGTCCTCGGCCGGTGTGAGCATCGAGGTACCGTTCACCGGCTTCGCTCGTGATCTCGTACGCGGTACGGACGAAGACGGGAACCCGGCGCCCGACGCCTTGGCTCTCCTTTCGGTGATCGAGCCGATCTCCATCGCCTTCGCCTCGTTCGAGGGACCCGGCACGGCCGATGAGCCTGTGCTCCGGTTGGTCCTGACGATCGGCCCACCGGTGGAGCTCCCATGACCTGTGCACGAGAGGGGTCCGCCATGCGGCGCTACTTCGCGATTGGAACGTTGGCCGCGGTGGTAGCGGTTGGACTGCCGACCAAGACCGAGGCTCAGTCTCTCTTCAACGCGGCCGGACTCGGAACCCCGCTGGAGCCGCTGGACGCCCGAGCTCGAGCGCTGGGAAGTCTGGGCATCGGCCTCCCGGGCGGGTCCTTCATGCCCACGGACCCCGGCGCCCTCGGGCGCCTCACAGTCTCGACCGGTGTGATGGTCGCTCAGCCGAGCTGGCTGGACTACGAGGCCGGAGCGTCGACGGGGCAGGTCCAGGGGAATCGCTTCCCCCTCCTGGGCATCGCCTACCCGGTGTTGTCGGGGATGATGTCGATTCAGATCGGATCGTTCCTCGATCAGCACTACCAGACACAGCGGATCGGGAGCGCCGACTTTGGCGGTGGCACCTTCCAGACGACCGACGACTTCCTACAAGACGGCTCGATCTCGAGCCTCAATATCGGCTACGCGCGGATGTTCGGATCGCGCGTGTCGGCTGGAGCGATCATCGGCCGCTACGCTGGGTCCGTGGTGCGCACGTTGACGCGCACGTACGGCGATGAGAACACGACCGACGTGGACGACTACGTCGAGCGTGGTGAGTGGTCGTACACGGGCGAGTCGATCACCGCGGGTGTCGCGGTCGATCCCCTCCCGGGCGTGCGTGTCGCGGTCAGCGCCGTCCTGCCCACCTCGCTCGATGCCACAGCGGTCGAAGGCACCTCAGGCGCGAACCGGACGTTCGACATGCCACGGCAGTACCGAGCCGGGGCGAGTGCACAGCTCGTGTCCGGACTCGTGGTGACGGGCTCGATGCAGCTCATGGATTGGAGCTCCACCGCCGACGACTTGAGTGAAGGAGACGAGGCCCTCGACTCGAACGGCTTCGGCCTCGGCGTCGAATTCTCCCGGGCGCGCCTGTGGGGCAAAGACGCACCGTTGCGATTCGGCTTTCGCCGGACGGGCTTGCCGTTCTCCTTCGAGGATGGTTCGGGGACGGAGCGTGCCTTCGGGGGTGGCTTCGGCCTCGAACTGAGTCGGAGCGGAGACGTGGTCCTCGCGAGTGTCGATCTGGCGATCGAGCGCGGTCAGCGCTCGGGTGCAGGCCTGACGGAGCGGTTCTGGCGGGCCACGATCTCGCTGCTCGCGTCCGGCCTCTGATCCCTCCTACGCGGCTCCCGAGGTGATCCGTGCCCGTCTACTACCACACGTTCGGTTGTAAGGCGAACCAGTACGACACGGAACGCATGCGGCAGGAGGTCGAGGCGCGAGGTGGCTCGACGACGCGTGAGCGCTCCGACGCGGACATCGTCGTGGTGAACACGTGCACGGTCACCAACCAAGCGGACGCCGATGCTCGGCGGTTCATCCGTCGAATCCGGCGCGAGCAGCCGGATACGAAGATCGTCGTCGCGGGGTGCTCTGCGGCGTTGCACGAGGCCGCCTACGCCTCGATGGACGGCGTCGAGCATGTCGTTCGAGGTCATGACCCCGAAGTCGTCGCCCACGGCGTACTCCGCGGCATTTCGGCACCCCGGCTCACGACGATCGAGGTCCGGGCTCCGCTCGACCGCATGCATCACGAGCCGATCGGCGGCGACCTCCTGCGCACACGTGCGGGGGCGTCTCGGGGTTGGCTCAAGGTTCAGGATGGCTGCGACCGGAAGTGTTCCTTCTGCGCGACGCGCCTGGCTCGAGGTGCGTCGCGTTCTCGTCCACCTGCCGAGGTCGTTGCCGAAGCCCGCCTTCTCGCCGAGTCGCACCCGGAGCTGGTGATCACGGGGATCCATATCGGCCACTACGGGTTGGATCTCGACCCCGGTCGTACGCTATCCGCCCTCTGTGCGACCCTCTTGGATGAAGTGCCGGACGTTCGTTTTCGACTCGGGAGCGTTGAGGCCACCGAGGTCGACGACCGTCTCCTCGAGCTTTTGGGGACGTCGGGTAGCCGTCTGGTCCCTCATCTGCACATGCCCCTTCAGTCGGGAGCCGACCCCGTGCTCCGTTCGATGCGCCGCTGGCACACCCGCGAGCAGTACCGGGCGAGAGCGTTGGAGATCGCGGCCCGCGTCTCACCCCTTGGACTCGGCGCCGACGTGATCACGGGCTTTCCGGGAGAGCGGGAGTCCGATCATGCCGAAACGCGTGCGCTCATCGAGGAACTCCCCTTCACGTACCTTCACGTCTTCCCGTTCTCCCCGCGAAACGACACGGTGGCGGCGACCCTACTGAATCCCGTCCCGCAGCGGATCGCTGGCGAGCGCGCTCGCGAGCTCCGGGAGCTCGCCCACGAGAAGGGGGCGGCGCATCGCTCCGCCCGCGTCGGTTCGAGTGCGGAGGTCGTGGTCGAAGGTGCCGGAGGCTCGGGCCTCACCGAAGACTACCTGAGGGTGGGCGTCCCGGCGGACGTCGAGCACTCGCGAGGGCTTCTTCACGGCACCCTGCGGTCCGATGGGACGGATCTGTATATTGATCCGCCCCATCGATCAGCCCCGATTCACGCATGACTTCCGAAGGTCGCTCCCGCCGCGCGTACGTCGAGACGTACGGCTGCCAGATGAACATCAGTGATGGCGAGCTGATGGAGGGCATCCTGGAGCAGGGCGGGTTCAGCATCGTCGACGCACCGGAAGACGCCGATGTCGTCTTGGTGAACACGTGCGCAATCAGGGAGCATGCCGAGAAGCGGGTCTTGGGCCGGGTGTCCCAGCTCAACGGCTTGAAGCGCGACCGGCCGGAGATGGTCATCGGGGTAACCGGCTGCATGGCGCAACGCATGGGCGAGACTCTGCTCGAACAGGCTCCCTACGTCGATCTCGTCATGGGGCCCGATGGCTATCGGACCCTTCCCGAGACGTTGCAGCGGCTCGATGGCGTTCGGTCGGGCGAGTTCGTCGCGCCTCCGCCGGCCTTCGTGATGGAGCGCAGTCGGAAGCGCGGCCCGCAGCTCGCCGTGCTCCAGCTCGACGTCGACGAGAACTACCAAGGCCTCGAGCAGAGACGCGCCGATGGTCCGAGCGCGTGGGTTCCGATCCAGCGGGGCTGTAACCACCGCTGCACCTACTGCATCGTCCCGTACGTCCGCGGACCGGAAAAGAACCGACCGGCATCCGAGATCGTCCACGAAGTACGAGGCTTGGCAGAGCAGGGGGTCACCGAGGTGACCCTACTCGGTCAGACCGTCAATTCGTGGAACGCCGATGACGTGCGATTCCCGGAGTTGTTGCGGCGTGTGGGTCGGGTCGACGGGATTCGGCGGGTTCGCTACACGTCTCCGCACCCGAACGACGTCACCGAGGAGCTGGTCGAGGTCATGGCCACGGAGCCGACCGTCTGTTCGCACCTCCATCTGCCGGCCCAAGCGGGGAACAACCGAACGTTGAAGCGGATGCTTCGCCGGTACACCGTCGAGAGCCTTCTGGAGAAGATCGAACTCCTCCGTGCTGCGATGCCCGACATCGCTCTCTCTACGGACATCATCGTCGCATTCCCCGGGGAGACGCACGAAGAGTTCGTGGACACCCTCGACCTCATGCGCGCGGCCCGCTTCCACGAGGCGTTCACGTACAAGTACTCGTTGCGGGATGGCACACCGGCCACGCGCCTGCCTGCCGAAGACTTCGTCGACCCCGACGAAGCCCAAGCCCGACTCGAGGAGCTGATTCAGGTGAGTCGCGGCATTCAGGCCGAGATCAACGAGGCCGAGGTCGGTCGGGTCGCCGAGGTGCTCATCGAAGGCGAAGGGCGCGATCGGGGGCAGATTCGAGGCAGGACGGAGCGCAATAAGGTCGTCGTGTTCGATGGCGATCCCCGTCGCATCGGTACGTACACGTCGGTCCGCTTGGACCGTACGACTGGGTCTACGTTCGCGGGCGCCGAGGTGGGTGATCCGGCTCGAGCGACGGTCCCGGCGTGAGTCGGGTCTTCCGTGCCCTGGGGGTGGTCTCACTCCTCTCCTCGTCTTTGCTCTTTGCGTACTACAACTCCGGCCAGCGCGTCACGTTGCGGCTGGGTTTCGCGACGCTCTACGGAGTGCCGCTGACGGCAATCGCATTCGGGAGCGTGATCGCGGGCATGGTCGTCATGCTCGTGGCCGGGGTGCGATCGGACATGAAGGTGCGCCGCATCCTCCGCGCGCGGTTGCACGAGGAGACGAGAGAGGAGCTGGGGCGCTTCGTAGACGATAGCCAACAGGACCTCTTCGATGCGCCGGGCGGGGCCCCCGAGTCGATCGTGCGCGAGGTGTGGACGCCCGCCGTCGCTGCACCGCCGATCTCGGCGAGAGAGGTATCACCTCCCGAGGAGACGGCGCCGCCGCCGCCTCTCGTGGGCGGGGACGAGGTGGCGGCGTCGCCCCCGATGCCCGACCCACTCGACGAGTCGGAGGGAGTCGGCGAAGCACGTTCCGCGGAGGACGAAGACCCCCCCCTCGAGTGGAGGCCGATCGACGCGACCCCCTGACCACGCGCCCGACGCCTGAGCCGACATCCTCCGATCGTCCGGCTCACGATCGCATTCGCGATCGGCGTCGGACTCGGTTCGAGCGGCGCTCCGCTACCTCCGGCGCCGGTTCTTGTGGGGTTGGGGCTGGGCTTGCCCATCGGGGTATGGTCGAGGCGCGCGGCCGGCGGCCTAGCGCTCCTGCCGGCTGTGGTCGCGGGGGTCCTACTCGGTTCGGGGGGGCACGCCGCGTGCGCGACAGCCCCGAGCGGGCCCTGGGTCGGTCGTTTCCTCGTCGCACCCCGATCCGGAGCGGCGCCGTTCGAGCCGCTCGGATCGTGCGGCGCGGTGACCGTCGTCGTGCCGGCAGAGGGCCCCGTCGCACCCGCGGGTGTGCTCGTGACGGTCGACGGCGAATCGGTGGACGGTCGTTTTCGACCGTGGATTCGCGCGCGGACTGTGAAGCGTGTAGAGGGGGGTGCGCGTTCGGATCTGCCGTGGGTGGAATCGCTGCGGTGGTGGACCGTCCGATGGCGAGACCGGCGGGTGGACCAGGCGTTCCGGATCTTCGGAGCGCAGGGGCCGTTGGTCGCGGCCCTCCTGTTCGCGCGACGGGAGGGACTGGACCCCGGGGTCCGAGACTCTTTCGCCGCGGCTGGGATCGCGCACCTGCTCGCTATCTCGGGATGGAATTTCATCATTTTGTTTTTCAAAATTTTACTGGACTTCCTGAGGGATCTGTACCGCAACTTGTCAGGGCTACTGATGATTTTGGTAAGGCGTTGCACCATGAAAGATAATGCAATGTCTACGCGCTCGTTCTCGTTTTGCATGATGAAAGCTGCTATGTGATCTTG
>JBCCEZ010000050.1:0-34711 GCA_039030015.1 Gemmatimonadota bacterium | reverse complement strand
CGAGGTCCGGGACGGAAAGGCTGCGATCTTCGGGGCGTTGGCTCTGGGGTTGGCGAACGCGTCGGTCCGGAAGCTGCTCGTCTTCCTGACGCTGCCCATCACGATGATCACGCTGGGGCTCTTCCTCGTCGTCATCAACGCGCTGATGCTCATGCTCGCAGCGGCCTTCGTGGACGGCTTCGAGATCGAAGACTTCTCGTCCGCCCTGGTGGGTAGTGTGGCCTTGGCGGTAATGAATTTCCTCGCCGGGATGTTCCTGTCGGGCCTCTTTTAGACGACACCGACAGCGAGCCCTACGACGACCCGTCCGCGCCGAACGCGGGCGGGTCGATCGTGCTTCAGCGCGTTTCGGCCTCGGCACCGAGTCGACGGTAGATCCCGCGCGCTTCGTCGAACTGGGCGTAGACGTGAGCCTTCTCGGCGTCCGAGCGCCATCCGGGCCACTGGTCGGCCATCAACTGTAACTTGTCGATCCAGGTGAGGGCGTACTCCGCCGCCTCGGCCGTCCGGACGGGTGCGCCGTCGACTGTGACCCAGATCGGATTCGTCGCGGCCTGCACCCAGGCGATGTCCATCGGGAAGCTCTCGCCGCGCGCTCCGGAGACACGCACGTGATACCAACCCGACCCCGGCGGTCGGAAGGAGCGCTCGAAAGAGAGTCGGGTGCGATCTCCGGTGAAGGGGATCGATGCGATCACCTCACCGTTGAAGACGACCTCGGCGCGCTCCAGCGGCGTCACCGAGTTGATCTCGAGTGAAGCGACGATCTCGTCGCCAGACGAGAGGGCCAACTCGCCCCCGGGCCCTTCGCCGTCCATCTCGAACTCGAGGAGGGGGCCGTTCGAGAAGAACGCCCGCCCGGCCCTCATCCCGTCGAGCCACGACGTCATCGTGAACGGCGCTTCGCCCAACTGCACGTAGGTGCGTACGGAACCGACGAGGGGTGTGGTGTGCAGATTGCTGATCGAATCCTCACCGCCGACGAGCGCAGTGCGAATCCCGTTGTTCCATACGGCGTAGAGGGGTGGCCACCCCGTTTGTGAGGTCGACCACTCGAGGGCGTCGGTCGTGGCGAGTGCCGCGTCGACGATGAATCCCTTGGCTCCGCCGAGGTTGCCCTCGAGGGGATCGCCATTGAAGAACGAGTGCACGTATCCCGTCCAGGCGCCTTGGCGCTTCGCCTTCCTGAACATGTCGGTGTTGGATGGATACAGGCTCTCGATCCCGGTCCCCTCGTAGCCCGTGGTGAACGGCGAGATCAGGTGCTCGGTCATGCCGAACATGAAGACGTGACCGTAGAAGGGTGGGCGGTACTCCTGACCGACGACGAGGATGCGCTCGTCGGTCGACACGGGGTGGGCGCCACCACCCGGTGTGAAGTGCTGGTAGTCCAGGATCCGGTTGTCTTTGTTGGCGACCTGTTCGAGCACGATGTCCTGATCCTCCGCCTCGGACATCATCATCAGGTTCTCCATCGTGTTGTGGAGATTCCCGCCGTAGTTGGCGTGCACGTGGGTCGATCCGCTGTACCACCCCCGAGCCTGCATGTCGACCAAGACCTCCATCTGGACGGTGACGTCCGTCACCTCACCGGCGGTGATCGCGACGGTCCGTTCGACCGGGATGTGCTCGAATCCCTTCACCACGACCATGCGGGCGTCCCCGACCGGGAGCTCGACCTCGAAGCTGCCTTCGTGGTGGAAAGCAGGGCGCCGGGCTCGCTGGGGAATCCGTGCGTACTCTGTCGGCGGTGCGTACCCCTTGCCGTCGGCCCCCGACAAGTGCACTCGAGTGCCCGTCGGTAGGCCATCCGGTCCGAGCGTCGTCACCCGGAGGGTGCCGGTGTCCTTGAGCCATCGCCGACCGGTGATCTGCACGTCGACCACGCCCCCACCGTACGTCTCCAAGAGCTTGAGGGCCGGGACGCCACTTCGGTTGTCGATGTACGCGATCCACTCCCCATCGGGGGACCACCGCGGGTGGAAGGCATCGTGATCGTACAGGGTCAGCTTGTATGGTTCGCCCCCTACGGTCGGCTGGACGTAGAGGTTGTTGTACTGGTCGGCCGCGCCTCGCGTCGACGAGAAGACGAAGCGTCGCCCGTCGACGGAGACGTCGGGCTGGGTGCGGTACAACGTCTGCTCCGAGAGGATCTCGACTCGATCCTCGAAGCCGCCCTCGACGGCGCGTACGCGGAAGACGTTCCCGCTGCCCAGTGCGGCGTCGCGGTTGGAGACGAGGAGTAGCTCTTCCCCGTCGGGAAGCCAGGCGGGGCTGATATGGATGTCTTCGGACCCGAAGTAGAGGCGATCGCGACCGAACGAGTTGTCCTCGGAGACGGCGATCGGATCCCCGGCCCACCTCCCTTCGGCGAAGTCTCGGACGTAGACGTTGAAGAAACCGGACGGGGCGGTGGAGACGTACGCGATCCGGGTGCCGTCGGGAGAGAAGGTCGGGTCGGCGTGCACGTGCTCTCCATCGGTGAGTACCGACGTCTCACCGGTCTCGAGGTCGAGCACTTCGAGGCCGATCGATCGCCCGTGATCGTCCGCCGTGTACACCAACCAACGCCCGTCCGAAGAATAGTCGGGCGAGGAGTAGTACTTCGGTCCGGACACGAGCTCGATGGCCAGGCCGCTGTCGACGTCGACGCTCCAGATCGATCCGTGCATCGACACGGCGACCCGCTCGCCGTCGGGGGCCCACGACGGTGCCCAGGGGGTCGAGTTGACCGCCGGCGGGAGGTAGAAATTGTGCATGTAGTTGCCCCCCATCCGGGCCGCCGGGTACGACCCGAAGAGCTCCTGCGCGTCTAGCGCGTGAGCAGCCGAGCCCAGTGCGGTGAGCAACACCAACGCGGCGATCGAACTCCTTCGGGCCACGGATTCCTCCGGGTAGGGGTGGAGAGGCAAGCTAGACGGGGCCCTCGGACCTCGAAACAAGAAGCCTGACTCTCGATGTAGGGCGGACTATCTTGATGAGCGTCGAGGTTCGCCCACGCAGTGAGCAGCACGATGCAGGCCATCATCCGCGCCCGTTTCGCCATTCTTGCCCTTCTCGTCGTCGCCACGGCCTGTGCGTCCGCGACGGATCGTCTCAACGACGGGATCACGCTCCAGTCCCAGGGCCGTTACGTCGAAGCGGTGTACCGCTACGCCGAAGCCGTCGAGAAGGACCGTGAACTCGTCGAGGCCCAAGATCGGCTCATGGCCGCCGGGGACTCCGCCTTCATGGCCCTGATGTTCGACGCCGAAGACCTCGAGCGGAGGGGCGAACAGCTCTCGGCAGCGAACCTCTACGTCCGCATGGACCAGATGCAGGCTCGCGTTCGCCAGGTCGGGATGCGACTGAACGCGCCCAGCGACTACGGCGACGCCCGCCGCGGCATCTTCGACCGGGCACTGCAGTGGCAGATGGATCGGGCCACCGAAGCGACCCACGCGGGTCGCTGGGAGGACGCGCGCGGGTATTTCGCCGGAGCACGTGCCAACGAGTTCCTGCCTTCACGAGACCAGGTCGAGAACACGTACGACGCCGAGACCGAGATGCTGCTCTCGTGGGCGCGCCTCGAACTCGAGGACGAGCGTCCGCGCGCAGCGTTCGATATCGCACAACAAGCGCTCGACGTCCGTCCTTCGCCGGACCGCCAGACCGTCCTCGACGTCCGAGACCTCCAGGATCACGCGCTCGAGGTCGGCACGATCGTCGTCGCCGTCGTGCCGGTGACGGCGGAGCCGGACGTTCGCGACTGGCTCGGCGGTGAGTTCGAGGTCGAGTTGGACTCCGACCTGGCGCTCGACCACTGGGGTCAGCCGCCGCTTTTCGTGGAGATGGCCGATCCGCTCATCCTGCGCAGCGAGCTGCGCGGCCTCCTACGCGGACAGGCGCTCGCTTCGCCGATGCTCGTCGGCCGAGCGCTCGACCTGATCGGTGCGGATCTCGGCGTGATGATCCGGCTCACGGAGATCGAGGTCGTCGAGGAGGATGTGCAGCGGGTGGAGTACGAGGCGGTGGTCCCGAGGAACGTCCGCCAGGGCGCGCGTCGGACGACTGTCATGGACACGGTCCCCTACACGACGCTCGAGGGTGTGCTCGCCTACGACGTTCAGACCGAGATACTTCTCGTCGATCCGAGCGGCCGTGAGGTCAACCGGTTCACGGCGTCGGCGTTCCAAGATGGCCCGTTCTCCCGCGGGGAGTTCGACGGAGATCCGGGGCTTCTGGACCTCAATGGAAGCCGCGAGCACTTCTTCGACCCGACGGTGATCGCGGATCAGATGGCGCGGATCGAAGGCGCCCTCCTCCAAGAACTCGCGGTCGCGATCGCGGCCGGCACCTACGACCAGATCATCTCCGGAATCCGGTAGCGATGGCCGCGGACCCCGTGGGGATGCGAATCCCATGAGCTGGTGGTCCGCACCCTGGAGTACGATCGGGGTTCTCCTCTTCGCCGCAGTGGCGGGGGTGGGGGTGATGGCGGCCGTCGATCTGTCTCCGCAGGTCGAAGGGGATTTCTTCTTCGCGAGCGACGATCCGCAGATGGCGGCGTCGCGAGACGTGGCCCAGTCCTTCCCGGCCGGAGCGCAGGTGATCCTGCGGGTCGCCGACGAGCTCGGTGATGAAGACGCCTATCGGGAGACGATCGGCCGGCTCACGGAGGATCTGCGGGTCGTCCCTGGGATCACGACCGGCTTCAGTATCGCGACGGAGAATGCCGAGGCGAGTCCGCTCTTCGGACGCATTCTCCTGAACCCGGATCCGTCGGCAACGAACATCATCCTCCTCGCCGACGACACCCCGCCGGAGACATTGCTGCCGCGTGTCGAGGCCGTGGTCGACCGATACCGCGGGGAAGACGTCTCGATCGTCACCTCCGGAGTCCCGGTCATCGTCGAGCTGATTCGGCGGAGTTTGTACCGAGACCTCGTCGTTTTCTCGTCCGCGGCGGCCCTGGTCTTCGCGCTGCTCATCGGCATCGTCTACCGGGACCCCGCGATCGTGCTCGGTACGCTCGTCACGTGCGGCACGTCGGTCGCGATGACACTGTTGATCGTGCAGGGCCTCGGAATCGGCATCGGGCTCCTGACGGCCAACCTCGTCACGATCGTCTTCGTCCTGACGTTGTCGCACATCGTCTTCATGACGGGGAACTGGCGTGCGCGTTCGTCCTCGTTGCGCGCACATCCGAAGGATGAGGCCCGTCGTGTCGAAGTCCTGCGGGCCGCGGTCGACGACACGTGGGAGGCGTCGTTTTGGAGCATGTCGACGACGTTGCTCGGCTTTGCGAGCTTGCTTGTCGCGTCTGCACAGCCGCTTCGAGAGTTGGGGTTGGCCGGCGTCGTCGGATCGCTGACAGCCCTCGGGGCCACCTATGCCGCCTACCCGACCTTCCTCGTTCGGTGGGCCCGGCCGCACGCAGATCCCCGAGGGCCGGACAGCGGGCGGAGGCTCGCGGGGCGCGGTGTGCTGGCGGCCGCGGGCATGGGCGTGGTGATCGCGGCGATCGGCCTGCCGAATCTCCAGACGGACCCCAACCTGCTCAGCTACTTCGCCGACGGATCCACTCTGAAGGTCGGTTTGGAGCGGGTCGACGAGGACGGCGGCAGCAGTACCCTCGACGTCGTCGTGTCCGACGCGGAGGGCAGGGCCGTGTCGGACGGGGACGTCTACCCGAGGCTCGAGGCCCTGCAAGATGCGCTCGAAGCCGATCCGTCGGTCGGGGTCGTGCTCTCCCCGACCGTCTTGATCGATCACGCCAGGACCATCCCGTTGGCCGGCTTCCTCCCCGTCTCGATGCTCCTCGACCTCGCGGCCAGCGACCAGCTCGACAACGTGGGCCTCGGATACGTCACGGAGGACCGTATGCGGGCGCGCTTCTCCCTGCGCATGCGCGAGTCGGTCGGTGAGCCGAGAGGTGAGGTGATGGAGCGGTTGCGGGCTCGGGTCGACGAGACGGGGCTCGAGGCCGACGTCATCGCGGGCCTGTACGACCTGCAGGCTCAGCTCGGCACGCTGATTCGCTCGTCGCTCATGATCGGGATCGGGGGCCTCCTTCTCCTCTTCCTGGGTGTGGCTGCGGCGGTCTCGCGTTCGGTCGCGATCGCCGGCCTCATGTGGGTGTGCCTCGGCACGATCCCGATCGTCATTCTGGGTGCGTTCGGCCTCGCGGGTGTGGCGATGGACATCATCACGTCGCCGGCGGCCAACATCGCGCTCGCCATCGGTGCCGACTCGATGATCCACCTTGTCGTTCGTGTGCGCAGGCTGCGTGCGGATGGGGTCGTCGACGTCTGGAGCCGAGCCGTTGCCGAAATCGGTCGACCGGTGGTGGGCGCGTCGACGATCATCGTGGCGGGCTTCGGGATCTTCGCCCTCTCGGCATTCCCGCCGACCCAACGCTTCGGCTTCGCCGTCATCGTCGGCACCGTGACGGCTGCGACGATGGCGTTGCTGGTTCTTCCGGGCTTGGCTTGCCTGCGGAAGCCTGAACCGGGAAGCTTGTCGGCCGCATCCTGAGGCTGCCCGAGTCGGTGGCCTCGCGTCCCGGCGACTCCGGCTGAAAGGCGACGGCACACATGGCGGTCTCAGAGGAATCCTCCGCTCCACCCTCGGGCACGGGGCTCGCGCGTCGGCTCGGGCTGATGGGCCTGGCCGCGACCGGCATCTGCGCGATGCTCGGCGCCGCGATCAACATCATCCCCTTCATGATCCAACGGAGCGTTCCGGGGATCGGGCCGTGGGTGTTGCACGCGTATGTCTTCGCGGCGATCCCCGCCCTCATGGCGGCGCTCGCCTACGCCACACTCTCCTCGGCGATGCCTCGAGCTGGCGGGAGCTACGTCTTCGCGAGTCGGGGGCTCTCACCCTACCTCGGCTTCGTCGCCTCCTTCTCGCAGTGGTTCGGCCTGTCGGTGGCGATCGGCGTCGTCTCGTACGTCATGATCCCCTTCATCCGAGACGTCGTCCTGGCGCTCGGATGGGATGGGGTGGGGGCCGCCCTCGATACGGGACCGCTCCGTGTCGGCCTCGCACTCGCCTTTCTCTGGGGGTCGGTGGCGCTGAACATCCGCGGCGTCGAATTGGTGGAGAAGATCCTCGTCCCGCTCATGTTCGTGATGTTCGTGCTGGGCGGTGTGGTCATCGTGACCGGCTTTCTCTTCGACCAAGCCGACTTTGCGACTGCGCTCGCCGCGCGCGAGGGGGCGACGGTTCCGGACATCGAGGCCGAGTTCAGTTGGGGCAACTTCTTGGCCGCCGCTGCGATCCTCTTCTCTTCGTTCATTGGCTTCGACTCGATCGCGCAAGCCGGGGGTGAAGCGAAGAACCCGAACCGAAACCTCCCGTTGGCGATCGGACTCGCGATCGGAACCGTCGGGACCTTCTATCTCCTCTTCACGGCGTCGGTGTACAGCACCGTACCGTGGCAGTTCATCGCGGAGCGGGCGCAGAGCCAGGACCTCACGGCACCGGGCCTGCTGGGCTACGTGCTCGAGCCCCAATGGACCGTGCTGATCGTCGCGGGGGCGGCGATCGCGCTCATCAACGATCTGCCCGCCATGCTCATCGCCGTGTCTCGGCTGATGTTCGCATGGGCAGAGGACGGTGTGTTTCCCAAGGGCGTCGCCGCGGTTCACGAGCGCTTCCGGACCCCCCACGTGGCGATCGTTCTGAGCGGCCTGATGGCGTCGGCTTCGATCCTCGGGTCGCACTTCGCGGGAGACTTCTTCCTCGGCGTCGACATTCTCGTGACGTCGATGCTCGTGAACTTCGGCCTCATGTGTCTGACCGTGATCACGCTGCCGAGCCGAAATCCGACGCTCGCCGAACGCATGACCCTGGTGTCGAACCGAGCTCTGCAACTCGCCCTGGCCGGACTCGGGGTCGTGCTCCTCAGCCTCTTCCTCGTGGTGCACGTGTGGAAGGATCTCCAGGCCGACGTCGGCGCCTGGTACTTCCATTCGACTCCGTTGTGGATTGGAGTCATGGCCCTCGCCAGCGCGATCTACTTCAAGGAGTCGAGAGATCTCCGGGCGTCGGGCGTCGACACGGATGCTCTCTTCGCGGAGTTGCCGCCCGAATGATCGAACGCACCGAATTGGGTCATGGAGTCGAGATCTCGAGAGTTCTCACGGGCCTGTGGCAGATCGCCGACATGGAGCGCGGAGGCGATGCCGTGGACGCCGCGTCCGCAGCCGACGAGATGCGGCGGTACGTCGATGCCGGACTCACGACGTTCGACATGGCGGACCACTACGGCAGCTCCGAGCTGATCGCGGGCAACTTTGCGAGCCGCTATCCGGGTGAAGCGGAGCTCCTCACGAAGTGGGTGCCTTCACCGGGGAACCACCGCCCCGAGCAGGTTCGCGAGGCCGTCGAGCGTGCGCTCGATCGCATGGGGCAGACGTCCCTCGACGCCCTGCAGTTCCACGCGTGGAGCTATGCGGATCCCGGTTGGATGGACTGCATGTTCGAGCTCCAGGCGCTCAAGGACGAGGGGCTGATTCGGAACCTCGCCCTGACGAACACCGACACGGCGCACCTCGAGATGCTGCTCGACTCGGGGATCGAGATTGCCTCGAACCAGATCTGCTTCTCACTCCTCGATCGCCGCGCCGCGGGAGCGATGGCCGCGCTTTGCGTCGAACGCGGCGTGAAGATCCTCGCCTTCGGTGTGCTGGCTGGAGGGCTCCTGACCGATCGCTGGCTCGATCGCCCGGCGCCCGCCATCGACGATCTTGAGACGTGGTCCCAGATGAAGTACCGCCGCTTCGTCGATGCGGCCGGCGGATGGGATCGACTCCAGGGGCTACTCCGAGCGATTCGGTCCGCTGCGGACCGGCTGGGCGTGTCGATGGCGAACGTCGCTACGCGAGCCATGCTGGAGGAACCGGGCGTCGGTGGGGTCATCATCGGAGCTCGACTGGGTCGGAGCGACCACATCGAAGACACGACGCGACTCTTCGACTTCGAGCTCGATGACGTGAGTCGGTCCGAGATCGCCGAAGCGGTGGCAGCCCTCGACCCCATTCCCGGAGACTGTGGCGACGAGTACCGGAAGCCTCCCTTCCTGACCGCTGCCGGTGATCTGAGTGATCACTTCGACGAGATGCCGGCCCCGTACCCCGTCTTCGACGGACCTGGGGAACGCACCCGGGCGCTGAGCGGGACCGTATGGGAGGACTTGGCCGGCTTCTCTCGCGCGATTCGGAAGGGCGATCGGATCTTCGTGTCGGGCACGACCGCGACCCACGGTTCCCGACTTATCGGCGGGGAGAACGCGGGGGCGCAAGCGAACTATTGCCTCGACAAGATCGAGGGGGCGATCCAGTCGTTGGGTGGCACGCTCGACGACATCGTTCGGACTCGGATCTACGTGGTGCGCCCGGAAGACGCCGAGGCAATTTCACGAGCGCACGGGCGTCGTCTTGGGCATCTACAGCCGGCGAACACCCTCGTTCAGGCCGGCCTCATCGGGGACGGCTACCTCGTCGAGATGGAAGCCGAGGCCGTGGTCGAGGGCTGAGCGTCGAGGCCGTGGAGCTGCCCTCCGAGAGGTGTGCGAGATGACCGACGTACGGCCTGAGATCCGGGTCGTCACCGACGGACCGGACTTCGACGACTTCGTCGAGCTCTTCTCCGAGTATCAGTTCCTGCCCCACAACGAGGGCCGGAGCACGGACCCGGAAGGGGAGATCGCTCGGCTTCCCGGTCCCTACGTCGAGCCGACCGGGGCGTGTGTTCTCTCCCGACTGGACGGGCGACCGGTGGGGTGCGTCGTCCTGGCTGCGCTCGAACCGCCGCGGATCTGTGAGCTGAAGCGGCTGTACGTGCGCTCCGATGCACGCGGTCACGGTCTTGGCCGCGGTCTGGTGCTGGCGGTCATGGAGGAGGCGAGACGGCTCGGCTATACGACGATGCGCCTGGACACGGCGCCGGAGCTCGCGGCGGCTCAGAGCCTCTACCTGGCGATGGGATTTGTGCAGATCGAGCCGTACCACCAGCGGTACGGAGATGCCTTGTACTTCGAGATCGAACTGACGGACTAGCGCGCCGCCCTCAAGTACCTGCGCGCCAGCTGCGCGACCCGGTCCTCTCCGTCTTCCTCCGCCTTGGCGAGGATCGACTCGACGGCCTCGACCAGTGCCGGATCTCCCCAGCGGTATCCGGTCGCGACCTCGGCTCGGCGTGAATCGCCTTCGTCCGCACCCTGGATCAGCGCCCACGCGGCCGCTTCCGCGTAGTACGGTGAATCGGGGTCGGGGAGCCGGTATTCCGGCTCCTTCTCGTGATCGTCCTCTTTGACGAAAGCCCGGGACACGACTCTAGGCGGACCGGGCGCCGGCCGCGGGAAGTCGGATCTCGGGGGTCTCCGGATCCGCACGGTAGAGCACGATCGTCTTCCCGATGGTCTGCGCGATGTGCGCCCCGTCGATACGCTCACTCAGCTCGGTCGCCGCGTCACGAACACCGAGTGGTGCCGACTCCTGGAGCTTGATCTTGAGGAGTTCGCGGGTATTCAGCGCGTCGAGTATCGAGCTCACGACAGCCTCCGTCACGCCCTCGTTCCCCACGAAGACGACGGGTTTCAGCCGGTGAGCCAACTTGCGCAGGTGAGCGCGCTGTTTCGAGGTCAGATCGTTCATGGTTGAAAGCTCGTGGCACATCGCTTGCAAATCCACCGGAGCACGTGTGTACGATCCGCGCCCCGACGCGTCCTAGCCGGGGTGTGGAGTGGGAAGCTTTACCGGTAGGAGGAAAAAATGAGATCCAAGCCCGAGACCGTCCTGATCACGATGATGGCCTTGTTCACCGCCGCGGGAGTCACCGCGGCGATCATCCAGGATACGGGGCTGGGGGCTCATGATCCGATCACCGACCCGTTTCCGAACGTCGAGCCGGGGGTGAATACAGCGGAGCCGGCGTACCCGGATCGGCCGGAGAGCGGAGCGGCGTGGTTGGCCCGCGTGCGCGGGAACTGCAACCCCGTCGACGTCGACACGCGGATGCGCTGGGAGCCGGCGCCCGAGACCGCGGATGGGACGATGCATGAGGCCGCGTGTTACGCGCTCGCTGGGAAGGTCGACGAGGCACGTTCGGTGATCGAGAGCCTGCCCGAGTCGCAGCAGTACGAAGCGGCCGGCGTCGTCTTCTCGGTCGGCCACCCGGCGGCAGACGCGGGTGACGAGCTGGCTGCGGGACCGCTGATGGAGCTCGTCGTCGAGTACTGGCCTAACCACTACATGGCGCTCTATCACGCGGGGGCTGCGGCGTACGAGCGGGGTGACGTCGTAAAGGCCGAAGACTACCTGGCCCGGTTCCTCGAGCACTACTCGGTCGAGGACGGCTGGAGACGGAGTGCGGTATCGATGTTGGACGGCATGCACGGATGCTGAGCGGCGTCCCCGGAGTTGACCGATCGGAAGAGCTGAGGTAGCGTCCGCGCCATGATGAAGATCTACAACGCCCACCACTCCTATTGGTGGCTCGTGACATCCACGGGCCGCGTTGGAGATGCTGTGCACTAGATCTTCGACCCGAAGAAGACTCAGGCGGCCTGTGGACACTCCACAGGCCGCCTTTTTTTGTGCCCTCAACTCAACAGACCGATGCCGACGCAGACGATCGCAGATCCGACCATCCCCTCTTTCGCACGACGATTCGCCAACACACAACGGACCGATCAGTACACCGAGGAAGACCACGAGGTGTGGCGGATCTTGTTCGCTCGCCGCATGTCCGAGCTCGAGTCCACCGGGAGTCGCGCGTTCCTGGACGGGGCCGGCTGGATCGGCCTGACTTCTTCGTCCGTCCCGGACCTCGCGTCCGTGAACGAGAGACTCGCCGCCCGTACCGGATGGCGCGCGTTGCCTGTCGACGGCTTCATCGAAGCGTCCGATTTCTTCCGCTGCCTCTCGATACGCCTCTTCCCGACGACGGTCATCGTCCGATCCATGAGCCAACTCGATTACTTGCCCGAGCCGGACATCTTCCACGACGTCTTCGGGCACGTGCCCCTACACGCGCACCCCTCCTTCGCGCGCTTCCTTCAGACGTTCGGGGAGGTGGCATCGTTGGCCTCGAATCCCGAAGAGGTGCAGCAGATGGCGCGGCTCTTCTGGTTCACCGTGGAGTTCGGACTGGTCCGCGAAGACGGTGAAACCCGGATCTACGGAAGCGGACTGATCTCGTCGGCCGGCGATGCGGCGAATGCACTCAGCGAGTCGTGTGAACGACGGCCGTTCGAGTTGGACGACGTCATCCGACAGGACTTCGAGATCGACCGACTCCAAGACGTGCTCTTCGTCGCGGACAACTTCGATCAGATCGCCGACGCGGTCGAGACGATGCGAGGACGTCTAGGCGGTGCGTAGCGGGTCGAGGCTCAGCCACCCAGCCGGGCCAACGCCGCTCGCGCATTGGCATTACCCGCGTCGGCGGCTCGACGATACCACGTACGTGCTGCGTCCAGGTCGCGCGGAACGCCGTTCCCGGCTTCGTACGCCTCCGCGAGGCGGAGGGCAGGGATCACGTCTCCCGCGCGTGCCGCGCGCAGCCAGAAACGGGTGGCCTGCTCCATGTCGGGCTCCACGCCTCGGCCGTCGCGGTACATGTTGCCAATGTTGTGCACGGCGAGCACATGGTCGTGCTCCGCGGCCTCGGAATACCATCGAAGGGCTTCGACGTGGTCGATATCGACGCCGAGACCTTCATCGTACGCCGTCCCCATCAGGAAGATGGCCTCCACGTCCCCCTCCGCGGCGAGTCCACGGATCTCGTCGATGACCTCGGCCGCGATCCGCCGGGCGAGAGGTTTGTCTTCGGGGAAGGTCATGCGCCCGGTCGAGTGCACACGAGCGATCCACATGCGCGCGAGTATGTCGTCTCGATTCTCGGCCACCGATTCCAGGAGCTCGCGCGCTCTCGCGTCATCCACGGTCCCGGTCACGCCGAGATACCACTCGATCGACTCGAGCAACCGTGGGTCGGCGGAGGTGTCTTGCCCCGCCGACGCGGCGGGGGATCCGAGTCCGGTCGCGATCACCGCGAATCCGACCGCGATCCGGCCTCCGAGTGTCGTCCTCATCATCGATCGACCCCCACCGAATGGGGTCCGAGCGCAGAGAGGCTGGGCGCTCCGATCGCCCTCATCGTGATCTCGAGCTCGCGTTGGAGGATCTGAAGCACCCGTTCGACTCCTTCTTGTCCAAAGGCTCCCAAGCCCCATAGGTAGGGCCGACCGACCGCGACGGCGTCCGCCCCGAGAGCGATCGCTTTCACGATGTCCGACCCTCGACGGAAGCCGCTGTCGACGATGACCGGCATGCGGCCCCCGATCGCCTCGGACACCTCCGGAAGGGCGTCGATCGTCGCGCGTCCCGAATCTTCCGCGCGACCCCCGTGGTTGGACACCCATATCGCGTCGATCCCGTGACGGACCGCCAGCTCCGCGTCCTCCCGCGTGACCAGGCCCTTCACGATGATCTTCTGATCGGTGATGCCGCGGAGCCGGTCGATGTAGTCCCACGTCATGCTTCGGCCGGCGGTTCCGTCGGGTGCGCCTCTCGGCAGATCGCGAAGGTTGGGCTTCACGGGGTCTGCGCGCCCACCACTGCGATGACAGCTCGTGCAGTTCCGATCATCGGTTCGGCGGTACCGCTCGAGGTTGATGCGATTGCTGCCGCCGAGCAGGTCGACCGTGAGGACGATGGCTGGACACCCCGCTCGTTTCGTCCGCTCCACGAGCGCCGCCGCGGCATTCCAATTGGAGGGTGCGTACAGCTGGTACCACACGGGCTCCCCGCGCGCGTCGTTCACCTCCTCGACCGCGGTCGACGCGACTGTCGAGAGCGTCTGAAGGTGGGTCCGAGCTGCGGCGGCTTTGGCGACGGCGATCTCGCCGTCGGCATGGAAGGCGCGCTGGCTCCCGCATGGGGCGATCATGATCGGCGTCGGCCATTCGCGGTCGAAGATTCGCACCGTCGTGTCGAGATCAGACACGTCGACGAGCCGCCGGGCACGGAGGTACATCCGCTCCAGCGCGGCCCGGTTGTTGTCGTACGTCTGTTCGCCATCCACACCGGCCATGATGTAGCCGTAGTGAGCGTGAGGGACGGTGGCCTCGGCGACCCGTTGCATGTCGAAGACGTCGAGCGCTTCGGCGGCGCTCGTCACCAATCCGTCGAAGGTGCGCCGGGGCATCTCCTGAGCGATGATCGGTTCGAGGCCCGCCAGCCCTCCGGCCGAAGCCAAGAACGGACTGGCCGCGAGCCAGCGTAGGAAGTCGCGGCGCTGCACGTCTCGACGGATCTCGGGCAGGGGCATCGGCGGCTCCGGCTCAGTCATGAGGCACGCGCACGGTGGGACGTCCGAGGGTTAGGCGTCAAATGTCAGCCGAGGGTGAGCGCGTCCCGTGCCTCGGCCGCCGTGCGGATCTCCGGGTGAGCGGTCATGCGCGCGGCCAGGACCCCCGACACGTTCGCGACCGCGAAGGAGATTCCGTTGAGGTTCCGTTCGGGGGGCACACCGGGGATCGGCCGCGCGAACGGGGATGCGACGACGACGGGCCCGGAGTCCACGATCGCTCCCCGTACCGATCCTCTCGGCTGGCTCGCGTCCATGACCACGCCGAGCGCTCCTTCGATCGAGCCCGGATACCACAGCTGATCGTCGTGCTCTTGGGCCGATACGACGATGACCCCCGCGTCGACCGCGCGGGCCACGGCCGGCTCCAGCTCGGCTCGGCGAAAGTCGTGGGGCGTGCCTAAGCTGAGATTCACGATCCGGCACCCTTCATCGATCGCCCAGTCGATCGCTCGGACGAGGGTGGAGACGGTCGTCGCGAGTTCGCGGTCGAAGACCTTCACGATGTGGAGGTCGGCGTCGGGGGCCTTCTCGTGAATCGCGGCGGCGGCGGCCGTCCCATGGCCGAGGCGGTCGGTGATGTCGTCGGACGCCCGTCCCTCGAGGTCGAAGGCGATTCCACCGGCGATGCGGGGAAGGTGGGGGTGGGGGACGTGGGCCCCACTGTCGACGACGGCGACCGCTATGGGACCGGGCACGGGTCAGCCTCGGAGCACATCGAGGAAGATCTGACGGAACGCCCGCCCCTCGGCTTCGAGAAGAGCGGGCGATCCGTCCTCGACCAAGCGCCCGTCCTCGATCACGATCACCCGTTCGGCCTGACGGGCCAGGTCGACCCGGTGGGTGATGAGGACGGTGGTCCGTCCTCGAAGGACACGATCGTATCCGTCGAGCACGGCGGCTTCGGATGAGGGGTCCAAGGCACCGGTGGCCTCGTCGAGGACGAGGACGGTCGGGTCGGAGATGAAGGCTCGCGCGATGGCCAATCGCTGGCGTTCTCCGGCGGAGAGCTGGGCGCCCCGCTCGCCGACCACCGTCTCCAGGCCTTCGGGCATGCGCGCGAGGAGGGGGTCCAGTCCCGCGGCGGACGCCGCGTCCGCCACCTCGGACTCCCCGGCGTCCGGTTTCCCGTACCGAATGTTGTCCGCCACGGTCGCGTGGAAGATGAAGGGATCCTGAGGCACGACAGCGACGGCCGCACGCACGGCGCTCAACGAGAGGTCCCGCAGGTCGACGCCGTCGAGGAGGACACGGCCTTCGTCCGGGTCGAGCTGTCGACCGAAGAGCTCGCTGAGTGTCGACTTCCCACTTCCGCTTTCCCCGACGATAGCGACCCGCTGACCGGCCGGGATCTCGAGGTCCACACCGACGAGACCGGCTTCACCTCGTCCGAAGTCCAGATGCACGTCATCCAGGCGGATGGCGCCGTGGGTGGTGTCGATGGGGGTGGGTGCGGCCGGCTCCGAGACCTCCGGAGCGGTGTCGAGCAGCTCGTGGACGCGGACGAGTGAGGCGCGGGCGGTGGCCAGGTTGGTGTAGATGCCCATGAGCCCCTGTACCGGCGACATCAGGCGCGCCTGGTAGGCCATGAAGGCGACGAAGGTCCCCAGGGTGAGGTCTCCCTCGATGACCCGGAGGCCGCCGACCAGGAACACCGCCGCCCCGCCTGCGGTGAGGATCAGCCCCGGAAGTCCGCCGGCCCAATAGGTGAAGAGACGCATCGAGAGGAGGGCGTCGACGAAGGAGTTGTTGCGGCGGTGGAAGCGCTGCACCTCGCGCTCCTGAGCGTTGACTCCGACGATGGTGCGCATTCCCTGGAGCGTCTCGATCAGGAAGGAACCGATGTCGGCGCTCCGCTCGCGAAGGATGCGCACCCGGTCTTCCAACCTACGGCGATACCAGGTGAGGGCGGCGAGGGCGGGCGGGAGCACGAGGAGACTCACGACGAAGAGCGGCCAGTCGAGCACCACGAGCATGACGACCGTGCCCACGAGCGCGACGATGTGGCCGAACCACGAGAGGGCCGCCTCCGAGATCGTGCGCTGGATTTCGCCGATGTCGCCATTGATGCGGGACACGACGTCGCCGAGTGGGG
The DNA here is from genome assembly GCA_039030015.1 of Gemmatimonadota bacterium. Lineage (GTDB taxonomy): Bacteria > Gemmatimonadota > Gemmatimonadetes > Longimicrobiales > Gaopeijiaceae > UBA2589. The sequence goes on along the minus strand of JBCCEZ010000050.1, from coordinate 18,255 downwards.
TGCGGGCATAGAAGCGGGGCGAAAGGCGCTGCAGGTGGCGGTAGAGGTGCAGCCGCATGTCGAAGAGGATGTCGGCCGACACCTTCGTGTAGCGCATGCCGGCGAAGACGTTCAGGCCGAAAGACGCGAAGGGGATGAGCACCAGGAGCCCGACCAAGCGGATCAGCAGATCGGCGTCCGTCGGCGGTGTCAGTGCGTCGTCGATCAGGATCTTCGAGAGGTACGGAAGAACCAGTGAGAGCGCCGTCGAGACGAGCGATACGAGTACGACCGGAACGAGGGCTCCGGCGTACGGTCGGATGTAGGCGAGACCCCTCCGGAAGTGGGGGTCTCGAAGTGCGACGACCCTAGCCCCCTGGGATGATCGCGACATTCCCGAGGGTCATGTCCTCGTCGAACTCGACGGTGTGCGAGTACGCGAGTGTTTCGGCGTCGTAGACGTCGATCGTGTTCCCGGCCACATGGATGTAGACCTTCGTTCCGTCGGCGCTCACATCGAGTCCCATACGCGGCCGTCCATCGAACGGCACCCGTCGAGCGACGCGTTGGTTCACGAGGTCGAACTCCCAGAACTCGTACTCACCGATCGTGGAGTAGAGCGCGAAGCCCCGTTCTCCTCCGGGTGCCAGCGCGAATCCACCGACCGGCTCGGACGGGCCGAGGGTGTAGAAGTCGATCTCCTGCTCGGACAACCGGGCGGTCGCGATGCCCATGAGCGTGCGGTTCTGGACCGGGTCGCGCATGCGGAAGAGGCCCGTGGCGACTCCGGGCTGATCGTACGTCGAGGAGGAGGTGTTGAAGTTCGGACGCCCGAGTCCAGGCTCGAGGGGTTGGGAGATCTCCCAACGGTCGACCTCCTCGAAGGTCTCTGCGTCGACCGCGATGATGTCGTCGGTGAAGAAGTACAGGGTGCGCCCGTCCGGAGCGTACCGGAAGCCGACGAAGTCGCGGGGCTCCCCGTCCGGCCACGGTACCGTGTCGGTGACGACCTTGTTCACGATGTCGTACTCGAGGATGTACGGGCCCTCGACCGTGTAGTGGTCCCGATGCTTCGTATGCGTACGGGCGAAGACGATGCCCTTCTCGTCCGATGGGTGCGGGGCGAAGCCGTTGATCCGCACCGTCGTCGTGCCCTCGGAGAGGGTGAACTCGTCGATCACCTCCCGACCCGCGATGTCCACGATCTGGACGAACTCGGATGAGGCATCGCCCACGTACAGCCGAGTCTTCGTCTCGTTCAGCTGCACGTCGTTCGGGATGATGCGATTCATCTCGATCCGATCGATGATCTCCTCGGTCGCCTCGTCCCAGACCAGCATCTCGTCGGTGTACGTCGAGATGTACCAGGTTGCGGTCTGAGCGCGTGCATCGGCGGCGCCGAGTAGAAGTACCGCGCCGAGTAGCGCGGAGGAGCGGAGTCGTGAGGACATGGGTTCCGGGCCTAGGGGAAGATCAGGTCGAGTTTCCGCCAGTCCTTCTGTGCCGACGCGCACTTTCCGGTCCAGTCCGGAGCGTGGTTCAGCTGATCCGGCACGTGGGCCGGCCAGAAGCACGAGATGTGACAGTCGAAGATGTCACGCTCGACGGGCTGGCAGAGCCCGGCCGTCCCGCCTCGGTTGTCCACTTCCCATCCGGGAGCGAAGACGAGGGAGCAGCCCATGGGGAAGTGCGGTCCCCCTTCCTCGTGCGGCGGCGTCCGTAACCCGACGACATCGGCCTCTTCACCGGTGGCGGACCGTAGTGTCCCGTCGGACGAGTCACCGCGCGCCAGCGAGGCCTCGTGCGCCACCCACGCGTCGATGCGGGCGGCCTTCTGGTTGATCGGTTTGATGCGTTTCACGCGTTCGCCTCCTGGTCGGCGTTGCGTCGAATCCAACAGAAGAGTGGGGCGCTCATGCGTCGAAGCGGGCGAGGAAGCCCGGGTTCTTCTCCGCGAGGGCACCATAGATCTCGAGACAGGTGTGGGTCCAGCTTCGCACCCACGTGCAGTAGTGCAGATTGGCGTGCGACGACGTTCCGTAGTGCACGTGTGCTTCGTGGTAGCATCCGCCCGAACAAATCGGGCGAGCCCAGCACGTGTGGCAGTCGGTCTTGGCAGCGATGTGATGGTCGACGAGGAACTGACCCTGTTTCTCGCGGTCGATCCCTTCGGCCACGCTCCCGATGGTGTGTTCTTCCGACCCCGCGAATCGGTGGCACAGGGCGACCTCGCCGTCGGTGGCCACACCGAGTAGGCCGAGGCCTGCACCACACCCGTACGCCTTGCTCACGCCCTTGTGAATCTCCTCGATCGTGTCGGTCACGTTCGTGAAGCCGTGATGCTCGTCGCGCAGCGCGTGCTCGAGCCACTCGTGGGCGAGGGTCTTGAAGGCGTCGAGCATGACGTCCTTCTGCTCGTCCCCGATCGCGTAGTCGCGGTGGTCCTGCGTCGTGACCGGAGCCAGCCCGACCTCACGGAATCCGATCTCCTGTGTGAGATGCTTGTAGATCCCGAGTACGTCCATGTTCTTCTGCGTGAGCGTCACGCGCGCCCCGATCGGGCGGGACGTATGCGTCGCGATGAGCTCCTTGATCTTGGGAAGGACGATGTCGTACGTGCCCCGGCCGTTGTGGAAGACCCGCAGTCCGTCCTGCACCGGCTTCGGGCCATCGATGGAGACGGTGACGCCGATGTCGTGATCGGCGAGCCACTGGATGATCTCGGGCTTGAGCAGCGTGGCGTTCGTCGTCAGGCTGAACTCGACGCGCTTGCCCTCCTCGGCGGCGCGTCGCCGCGCGTAGGCGACCGTCTTCTGGAGTACCGGGAAGTTCAGGAGCGTCTCGCCACCGAAGAAGGTGACGTGCGCCACCGGGAGTCCCTCAGACTCCTTGAGCAAGAACTCGACGCTCTCCTCCGCCGTCTCGTCCGACATGAACTTCGGCTGCTTCCCGTACTGCGTGTCGACGATCTTGTCCTCGCCGTACTCGTAGCAGTACGTGCACGCCAAGTTGCACTTGTTCGTGACGTTGAGGACCATCGTGTTGAGCGGAAAATCCGCGGGCGGGAGATCGTTCGGGACCTCCGCCTGTGGCGCATCGGGGTCGCCGATCGCGCGGATCTCGGACAGATCCTGAAGCGTCTCGACGACGCGGAGTTCGTCGAAGTCGCGCGTGAGCTCGGCCACGATCTGTGTCGTCGGGCGAGGGCCATCGGCGAGCGCGTCGAGGATGGCATTGCCGCACTCGTCCATCCGGAAGATGCCCGCGCTCGGCACCATATAGAGGTACCGAGCGCCGAACGCCTCGAACGGGTGGAAGTCCCTGAGGGCCAGCACAGGCGTGAGGTCGGCGACGGGTGCGGCGGCGTACGGTGGGTTCATCGGTCCTCTCCGATCGGCGGACGCCCGGTGTCGACGTCGCGCCACGGTTCCCATCTCATATAGAGCGGTACGGTCACGATCAGGTGCGCGCGAGCGGTCAGCTCCTCGCCATTGGATCGGCGGTGCGTGGCCACGGCCCAGACGTCTCCGATGTTGTTCCGCAGCCCCGATCGAGCCGGGTTGGGCCCGTCGATGGCCGGGTCGAAGACCCCGTCCTGGCCCAGCTCCCCTACGAAGTCGACGTCGTCGTCGCCGTAGGTGGCGGCATACTCCTCCATGTGCCAGCGCACGTCGACACGGCCGAGCAGCAGGTCGTCTTCGGTCCCGGCCTCACCGTCCACGCCGTCATCGTACCCCACGGCTTCGAAGGTCTGGTACCCCTTGGGGAAGGCGCCGCCGCCCGTGCGAGCCATGCCGGTTTCCGGGGTCACGGCGATGCGGTCGACCCCGTCGTGCACGATCAGGGCGTGCTCGACCAAGCGGTTCCAGGCAAAGAGGTCACGGGCTCCAATGTCCGCGTTCGCATCGACGCGCAGCCGCACGCGGAGCGCATCGTCGGACGGGCCGTCGACCGACTCCACGGTCACTCCGGCCCCGAAGTCGAGATCGGAGGTCGTCGCGGCCGTCAGACCGGCCCCGAAGACGTGCACCTCGGTCGTCGTGCCCACCTCGAGCGCGGTCGGGTAGACGCCAGACACGAGAGGGGCGCCATCGGCGCGCACGAGGGTGACGTCGGGGCCCATCTCGTCGTAGGCGCCGGTGAACCAACGCCCGGACATGTGGGCTTGGTCGCGCTCGACGAACATGACCTCGCGGAGCTCGTCATTTGCCCCCGGATTGGACCGACCTCGCCACTGGTAGCCGGTGTACACCAGGCTCTGACCGGTGCGCTCCACCCGGTCTCCCGACTCGGGGTACACGTACCGGGCACGTGTGGTGAAGCTGTCCGAGTCTCCCGGGACCGACGTCACTTCGACGGTGCCGTGGATCGGACCCTTGCCCACCTCGTAGCCCGAGAGCGCCCACATCCCTGCGAGTCGCGGTGACCGCATCGTCGCCGACCAGGACGACCACGCGTTTGTTTCGAGAGGATAGATCTCCCCGAGGTGAGAGATCGCGCGCTCCATCGGGTGCCGAGGATCATCCTGCTCGGATGCGGGGCCGCCGTAGCGGAAGGCTTGGAAGTCGACGAGAGGGTAGAGGGCTCGGTGGGTCGCGAGGAGGAGGCCCCACTCGTCCGTCGTCCGACGCTGGGTCATCACCCGCCCCATCGAGTGACACTGGATGCAGGTGAACTCGACGTCGGAGTCCCCGTCCCAGTCGTGATCCATGAAACGGCGTTCCACTTCGAAGTTCCCGGGTCGCAGCTCTTCCGGAGCCAATCCCTGGGTGTTCGAGAGGTACTGGACGATCTCACGGGCTTCGGGCGCGCTGACCCTCACCCCGTGCAGCGCCACCATCCGGCGAATCGAGGTCTGCCAACCCTCGGGCGTTTTCCTCATCCACGAGATACGAGACATCCGACCCTCGTCATCCACCTCGTGGCAACGAGAGCACCGGTCGATGACCGTCGCATTCGTAATGACGAAGCCGTCGTCGATCGTGAAGGAAGCCGGCGCGGTGGATTCTGCAGGACTCCACGCCAGGAGCATTCCAGCGAGCGCCAGGGTGGCCACGGCGCCGTGCACACGTGCGTACGAGGTCATTCGAACCGGGTCAGTAGGTTTACCCACGGAGCTATCCTAGGCCCCTTCCGCCGCGGTTCGCCAGGTTACGGCTCGAGGTCGAGGAACCCCGCAGCAAAAGCGGTGGAGAGGGCCGTGAGGAAGTCGGGGAGCGATACGGCCGGCGCCGCCCGGTTGTAGGCGTCCCAGCTCTCGGGCACAGTGCCCGAAGCGGCGACGACATCGCGCAATTGGATCAGGTCCACGTCGCGCACGAAGCGGAGCCCTTCGGGGGCCATGTCCGAGGCCAGCTGTTGCTGGCGCACGATGCGGTACCCCTCGATCGCGGGCTGTGTGACCTCGCGACACGTCGCCCCGGGCACGGAGTCGAGGCGATCCCGCGCCTTCAGCGCCTCGAACGCGGCACGGATCGCCGCTTCGCCGATCTCGGGTTCGAGGCGATCGGGGTCGAAGTGGTTCGCGGTTCCCCCGTCGGGAACCCGATCGGCTACGGTCCGGCCCGCCCGGTCGGCCGCCTCTGCCCGCTCCATCCAGTACCGTGTGCCATACGCTTCGGCCGCGGCGCGAAAGAAGGGAGCCGACGCGGCTCGGTACCGGGCGTAGACCGTGCGCTCGCGGGCATCGAAGAAGGCGAGTGCCTGCTCGCTCATCTCCGGGTCGCTGAGGAGGGTGTGGGCCGTGATACCCGCCAGCCAGCCGGAAGACAGGGCCTTTTTGACGCCGTACGAAGAGAGGGGGTCGATGAACGCCCCGGCATCACCGGCCGCGACAAGGCCGTCGGTGGCGTACCGGTCACTGTGGTACAGCGACGCCGGGCACGCCCACGGGCTTCCTGTCGGCCGAGCCGACACCAGCTGCTCCTCGATGTGAGGCGCGCGAGCCAATTGTTCCGAGAAGAGCTGGGCGAGATCGCCGTCTATGTCGACCGTCCGCTGGTCCAGCATTACGGTGACACAACGAACGGTTCGGCTCAGCGGCAGCGACCACACCCACCCGTTCGCATGGCTCTCGATCCAGGTACGACCGTCCTGATCCGCCCACCCGTCCTCGGCTTCGTAGCGGCGGATGATCGCGAGGGTCGTCGTGTCCGCGTCGGTGGACCGTCCGAGGTGCGTCCGGGTGAGGACTCCCTGACGGCCGGTCGCGTCGACCACACAGCGAGCGGTCAGGGACCGCCGGTCGTCGCCGACGTCGCACTGGATGAGCCAGCCGTCGGCGGTTCGCTCGGCGCCGCGTACTCGACCAGAAATTCTCCGCGCGCCCCGCCGGTCCACTTCGGGAATGAGCGCCCGTTCGAGGGATCGGCGATCGATGTGGACGCCTGCACCTCCTGCGAAGGCTTCCGTACGCGCCGGCCCGCCGGCCCACCACACCGTGTTCCCGGTGTTCGGTTGGAAGCGGGCTCCGAGAAGCGCGTCCGAGAAGCCGAGTTCGCTGAGGATTCGAGCGGCGCTCGGTGGAATCGAAACCGCGAGGTCGGCCGCAGGAGGGTCTCCGGGCGCGATCAATGCGACCGTGTGGCCGGTCCGCACGAGGACGGAGGCCGCCGCGCAGCCCGCTGCGCCGGATCCGAGGACCGCGGCGTCGACGTCGTGGTGGGTCAGCGTCCCGTCAGTGTTGAGCCGCGCACGCGCATCCGGTGCCACAGCTCGGCAGGTCACCCTGTCCGGCTCCACCGGCCAGAGGGACCGGAGCGCTGATGAGGCGTTCGACCGGCGTATCCGCCGGGGTGCCTTCCGCGTCCACCACGCCCAGGGCGGTCAGTTCACCCCACGTGGACGGAGTCTCGTTCATCCCGTGCCGGACTTCGACGGTGCGGCCGCTCGTCGTGCAGCGGTATTCGTAGTACGGCATCGCTTGCTCCTCATCTAGGCCCGCGGGAAGTTGCCTCCATGAACCATAGCACACCGGGGCGCCTCGGGTGATCCTCGACGCAGAGGACCGCGAGATCATCGCGGAGACGCACGACGAACTCCTCGAACGCCCTCCGCCGGTCAGCCGGGGCCCCGCTGGATGCGTGACCGGAATCGCAGGCCTCGCCCTGCTGGGCGCGTGGCCCGCCGTGAGAGGGGCCGTGCCCGGAGGGGATTTCTTGAGTCCCTTCGTGATCCTGATCGGAGTCGCTCTGGTCCTGCTCGGACCGGTCGCGGCGTTGTTGGGGCGAGGGGGCAGGCGGACCGCTCGCGCCGCGATCGAAGCCGCCCTCGTCCGGCTCGAGGATCCGGAGAGCGATCGAGAGGTCTGTCTACGCGCGGCCACGGTTTTGGTCTGCCACGCGCACCTACCGGGCTCCTCGACCCCCGAACTCGTGCTCGATCGGAGTGCTGCGTTGACACGACTCGGCGGACGAGTGGACCTCGTCCGAGCCGTCGAAGACCACCTGGAGGAGGTCTTCCAAGTGCCTCCAGCTCTTCGAGAAACGACGCTGGAGCCGTAGGGTGATGTGTGGCTGCAACACCCCAAAACGGCGTGGTGCCGACGCAACAATGCCACAATCTTCGGGTTGTGTTCGGGCGCAGTTCGGTAGACGATAGCGAACCGAGCTCAGTGTCGTGTAACTGTTTGCAGGGCAGTGGCTTAGGCCCGGTTTGCGCCGCCTGGGATCCCGTTCCCTGCTACGGTTTCCTCCCTCCGGCACGAGGGTTGCGAGGGTGTGGTCCGTTGGCACGCACGTGCCTGTGAACCCACCCCCCAGGGAACACATACATGAAAAAGGCTCTTTTCCTCAGTCTCGGATTGGCGATCGCGCTTTCGCCCGCTACGGCGAACGCGCAGATCTTCAACGGGACGCCCCTCCCGCTCGAGTACCTCGACTTCGTCGGCGGTTCGGGAGTGGGCAGCACCTACGGGGTGCAAGTCGGGCCGTACACGGCCCACTTCGAAGCCAACGGCATTACCGGCCGTACCACGGCTTCACCTCAGTTTTCCGTCTACTGCGTCGACTACCTGCACTATGCCAGCAACTCCAATGGCCTGGTGACGGTGAACGCGATCGGCGGTGACCTCACGAACACTCGCCTGGGTGACTTCGGTCGCTACCAGCGTTCGGCGTATCTCTCCTCGCTCTTCGACTCGTGGCAGGATCACGAGACCGCGTTGGAGACGATGTTCGCCGGGACCAACTTCAGCAGGAATCACGTCTGGGGTGGTCTCCACTCGCTGATCTGGGACACGGCAACGGGTCCCGGTAACCTCGGCGACAACAACGAGCGGACATGGGCTGCGCGGAACTACTTCGCCTCCCTGGCCGACGACAACGCCGGGTCGTACGACACGACCGGCTGGTACGTCCTCAGTGAGGCCGACGTACCGCTTGGCCATTCGTACAGCGGTCAGGAGTTCCTGATGCGTACGGTAGAAGTGCCGGAGCCGTCTACGGTCCTGCTCATGCTGACCGGAATCGGACTCCTCGCCTTCGCGAGCCGGAGGCGCTTCGCCGACATCGTATAGGCGAACGGCCTTTTTCACGATCGGGGCGCGGGCTTTAAAAGGCTCGCGCCCCGTTTCGTTTGGGACTTATATGAAGTCTGTCACGGTTCCTGACCCAAAAGTGGGCTCATGCGTGCTTCCGACGTGTCTCCGTGGTTCTTGTGGGGCGTCTACCTCTTCGGCTTCGCCCTCATCCTGACCGCCGCGATCGACCTCACGACGACCGTGTGGCCGATGCGCCCGGATCAGGCGGCGTGGCGATACGGCTTCCTCGGCTTGGCGGCCGGGTACATGCAGACTCCGACCCTCGGTCTGATCCTGATCGTGGTCGCGGCCCACCTGGACGAGCGGCCTCGCATCGTCGCGTCCGTGGGCATGGTGTGCCTGGCGACGTGTGTGATCCTCGTCGGCTGTATGGGCGTCTTCGCGCTGGATGTGCTTCAGGTGCGGGCGATGCGCGCAGGCGAAGCCCAGGGCGGCATGCTGACCGGAGCGGTCTTCCAGGAACTCAAGTACGCGGTGTCGGCCGGCGTCTTCGGACTGTTGGGACTGGGAGCGCGCCGATCGGCCAAAACGCTGGCCCGCCGAATGGAGGGCCAGCGCTAGCACGGCCACCGTCGTCTAGAAGATCGGTGACCTCAGGTAGGTGTCGGAGCGCGCCCAAGCCTCCCTGAACTCCGCGTTCACCTCCGCGGCTTCCGCGTCTTTCCCCTGAGCACGCAGGGCTCGCTCGAGCCCGAAGAGCGACCAGCCGTTGTGTGGGTGCTTATGAAGTTCGTGACGGAAGGCGTTTTCGGCCTCCTCGTACCGGCCGGCTTCGTGTAGCGCATCCCCGACCCACGTCCAGATCGAGAAGTTGAGCGGCTCGGGCTCGTCGTATCGGAGGCCGTCCTCGATCTCGCCGCCGGCTTGCATGACCTCGATCGCCCGGTCGAGTTCACCGTTCGCCCGGAGGATCTCTCCTTCCAGCACCGCACCCACGACGCCGAGGAGCTGGGTCGCCCGGTGTCCGCGGAAGGCGTTGTCAGGATCGTCCTCCATCGCCTTGTTGACCCGGTGCAGGTACCAACGAGCCGTGCCTTCGTCGTCGAGGCGAAGGTGGGCATACCCCTTGGCGAAGTCCCACAAACCGCGGAAGACCGTGCCCTCGGGAGGCTCGTTCAACTCGAGGATCTCCTCGAACATCCCGAAGCGTAGCATCGTCAGGGCGGTGTAGAAGGTCGCCCCGCCCATCAGGTCGGCGTAGTTGCGTGCGGCCTGCACGGAAACGGCGCCCTGACCGTCATTCGATGCGGCGAAGAGCAACATGTGAAGGTTGTGAGACGGGTAGATCGCGAAGCCTACCCCGTGGTCGGCCTTCAAATCCGAGTGCCATGCGTCGGTGTTCGCCTTCACCGCGTCACCCCAGCGCCCGATCCGGTTGTAGGTGTGCGACGGCATGTGCTGGATGTGGCTCGCACCCGGGATCGACTGACCGAGGTAGTCGGCGCAGTCCTCGGCAAGGCCCGGGTCGTCCGTCGGCTCGGTGGCGTGGATGTAGAGGTGGCACACCCCAGGATGGGTGATGTCCTGGTCGAGGACCGACTCCAATACGCGATGGATCTCCTGGACCTCGGGATTCCCGATGTCCCACCGTCCGCGGCGAGGCTGAAGCAGCATCAGGGACTCACCGGCCAGGAAGCCGGCATCGAGATCGTGAGGGAACTGCTCGTAGACGTCGTTGATCGCTTCGGCCCACTGCTCGTCGAGCTCGCGGCGCTTGTCCCGGTCGTGCTCGGCTTCGTAGCGAATCGCCATCGCCTCGATCAGGGCACGCTCCACCGGGGAGGCGTGGTCTCTCTTCTCCATCGCCAAGCGGATGGCGGCGTGCGCCCTGGGTGCGTCGGGCGCCGTCATCGGGCCGTTCAGATAGGGGCCCCACGCCCACGCCTCACCGAAGTAGCACATCGCGCAGTCCGGGTCCGCCTTCCACGCCTCACGGAACGACCGCGCCGCGTTGGACGGGGTGAAGGCGTACAAGAGCTGAACACCCTGGTCGAAGTAGAGCTGCGCCATCTCCGAATCGGTCGTAATCGCACGCGAGAACGGACCGAGGCCCTTACCGTCGTGGTGCAGCGGCATGACCTCGTCGAACTCCGACGGCAGGTCGACGTCCTGGGCGAGCAGGGGGGCCGCAGCCACGAGCGAGGCGAGCAGGGTACAGGAGAGGGCACGACGCATGAACACGAACTCCGACCGGGTGAACCGTAAGTCGCGGAGAATTTGAGGAGCCGCAGCGCCATCGTCCAGCGACCCGGTCTAGCCCGGCGCGCGCGCGAGTCGCACGTTGGTCGCGGTTCGGTGGGGTCGACACGCCTCGTGGTGGCCCGCGCTGCTCTGTCACCCAGAGGAGGACGTGCATGTCCGGCTCCGATCGCTCCAAGCTCTCGAGAAGGGCGTGGCTCGCCACCACGTCGGGGGCCATCGCGGCGGGTGTGGTCCACACTCAGTCCGATGCCATTCGATTGGTCGCGGAAGAGACACCGCAGCAGGTCGCCGATCCGACCCGAGTCCCTGGGCGCTTCGTCTCGGAGATCGGCAGCCGGGCGGCGGCAGAGAACCCGCGCCGACTCATGCGTACGCAGGCGCTGTCGTCTTCTTCACGGACGCCGCTCGCCGACCTCATGGGGACGATCACCCCGAGCGATCTTCACTTCGAACGACACCACGCCGGCATTCCCGACATCGTCTTCGAGAACCACGAGTTGCTCGTCCACGGCATGGTGGAGCGGCCGATGGTCTTTCGGATGTCCGACCTCATGCGCTTTCCGCAGGTGTCGCGGATCCGCTTCCTGGAGTGCTCCGGTAACGGCGGGGGCGTGTACAGTCGGACCCGGATGCCGACCGAGGTCACGGTCCAGCAGATGGACGGGCTGCTCTCGACGAGCGAGTGGACCGGCGTGGCGGTGTCGACGATCCTGCGGGAAGTCGGCGTCCGGCCGGGTGCCCGCTGGATCTTGGCCGAAGGGAGCGACTCCGCGGTGATGTCGCGGAGCGTCCCGCTGGACAAGGTGATGGACGATTCGATCCTCGCCTACGGACAGAACGGAGAGCGGCTGCGTCCTGAGCAGGGGTACCCTCTGCGGCTCTTCAATCCCGGGTACGAAGGCAACACGAGTGTGAAGTGGCTGCGACGCATCGAGGTGACCGACCAGCCGACGCACACGCGCGACGAGACCTCCAAGTACACCGACCCCCTCGGCGACGGGACGGTGAGGCAGTTCAGCCTGACGATGGACGCCAAGTCGGTCATCACCTTCCCGTCCTTCCCCTACGCGCTCCCCGAGCAGGGATGGTGGGAGCTGCGTGGACTGGCCTGGTCCGGCCGGGGTCGCATCACGCGGGTCGAGGTCAGCACGGACGGTGGGCGGAACTGGGTCGACGCCGACATCCAGGGACCCATCCTGCCCAAGGCGACGGTGCGCTTCCGACATCTCTTCGAGTGGCGAGGTCAGGACACGATCATCATGAGTCGCGCGACCGACGAGACGGGGTATGTCCAGCCTACGGTCCAGCAGCTCTGGGACGCGCGCGGTGAGCGGACGTCGTACCACCAGAATCACCAGCGCGCTTGGAAGATCGCCCGGACCGGTGAGGTCACCTTCGGACTCGGGGAGCTGGTATGACGCGCCCGACGACTGCCCGTCGCTGTGCACGACTCGCAGGACTGATGGTCGTCGCGGCGTTCATCTCCGCAGGGTGCACCATGGAGCCGCGGCCGGAGAACCCGCAGTCGGGAGCGAGTGATGCCGCGATGGTGGAGGACGGGAACGTCCTGCCTTCCCATGCGCCGGATCGGTTCGACTTCGGAGCCGAGGCGTCGGCCGCCCGTGTGGCGATGTGGGATATCGACGTCCGGCCCGATGGGGAAGGGCTTCCTCCGGGGCAGGGGTCGGTCGCCGAGGGGCGAGAGGTGTACATGATCCACTGCGTCGCGTGCCACGGACCGACCGGTACCGAGGGGCCGAACGACCGCCTCGTCGACTCCGAGCAGTGGGACGACGTCCCGACGACGCGGACGGTCGGAAACTACTGGCCGTACGCCACGACCCTTTACGACTACATCCGTAAGGCGATGCCTCAGCTCACCCCGGGGATTCTCACGGAGGACCAGGTCTACGCTGTGATCGCGTACATCCTGCACCTCAACGAGATCGTGCCCGAGGATGCCGTCATGAACGCGGAAACGCTTCCGGCCGTCGTGATGCCGGCGCGCGACAAGTTCGTCGTGGACGACCGGATCGGCGGCACCGGGGTGGTGCGCTAGTCCCGCTCCTGACCGGTCGGCCCCTGCCCGCTCGGCGGGAGTAGCTGATTCAAATCGGTCCCGAGCTGCGCGGTCATGTACGTCACCAAGGCATCGGCGGCTTCTGCCTGACCGGTCGTGTCTAAGGTGATCGTGAACCGCGGGTCGTCGCCCTCGAGCGCCGTGAGCGCGAGCGCGTCGCCATTGCGCAAGCGTAGCACGTGACCCGCGGCCATCGGGATCGTCGCCTCAAGGGCCGTCCCTGTGCCCGCCTCCCCGCGCCAGATCACATCCGGGTCGCCAGGGTCCCCGAAGTGGATGATGTAGGCATCCTCGCCGCTCAGAGCCTCGGGGAGCGCCGCGCGCATACCGAAGCCCGGTGTGAACGCGATGGTCGGGTGATCGAAGATGAAGCCGAGTGCCTGGTTCGTTTGGTCGAACTGGAAGCGCTCCGCCGGGGAGATCTCCTCTCGCGGCCGGAGCACGGGAGAGAGTGCCACGGTCACGACGATATTGCCGACCCGTGCGTACCCGACGGTTCGTGCGCCATCGAGTTGGCCGGTCGGGCCGACCTGGATTCCGGTCGGCGCGGTCCACGGACGAAGCTCACGCATGTCCCACAGGCTGTTCGCGTCGTCGACGAAGAAGAAGCCGGCGGGGGGCGAGTCCGGGGCACGGGCGGCATCGCAGATCGGCCCGGCCGTTCCTTCACACGCTTCCACGACAGCGGGCCGCACGAAGACCGCTCCGTCGCAGGGGCCTGCGGCCAGAACGGTCTCCTCGTTCTGCGCCAGAATGGAGTCCGCGCCGGCCTGTACCTGCGTCATCGCCTCCCCGATGCGCTGCATGATCGTGGTCCGACCCGTCGCGCGCTCGTCTTGAATCGCTTCGACGCCGGTCTCCACGAAGCGCTGCGCCAATAGTTGGTCCGTGGTGAACCACGCAGCCACCGCCGACTCGAAGGGGTCGTCGGTCGCGAGCGACTGGACCACACTCGGGTCCTCGATCACGACCGCTTCGGCGATCGCTTGAATGCGCTGGGAGCGGGCGGCGTACGGAGACAGCTCGGTGTCGAGCACGGCAACGCGCTCGAGCACGCCGACGCATGCTCGTGAACGTTGTTGCTCGACCGTAGCGAGGTCGCGGGGAAGCTCTTGTTGAGCTGCGATCGGTGCCGCAACGGCGCCGAGGACGAGAAGGGTGGGCAGAACTCTCATGAAACCGCAGAGGAACGGGGTCGATCGATCCGCGGAAATGTACAGCGGCCGGCGGTCGAGGGGTCCCTGGGAAGGGTCGCAACCTTTTTACGCCGAACCTCGTCAGACAGTACAGATGGTCGATTCCACGGAGGGGAGGGGTATGCATCAGTTGCGGACGGACGCGTGGTCGGTTGCGATGATCGTTGGAGGGGCCGCGCTCGCGGGAGGGGCCACGCTTCTCCTGGCGGACGCCTCGGACGAGAACGTCGCTGTGAGTGCCTGTGAGGCGATCCACGCCGAGCACACCGTGGAGCCGCAGCGGGTCGTGGTCGCACTCGGGGGGCAGGAGCGTTCCGTCGTCGTGACGCCGAACATCAGCGTGCGCGACGACGAGTGTGCGACCGTGGTACAGCTGTCGAACATCAAGGTCGAGCGCGTCCAGCGAGAGGTTCAGGAAGCGCTCGAGCACGCGGAGGTCGTTCGACTTCGCGTGAACGATCAGCAGGAGCGGGTTCGCGAGCGCGAAGTGCGCGCTCAGGAGCGCCAGATGCGTGCGCAGGAGCGTGAGGTCCGGGCGCAGGAACTCGCGGTCCGCGCGCAGGAGCGGAGCCAGCGCGCCCGTGAGCGTGCCGAGCGTCGGGTTCGCGAGCGCGTGCACGTCCGAGCTGGTGACTTCGACCAGTACTTCGGCGAGGATTTCGATTTCGATTTCGATTTCGACTTTGATTTCGACTTCGACTTCGATGACGGCGACTTCGATTTCGACTTCGACGCGGACGGCTTCGACTTCGACATGAAGTTCGATGGCAACGTGATGGTCATCGACCTCGATGGTATGGAAGAGATGACCTTCGACCTCGAGGAGCTCGGTGAGGAGCTCGAATGGCTGGGTGAAGAACTCGAAGCCGAGTTCGAAGGGTGGGGTGAACGGCTCGAGGAAGAGTTCGAGGGACTCGAGGAAGAGCTGGAGGCACTCGCCGAGGAGTTGGAGGACGAGGTCGAGGCGTGGGAAGAGGAGTGGGACGACGAGGAGCGGGCGAAGGCAGAGCGCCGCGCTGAAGAGCTGATGCGTGAGCTCCAAGAGCGGATCTCGGATTCCGAGGGCGATATGGATCGGCGGAGCGAGCGAGCGATTCGCGAGCTCGAGCGTCGCCTCGAGCGGATCGGTGGCCAGCGGGGTGGCGGCCTCTGATGCGGTGATCCATTGGCCCGCATAGCGGGCGGCACGGGGCCCGGACGACTCGTCGTCCGGGCCCTTCGTCGTATCTGAAACCGCCGTGGACACCACGCCGTAGGACTGCTATGTAGAAAACTGCACTCCTATGTAGAAAACTGCAGAGGCGACCGTGGGTTCGATTCGAATGACGCAGGTGACAGCCCTGATCCTCCGCGCGATCTCGAGTGGGTATCGATACGGGTTCGAGGTGATGGAGGCGTGCGGTCTGCCCAGTGGGACCGTGTATCCAGCACTCCGACGTCTCGAGAAGGCCGGCTGGCTGCGATCGCGCTGGGAGGACGAGGCCGAGGCTCATGCCCAAGGCCGGCCGCGCCGGCGCACATACGAGCTGACACCGGCGGGGGCCGAGATCCTCGTCGAGGCGGAGCGCAAGCTCGCCCAGATGCGCTCCCTGCTGGGAGACCTACCTCCGGCACCGACCGGGGACGCCTGATGGATCGCGCACGCACCTGGGTGCGCATCGTGTCCGTACTCGTGCCGGCGAGCGAACGGGCGGAGTGGATCGAGCAGTGGGAGGGCGAGCTCACCGCGAGTGGTGGCTCCATGCGACATGCGCTCGGCGCGATGGCCGATGCGTGGTACCTGAGAACCGAGGGTTGGACGATGGATGGGTTGGCGAGGGACGTACGTACGGCGGTTCGTGGATTGATCCGGCGGCCGCTCTTTACGGTGGTGGCAGGGATGACCCTGGCTGTCGGGATCGCGGCGAACACGGCGATCTACACGGTGGTGGACGGGGTGCTCATCAACCCTCTGCCCTTCCCCGACGCGCACGAGCTCGTGAGCTACAACCACGAGGCTCCGGGTCTGGGCGTGAACGTGCCGGTCATCCCGCACTCGGATGCGCTCTTCATGATGTACCTGGAGCGCGCCCGCGAGGTCGAGTCCTTTGCGGTGATGACGAATACGAACGTCACACTCGTGTCCGACGCCGATCCTCAGCAGCTCACCGCGGCCGTCGTGACGCAGGAGTACTTCGACGTGTTGGGTGTGCACCCGTTCATCGGGCGAGGCTTCGCCGTGGGTGAGGACCGACCCGGCGCCGAGCCGGTCGTCGTACTGGCGAACTCACTCTGGCAGCAGTCTTTCGGTGGTGACCCGGCTGTGATCGGGACGCTCGTCGAGATGGACGGCGTCCAGCGTCGCGTCATCGGAATCATGCCCTCGGATTTTGGTGTGCTCGACGAGGACGTCTGGCTCCCGCTCGAGATCGATCCCGACGCCCCGGATTCTGGATCCCTCAGCCACATCGGGCTGGCCCGCCTCCGTGAGGGCGCTACGGCGGAGAGCGCCGACACCGAGATGCACGACCTCCTCTACGCGTTCGCGGACGAAGGGGAGGACGACATGGTGACCGGCATCATGCAGGCCGGCCTCGACTCGGACGTGAAGCCCTTGAAGGAGCTGATCGTCGAGGATGTTCGGCCGGTCCTCTGGGTCCTGCTCGGAACGGTGGGGATCGTGCTGCTCGTCGCGTGTGCGAACGTGGCCAATCTCTTCCTCGTCCGGGCCGAGGCTCGCCACCGCGAGCAGGCACTGCGGCGGGCGATCGGCGCGAGCCGACTCGACGTCTTCCGGCAGCACATGACGGAGTCGATCACCCTCGCGCTCGCGTCCGGCGTCGTGGCGGTGGGCCTTGCCACCTTCGGAGTAAAGGGACTGCTCGCCCTCGCTCCCGCGGACCTACCTCAAGCGCTCCGCATCGGCATCGATCCGAGCGTGCTCGTCTTCACCTTCGCGATCTCGTTGGCCAGCGGCATCCTCTTCGGACTGCTCCCGGCGGTGGGGCCGGGGGGGCGGGATCTGTCCAACGCGCTCAAAGACGGCGGGCGCTCGTCGACAGGTGGCCGCGACCGGATGCGTGCACGCAACGGCCTCGTGGTGGCCCAGGTCGCTATGGCGCTCGTCCTGCTCGTCGGATCCGGTCTCATGCTTCGGAGCTTCAACGCTCTCCGCACCGTCGATCCCGGCTTCGCTCCGGACGGCGTGCTGACCTTCGCGATCGGGCTTCCGAACGCGGAGTACAGCGAGCCGAGCCAGGTGCTGGACTTCCACAGGCAGCTCGACGAGCGGTTGGCTGCGCTGCCGGGGGTGAGCCTCGTCGGAGCGGCCACGGGGATCCCACTCACCGGTGCGAAGTCGGCGAGCCCGATGGAGCCGGTCGACAACCCGCTGCCCGAGGGTGAGCTCGGCCCGATGATCGAGGTGCGGCAGGTGACGCCGGGCTACTGGGACGCGATGGAAATCGATCTTCTCGAGGGACGGACACTGGGCTGGGATGATCAAGCCGATGGCCGGCGCGCCGTCGTGATCTCGAAGGCGATGGCCGACGCATTCTGGCCCGGACAGAGCGCCGTGGGGCGTCTCGTTCGAGGGCAGGGGGCCGAGAACAGCTGGGAGGTCGTGGGCGTCACCGCGGACGTTCGCTTCGACAGCGTCGAGGACGATCCTCTGCCCATGGTGTACTACCCGCTTCTCCGGGGCTCGCCCGAAGAGCCCGCTCCGCCGCTCGCCATCGATCTCGTCCTGCGCACGTCGGGCGACCCTCTTCAGCTGGTCGAGGGGGCGAGATCCGCGCTCCGGGGTGTCGACCCGAAGCTGCCGATGATCAATCCACGAACCGTCCGCACGGTCGTGGACGATTCGCTGGCGGCGACGTCCTTCGCGGTCGTCTTGTTGGGGATCGCGGCCGCGGTCGCACTCCTCCTGGGCACGGTGGGCCTGTACGGTGTCGTCGCCTACTTGGTGAGTCGCAGGACACAGGAGATCGGTGTCCGGATGGCGCTCGGCGCGCCGGCGGGGACCGTCCTGAAGAGCTTCGTCACTCAGGGGCTGCGACTGACCGCAATCGGCCTCGTACTCGGCCTGATCGCGTCGATCGCCTTGGGCGGCGCGATGACGAGCCTCCTGTACGGCGTGCAGGCCAATGACCCTCTCACGTTGGCCGGAACGGCGGCGTTACTCGCCTTCGTGTCGACGCTGGCGACGTGGATCCCGGCCCGCCGGGCCGCTCGGGTCGATCCGGTTCGAGCGCTGAAGGCCGAATAGAACGTGGGGGGGG